>NZ_JADFCM010000008.1:0-682098 GCF_015234585.1 Pseudalkalibacillus hwajinpoensis
AAGGTTGAAACTCAAAGGAATTGACGGGGGCCCGCACAAGCAGTGGAGCATGTGGTTTAATTCGAAGCAACGCGAAGAACCTTACCAGGTCTTGACATCCTCTGACAATCCTGGAGACAGGACGTTCCCCTTCGGGGGACAGAGTGACAGGTGGTGCATGGTTGTCGTCAGCTCGTGTCGTGAGATGTTGGGTTAAGTCCCGCAACGAGCGCAACCCTTGATCTTAGTTGCCAGCATTTAGTTGGGCACTCTAAGGTGACTGCCGGTGACAAACCGGAGGAAGGTGGGGATGACGTCAAATCATCATGCCCCTTATGACCTGGGCTACACACGTGCTACAATGGACGGTACAAAGGGCAGCAACACCGCGAGGTGAAGCGAATCCCATAAAGCCGTTCTCAGTTCGGATTGCAGGCTGCAACTCGCCTGCATGAAGCCGGAATTGCTAGTAATCGCGGATCAGCATGCCGCGGTGAATACGTTCCCGGGCCTTGTACACACCGCCCGTCACACCACGAGAGTTTGTAACACCCGAAGTCGGTGGGGTAACCTTTATGGAGCCAGCCGCCGAAGGTGGGACAAATGATTGGGGTGAAGTCGTAACAAGGTAGCCGTATCGGAAGGTGCGGCTGGATCACCTCCTTTCTATGGAGAATTACGAAGGTAACTTACGTTACCAACCTTACATGAGCGTTTCGTTTAGTTTTGAAAGAATGATTTATTCTTTCAAAATAGGTGAAGTGATGAAGCTTAGGCGGATTCAAGTAGTAGCCTTGTTCCTTGAAAACTAGATAGCACAAACAACGACATCCAATAATTATTTTTATGCAATAACTTAGTAATAACTGATGCGTGATGGCTTACGCCACACAAATCGAAGGTTAAGCTACTAAGGGCGCACGGTGGATGCCTTGGCACTAGAAGCCTAAGAAGGACGGGACGAACACCGATATGCTTCGGGGAGCTGTAAGTACGCTTTGATCCGGAGATTTCCGAATGGGGGAACCCACCATCTTTAATAGGATGGTATCCATTTCTGAATACATAGGGAATGGAAGGCAGACCCGGGGAACTGAAACATCTCATTACCCGGAGGAAGAGAAAGCAAACGCGATTTCCTGAGTAGCGGCGAGCGAAACGGAATCAGCCCAAACCAGAGGGCTTGCCCTCTGGGTTGTAGGACGTCTCTTTGGAGTTACAAAGGCACGGATAGACGAAGCGACCTGGAAAGGTCCATCAGAGAAGGTAACAATCCTGTAGTCAAAATCCGATGCCCTCCGAGACGGATCCTGAGTACGGCGGGACACGTGAAACCCCGTCGGAATCCGGGAGGACCATCTCCCAAGGCTAAATACTCTCTAGTGACCGATAGTGAACCAGTACCGTGAGGGAAAGGTGAAAAGCACCCCGGAAGGGGAGTGAAAAAGAACCTGAAACCGTGTGCCTACAACTAGTTGGAGCCCGTTAATGGGTGACAGCGTGCCTTTTGTAGAATGAACCGGCGAGTTACGATCCCGTGCAAGGTTAAGCTGAGAAGGCGGAGCCGCAGCGAAAGCGAGTCTGAATAGGGCGAAATAGTACGTGGTCGTAGACCCGAAACCAGGTGATCTACCCATGTCCAGGGTGAAGTTCAGGTAACACTGAATGGAGGCCCGAACCCACGCATGTTGAAAAATGCGGGGATGAGGTGTGGGTAGCGGTGAAATGCCAATCGAACCTGGAGATAGCTGGTTCTCTCCGAAATAGCTTTAGGGCTAGCCTCGCGGCAAGAATCTTGGAGGTAGAGCACTGATTGGACTAGGGGTCCTTACCGGATTACCGAATCCAGTCAAACTCCGAATGCCAACGATTTATCCGCGGGAGTCAGACTGCGAGTGATAAGATCCGTAGTCGAGAGGGAAACAGCCCAGACCACCAGCTAAGGTCCCAAAGTATACGTTAAGTGGAAAAGGATGTGGCGTTGCTTAGACAACCAGGATGTTGGCTTAGAAGCAGCCATCATTTAAAGAGTGCGTAATAGCTCACTGGTCGAGTGACGCTGCGCCGAAAATGTACCGGGGCTAAACGTATCACCGAAGCTGTGGATTGTCTTACGACAATGGTAGGAGAGCGTTCTAAGGGCTGTGAAGTCAGACCGAAAGGACTGGTGGAGCGCTTAGAAGTGAGAATGCCGGTATGAGTAGCGAAAGACAAGTGAGAATCTTGTCCGTCGAAAGCCCAAGGTTTCCTGAGGAAGGCTCGTCCGCTCAGGGTTAGTCGGGACCTAAGCCGAGGCCGAAAGGCGTAGGCGATGGATAACAGGTTGATATTCCTGTACCACCTCCTTTCCGTTTGAACGACGGGGGGACGCAGAAAGATAGGGAGAGCGCGCTGCTGGAAATGCGCGTCCAAGCGATTAGGCTGGTGAATAGGCAAATCCGTTCACCGCGCGAGCTGAGTCGTGATGGCGAGGGAAATTTAGTACCGAAGTCCTTGATTCTACGCTGCCAAGAAAAGCCTCTAGTGAGGAAAAAGGTGCCCGTACCGCAAACCGACACAGGTAGGCGAGGAGAGAATCCTAAGACGATCGGGAGAACTCTCGTTAAGGAACTCGGCAAAATGACCCCGTAACTTCGGGAGAAGGGGTGCTTCCTCGGGTTTATAGCCCAGGGGAGCCGCAGTGAAAAGATCCAAGCGACTGTTTAGCAAAAACACAGGTCTCTGCAAAGCCGTAAGGCGAAGTATAGGGGCTGACACCTGCCCGGTGCTGGAAGGTTAAGAGGAGGGGTTATCCCTTACGGGAGAAGCTCTGAATCGAAGCCCCAGTAAACGGCGGCCGTAACTATAACGGTCCTAAGGTAGCGAAATTCCTTGTCGGGTAAGTTCCGACCCGCACGAAAGGTGCAACGACTTGGATACTGTCTCAACGAGAGACCCGGTGAAATTATAGTACCTGTGAAGATGCAGGTTACCCGCGACAGGACGGAAAGACCCCATGGAGCTTTACTGTAGCCTGATATTGGATTTTGGTACAGCTTGTACAGGATAGGTAGGAGCCATAGAAGTCGGACCGCCAGGTTCGATGGAGGCGTCGGTGGGATACTACCCTGGCTGTACTGACATTCTAACCCAGCACCGTGATCCGGTGCGGAGACAGTGTCAGGTGGGCAGTTTGACTGGGGCGGTCGCCTCCTAAAGTGTAACGGAGGCGCCCAAAGGTTCCCTCAGAATGGTTGGAAATCATTCGCAGAGTGTAAAGGCACAAGGGAGCTTGACTGCGAGACCTACAAGTCGAGCAGGGACGAAAGTCGGGCTTAGTGATCCGGTGGTTCCGCATGGAAGGGCCATCGCTCAACGGATAAAAGCTACCCTGGGGATAACAGGCTTATCTCCCCCAAGAGTCCACATCGACGGGGAGGTTTGGCACCTCGATGTCGGCTCATCGCATCCTGGGGCTGAAGTAGGTCCCAAGGGTTGGGCTGTTCGCCCATTAAAGCGGTACGCGAGCTGGGTTCAGAACGTCGTGAGACAGTTCGGTCCCTATCCGTCGCGGGCGCAGGAAATTTGAGAGGAGCTGTCCTTAGTACGAGAGGACCGGGATGGACACACCGCTGGTGTACCAGTTGTTCCGCCAGGAGCATAGCTGGGTAGCTACGTGTGGAAGGGATAAGTGCTGAAAGCATCTAAGCATGAAGCCCCCCTCGAGATGAGATTTCCCACAGCATTAAGCTGGTAAGATCCCTTAGAGATGATGAGGTAGATAGGTTCGGGGTGGAAGCGTGGCAACACGTGGAGCTGACGAATACTAATCGATCGAGGGCTTAACCGATTAAATTGGAAAACGTTGCGAGTGCTATCTAGTTTTCAGGGAACACCTGAAACAAGGAAGTTCGATTAAGTGCCACCACGTCCTGTGGTGAACATCGAACGGCTAACATCCTGTTAGTCTAGTGATGATGGCGAAGAGGTCACACCCGTTCCCATGCCGAACACGGAAGTTAAGCTCTTCAGCGCCGATGGTAGTTGGGGGATCTCCCCCTGCAAGAGTAGGACGTCGCTGGGCAACTAAGAGAAGCGAGAGACTTGAGAGGTTCTCGCTTTTTTGTATCTATAAAAGTGTTGAAAACTCGCAAGAGAAAAAAGCTTCATGTCAAACAATCAAAACTTCTTCGAAAGCTTCGTAGGGGTGGGAGAAGCAAGAAATTCGAGGAAGCAAGTGATGTCAGACCGGAGTGGATATTCGAGAGATCCATGAGGATCTGGCATCGCGCAGCTGACGAAGAAGTTCGCCGCTTATCGCGCCCCGTATGAGAACACGGAAGTTAAGCTCGAGCGCCGATGGTAGTTGGGGGATCTCCCCCTGCAAGAGTAGGACGTCGCTGGGCAACATAAGAGAAGCGAGAGACCTGAGGGTTTCTCGCTTTTTTTTGTTTGTTTTTTCACTTTCGCGGAATTAATGGGTAATGATAAGCTTATTGGTATTATAAAAATGACAGAGATTTCTTAAAAGAACAGGTGAATTGTATAAGATAATGCCTTAAAATCGAGGGAAAGAACTAGAATCTACTATTAATGGAGTGAACCCTTTTGGAACAGCTTCTTTTCAATCTTAATCATTGTAATAACAATTTGGTCAATGATTAAAGTGTTACATATCGCGTTTAAGAGATTCGAACAAATTATTCATTTGTCTTATAGGTAGATCACTTATTTAGTAGCTACAGTATCGTTAGTTCGCATCTATAGCACATTCAAACTGTAAACCACCCTTTCTTCGAACTAAAATGATAGTAGAGGTGAATGTGATGAGTGAAATCGTTATCGTTTGGTTTAGACGGGATTTTCGTTTAAACGACCAAACTGCTCTTGAAAAGGCTATCGCCTATTGTGAAGAAAATGATGCTAACTGGGTAGGGATTTTCCAGCTTGATCCCCATTTTACGAATACAATCGATCTCCACCACGATTATTTCTTTCAGACGGTGGCTGAATTTCAAGAACGCTGTAAAAACGAGAAACTTCCCTTTCAAATTAGCTATGGAACTCCAAAAGATGTATTTGATAAGATAACGGCTCGTTTAAATGTAACGGCCATTTTCTTTAATGAAGATGAAGCAGGAAACGGAGCGAAGCGCGATCATGAAGTGAGTAACTTGCTGAAAGAGAAGGGTATTAAAGTATTTTCTTATAAAGATTACTACCTTCATGGTTCTAAAGAAGTTAGGAAACATGATGATACGATGTATAAGGTATTTACGCCCTATTATAAGCAATGGCGGACGTTAAGAAAGCCACCAGTCATTCAGAATGATTTTAAGAAGGTTAAGAAGTATGCTCATTCGTTAGATCATACCCTTGATCCTGAATCTGAAGCCGAATTTGCAAATATTTTAAATAAGTGTGAAGCAAATTGGCAAGCGATTGGTGAAAAGAGTGCAACTCAACGGGCGAAGCGTTTTGTGAAAGAAAGAATCAAGGATTATGATAACCATCGAGATGTTCCTTCACTTGTGGGGACAAGTAAGTTATCACCGTATTTAAAAACAGGTGCTCTCTCTGTCCGCACCCTTTTTCATATGGTATCAGAATATGATCATAAAGGGGCAGAAACGTTTATTCAGGAACTTTCCTGGCGTGATTTTTATGGAATGGTTCATTCAGAGTTTCCTGAATTTCGAGATCGTGAATTTCAGTCCAAATATCGAGGTATTCCGTGGAATGACGATGAAGAAAAATTGCAGAAGTGGAAAGAGGGTAAAACCGGCTTTCCAATCGTTGATGCTGGAATGAGGCAACTAAATCAGGAAGGCTGGATGCATAATCGACTTCGTATGATTACAGCTTCATTTCTTACAAAAGATTACCTTATCGATTGGAGACTTGGTGAGCGTTACTTTGAGGAAAAGCTGATTGATTATGATGAGTCTTCCAATACTGGAGGGTGGCAGTGGGCATCTTCTACTGGTACAGATGCTGTCCCTTATTTCCGTATCTTTAATCCGACAACTCAGGCAGAACGATTTGATCCGTACGGTGTTTATATTAAGAAGTACGTTGAAGAGTTAAAAGATGTGCCTAAGAAGTATATCCATCAACCATCAAAAATGACTGAAGAAGAGCAAAAGGAAAATAACTGTGTCATTGGGGAAGATTACCCACTTCCAACTGTGGATCATAAAGTACAGCGCCAAAAGGTGCTAAGTGTTTATAAAGAAAGAACGTGATAAAAAGGTCAGGTGCTATATACGCGCCTGATCTTTTTTGATGGATAAGAGGACAAGAAATGCGCATGCTAATTGGAAGAGAATGTTAAGTGCGGAGCTGATTCATGTGAAATGGTTTAAGAAAGGCGCTTCTGAAAAGCCATCTACGTTAGAGGAAATGATAAAAGACCTTAAACAATCGATCGATTTTGTGGCATATGAAAATAAAGCGAGCGATCAGCCTTATCGGTTAATCTATTTTGCATCGCTTGTTGATTCTGAACAGCTCCACCGTGACATATTGCCAGTGATTAAAGAATGTAAGTCAAAATCACTTGAAGACTTAAAAGGCATTCTTCCAATCGAAAATATTGAGATTTCATCAGAGCTATCAGTCATCCAAGAACGGTTGTTAGAAGGTTATCTTGCCATCCAACTTTCACGAGGTCAAAAGGTTCTCCTTGTAAACATTAGTCTTCGCAAATCAAGAGATTTATCTGCTCCTGAAATTGAATTTAGTGTGATGGGACCGAAAGAAGGTCTAGTCGAAGATCTTCATACAAATATGAATTTAATTCGTAGAAGAATCCCGCATCCCAGGTTGAGAATGAAAGAGATTACCGTTGGAACGATTAGTAAAACGAAGGTTGTCGTTGCCTTTATTGAGGGTGTGGCTAGTGAACAGAATATTAATACCGTTATGCAGCGCCTCGAGGATCTCGATTTTGATATTATTTCTGACTCTTCCTTTATTGGTCAGATGTTAGAAGACAATTCTCTGTCTGTTTTTCCGCAAATGATTGATACGGAGCGAACGGATCGTATTACAGGACATATGAATTTTGGTGCATTTGCGATCTTAACAGAAGGGTCTTCTAATGCTCTAATTGGTCCAATTAATTTTGGGCAATTGTTAGTATCCTTTGAAGATTACTATCTTGGATGGAATATTGCTTCCTTTTTTCGTGTCGTCCGCATGATTGCCATTCTAGCGTCGATTATCGCTACTCCTTTGTACGTTGCAGTTTTAACGTATCATTATGAATTATTTCCTTCTAAGTTATTAGCAACGTTAATTTCATCAAGAAGTGACATCCCTTTCTCTCCTGTTATTGAAGTGTTTTTTCTTGAAGTGACAATCGATTTGCTACGAGAGGCGGGGGCAAGGATGCCGACGAAGGTTGGGCAAACACTCGGTATTGTAGGAGGTATTGTTATTGGAACGGCTGCTGTTGAGGCTTCTTTAACTAGTAATATTCTGTTGATTTTGGTTGCCTTATCAGCTCTTGCTTCTTTTACAACACCAGTTTATCGCATGACTAATACGATTCGTTTTTTACGCTATCCTTTAATTGTGTTCGCACAATTTCTTGGCTTAATCGGAGTAGCGCTGTTTGGACTATTTATTCTAACGCATATGATCAGGTTAACATCATTTGGAAACCCATATCTCGCGCCGCTTTATCCTCCGAGGGTAAAAGATTGGTACGATTCTTTCTTTCGTTTACCTTATGTCATGCAAAAAAACAGATTTCAATTTTTTCGAGGGAAACAGACGAAGCGATTTGAGGATAAGAAAAAACGCCAAAAGCATCATTTGGATTTCGATGAGCAGTAGAGGGTGAGTTGCATGGAACAGAGCAAGCGAAATGATCTTCTTATATCTCCCTTTCTGATCATGTTTATTATTCACAGTAATCAGGTGGGAGTTGGGATACTAGGCTTTCCTAGATATATCGCGGCTTATGCAGGAAATGATGCCTGGATTGTCGTTATTATTACAGGTGTTGTTTTTCATGTGTTCATATGGATGATGTATCGAATTCTTAGTGATGGTTCTTACGACATTATTGACCTTCATAATAAGTGGTTCGGGAAGTGGATTGGATCGTTTTTTAACATTGCACTAATGATGTATTTACTGTTAGGGACGATTGTTATTCTTCGTACGTTTATAGAAGTCATTCAGGCCTGGATGTTTCCTGAACTAGCCACTTGGATACCTGTAGGAATGTATTTGTTGTTAACGTATTATGTGCTTGCTGGTGGATTTCGAACGGTAGCAGGAATCTGTTTCTTTGGAGTGATCATTCCAGTTTGGTTAGTATTTACGGCAACGGCTCCTCTAAAATTCTCTACATTTAGCAATTTGTTTCCCATGATGGATCATACATTACAGGAATTTGCTCTTGGAACAAGGCAGATGACGCTAAGCTATGTTGGCATAGACATCTTATTACTTGCTTATCCATTCCTAAAAAATCCGAAGAGCTCTCGTATGTGGGCACACATGGGCGTTTTATTAACGACATTGATTTACACGATGGTTATGGTAATTTCTCTTGCATTTTATAGCGAGGGGCAACTTCAGCAGTCTATATGGTCTACGTTGATTGCGTGGAAAGTTGTAGAGTTACCATTTGTAGAGCGATTTGAGTATATTGGAATTACATTCTGGTGTTTCGTTGTTTTTCCTAATATATGCTTAACAATGTGGGGAGCAAGTCGAGTTGGAAAAAAGGTGTTACATATAAAACAAAAGTACTTTGTTTTCATTTTGATTGCGTTTGTTTTTACAGCGTGTGTGATGGTTACGAATCGTGACCAGGTGGACTATCTTAATACGATTACTTCTATAATAGGCACCTATGTTTATTACTTTTATATTCCATTTATTTTCCTATACAGCATGATTTGGAGGAGAGTGAAAAGGCGAACATGAAATATTGCAGCTTAATAGTCCTTTGTATCCTTCTGACAGGATGTGTAGCAGAGGAAATAATTGATGAAGTACCCATTCTATTTATTGTTGGCTATGACAATGGTAAAGAAGGGAAAATCAAAGGAACGATCTCTCTCCAAACGTTTGATCCAAATCAAGAAGTTGAGACAAGATCATTTGAAGCTGAGGCATATACGAGTAAAGGACTTCGCAATCAATTAAGCGGTTTACCTAAGCCCATTTCGATAGGGAAGATGGCGGTATTGTTATTTAGTGAAGATATGGCTGAAGAGGGAATCATAGATGTGCTAGATAGTTTTCTAAGAGACCCAGCAGCTGGTCGTCTCATTTATGTTGGTGTAGTAGAAGGGAGTGCAGGCGAACTCATCAAAAATGAGTTTCAATATTTACAGGGAATCGGCCCATTTCTACAGAATCTTATTAAACAATCGATTGAGTATGGAAATATGCCCCAAAATAATATTCACTTGTTTGATTATAAATATTATGGCGATGGGATGGATCCAGTCGTTCCTATACTTAAGAAGGAAAAGACTGAAGTAAAAATAACTGGTTTAGCTTTGTTTGAAGATGAGAAAATGGTTGGAAAATTGAACTTGGACGAAATGTTTATGTTCGCATTAATTAATAAAAGTTTTAGCGCAGGTTTATATGAGTTAGAACTTCCAGATGGAGAGTATGCAAATCTACAAAAGATCAAATCAAAAGTGAAGTATAAGGTGAAAAATGGGAATACCAATCCTTCAGTAAACATATCAATTAAGTTAAATGGAAATATTGTAGAGTACACAGGGGATAAGTTGAGTAAAGAGACAAAACAAGAAATTGCAAAAACGCTTGAACGTAAAGTGAAAGCGCATGGTGACGAGATGGTTAAGAAATTTCAAGAATTAGGAATAGATCCTTTCTCAATCGGTGATCATGCTCGTAGTCAGACTAGAAATTTTGATTTTAAAAAATGGTATGACCGATATCCTGATGTTCCTGTAACGATTGATGTTAAAGTGAATATTGGAGAATCAGGAATCATTGATTGAGGAAAGGTGTGAAGGGCTCATGAGCAATTACACACAATATAGGAAAAAAACTCGTTTTAAAAATCGATTCGATTTTTAAAACGAGTTTTTTATGTACCTTTACTTAGATAATATGGTAGAGGAGTGGTAGTAAATGATTTTACTCGATGGTTATCAGTTATCATTAAATGATCTTAGAAAACTTTTATATAACGGTGCGCGCGCTAGTTGTTCGAAAGAGAGTCTAAAGCGAGTTGATCAAAACAGAAAAGCAGTGGAAACGATTGTTGCAAACGGGGAGACAGTGTACGGTATTACAACAGGATTTGGCAAGTTAAGTGATGTTCATATTCAAACTTCAGATGTTGATCAGCTTCAGTTGAACCTTATTTATTCCCATGCATGTGGTATCGGTGAACCCTTTCCACCTCTTGTATCAAAAGCTATGCTTTTGCTTCGAGCGAATGCTTTACTGAAAGGATTTTCAGGAATTAGGCGTGAAGTGATTGAAAGACTATTGCTTTATGCCAACGAAGAAATTCTACCCGTTGTACCGCAGCAAGGATCACTTGGAGCAAGCGGTGACCTGGCCCCTTTAGCTCATCTTGTTCTTCCGTTATTAGGTGAAGGAGAGGTATTCTACCGGGGAAAGCGAGAGAACGCGACTGTTCCAATGAAAGAGAAAGGAATCGAACCGATTAAATTAACCGCTAAGGAAGGTCTTGCGCTTATTAATGGCACACAGGCGATGACGGCGATGGGCGCTGTCACTTATCTTGAAGCAGAAAAACTCGCCTACGAAGCGGATGGTATCTCATCTCTTACATTAGAAGCCTTGAGAGCTATTACAGACGCCTTCGATGAGGACATTCATTTGGTCAGAGGTTACCCAGAACAAGTGGATGTGGCTAGAAGGTTAAGAAAGCTATTAAAAGGGAGTCAGTTAACAACGAGGCAAGGAGAGATAAGGGTTCAGGATGCTTATTCCCTCAGATGTATTCCTCAAGTTCATGGTGCCTCCTGGCAAGCCCTTGCTTATGTAAAAGAAAAACTTGAAATTGAAATGAACGCGGCCACGGATAACCCACTTATTTTTGATGGGGGCGCGAAAGTACTATCGGGAGGGAATTTTCATGGACAGCCCATTGCCCTTGCAATGGATTTTCTTTCGATTGCGATGGCTGAATTTGGGAGTATTGCAGAACGTCGTATTGAACGGCTCGTGAACCCGCAATTGAATGATCTTCCTGCATTCTTAAGTCCCAAACCAGGGTTACAATCAGGGGCAATGATTATGCAATACGCAGCAGCATCTCTTGTCTCAGAAAACAAAACCCTTGCCCATCCGGCTTCAGTTGATTCCATTCCATCCTCAGCCAATCAGGAGGACCATGTTAGTATGGGAACGATTGGCTCTCGTCACGCTGCACAAATTACAACAAATGTGAGAAGAATTCTAGCGATTGAAGCGATTTGTGCAATGCAAGGAATTACCTATCGAGATCCCACAAAGCTTGCACCAAAAACGAAAAAAATATATGAAGCAGGAAGAGGCATTGTTCGAGAAATAGACTGCGATCGGATTTTTTCATATGATATCGAACGATTGACCGATTGGTTAAAGGAAAATGGGGATATCGAGAAAATTGTGATAGGTGTGTAGGAACATCCTTCCGTGCAAATAACAAAATGAAATAAAAGTAGAAGAATGATATAGTAGATGAAATAGATGGAAAGCAGGGGGCATTACAGTGAATGAAAAAGAAATCGAAATCCTAGAAATTTTAGAGGATAATGCACGCGTACCAATGGATGTTTTAGCTGATATGGTTGAATTATCAGTTGAAGAAGTAGAGAAAATCATTAAGAAACTTGAAGAACAGGATATTATTTTAAGCTATTCATCCGTCATTAATTGGGATAAAACTTCTGGCAAAGACGGTGTTGCAGCCATGATTGATGTGAAGGTAACCCCAAAAAGAGATGTTGGCTTTGATGAGATTGCTGAGCGTATTTATCGTTTTCCGGAAGTGAAAGCGGTGTACTTAATGTCAGGAGCGTTTGATTTGTCTGTTCAGATCGAAGGGAAAACGATGAAGGAAGTTGCTTTCTTTGTTTCTAACAAGCTTTCAACACTTGATTCAGTTTTGTCGACAACAACGCATTTCTTACTTAAAAAATATAAACACGACGGTGTAATTTTTGAACCGGAACAGAAGGATAAGCGGATTGTGGTGTCACCATGAAGGAAGTTCAACAGCAGTATATTTCTAAAACAGCTTCTCAATTAAAACCTTCAGGTATCCGAAAATTCTTTGATCTTGCTTCCCAAATGGATAATGTTATTTCACTTGGTGTTGGTGAGCCAGATTTTGTTACACCGTGGAATGTATGTGAAGCGGGCTACGCTTCACTTGAAAGCGGCTATACAGCTTATACGGCAAATGCAGGTCTGCTAGAGCTAAGGGAAGAAATTTCGTCTTACTTAGATGAACAATTTTCACTGAGCTATTCAGCTGAATCACAAATCATATTAACTGTTGGAGCGAGTCAGGCGATTGATCTGGCTTTTCGAGCGGTGATTGATCCGGGTGATGAGGTTATTATTGTCGAACCAGGCTTTGTTGCTTATTCACCAGCTGTAACGCTCGCAGGTGGGAAACCTGTCTCTTTGGAAACAAAGGCAGAGGACGAGTTTAAAATAACGCGTGAGTCGCTTGAAAAAGTGATTACGAAGCGAACAAAAGCGATCCTTCTGTGTTTCCCGAGTAACCCTACTGGTGCCACAATGTCTGAAGCAGAATTGAAAAACGTAACAGACATCATTGAAGAACATGACCTACTCGTACTTTCGGATGAGATTTATGCGGAATTAACGTATGATGAGACGCATTATAGCATTGCCCGAGCTGATGGCATGAAAGAGCGTACAATTCTTATTTCAGGTTTCTCGAAGGCATTTGCTATGACAGGTTGGAGACTTGGTTACGTGACGGGTCCTGAAGAAATCATTGCGGCGATGTTGAAAATTCATCAGTATACAATGATGTGTGCGCCGACAATCGCTCAGCACGGGGCACTCGAAGCTTTGAAAAGTGGAAGAGACGATCTTGAGAGAATGAAGAAAAGCTATCGTCAGCGAAGAAACTTTCTTGTTAAAGCATTTAACAACATCGGACTTTCCTGTCATATGCCAGGTGGTGCATTCTACGCATTTCCATCCGTACAGGCAACTGGGATGACATCAGATGAATTTGCTGAAAAGTTATTAGAAGAAGAGCAGGTTGCTGTTGTGCCAGGGCATGTCTTTGGTGCTGGTGGAGAAGGCTATGTGCGCTGTTCTTACGCAACGTCAATCGATTCTTTGCAGGAAGCTGTTAAGCGAATCGAACGGTTTGTTAACCGTCACAATTCAAAGGGATAATTAGGAACGCCGTCCTCAGTGAGGACGGCGTTATGTATTAATAGGAAGTTGGATCCTCTTTGCTTGTTGAAATACTTGAAGACGTTTGTTTGGAAAGTAACTGTCTGAGCAATTCATTCTGCTCTTGATCAGCAGCGTTCTTTCTTTTCATATAGCTCATCGCTTTAAATAGGAATACGATCGTTAATACAACGATAAATAAAATAATGACCATATATAGAAAACCAAATAATCCAAAAAGCATGCCAAATCCATCCATGCCACCACTATTAGACATCATCAAATCACCTCCTCATCTGATGTTGATTTTACCACTATTTCCTAAATTCCAAACGCGGTATTTTCCTTCAATAGAAGAGCTTTAGCATACGTCTCCTTTTCTAATATGACGTGTTATGATATTATTATCAAGTTGGAGAGTTCGTAATTCCCTCCTCTCGTAAAACAAAACTAGGGACCGTGAAAAGTGTAGCCCAGTTCTCTGATTGGAGATGGGGTTTTTCATGCGTCTCCCTTACTGAATAAAGAAGGGGGCTTTTTTTATGTCTTTTATGATTCCAAAGAAAGTTGAATTACTTGGAGAAGATATTCAGAAAAGCGAATTAAAGTATCATCATAAACGAGTAGCGGTAACAAAGGAATTTACATTCGATGCTGCGCATCATTTGCACTGCTACGAAGGTAAGTGCAAAAGCATGCATGGTCATACGTATAAAGTGGTCATCACAATCAGCGGATTTGTGAATGAAATCGGCATTTCAGTGGATTTTGGTGAAATTAAAACCCTGTTTAAAGAAGTGATTGATTCGAAGTTGGATCATCATTATTTAAATGAAGTCCTTCCGAACATGAACACGACAGCTGAAAATATGATTGTTTGGATGTGGGAGCAGTTAGATCAAGCTCTGACTGAGCGCAATATGAAAGATCTTGGTCAGCGCATCGAAGAACTAGTTCTCTATGAAACACCAACAAGCTACGCAACGCTGAAGCGGGAATGGATGGAAGAAAATGAGTAAATGGGTGCTACCGGAACAATCCGAATATATGAAGTGGGAACTACCGATGGTGGAGGTGTTTGAGACAGTAGAAGGAGAGGGAACGCGCGCTGGTTTTCCAACAGTATTTGTACGCGTCTTTCACTGTAACTTGCGCTGTAGCTGGTGTGACACGCCGTATAGCTATGCACCGGATAAAGCTGAATACACAGGCTCAATTGCCTCTATAATCGATCAAATCAAACAATATAATAGCCGTCACATCTGTTTTACAGGTGGGGAGCCGTTAATTCATCGTGAGAAATCAATGGCGCTTATTCAAGCGATGGTAGATCTTCCACATATTGAAGACATTCATATCGAAACGAACGGAGCGATTGATCTTACGCCATATGAAGCGGTTCGAAAAGGTGATGAAGCCTGGCAGGAGAAAGTTCGTTTTGTGATGGACTATAAGCTGCCTGATTCTGGTGAACAGCATCGCATGCTTCACGAGAACTTTGAACTTCTTGATAAACAAGATGAAATTAAGTTCGTGATCGGCTCTGATGAAGATTTCACAGTAGCAACTGAAGTTGTCTCAGAAAATCATCAAAAAGGTCAGGTATTGTATAGTCCAGTGTGGGAAACCATGCCTCCACACAAACTTGTTGAAAAAATTCTAGAAGCAGGACTAAGCAAAGTGAAGCTAAGTATGCAGCTTCATAAGATTATTTGGGATCCTAATAGAAGAGGTGTGTAACGTGAATAAAAAAGCAGTGATTGTATTGAGCGGTGGTTTAGATAGTACAACATGCATGGGAATCGCGAAGGAAAAAGGCTATGAGCTTTATCCGATTACATTCCACTACGGCCAAAAGCATAACCGAGAAGTAGAGCAGGCGAAGAAAGTAGCGGAATATTACAATGCACCCGATCATCGCATTGTGAACATTAGTTTTCTAAATCAAATTGGGGGCAGTGCCCTTACGGATGATTCCATTGATGTACCAACAGATATGGATGAAGACGAGATTCCAGTTACTTACGTGCCAGCTCGTAATATGATCTTTCTTTCACTTGCCTCTGCTTACGCAGAAGTGATTGGAGCTGAAGCGATCTACATCGGTGTATCTGCCGTTGACTACAGTGGATACCCGGATTGCCGACCAGAGTTTATTGAAAGCATGAATGAAACGGTTAATCTAGCTACAAAAGCTGGAGCAACAGGTAGTGAAATGAAGATTGATACGCCGTTAATTAACTTGACGAAAGCAGATACGGTTAGTGAAGGCTTACGTTTAAGCGTTCCTTATGAACTAACGACATCTTGCTACAATGGTGAAGAAGAAGCATGCGGCGAGTGTGATAGCTGTCGTCTGCGTCTGAAAGGCTTTGAAGAAGCTGGAGCGGTAGATCCGATACCTTATAAAGTGTAATAAAAAGCTGCCGGAGGATACTCCGACAGCTTTTTTTGGTTTGGCCAATAAAAATGAGAATTGGCCAATAAAATGGGATTTTGGCTCATATATTTCAGTTTTGGCCAATATACTCAGAATTTGGCCAATAAACTTCCAACGGAGGAGTGGTTCGACATATAGCGCGGGTGACAGGCACCCGCTTACTCAGGCATTTCCCCGCTATAAACAGAAGATGGGCGGATGATTCGGTTATTGTCATTTTGCTCGTACACGTGTGCGATCCAACCTGCCGTTCTGGCTGCTGTAAATGTTGGGGTAAACAGTTCTGTTGGTAGCTCGATCGCTCTTAAGATGGCCGCTGCATAGTACTCCACATTCGCATAAAGTTTTCGGTCAGGTTTGTACTCCTGGAGAAGGCGTACTGCCGTGTCTTCTACTTCGTGTGCAAGTTTAAACTCAGCATCGTCATAGAAGTCTGAAGTAATCTCGCTTAAAGCGGCGGCACGGGGGTCGCGCGTTTTATAAACCCGATGTCCAAAGCCCATTAGCTTCTCACGATTTTCAAGTTTACGTCGCAATACTTTCTCAGCATCGCCGTCGCGCTTAATTTCTTCTAATAAATCAATAACCCCAGTTGGCGCCCCGCCATGAAGAGGTCCTTTCATAGCGCCAATAGCCCCTGTAATAGCTGATGCGAGATCACTTTCAGTTGATGAAATCACCCTAGCTGTAAAGGTAGAGGCGTTTAATCCATGCTCCATCGTTAAAATGAAGTAGGCAGTTAACGCTTTAATGTGATTTTCCTGAGGACGTTCTCCTGTCAACATATATAAATAGTTCCCAACGTGAGACAACGTTACGTCTGGCTCGATCTGAGATAATCCATTTTGATTGCGGTAGCGATAGGCAATAATAGTTGGAACGATACTCAGTAGGTGAATTCCCTGTTCCTGTGTCGCTGGGAACTGATATGAGTGATCTCCCATGGAAGATAAGACCGTTCGAATAACGCTCATCATCTCCATTTTTTCAGGTAAACGATTTATGATTTCCTTCTGATTTGGTGATAAGTGTCTTGCTTCACCAAGTGCGGAGGTGAAAGCAGCTAGCTGTTTTTCAGTAGGAAATGAACCATTCCATAGGAAGTAGGCGGCTTCTTCGAATGATTTTTCTTTCGCAATTTCTTTTGCCCAGTGTCCTCGATAGACAAGCAAACCGTTCTCTCCGTCTACAAGGCTGATATTGGAATCAGCCGCAATGATTCCTTCTAATCCGGCATGAATCATAAACTCAACTCCATTTCATTCGTCTTGTATCTAGTGTATCGATTCGATATGATTATGACTAATAAATAATTACTGAATAATTAATAGAGAAACGCTATCAATAAGGGTGATAAGAATGAATCTAAACTGGTTGAAAACATTTGTCACAGCTGCTTCGTATGAAAATTTCAGGGAAACATCGGAAAAACTCTATCTTGCTCAACCTACTGTTACGGTTCACATTCAACAACTTGAAAAGCAGATTGGCAGTAAGCTATTTATGAAGAGCGGTAGAAGAGTGATGCTCTCTGAAGCAGGAAGACAATTTCTTCCGCATGCGAGGGAGTTAGTTGAGCAGTATGAGACAAGCTTACGTCATATGAACGGGTGGAGGCAGGGGTACCATCGAAAGTTGACGATTGCTGTATCCCCTTTAATTGCTGCTACGGTTCTACCTAACGTCCTTCAGCAATTTATGAAAGCTTATCCATCGATTGAGGTCGTTGTAAAAGTAAGTGAGTCTAATGAAATTGGAGAGATGATCACCAAGAATGATGCAGATTTTGGTCTTTCAAGAATGAAATCTTTGCAGGCATATGTGAAAAATGAACAAATTGGAGCCGATCCGATTGTTTTAGTTGTGCCACACGATGGGGGAGATGCGGAAACGAGTCTGCCTTTATCTTTAAGTGAGTTTTGTTTGAGATCAACGTTACTCACGCATAATCATCCTGATTATTGGGAAGATCTTTTAGTTGAGCTACGTTCTAAATATGACGGTGTTCGAACGATGGTGGTATCGCAAGTACACATTACAAAGCGATTTATTGAGGAAGGGCTTGGGTTCTCTTTTTTACCATGGTCATCTGTTCGGCGTGAGGTATTTGAAGGGAGAATTCTTCAAGTGGATACTGAGGAAATCAAACTGCCTGAGGTTCACACATACATGGTCTATCAACATCTTTCGGAGGAAACAGAAATATTTAAACAATTTATTGAGAAAAGCATGAATTAAGCCCGATCAGCGTCCTGATCAGGCTATACTCTTATTTTCCGAGTGTGAAATAAGAGTGTGGGATGGTTGCGTGTCATAGATCCTAACGGCTAGCTTACACGCTTGAGTAGTATGTGCGAAGTAAAAGAAAATATACACATTTAGTAAGTAGTTAGTCCCCAAACTTTCCAACCCCTTTCCTCTTTAGAAGCAAAAAGGTGCATGCGTACGGGGAGCTGAGAAGATTTCTTTGTTACGAGGACATCAATGAGGTAAGTGTGGTTTGCGACTTTTTTTTCACAGGTTTTAACAGCTGGCGCGTAATAGGGTGACTTCTTTTTTAAAGGTGACATGCTAATGATCTGCCATGAATTTGTATCGGGAGTATTGGCCATTAAGCCTGAAAGAATCGTTGTAGCTTTCATTGTAAGGCCTTTTTTTGATGCCGATTGATCTAGTGATGTTGGACACTTTCCTTGAATGAGCTGAATCGGACCAGCTGCATAAGCATGAATTGGTAAAAGAAGAAGTAAGAAAAGGAGACAGCTTACTGTACGTTTCATCAATTTATACCACCTTTCACCTTTACCGTGCCCGCTTAGTGAAAAATTATTCGTAATAATCGAATGCATGTTCGGTTTATGGTACACTAATGGAAGAAGGAGGGATAGCCATTGCAGCCTTCAATTCAGAAGCGAACATCTCGGTCTATTTTAACAAAAGGTAGTGGATTTCTTAATGGATATAGTCACACTCTGAACCCTTACGCTGGATGTGCCTTCGGTTGTTCTTATTGCTATGTAAGAAGAATGCCTATTGCCCTTTTTAGGGAAGAGGATTGGGGAGAATGGGTAGATATTAAAGAAAACGCTGTGGATCTTGTGAAAAAAGAGATTCCGAAAGCTCGGAAAAAAGGAGAAGTATCGATTTTTATGTCTTCTTCGACAGATCCTTATCAGCCTATTGAATTTAAGACTGATTTAACAAGAGGATTACTTGAGGCTATGGTAGAAGAAATGCCTGATTTTCTATTTCTTCAAACCCGCTCTCCACTCGTCACTAGAGATATTGATTTGTTAAAAAAATTCGGCAAAAAGGTTCTGGTCAGTATGACAGTAGAAACAGACCTTGATTCAGTGCGCAAAATTTTTGCGCCATCAGCACCGCCAATTGCAGCAAGGTTAAAGGCGCTACAAACGTTACGAGCAAACGGTATTCCTGTACAAGCGGCAGTGGCACCACTTCTCCCGTGTTCTGAACATTTCCCTAAGAAGTTAGCTGAAGTAACGGATCGCCTCACGCTTGATGACTTTTTCATGGGTGATGGGAGCGGTGGTAAAAGAACAGAGCAGCTTGGCATTCGTAAGCTCTTTGAAGAAGCGGGTCTAGAAGGTTGGTATCAACGTAAAGCCTATTTGAAAATAAAGAAGCGATTACAGGCCTTTTTTCCTGATAGCGCCATTTATATTTCTCAAGAAGGTTTTTCACCTCCAGACGAGGGCTAGTTTAAATAAATAATAACAAATAGGCTAGAGAATGTACCTCTAGCCTTATGTTGCCTACTTTACTTTAATTTTTCAGCCTTACCACTTAGAATTTTCAATTGGTCATTTTCATAACCAACCTGGTAAGTGACGTTGTATAGAGAAGTTGTTGTCTTCTTATCCTCGGTTCGTTCTTGTGCTTTAATAGTAGCTGTTACCTTTACTTGATCATTCGTTTGATTTAAACTTCCGGTCATATTTGAAACTTCCACGTCAAGGGTATGGATATAGCCACTTCGAAAATCTTCATACAGCATTTCACTCTGCCAGCGACTGCCAAGTAAGGAGTAGCCAGTGACATAGTCTTGAGTAGACAAGCTTTCATAGAAATATCCAATAAGATAGGTAGCATTATTTTTAAAGTCTTCTCCTGTGAGTCCCTGTGGTGTTGATACTTCTTCCTTACTTTCATCATCTACCGTTATTTCTACTGGGTCATCAGACCAATTTTTAATTTGCTCAATAACGTTGGGGAGCGGAATGCTAAAGCCGATTGCCCCTGAGTCTGTTCCTGCGGAATTAATGGCGATTGCCTCTCCTGTATTTGCATCAATAAGGGGACCTCCGCTGTTACCTTTTGTAATTGGGGCAGAGATTTGATAGATATGCTCATAGCGATAGGGCTCTAAGATGAATTCTCGATCGAGACCACTGACAATCCCTGTTGTAACGGTGTTCTGAAGTCCGAGTGGGCTACCAAGAGCAATGATATCGTCCCCAACTTCCGCCATGCGCTCTTCTGCAACAATTAGGGGATCATTTCCCTCTAGTCCTGGAACGCGAATCACCGCAACATCTATCGTATCACCCATACCAATGATTTGAGCTTCGAATTGTTTAGCATCAGAGGTTTTAACGGTAATCTTTTGAGCGCCTTCGACAACATGAGCGTTCGTAATGACGTCTCCGTTCGTATTGTAGAGGAAGCCTGATCCAGAAGAAGTGCCATCTTTTAAGGCGACTTCAATTTGCACAACGCTTTTTTGTGTCTCATGAATGACGGATTTTAAGTCTGAATCATTCTTTTGGTTCTCTGGAGCATTTGTTTTCTCTCCTAGAGAAGATGTTGCTTCAACGGTTGTATTCGAATAGTAATCATGTAAAAAATAAAAACCTGCGCCGCCCCCAATCAGAATAAAGAGGGAGCTTGCAAGGGATAGTAGCAAAGCCAATTTCTTAGACATCCGTCTTGAATACTCCTTTCTGCTAATCCAAGTACCATGTGAAATGATCAATTTCGACTGTGAATTGATCAAGATCCTTCACGTCTTCACCTACATCGTAGATCATAAAGTCAAATTTACCTGTATCGTCAGGATAAAGTTTGTCGGGGTTAATATAAACCTCCCCTTTATCAAACTCTTTTCCATCTCCGTCCAATACTTTATAAGAAGCCCCGATCGAATTGACGGGAACAGTGGCTTTGCTTGTGACCGTACCTGTTACTTTTAATTCATTGTAATCTGTCACCTTTGTTTCTAATTCATTGAGCTCAATCGCGCTTGTACGATTCATTTCTTCTTCTTTTGCTGCAGCAACCATAGCATGTTCAATTCGCTTCTGTTGCTCCTCCTCAAACGAATTTCGTCTCTTTTCAATTACGGTTTGGAGGTTTGATAGCTTTTCGTTACCTTTATTGATTTCTAAGCCTTCTTCTACTGAGTTTAATGCTTCCGTAAAGTGGTTCTCTTCCAAATAACCATTTGCTTCATTAATTGAGAAGTCGACAATTTGATTTCGAATTTGTCCGGCTATGTCTTGGGCTTCATCTACTTGTAAACTTTCAGCCCTTGTTAACACAGGTTTCAATTCATCAATGGATTCTTTCCCTTTCATATCATACTTTAATTCGGCAACCATCACAGTTGTCCGAACCGTTCCGATGTCTTCTTGTAAAGTAGAGAAAAGATCACCTTTATAGGATGCTGAGGTTTGCTCAGCTTCTTTAATCAAATCTAAGGCATTACTGTAGTTATCTTTTTTTCTTGCGGTTTCCGCCTGTTTTAAAGTCTCTTCAACGTTTAATGCGATCGTTACAATATTTTCGTTTTTTTGGGCAGCTGGGAAACGAGGTCGGTTTTTTTGGGCCTCATTAAACTCATTTTGTGCTTCTTCCAGCTTGCCGTTTTTAGCTAATTCCTCTCCCTTTTCAAAAGAGCGAATCGCTGCCTTTGACGTTGATTCTTCATAAAAATAATAGCCGGCAAGTGTGCTAGAAAGAAGAAAAAACACCATCACTGGTAACCAACGCCACAGAATGGATAGGCTATGCTTAGATTTATTTTGAGTGACTAGTTCTTTTCCACAAGAGAAGCAAAATTGTTCATCATCGCCTCTTTTTTTTCCACAATGTGGACAGTACATCCTTATTCCACCTGCTTTCAATCTCAATTGCTAGTTATATTTTGACACATTTCCCTTGTAAGGGAAATATTTTTCAGTAGGTTGTTGGGGAATTGAAATATAAAGCAATTTTCGCTCAAATCGAGTAAGAGCTTACTTATAAAATAGCCTATAAAGTGGGGGAGGGATTGATTCAAAAGACATATTTTTTCTTGCTATGATTAAAAGTGAACAGATTGTACTAGTTCAAAGGACATTAAATGATAAAAAAGAAGTTACTTCGTTCGATTGTACCGGTATTGAAGGACCTGTTCACACCTATACTCCTTTGATAAGATGACCCTAAGACCCCCTTTCAAATATTCCGTTACCAGGAAGACCGGCATTTGCCGGTCCTTTTTTTGCCCCGATATATGTGTAGCATTCATTTTCGCTATAATCGATCAATGACAAATCACTCTCTTTTTTGTAGATAATCCTAGAATAAGAATGAAATGAAAAAAATCTTCTTTTTTTGAAACCTCATGAGGTAGTTGCTCGTCTAATTAGTTGAAAACCCTTATTCCCTTAGATGTAGCCACTACGATATTTACCTAGTGGCTGCTTTTTTTTTGTGATCGTTGCATATGATAGGTATTGTTGATATAATAACTAACGAGTGGTAGGCAAATGCCTGCGTTTTTTATTTGTTAACAACTAACGATCGGTAGGTAATGATATATGAAAAAAGAATCGACTCAGGATCGAATTAAAGAGGTGGCCCTCATTCTATTTGCACGTAATGGATTTGAAGGGACTTCCCTTTCGGATATTGCTAAAGGAGTAGGCATAAAAAAACCTTCCTTATATGCGCATTATAAAAGTAAAGAAGATTTATTTTTAGGTGTGATTCATAAAGTATCAGTTGATTACAATGCGTTTTTTGTAAAGACGGCTGAACGATTAAGCAATCAATCACCTGAGAAACAATTATATGACCTTCTTCGTGAAAATACAGAGTATTTACGGAATGATGAAATGGGACTTATTTTCAAAAGAATGATGCTATTTCCACCAGAGTCGTTACGGAAGGAAATCGCTCAAATGTTTGAAAAAACGGAGAATGTGATGAAGAGAGTGATTAAGTCTATTCTCGAGCAGATGCTCCCAAATGAGGAATGGGAACGAGTTTTTGATGCTTATTTATGTTTACTTGACGGTATGTTTGAACAAATTTTCTACTATTCACCTGAAGAACATAATAAACGGTTAGAAAATTCCTGGACTCTATTTATTAGAGGCGTTCATAGTAAGGAGGAGAAATAAGATGGCATGGATCTATCTTGTGATCGGTGGTCTGATGGAAGTATTATGGGCTATTGGATTAAAATATTCAGATGGCTTTACGAAACCACTTATAAGCTTGTTAACGATCGTTGGTATTGCAACAAGCTTTTACTTTTTCGCTAGGGCATTAAAATATTTACCTGTAGGTACAGCATACGCCATATTTACAGGATTAGGCGCAGCAGGGACAGCTGTGATTGGAATGATGTTCTTAAATGAATCGATTAGTTTCATAAAACTATTTTTTATCTTATTGCTTATTTCTTCTATTATCGGTTTGAAGTTAAATGCAAAGGAAGCTTAGGAGGGAAGCAAAATGGCATGGATTGCATTGTTAATCGCTGGTCTAGGTGAAGTTGGCGGTGTTATTAGCTTGAAGTTATCAGAAGGGTTTACAAAATTAAAGCCTTCTATTTTTACAATTCTTTTCGGAAGCATGAGCTTTTTTATGTTGTCTTTATCATTAAAAGCTCTACCGGTAGGAACAGCCTATGCGATATGGACTGGCATAGGATCAGCGGGCAGTGTATTGATCGGTATGTATTGGTTTAAAGAACCCAAAAATAGAATGCAATTAGTGTTAATATCTTGTGTTGTCATTTCTGTCATTGGTCTTCGCGTAGCTGAAGGTTGATTTTGTCAGAGCATTCAGATAGAATGAAAGTATTAATTTAAGGAGGTGAGGAAGGGATGTCTAACGCTTTTGTACGTACGGAATTTATGGATTATGTATCAATTTGCCGTGCGATTTTTCATGAAGTAGCTGCCGATGGGACAGGTGTGTCCAAAAACAGCAACTTCATAGGAAACAAAGCGTAAGGCTCTCTTACCCTGCTTCAGGCGGAATGTATAAATTTACTGAAAAGAGAGCGGCAAATTTGTCGCTCTTTTTTATTTGCTTTAAGTATCTTAAGGTTTTAGTAGACTTAAAGTGAAATGATGCCATATTCAACCACAGGTGAGGTGTATCCTTATCTGTGGTTTTTTGTATGCTTATCTGAATGAAAGGACTGATTATAATGATCGTTACAGCACAAACGATTAGTAAGATGCTTGGTGGGACTCTTATTTTTGAACATATATCTTTTGAGATAAATGCGAAGGAACGTGTAGGTATTGTTGGAAGGAATGGTTGTGGAAAGACGACTCTTTTTCAATTGTTAGCAGGTGTTGAGCAGGTAGATGATGGAATGATTTATTATAAAAAAGGGACAGAGATCGGATACTTAGCCCAAATTCCAAACTATCCAGGGGTACTGGTAGAAGATGTCTTAAGAAAAGCTTTTAGTGATCTTGTAGAAATGCAAGAACGAATGAACGTACTTGAATCTCAAATGGCGAATGGACAAGAAACCAAACGTGAACTCAAAGAATATGGGCAATTGCTTGAGAGTTTTACTTGTATGGGAGGATATGAAATAGATTCATCTATTCAAAGTGTAGCGAATGGACTTGGTATTCAGCATTTGTTGAATGCATCATTCGATCGTTTGAGTGGAGGAGAGAAGACAAAAATAAGTCTAGGGTTACTGTTATTAAAAGAACCAGATTTGCTCTTACTTGATGAGCCAACAAATCACCTTGATGTGGAAGCGGTTGAGTGGCTTGAAAGCTTTTTGAAGCAATATAGTGGAACGGTCTTAATGATCTCACATGATCGGTATTTTCTTGATGAAGTGGTTACGAAAATCATGGATCTTGAAGATGGTGAGTTAACCGTCTATCACGGATCTTATAGTGAGTTTGTAAAGAAAAAAGAAGAGCTGTTGCTCACAGAGTTTGCTGCCTATCAGGAACAGCAAAAGAAAATCAAAAAAATGAGAGAAGCGATCAAACGTTTAAGAGAGTGGGCTAATCAAGCTAATCCTCCGAATGCCGCCCTTCATAAGCGTGCAAGAAATATGGAGCGTGCTCTAGAGCGTATGGACAAATTGAGACGTCCGGTTTTAGATCGGAAGAAAATTGGCCTGGACTTTGAGGTGAAGGAGCGCAGTGGAGAAGATGTTCTCTCTTTTGAAAATGTTACAGCGGGTTATAAACAAAACGTATTATTTACTGAAGTTGATTTGCACGTAAGGTACGGTGAGCGGGTCGCTATTGTTGGGAGAAACGGAAGTGGAAAGACAACGCTTCTAAATGTTCTGCTCGGAAATGTAGATCCTTCTATTGGACAAGTAAAGGTAGGCGGAAGTGTGAAAATCGGTTACCTTTCTCAACATGTCCTAGAAGATCGTGGAGAAGAACGTGTCATTGATGTCTACCGTGAATCAGCAAAAGTATCAGAAGGAGACGCTAGACATGAATTAGCTCGATTTTTATTTTACGGATATGACGTTTTTGCTAAGATTTCTTCCTTGAGTGGTGGCGAGAAGATGCGTTTACGTCTTGCTGAATTGATGAGTAAGGATCTAAATTTATTAGTTCTTGATGAGCCAACAAATCATCTCGATATTGACTCCAGAGAGGTATTAGAGGATGCGATTGAGCGCTTTCCTGGGACGATCGTTTGTGTCTCGCATGATCGCTATTTTCTGAATAAGTGTTTTCCAGTGACATATTGGATTGAAAATCAACACCTTTACCAGCATTTGTATAGTTATTCAGAAGCTAAGATAAAGCACGAGGAAATGATTAATGGTTGGAGGTCAAGGAAGAGTATAGTCCCGTCACCTCCCATTCAGAAGGTGGAAAATAAAACGAAATCGAATTCAATAGAATGTGAGCTTGAGGAAATTGAGTCCCTGATTGATCAAATCGATCAGATGCTTAATGAAATGAAGGACCTTACAGAGCTTCAAGCCTTATTTGATGAAAAAGAGAAGCTGAGCATCAAACGAGAATCATACTATGACATCTTACTGGAGGAAGAATCATGACAGAGAGAAATGTAATGAATAAGGTATATTTCCCCCTTACAATCGATAGTCTTGAAAAAGATTTGAAAGAGCTTGGGGTAAAGGACGGAATGACATTAATCGTTCATACATCTTTAAGCTCGTTAGGATGGGTATGCGGGGGTGCAGAAGCTCTTATATTAGCATTGATAAGAGCTGTTGGAGAAGAAGGAACGATTGTCATGCCAGCGCAGTCAGCGAGTAATTCAGAGCCAGCAGACTGGATGAATCCGCCAGTTCCAGAAGAGTGGTGGCCTATTATTCGAGAGAATATGCCAGCATTTTGCTGTGATACCACTCCTACGCGTGGCATGGGAGTGGTAGCGGAGTTGTTTAGAACATTCCCAGGTGTCGTGCGCAGTTATCATCCGATGTATTCGTTTGCTGCCTGGGGCAAACATAAATACTTCATTACAAATGACCATTCAATTGAGAATGGTTTTGGAGAGAACTCTCCTCTTGGAAAGATATATAAGCTTGATGGAAAAATCCTTATGCTTGGAGTAGGTCATGATAGTAACACTTCATTTCACCTTTCTGAACACGCTTCAACCAAGAAGGAACGCTCAGAAAAGTCTGCAGCATTAATCGAAAATGGTGAACGAGTATGGAAAACATATACAGAGATTGATTATGATTCAGATTGCTTTGATCAAATTGGGTTTCAATTTGAAAATAAAGAACACTTTAGAAGAATGAAGATAGGTGCTGCCATATGCAAACTTTTTAATCAACGAGATCTCGTTGATTTTGGACGTAGGTGGTACGAAGAACGTTCTAATTGAATAAAGGAGGAGAAGATAACGTCATTTGTTATCTTCTTTTTTTGAATTAAAGAATAGTTGCAGGAAAACGGCTATTTTTAAAGAAGATATGTAAGTATTCATATCCCTCAAAAGACCCGCTGCACGAATATCATATTTTAGAAGGAGAAGCTATGAATCATAACGAGAATACAGCTATCTATAGACGTTCGGGCCCTCCTCCTGAGAATGAAACTAAGGAACCGAGGGATGATAAATTAGCAGGATTAGTTAAGTACTACGAAAGTTCTACTACAGCACTAGTTGTTCAAAAAGAAGAAAAGTGGCTTTATTTAAATGATGCGGCCGTTCATCTTCTCGGGTTTGAACACTTCAGTGAACTCGAAGGTAAGTCAATTTGGGAGACGGTTCATCCAGAAAATAGAGAGGTTGTTTCAAAGCGGATCGAAGCTTCTATTAATGGTGTTAACCCTGGAGTGCTCGTTCAAAGATGGTTGAAAAAGGACGGATCCTATATCCCTGTTGAAGTTACTGGGATTCCTGTGGAGAATTTTCTTGGGCAAACGACAGCGATTATTAAAAAGGTGGATTATGATCGTGCCAATGTACAAAATACTCTTGAAAACTATCAACTCATTACAGAGAATATGAATGAAATTATAAGCTTACTTGATCCTAAAGGAAATCTACTATACGTTTCACCTTCATATAGAGCCTACGCAAGAGAAGGAATTGAAGATGAAATTGGACGTAGTTCAATTCGATATGTGCATGAAGAAGACAAGGAACGTGTAAGAAAAGAATTTTTTAAATTAGTCAAATATCGACAGCCACTTATCATTCAATACCGCATGCAGCGTAAGGATGGGATATATCGTTACATTGAATCACAGGGGACATGTATTTCTAATGAAAATGAGCGATCTTATGTTGTCGTTTCAAGAGATGTTACGGAGAGGCATGAGGCCGAAATGCTGCTTCATTGGAATGAAAAAAAGCATCGTATGATTCTAGAACATAGCAATGATTTAATTTGTATGATGAATAATGAAGGAACATCTGTTTATGCATCACCTTCTTATAAGGAAGTATTAGGATATGAACAGAATGAAGTTGTAGGAAAAGATATTTTAACATTTATTCATCCAGAGGATTTTGAAAAGTGTCAGAGAGCCATTCAGAAATTAACTGAAACCAAACAGCCTATTACGACTATTTATCGTAAACTGCATGCTTCTGGACATGATATTATACTTGAAGCAAAAGGAATGGCCGTTATTGATGAAGAGGGAAACGTCAATCATTTCGTGTTTATTTCAAGAGATATCACTGAAAAGATTCAACTTCAACAATACCGCGAAAATATTGAGAAACTTGCATTGATAGGGGATGTAGCAGCTGGATTTGCCCATGAAATTCGGAATCCTCTTACTTCCATAAAGGGGTTTGTAAAGCTTCTAGCAAGGCAGGAGGAAAGTGATCGTACGTATCACCAAATCATTGAAGATGAGCTTACCAATATCGAAGAAGTTGTGAATGGCTTTATTTCTCTTGGTAAGCCTGAGGCTTCTGAGGTAGCTGAAGTAAGTTTGCTGAAGCTAATAAAAAACGCGATTACAGTCCTTACGCCACAAGCTTCATCAAAAAACATAAGGATTAATATAAGTAGTCAGCTCAAGTCAATTGTTATTCGATGTCAGAGAAACCAAATGAAACAGGTATTTATCAATATTCTTAAAAATTCGGTTGAAGCCATTGAGCAAGACGGACAAATTGATGTGATTCTTGAAGAAAATCAGAATGGGGTCATCATTGAGATTCATGATAATGGCATGGGAATTGACGAAGAACGTCTCGAGCGGATCGGGGTCCCTTTCTATACCAATAAAGAAAAAGGAATTGGTCTTGGAATGACTGTTAGTAATAAAATCATAACCGAGCATAGAGGACGACTTAAAATTGAGAGTAAGCCAGGACAAGGTACAAAGGTATTAATTCAACTACCGAAAGAGTGATCCATTCATTCGTGCAAAGCCCCTCTATCCTTTCAAAGGATAGAGGGGCTTATTTTGACTCTTTCTGACTATGTTTTACTTGTTCAAACGAACTGGGATAGAATAAAACTATCTCATTAAAATAGGGAAAGAAGGGGTGAGTATGGCAAACAAAATAGGCATCGATGCTGGTGGGACGTTAATTAAAACTGTGCATCTTGAGAATGAAAAATACTGCTATCAGACTTTTTCAACGAGTAATATAAGCGATGTTGTGTCATGGGTAAATAACCATAAGGAAGCAAAGTTAATGATTACTGGTGGGAAGCAAATGGCTCTTGCTAAGCTTGTGGAAAATGAAGTCGAAATGGTTCCGGAATTTGAAGCGACTACATCAGGCTTCCGAGCTCTAGTGGATCGAGCAAAGCTTCATTTACCTGATAACTATTTAGTAGTGAACGTTGGCACTGGTACATCCATTCATTCTGTTAATGGCCAGAGTGCTGAAAGACTTGGAGGAACTGGAGTAGGCGGTGGAATGCTCATGGGACTTGCTTACTTATTGACTGGGCGAACAGATTTTCATGAGATTACTCGACTAGCAGAAAAAGGTGATCGAAATGGCATCGATTTAAAGGTGAAGGATATATATGGAGATGCCTCGCCCATTGGCGGTGATTTAACTGCCAGTAATTTTGGTTTCATTGAGCGGATGAAGCAGCAAGAAGTAAAGGATGAAGATGTGCTGGCATGTTTAATTGGAATGATTTCTGAATCGATTTTAATGATGGCTATCCCATTTGCGAAAACCATATCTACGTCAAACATAGTATTTATCGGTTCTACTTTTCAATCGAATCCATTATTTAGACAGCAGCTTGAACGTTTTGAGGAATTATTTGATATCAAAGCTTACTTTCCACATCTAGGGCAGTTCAGTGGAGCGGTCGGAGCATTATTGTATCGTTAAACGGGGTTCATATAGAATCATTAGATTGGAAAATGAAAAAGGGGCAGGAAGCCCCTTTTTTTAATATTCATAGACTTTCATGGTTTGTTCATTTGAACAGATGCGATTTCGTCCGCTTCGCTTTGCGTGATAAAGCGCTTCATCTGCTTCCCGATAAAGTTGAGCAGGAGATTGAACAGTTTCGGGAAAAGTACTTGCACCGAGTGAAGCGGTGATATGAATACTTACATCCTTATTGATTGCAAATGAATTTTCCTCAATCAAGGATCGGACCCGTTCTCCAATCTCCAATGCCTCTCTATTAGTGCAATCCCCTAATAAGATGGTAAATTCTTCTCCGCCGTTTCGAGATACAATGTCATTCAATCTGGCGGCACTTCTAAGCGTCTTACCAAACTGTGTCAAAACAATATCTCCAGATGCATGGCCATATGTATCATTCACTTTTTTGAAATGATCGATATCAATCACTAGCAATGATAAGGGCTTTTCATCGTTCGCAGTTGCTTCCTGTATGGCGCGATTTAACGCGTCATCGAAACTTCTTACGTTGTTTAACCCGGTAAGGGGATCGATAGTAGCACTCTTTTTGTATTCTTTAAACAGATGATTTATTTTTCGTAAATGCTCTGTTGTGTAAATCGCCATTACTCCTGTCACAGTGGATGTAATCCAGAAGAGAACGTTGATTTCACTAAATAAGCTTTTTATATCAAGTAGCAAGTAGACGATTAAGATACTGAAGACGAGATTGGAATAAAGGAGCATCCAGAGAGCTTTGATGAAAATCCCAACCTTCCATTCTCTAAAGATAAGGTAACCGATATAAAGAGAAGTTAGCAAACCAAGTGAAACAAAGGAAGAAAGATTTATTCCAATGATAAAGCGCGTTATTTGGATCACAATAAGAGCAATAACTCCAGGAACTGGACCTCCATATAAGGTGACTAGTAAAAGAGGGATATGTCTTAGATCGACAATGGTCGTTGCATCAACTTGAATGCTATAAATCATTAGGAAAACCCCGATTATTCCAGCATACAAACCACTAAGGAATTTTCTTTTCAAAGAAGATGTCGGCGCTAGATTTTCTTCTCTAAAAAATTGATAATAAATAAAAAGTAGAGCTAGTATAATCATCATGTTTACAAAAAAGTCATGTATTAACTGCATTCGACTACACCTCGAATTTCTGGTGATTTCTTTCGCCTTTATTTTACCATTTTCAATAAATAACGGGTTCGTTTTTATCTACTCGTTCATTTTCTATTCACACTAGGCCATTACACTATCAATATAGAAAAGGAGCTAATGATCATGATTACGATATTACTGGCAGACGACGATCCCAACATTCTTAATTTAATGGCTCTATACATAGAAAAAGAAGGATTTGTTGTTAAGAAAGCTTCAGATGGAAAGGAAGCAGAAAAAATCCTCGAGACTGATAAGATAGATCTCGCAGTTATTGACATTATGATGCCCCATATAGATGGATGGCAACTATGCGAAGAAATTAGAGCTTATTACGATATTCCAGTTCTCATGGTTTCGGCAAGAGGGCAGGCCTCTGATAAAGTGAAAGGTTTTAAACTTGGAACTGATGATTATGTCGTCAAACCATTTGATCCTATTGAACTTGTTATGCGCGTAAAAGCATTATTACGGAGATACCACATTCAAAGTGCGAAGAATTTATCAATAGGGTTATTTAAAATGGATGCAGAATCATTTGAAGTAGCACTTGGAAAGGAGAAAATTTCTTTGCCAAAAAAGGAGTTTGAACTTCTGTTTAAATTAGCCAGCACTCCAGGTAAGATTTTCACGCGAAACCAATTGATTGAATCAATATGGGGTTATGATTTTCAAGGAGACGATCGAACGATAGATGTTCATGTTAAACGAATCAGAGAGAGGTTTAATAGTAGGGACACCCCTTTTGTTATTAAAACTATGCGTGGACTGGGGTATCGACTGGAGTTAATCAAATGAAGCGATCGATCTATCTCAGGAGTGTCGTTATCTATATAGGGGTCGTTTTGATTAGTCTCATTCTTTCTTTTTGGATTATGAATGTTTTTTATATTGATACCATCCGAGAGCGTCTCCAAGAAGACATTACAGAAGTTGGACGTCAAACGATCACCTTATATGAGAATTCCAATTATACGGATCCAGTTGAATTTATCGCTAATATCCCTACGTTTAACTATAATCTCATCATTTACGATGAATCTGGTAAAGCGCTCAATCCTAATGACAACGGGCAGTGGGGAACCTCCAATGACCAAATTAAAAAGGTGTTGAACGGTGGAGTTGTTCGTGTGAATGATCGGTCAGTTTCCCCTCCGTCACAACTAAATGTTGGTTTACCATTTCAGGACAACGAAAGTCGGTATGCTCTATTTATTAGACCTGACCTTTCATTTGAAGAAAATACGATTAAACGAGTGATGCTAACGACATTATTACTTGTCCTTATAATTGGAAGCTCCATCTTTGTCATATTAATGAGGTATGTCGTTCGTCCAATTCAACACCTGACAGAAGCGACAAAAAAAGTAGCTGTAGGTGATTTTACTGTTCGAATAAATAGTGAACGTCATGATGAGATTGGTGACCTTTCAAGAAGTTTTGATCACATGGCGCACGATTTAAGTCATCTAGAAGAAATGCGTCAGGAATTCGTAGCAAATGTTTCTCATGAAATACAGTCTCCACTTACTTCGATCGGGGGCTATGCTAGGGTATTGCAGGATAACATGTTAGAGGAGGTTGAGAGAAAGAAATACCTTAGTATTATTCAAAAAGAAACAGAACGCTTATCTAAATTAAGCGAAAACCTTTTGAAAATGACGACACTTGATGCGGATGATCCTATATTTCACCTTAGAAGCTATTCAATTGATGAACAGCTCAGGGAAGTGATTGTATCTCTTGAAGCGATGTGGGCTGAAAAAGGGATTGAGGTTGAAGTTGATTTGAAGGAAGTACAAATCGAAGCCGATTATGATCAACTAAGCCAGGTTTGGATAAATTTACTATCAAATAGTATTCGGTATACGGATTCAAATGGTGTTATCTCTATTCAAATGATAGATAAAGTAGAAGAAGTGATCGTAGAAGTAAGAGATACAGGGAGTGGTATACCGGAAGAAGACCAAGCTTATGTATTTGACCGTTTTTATAAAGCGGATAAAGCAAGATCGGGTAATGGAGGTAGCGGTCTTGGCCTTGCGATTGTTCAACGAATCGTTCATCTTCATCAAGGGAATATTTTGCTTGAAAGTAAGGTAGGCATTGGTACAACGATCACTATTACACTCCCTAAACTGAAAAAGCGAGAAGAAACGTAAGTGTTTCTTTTCGCTTTTTCTATTTATTCCTAGTGATAAATTTACGCAAAGATTTGCGGTTGGGAGATGGAGATAATAAACAGCACTAAAAGATAACAAATGTTTGTTCATAATGCGTTCATTTTCGCGTCGTATACTGATGTCAGATCAAGAAGGAGTGAATGAGATGAAATTTCTTACTAGATTTAGTTTAAAGAATACGATTGGTGTTTTGCTATTGACGATTCTTGTATTGGCAGCTGGAATCATTTCTACTAATCAGATAAAAGTAGAGACTTATCCCGATGTCACATTCCCTGCGCTTATTATTCAAGGGGTCTATCCGGGTGCTTCAGCAGAGGCAGTTGAACAGGAAGTGACGACCCCCGTGGAAGATCTACTCGAAAATAGCACGAAATATGATGACTTAACGAGTACATCTTCTGAAAATGCCAGCACCATTTCTCTCATGTATCCGTTTGGTACGGATATTGAGGAGACGAAACGAGAACTTGAAGATATCGTTTCGAAAGCGGATCTTCCAGAAGAAGCCGAAGTTAAGGTCATCAGCATGTCCGCAGGAGCGAGGCCAGTGTATGAAGCTGCGCTCTCATCAGAAGATGCGGATGCTCTGCAACAAAAGCTTGAAGATGTGATTGTTCCAGAGCTTGAAGGCCTTGCAGGAGTGAATAGTGTAAGTTTAAGCGGAGCAAAGGAAACGACACTCTCTATTAAAGTGAATGAAGAGAAGGCAAGTGAGTATGGGCTAACATTAAATGATATTAAAGATAAATTAACACAGAGCGAGTATAGCCTTCCTCTTGGATCAGTTGACGACGAAGACACGACGATTCCAGTCAAACTACAAGGCTCTATTGACTCCCTTAAAAAATTAAAAAACACAAAATTTGCAATTGAAAGCAGTCAGTCACCACAAGGGGCACAGCAAAATTCACCACAAGATAGTAAGGAAGTTGTTCTTAAGGATTTTGCTGACGTTACGGAAGCATCAGAGAAGAATGAAATTTCTAGGTTTAATGGACAGGAAAGCTTTCTCATTCAGGTAACAAAAAGTCAGGATGAAAATACGAAGGACGTTGTCGATAAAGTGAAAGAAGTCCTTGGTGAATATGAGACAGATGATGTGCAGTTATTTACCATCCTTGATCAAGGTGAAGAAGTAGAAAAATCAATTTCTTCTCTTCTTAAAGAAGGTGGATTCGGCGCACTGTTCACAGTCATTGTTATTCTCTTGTTCCTGAGAAACATTCGTGCAACCATTATTGCGATTATTTCTCTACCAATTTCTATTCTAGGAACAATTGCCCTCCTCGATCAGTTTGGCTACACGTTGAACATTATGACGTTGGGTGGTCTTGCAGTTGCTGTTGGGCGGATTGTAGATGACAGTATTGTCGTCATTGAAAATATATATAGATGGCGTCAGGAGAATAAAGAAGAGTTGTCCAACAAAGCTTTAACCTACTATGCCACAAAAGAAGTATTAGGGGCTATTGCTTCTTCTACCATTGCGACACTCGTTGTATTCTTACCTCTCGCATTTGTTGGGGGCATACTTGGTGAATTCTTCAGGCCATTTAGCTTGGCTGTCGTTTTCTCAATCTCGATTTCACTCTTAGTTGCACTGATGTTGATTCCGGTTCTCGGGAGTGCATTCTTTAAAAAAGTGAAGCATCACGATAAGGAATCAAGATTAAGTCATTTATATGAACGTTTTATAAGAAGGGCACTTAAGAAAAAAGCGCTCGTCATTGTGACATCCATTCTATTACTCGCAGGTTCTCTTGCGATGATTCCCGCACTTGGCGTTTCATTCTTACCAGCGGGGGAAAGCGATTCTTTCGAGTTAAATGTATCACTGCCTCCTACAACACAGCTTGAAGATACAAATGAGGTTGCAAGTCAAATAGAAGATTATTTGGATGAGAAAGAAGAAATCGACTATAGTCAAGTATCAATCGGAATGTCAAGTAGCCCAATCCCAGGCGAAGGGGGAGGACAATCAAAGGATAATGAAACGACTGTCTTTATAAAACTTTCGAACAGTGATGACCTTCAAACTACATTAGAGGCGTATGAAAAGGATGTACAGAACATTGTAGAAGAAGCTTATGAAGAAGGTACTGTTAAAGCAACAGAAGTGCAACAGGAAGGTCCACCGAGCGGAAACGCGATTGATGTTAGCTTGTATGGAGACGACCAGGAGAAGTTGACAGAAGCAGCTACTCAAGTTGAGGAACTTCTATTACAAGACAGAGAATTAACAAACATTTCTAACAATCTTGAAGAAGTTCAACCAAAATGGACAATGACGCTCACTGATGAAGGTGAAGATGCGAATGTTAATCCATTCCAGATTATGCAACTTGTAAATAGTCGTTTGCAACCACTTGATGGCGGGACAATTGAAATTGATGACCAGAAGTGGAAAATGTCTCTTTCTTATAATGAAGAAGTAACATCGAAGCGGGAGTTGGAAGAGCTTCAGGTTCCAACTGCAGATGGAGTGCAACCATTATCAGATCTTGCTTCAATTGAAGAAACGACAGCACCAGTAACGCTTTATCATGATGATGGCAGAACGTCTGCTTCAATTTCAGCTGATATCAAGTCCGATGATACTGCACAAATTTCACAAGCTGTTGAAGAAGATCTCAGTGTACTTTCTTTACCAGAAGGCGTTGATATGGAAGTTGGCGGTGGTCAGGAGATGATTACTGACGGCTTCGCTGACCTGGGACTTGCGATGATTGCAGCGATCCTTCTCGTATTTTTTGTATTAAGTCTAACCTTTAGAGGAATTATTACACCGATCGTGATTCTATCCTCATTAATATTTGTTCCAATCGGATCATTAGCTGGACTACTGATTGCAGGTCAAACGCTCTCTATGAGTGCGATGATTGGGATGCTTATGCTGATTGGTATTGTAGTCACGAACGCAGTAGTGTTGCTAGATCGCGTAGAAACGAACCGAATGAACGGTTTAGAAATGACAGAGGCTTTAGTTGAAGCGGCGAAAGTGAGATTGCGTCCAATCATCATGACGGCTCTTGCAACGATCTTTGCCCTCATTCCTCTCGCGCTTTCTAATTCAGCATCAGGTCTCATTTCAAAGGGACTTGCGATTACGGTTATAGGCGGACTGACTACCTCTACATTATTAACACTCGTTTTCGTCCCGGTTTTTTATGCAATGATCGGAAAATATCGTCGAATGAAAAAAGAAACGTTTTAAAACCAACTCATCCCACTGTGCTTCTTAGCACAGTGGTTTTTTTGAAAAACAAAATTATTTGTTATGATAAAGAATGGATTAAGAAAGGATGATAGAAAATGCCATGGATTAAACCAGCTAAACAGTCAGATCTAAAGGATCTTGAAATCTATAAAGATCTTGAACATCCTGTTCCTGTTTTTAATCGACTTATTGCGAAAAGTCCTGACGTTTTTTCAGCGTTTATGCCTTTAGCAGCAGCTGTTAAAGCAGGTGTGTTGAATGAATTTGAAACGGAAGCAGTTGTCGTATTTGTGTCTCATTTGAATGGTTGTGAGTTTTGCTATACGGGGCATGGAAATTTATTAAAAGAAATCAGTGGAGATGAGTCTATACTTGAGGAGCTTGAAAGATATGCAAGCTCAAGTGCTTTTGACAGTCATTTAAAAAGTATACTAAGCTATGCCGAGAAACTTGTTACGAACCCGAAGAGTCTAGAGAAAGCGGATCTTGAGAAATTAAAAGAACATGGATACAGTGAAAAAGAAATCGTTGAGATTAATCAACTTATTGCATATACGTCTTATACTAATCAGACTTCGATTGGTCTTGGGTTATAAATTATAGAAGGAGATAACGCAACAAATAGAATGATTGAAATTACAACAACGGCAGGGCTTATCCGTATAAAAGGATGTGAGAGCATTAAGCTGAATGATATATTGTCAGAAGCTCAAATTGGACAATAGCTTAAGACGAAACAAAAGGGAGTCTCCTGACGGAAGCTCCCTTTTTTATTATTTAATTTGTTTTATAGTAATCTAAAACGCCTTGATAGATGCCATCAGCAAGCTCTTCACGATAAGACTGTGTAAGAAGAAGCTTGTACTCTTCATTATTTGTTAAGAACCCAACTTCAACAAGAACACTTGCCATTCTTGACTCTCGAATAACAGAGAAACTCTGGTTCTTAACACCACGATTGCTTGCCTCCGTTACTTCAATTAATCGTTTTTGAATGCTTTCTGCAAGAGCTTTACTTTCTGCAGAGCTATATTTATCGTACCAATATGTTTCAATTCCGTGAGCAGCTTCACTTGCTGCATTAGTATGCACGCTAATAAACGCGTCGGCATTCAAGTTATTAGCGATATTCGAACGTTCTCTCAGTTCTAAGAACGAATCATCTCTTCGCGTCATGACAACGTTAGCTCCAGCTGACTTAAGTTTCTTCTCTAAATAAAGAGCTACATCCAGATTGATGTCTTTTTCAAGAAGTTTTCCATTACTTGCACCTGGATCATGATCTCCATGTCCTGCATCGACTACGATCGTTAAGTTGTTTAAAAGATTACTGCTTTTAAGGATTAAGTAACCACTGTGCACGTAAGCTACTTGTCCCTGATACTTAATTTTAGCCCAATCGCCTGAATACCCATAAATATCAACTTCAGCGTTACGAGGCAATGCACCGATTCTTGTTCCGTTCATTTCTGGTGAAGTTCGAACATTCAAGCTTGAAGCTGTAACAATTCCAGTTTCTAAAACAACTTCTTCAACTTTGTCTTTCATTTTATAAGAATCTACGATACTAGAAGGAATAGCTGCTTCTCCACCCAGTACCATCAAGGAAGAAGCGTTTTGATAGAGATAAGTTTGAACGTCTGGAATTGGTCTCGCATTATGAGCTAACACAACTGGTGCGTTAAATTTCTCTGCTAAGGGTGCTGCAGCTACAGCATCAGGATAATCTTCTTTATCTTGTTGAACCGAAATTCCTCTAGCTAAAATATAAGAAGAGTTTGATGAGAAAAAGGCTTTATTGACTGCAATGTTTGTTAGGAAACGATCGTCACCAGCAAGACGAATAACCTTCTTGCCCTGCTGTTCTAATTTAGTAATGACAGCGTCTGAGAGAACGGCATTTCCTCCGATTACGTAAACAGTCTTAATACTTGAAGGAAGCGATGGAGCTTTTGTCTCAGTTGTTAAATAGATTGGATAGTTTTTCATAGCAGCTACGCTTGATGCTGAAAGGGAGTCTGCTACTTGATTTCCATTTACCACAATAGCGGTAGATGACTGATCTAGCCCTGATGCTTTATTAATAGCGTTGGCCGTCTCGTAACGAGTGGATCCTTCAACTCTTGCTACTGTATATGTCTTTTTTAACTCATCTTCAATCCCTTGACTGATGGCAGTTGTTCCACCAAGGATATAAATCTTTTTCGCGCCAAGACGGTCGAGTTCTTTTGACACTTTGGCATCAAGTCTAGATGAGGCTGTTAATAAAATTGGTGCTTGTTTTACTCCCGCAAGTCCTGAACTTGCTAAAGCATCGAATGGCATATCTGATCGGGTAAGGATAACCGCCTTTTCAGCTGTTGCAAGCTTACCTGGTGATACCTTCTTAGAAACTTCAAGAGCTGTATCAATTCTGTTTGCACCACTAATACGTTCAATTTCACCACTTGCAGATGTTTTTTCTGGAAAACTCATTCCTGTAAAAATTAAAAGAACGGCCATAATAAACGTAAGAATTTTACTCCGCACGATGTGTATTCCCCCATATTCTATGTTTCTATTTTTCTTATGTACGCAGTGACGTCACAACAACGGACGAATTGGCCTCCCTTCAAAATTAGTATCAAATGGAAAGTATTTCTTAACTATTTCTAATATCGGTTTGGAATATGAGACATTATAGGGTCCTTTTGTACTAAAAAAGGATAAAAATCGACTGATTTTCTTAAATTCCTCAACAAAATTCGATTTTTTAAAGGCTATTCATTTTATAAATGGCTAAAAAAGAATTTGACATCGCTTACATAATTCTTTAAAATAATGGCAACTAAAGACGAAGGGAATGGTTAAGGAGCGATGAAGAACTAATCTTATTTATTCAGATCTAATTTCAAATTGTGAAATTGATTTTCTGGAGAATAGGATTAGTCTGCCCTTTTTAATCACTTGTGCTGGCGAAAACATGCTTCTTTGTGATGCATTTTTTCGGTGGTATGGGAAATTGGAACGACAGGCCTCTCCAGGTAATGGGGAGGTTTTTTTCTCCTCAAAACATTGAACTGAAAATTTGGGGGAGATACTGTGAACGTTATTTCGATAAGAGGATTGAAAAAAAGCTTTAATGAGAACTTGTTATTTAATCAAGTGAACCTTGATATTCATAAGGGAGAGCGCATTGGAATTGTTGGACCGAACGGTGCTGGTAAAACAACTTTAGCAAGAATAATCGTAAAAGAGATCGAGCCAGATGATGGGGGAATTACTCTCAAAGGTGATATCGGTTATCTGAAGCAGTCGGTTGACCAGACAGGGATGGTTGAGCAATATGGGCTGGAAGTCGATTCTTCTGACTTTAAAAGGGAAAAGGAGTTAGGATTACGCCCTATTCCAACTAATGAAGGAGCGGAACATTTAAGCGGTGGGGAAAAGTTAAAACTAGTGCTCACAAAGATTTGGTCTACTCATCCGGATTTATTAATACTAGATGAACCAACAAACCACCTAGATGGAAAAGGCGTAAGTTGGTTAATTCGAGAGCTCCACTCTTTTAAGGGAGCTGTTCTTGTTATATCTCATGATCGTTATTTTCTCGATCAAACGGTTGGCAGAATCCTTGAAGTTGAAGGTGGTAACATAAGCGACTATCAAGGAAATTACACGGCATATCGAGCCGAAAAGCAAAGAAGATACGAAGACCAGCTCCATCATTATGGAGCGCAACAAAAAGAAATAAAGCGAATAGAAGGTCAGCTTGCAGGATTAACGAATTGGTCTGAAAAAGCACACGGTGAGTCAACAAAACAGGAAGGGTATAAGGAACATTACCGCATGAAAGCAAAGAAAATGGATCGTCAGGTGAAGTCGAAACAGAAGAGACTTGAGAAGGAACTGCAGAAAAATAAAGTGGAAGAACCTGATCAGGAGAAAGAAGTACGCTTTCAATTTCAGGCGAATGATACACGTGGTAAACGCGTATTAGAAGCGTCTAATGTCGGAAAACGTTTTGAAGATCGATGGTTATTTCAAAAAAGTTCTTTCTACATGAAGTCTGGGGAACGAGTGGGGATTGTTGGTGAAAATGGTTGTGGGAAAACCACCTTATTGCGAATGCTGCTTGGAATGGAGGCGCTTAGCGAGGGAGAACTGTGGAGTAGTCCAACGCTTCAGATTGGCTATCTGTCACAGGATGTGCATGATCTTCCTGAAGAAAAAACTCCGCTTGAAGTTTTAAACGTAGCAACTAAGGAAGAGATCTTTCGGGCAAAATCGATTTTTGCTTCGATGGGAATGGGAAGAGATCGAATCAATGCCGCCATTAATCAACTCAGTCTTGGAGAGAGAACAAAACTGAAACTGACGCGTATGTTGATGAACAAATATGATCTTCTGATACTCGATGAGCCTACAAACCATTTAGATTTGCCTTCACGAGAGCAATTGGAAGATACACTGCAAGAGTTTACGGGAACTCTTCTCATTGTTTCGCATGATGTTTATTTTATGGAGAAAATGTGTGATCAGCTTCTTGTATTTGAGAATCAACAGATTAAAAGGGTTGAGAGGAATTTAGCGGAATATCGAAAAAGAGTGCAAGAAAAAAGCTCTTCTGTTTCTTCAAAAAAGGAAGAAGAACAAAAGATGCTTCTTGATAACGAAATATCTGCGCTGATTAGTAAGATTAGTCTTTTATTACCTGGTGATCCTGAAATAGCTGAGATTGATCAAAAACTGGCCATTTTACTTGAGAAGAAAAGGTCTCTTTAGACGTCTTCTACTGCAAAAAAACGTTCTACCGAATATAAGTCTGCTTTCGGATGATTGCGAAGAAGAACATATCCTTCACGCTGTGCCTCTTCGAAATTATCATATTCATCTTCTGAATGAAAGATCGCTCTTCGCCTTTCATTATAGAGGGTAATGGAGTAGTATTCTTTTATTTCCATTCGGATCTCTCCTTTTTTCCTTTGTTTCTACTAGTTTTATGCAAATCTCTTATTGTTTATACTAGACTTATAGGAAAAAATGAGATTCTTTCTCTTTGGATATACTAAGGAGGAAGAAGGGAGCTGATGATCATTCAAATTGGAACAATTAGTGAGATGATGCGTCATCCTGTGAAGTCGATGACAGGAGAACGCGTTACTCAGACAATGGTGATGAACTATGGCCTTTATGGCGATCGAAGTCATGTGATTTTAGATGAGAAAGAATCGTTTTTTACGATTACACAATTTCCACCACTCGTGCGTTATCAAGCATCGTTCAGTGCACCGGAATCACTTGATGCTTATCCTGAACCAGTCATCACGACACCAGGAGGAGAAACGTATAAGTGGTCTGATTCGACCTGGCTACGTGAAATAGAAGAAGAATCTTCAAAGCAGCTAACGAAAAAAGTTTATCATCCGGAAAATGTTCCAATAGGACCGATTGAAGAAGAGCATCTTTTAATTGTGACGGATGCTTCTCTTGATGCGTTATCAGCATCCTGGGGTAAAAAAACAGATGAAAGACGCTTTCGACCAAACCTTAAAATTTCTTTGTTGGAGAAAACGCCATTTGTAGAAGAAACGTGGGAAGGAAAAGTTCTACAAATCGGAAAAGAAGTGATGATTGAAATCGTAAAACCTTGTGAGCGATGTATGATTATCACCATTGATCCTGAGACTGGAGGAAAACATCCGGACCTCTTGAAGAAGGTTGCAAAAGAACATCGGAATTTATTTGGAATGTATGCGAAAGTGATTCAAACGGGAAAAATTAATGCGAATGATGAAGTGTGGATAGTCGATCAGAAAGAAGGATAATATTTCAATCAAAGAATTGGCGTTTTTACGTTATAGATCATAATGATACGGGTACAAGCATGAATGAAGCCCCGTCCTTGGATGGGATGCTTCGTTTTCCACACAGGAGGGGTCCCATCCACGGGGTGGGGTCCCATTTTTGTGTCTTCTGGTTTAAGCCTTTCATAAATGTGGACTCATGAGAAAGGATATGACATATCCTGTCAGAAAATTCTGTGGTAAACTATGAAATGGTACATAAAAGCATCTTAAGGGGGAAGCTGATGAGTACGTTTTATGTTGAAAAGTATGATTTTAAAAATCCTTCTATTCTTGAAGAAGAGTTTAAATCGCTCCTCAATCAGTCGATTCATTCTGCTGATGAATTAGAAAAATGGGTGATGAGCTTATCTTCATTAATGGATGGTGTGGCAGAAGGACTTGCCGGACACTATATTGATTTCCAGTGCCATAGCAGCAGTGAAGAAGCAAAAAAGACAATAGAGCACGATCAAGAATACATAGAACCTATGGTAAAGCGATATGAGGGGCTTTTTGATGAAAAGTTTCAGGAGTCCCCTTACAAATCGCAGCTGAACCAAGAGTATTATAAACAATTTCTTCTTCGGAAAGAAAATGCAATGACGCTTTTTAATGAGGAAAATATTAACTTAGAAGTTGAAGAAGATCGCATCGTTAATCGTTATTTTGAGCATACAGGTAGTCTCTCATTTCATTGGGATGGCGAAGAAAAAACACTTAGTGAAATGTTTTTAATGATGCAGGATGGGGATCGGGAAGTTCGCAAAAGCGCTATGGAAGAAATCTTCACGACGCTCTTAACGAAAAAAGACGACTTACAGGAAATTATGGACGAGCTGATTCAGCTCCGTCAGAAAAAAGCTGAGAATGTGAATCTCGATAATTACAGAGATTATATGTTTAAGAAATACGAGCGGTTCGATTACACACCAGAGGATTGTAAATCTCTAGCTGAGGCAGTTCGAAAGCACGTTGTTCCTCTAAAAGAAAAGCTGCAGAAAAAGCATCAGCAAGAGCTTGGTATTGAAGAGTATAAACCATGGGATACGAGGGCTGTTCCGAAAGATAAGCAGCCGCTTCGTCCATTTAATAAAATCGAAGAGCTAATCAAAGGCACATCTGATATTTTCGATAAGCTTTCTCCGCGCTTCTCTTATCTTTTAAACGAGATGAATGAAAAAGGTGCACTTGATCTCGAAAGTCGGAAAGGAAAGGCGCAGGGAGGTTTTTGTGAGTATCTTCCGGTTTCTGAGCTTTCCTTTATCTTTATGAATAGTACAAAGTCACAGGATGATTTTATTACGCTTCTTCATGAGATGGGTCACTGCATTCATAATGATTTTAAGCGTAATCAAATGCTATCAGCTTATCAAGATACGCCTATGGAGTCAGCTGAGCTAGCAAGCATGTCGATGGAACTCTTAACGATGGACTACTGGAATCTGATGTATCAGGATGAAAAGGAATTGCTAAGAGCTAAGAAAGATCAGCTTGAAGGGTTAATCCTCTTCCTTCCTAGTGGTATCGTGGTGGATCAGTTTCAGCACTGGATGTATGAGAACCCAAATCATACGAGCAAAGAACGTAGCGAGAAATATATGGAGCTATCGCGCACATATGATTCCTCCTATGTAGATTGGACAGGGCAGGAAGAATGGATTCAGAATAACTGGCAGTTGATTCTGCATATTTTTGAAGTGCCGTTCTACTATATTGAATATGTTATTGCCCAACTTGGTGCGATCCAAATGTATCGCCAGTATAGAGAAAATCCAGAACAGGCTCTAGAGAATTACAACCGTGCCTTATCACTCGGAAGCTCTGTGTCGTTATCCGAAGTGTATGAAGCGGCAGGTATCCATTTTGATTTCTCTGAAACGATGATCAAAGGATTGATGGATTTTATTTCAACTGAATTAGATGCACTATCGTAATAAATAAGGAAGCCCTTCTCAAACATAGAGAAGGGCTTTTCGATATCGTCTACATTCATAAACGCTTCTTTACTTGTCATCAATCGTCCATACTTTGCAGCTTGGGCACTGGATGATTTCAAAACGATCTTTTTTCAGTTCATCCATCCACTCTTCCCAGGAGTTATGCTCAGGTGACATTTCCAGCGTTTTAACTGTTTGCAATTCGTCTCCATCGCTATTCGTACAGGTGCATTCCACAATCGCAAGCTGTGACTCTTGATAGTCATCTTCTTTCGTATTTTCAACTGACCAGTTGATTAATCGCTCATTCATTGGATTGCGTTCTTTGTAATGTGTGCGGGTTAACATGGTATCACTCCTTTTCCTAACTTGGGCGGCATGACTTACGCGATCATGTCTTCTATATTGGATGTTACCCTGTTTCTTAAAAATCATTCATCATAGTATAGTAGGTTCCTAACTCAGAATGATATATACTGTCATCATAGACGAAGATAGGATTTGCTGGAGGTGGAATGGATGACAACGATAAAAGCTACTTTACTATCCATGGTTATTTTACATAATAGAGAAAAAGATGAAATTCTCTTACTTAATCGACCTCCTGAAGCAGGGTTTCCTGGCTATATCGGTCCAGGCGGGAAGATTGAACTCTCAGAAAGCTTTGCCGAAGGTGCTGCAAGAGAACTTTATGAAGAAACGGGATTTATTGTTCATCCTTGCGATCTTACATATAAGGGAGTCGATGAATTTATTATTCCAGATGAAGAGTTTCGGTACATCGTGTTTAATTATGTAGCTACTTCCTACTCTGGTAGTAAGCACCCCGATCCACCAGAAGGTGAATTAATGTGGGTGAAGAGAAATTTAGTTCATACGCTTCCTATGCAAGATTGGTTTAAGCAGAGACTGCCAAAGTTCTTTGAGGAGGGAACGTTTGAAGTTTCTGTAGAATACGAGAGAGGAAGCGAGATTCCAGTTAAGGAGACGAGAAGAACGCTCGGATGAGGAGGATTTGAATGATACAAAGAAGAGATGGGTCACGAGGTTTCATTCGAAAGAAAGTTGTTGAATATAACAAACAGAAGCTTTCATCTGCAGTTAAAACCCCGCTTGAAGAAATCGCATTCGTCATAGAAGAAGAGGATGAAGTGGTTGGCGGGATTTCCGCAACATTGTTCTGGCAGCACCTTCATATCGATTTTCTTTGGGTGACAGATGAGAAGAGAGGGAACGGTGTTGGAAGGAAACTTCTCCAACAAGTTGAAAGACTTGCAGAGGAAAAGGAATGTCGACTTATATTGCTTGATACATTCAGTTTTCAAGCACCTGGATTTTATCTAAAGGAAGGGTATGAAATTTGTGGTAAAGTAGAAAATCATCCTCAAGGTCATACCCAATATTTCTTGCAAAAAAAACTTAGCTAGTGCACTAAGTGCCTCATCATTAGTCGTAAGAGAATGGAATTAGGTGAATAGGTAAACTTTGCTTGAACGATTGCTTAGTATACTTATGGTAGGCAATTTTTGTTAGAATTAGCGAATGAGTCGCCTCTTCATAATAAGTAGAAAGATGTAACAGATAAGAAAGAATCCTGCTCCGAGACTAACTGGTAACGTATAAATTCTTGCAGCAGAATGAATCTGGGACCAGTTGTCACCGAGCTGTATTCCAATATATAGGAAGAGAATGGACCACGGAATCATAGCCAGGATCGTATAGAAGGTAAATCGCACGATCGACATTTTAGCAATACCTGCTGGAATAGAGATCGCGTGACGAACGACAGGAATAAAACGAGCTGTAAAGATGACGCTCACGCCATTCCGATCGAACCAGGTTTCAGCAATGGCAAGATGCTTTTGAGAAATAAACAGGAATTTTCCATAGCGTTCTAAGAACGAACGTCCACCAAAACGGCCGAGCCAGTATAAAAAGAGCTGAGCGACTGTGCCACCGATCGTTCCAGCAATAACAGCACCAGTAAAACGAATCGTTCCTTCAGATACCATATATCCTCCATAAGCGAGTACGAGTTCACTCGGAATGATTTCAATCATTAGAGCAAGGGCGATGCCAGGGTAACCGAGCTGTAGCAGCCACTCTAAACATTGATGAATAAGGGTTTCTATAGTTAACAACTCCTTTCATGGACAAACGAATGACTTGTTTTCAAGTGTATTGTCCACATAGGATTGTTAGACCTTCGAAAATAGCTATCCTCGTAAAATAGAAGGTGCTTTCGAACAATTATAGAACCCGAAATGTAAGCAATCCGGGTAATGTTCGTTCTCAGAAGAGGATGGCAATAGAGTAGAGAGGTGAAAAGTCAGGATGTTAACATCCATGAAGAAATTTCTTGCGACACTAGATCAGCCTATGCAAGCGAAAACGGGAAAAGAAAAAGTACTAACGGTTCTTTCCATTATTGGATTCATTTTATTATTATATCTTGTGGCGTTTTCCCCATTTATGTTCAGGTTGTTCTTAACGTGTCTTAGCGTCGGCGTTTCGCTATATGTTATTAAAAAAATTCATGATTTTGATGCAAAGTTAAAGGGTGAGCAGGTAGAGGATACGGCCTCTTCAACTACTACAGCAGATGATCAGCTTTCATTTTCACTTGAAAACACGGCTATCGAGGCAGAATCGATGGAGGAAGCTGAGAAAGAGCGTGAACTTGAGCAGATCAATAGTGATAAAACGATGCTTTTTGAAGAGCTTCTTTCTAAAGCGGATCTTGATGAAATAGAGAAAGAAAGCTATCGTAACAGGATGCAGCATAAGGAATCTGAAAGCAATCGGATCAAGCAAGAAGTGCTTTTATTTAAAGATAAAATTCAAAAAGCAGTCATTGATAAGAAGGGACTTTTCATTAAAGAAACCCCTGATATGAAGCTGGTTGCTGAGTTAATTGGGATTGATTCTGTTGAATCTAGTTCATTTGTTGAGTTAAATGAAGAGCTTCGACTCATTTATAACGACATTCCAGAATCAAAGCGGAACACTTTAATCGAGTATGAGCTAGTGAACGATGAGTTTGAATTAACGAGACTCGGATATAAAGAACTTATGAAAGAAGTAAGAAAGCTAGAGAAGAAAACAAGGCCGGTTGTTGAGCAGTAAAACCAGGGAAAACGCGTATAATCCTTTATACGCGTTTTTCTTATGGTAAGCTGTAAAGACCAGTTATAGGAAATGAGGACAAACAAATGAAAATTAGACAAATTAGCCCAGATGATGCCGAAGCATTTGTGAAGCTAATAAAAGGTGTGGAGAGCGATTCCCCATTTATGCTCTTTGAAGACGGCGAGAGAAAGACGACAATAGCTGAGCAGCGTGAGCGGATTGAAAAAATGGAGAGTGATCGTCATTCTCGTATATTCGTAGCTGAGAATGCTGGTGAATTGATCGGCTATCTAATTGCGGTGGGCGGACAGGCGAAGCGCAATCAACATAGCGCCTATCTAGTGATAGGAATTAAAGAAGAGTATCGAGGACAGGGAGTGGGATCCGAGTTATTTGTTGAATTAGAGAAGTGGGCAATGACTCAAAGCCTACACCGCCTCGAATTAAATGTGGTCACACGAAATGAAGGTGGATTAGCTCTTTACAGGAAAGCAGGTTTTGAAGTGGAGGGCTTGAAACGTCACTCACTGTTAATAGATGATGAATTTGTTGATGAATACTATATGTCGAAGCTGCTATAGAATTGCAACTAGATCTCATAATTAGATCGTTCTTCAACCATACTAGAAATGGAAGGAGACGATGAAATGTTTGATCATACAAAACATATCCCGCTAGAGGGTATACCAGGAGAAATGAACGTGAGTGAAGTCCCCCAACAGAATGAGGAGATCGCTGAAATGAGTTTCCCTTTTGATTACAGTTTAATGATTCCGCTCGACCACTCGTTAAGGGATGAATAAAAAAGCGCAATGTGCGCTTTTTTATTTTGGGGAATTGCTATTTCAGAGGCACGAACGAATACTGTATTTCTTAGAAAGTCTTTGCAGCTTGTTTCGCTTCTTCCATCGCCTTTTTCTTGATTTCTTCAGCTTTCTCAGGCATTTGTGCCATTCCTTCAGCAATGACTGATTCAACAGAAGGGATGCCTAGGAATCCAAGTACGGCATGTAAGTACCGATCTCCGAATTCCATTTCTTTTGCAGGCCCTTCTGAATAGATGCCACCTCTCGCTTGGATGTGAAGGGCTTTCTTATCAGTTAGGAGACCAACTGGACCTTCTTTTGTATATTTAAAAGTCTTGCCAGCAATAGCCACTGTATCAATGTAAGCTTTTAATTTAGGGGGAAAGCTGAAATTCCAGAATGGCGTAACAAAGACATATTTATCTGCTGATATGAATTGATCTGTAAGGTCGTTAATTTTACTGACTTTAAGCTGTTCGTCTCCTGATAAATGATCAAATGCATTTCCCTGCTGCAGCTTTCCCCATCCGTTAAAAACGTCAGTATCAATATAAGGAAGATCAATATTATAAAGATCTAGCTTTACGACGTCATCATTCTGATGTTTTTCCTGGTAGGTTTCAAGGAAAACTTCCCCTATACTTAAACTGAAAGATTCTTTTACCGGTTTTGGATTCACGGTAATATAAAGCAATCTAGCCATCACGATCATCTCCTTTGTTATCGCCACTTAGTATGGCTAGCGTAGGAGAAAGTATTCAACTGGATTAGCGTTAAGAAATTGTAGGCAACTAGCCTTTATTGGAGGTAACATTATGAACCGTTGTGCATGGGTGAATGAAGAAGAAATTTATAAAGAGTATCATGATCATGAGTGGGGAGTTCCTGTTTATGACGATCAAAAACTTTTTGAAATGCTCATTTTAGAAGGAGCGCAGGCGGGGTTAAGTTGGATTACGATTTTGAAAAGAAGAGAGAATTATCGAGCTGCTTTTGATCAATTTATTGTTGAGAAAGTAGCGACTTATGATGAGGACAAAATACAAGAGCTACTCCATAATGAAGGCATTATACGGAATAAATTAAAGGTGCGCGGAACGGTAAAGAATGCGAAAGCATTTATGGAGATTCAAGAAGAGTTCGGAAGCTTTTCATCATACATATGGTGTTTTACGCAAGACACACCGATCATTAACGACTGGAAATCGATAGAGGAAGTACCAGCAGAAACAGAACTTAGCAAGAAGATTAGTAAAGATATGAAAAAGCGTGGTTTTACATTTGTAGGACCTGTTATTATATATAGCTTCTTGCAAGCTGTTGGTTTGGTCAATGATCATACAACTGACTGCTTCAGACATCCTGATCTTAGTGAAAAAGCTCAACAGTGATGCTGATTAAAAAAATAGTTTGCAACGTGCGAGAAGGTCAGGAAGCAACTTTTTCTAGTGGGCAAGAACGCTGGATTGAATTGCGAAATGACGAAGGGTTTATAGCTCAGTACGGTGGCTGGTCAGAAGGAAACGTGGCGATTATTATTGGTTTTTGGAAAAGCACCCAATCCTACAACCATTTCATGAATGATGATCATGATGCCATCTATCTAAAAACAAATCAACAGGGAAGTATTGAATCGATTGATGTTCAACTTGAGGAAACCGATGTGAGGGATATTGAACAATACGCAAAAAGCTGGATGTTAGAGCAGCATAGTAAGGTAAATGAGCGATGGACCATTACGACTGAGAACCTGGAGGAGCTTATATGAAGTGGTTGTTTATCGGGGATAGTATTACGGATTCAGGCAGAAACCAGGACCCTGAAGGACTTGGTTATGGATATGTAAGGATGATTAAGGAAGGGATAATAAAGCAATTCCATGTGGAGATCATCAATAAAGGCGTGAGTGGTAATCGAATCACTGATCTTGAAAGTAGATGGAAACGGGATGTTTTAGCGTTGGAACCTAATCTGATTTCCATTTCCATTGGCATTAACGATGTGTGGAGACAATTGGATCATTCTGAGATGGAGCAGGTGTTGCCAAGTGAGTTTGAGGAGATATATGAACGACTTTTAATGGAAGTAAATGATGGTATCGTGCAAATTGTCTTAATGGAACCAACGATTATTGAAGAGAATATCTCTTCAAAAGGAAATCAGCTGCTTATGCCTTATGTTGAAATCGTTCGCAAGTTGGGAGCTAAGTTTGGCGCAATTGTTGTTCCTACTCATGAAACTTTCCTACAAGCGCTAGGGGAAAAGAAAGATACTCTCACAACGGATGGCGTTCATATGACTTCAGAAGGCAATCGTCTTATGGCTGATACATGGCTGAAATCATGTGAAGACAATTTATTGCGTTAAATTGTAGCAAGATCTTATAAGATAAATCACCTCTTTCTTTTTATGATAGAGGGAGAGGTGATTTTATGTATATCAAATTAATGTTCAATCAAAACATAAGGTACTACTTGCTCGGAGGAGGGATTTCAAAGCTAGGCGATGTCCTTTCAGGTATGGCGTTTCTTTTTCTTGCTTATGAGATAACCGAATCTAAGGTATTGACGACTGGAATGGCGATCGCAGAAACTCTACCTTATTTACTCTTTGGGTTGATAGGAGGGGTGATCTCTGATTGGGTACAGAAGAAGAGAATGCTCATTATTTTAGATTTTGTCAGAATTCCATTAATTGGATCTATTGTTTTGTTCTATTACGCAGATTTGTTAGGATATGCTTATTTACTGTTTGTTAGTTTTCTCATTCAATCGATTGGTTGCTTCTTTAACCCAGCTCATCGTGCTTTGCTGCCTCTTATGACAGAAGAGAAAGAACGAACATCGGTTAATGGATTGAATGATACACTTCAAAGAGGCGTTACGGTCATAAGTCCTTTTCTTTCAATATGGATTCTTACAACGCATGGTGCTGTCCATTTTTTTACTATTGACGCTATAACTTATGGATTGAGTGCATTCTTTCTTATGAAATTACAAGTGAAAGAAACCATTTATAATGGGAAAAAATCCTTGAGCGGAGTCTGGCGCTCAATCGTATCGTTTACTAAATGGGCTGGTGGGAATATCACCCTGAAGCATTTGTTTCTAAGTACTTTTGTAATTGTATTTCTTAATACCTGGGTTTGGGAAGTGGGGCTCCTACTCGCGCTTTCAGATATGACCTCGAGGAGTGAAGAGATTTATAGTTTGATACTAGGTTTGTTTGGTGCAGTTGTGATTGGAACAAATTTAGTCATTCCTTATATTGTAAAGGAAATGGATTTAAAAACATATATGATTGGTGCTTTCATTTGGGGAGCGGGCGTATTTTATTATGGCGTATTATACGAGTTAGAACATTTTTTTGTAGGTGCTATTCTAGTAGGAATAGGGATTCCGATAGCTGGACTTGCAAGAGTTTATCTCCTGCAAACCATCGTACCGAAAGAGCAGCTTGGAAGAGGGTTTAGCACGAACGCTGTGCTACTCTATCTTGCTAATACTCTTTCATTGGCTCTATTTGGTGCATTCGCTGTTCTTCTGCCAATTCAAGTTATAATGGTTGTTAGTGGAATGTTAATGATGCTCATTAGTATCGTCTATCTTATAGGAACTACTACGGATTTGAGAAGGAGATTTTCCATACAACTTTTTAAATAGATGATTGTAAGAAGAAAGATTCTTGAATCCTGATGAAAAAGCAATTGATAGAATTGATTCACTAGAGTGAAGAAGCTTTTCCTGACTTTTCATAATGCGATAAAGTTGCAGGAATGAATAAGGCGAAATACCAAGCGCTTCTTTAAAGGAGTGAGCGAATTGATATTTCGAGAGTCCTGTCAGGTTAGCGAGCTGATCAAGCGACCAGTCTTCTTGAAACCCTTCTTTCATAGCTGTAATAGCAGTAGTTAGCGGAAACTTAGCTGAAGGGATGGGGAGCTCCTGTTGATGCAATCCTGGAGCATGCTTGAGCATGAGGATAACGAGTTGTACCGCACTGTGCTCAAGGAAGTAAGTACTTTCTTCGGCTTGCAAACCATTTCCCATACAATCTCGTACAAAAGAAGCCCACTGCTGAAGCTGTGGATGATAATAAGGAATAGACGCAAATTCAGGAAAGCGTACACTGAGATTGAGATCTTTTGCTACTTCTTGAAAAATAGTTTTATCCAGTTCAATTAGAAATTTTTCATCCGTAACGTTAAGTTGGCGATGGGTATCACCTGGGTTAAGGACATAGAACTGTCCTTTATCAATTGAAATATCACCACGTGGTGTTTCGTAAAGCCCTGACCCCTGGTGAGAGAATATAAACTTATAACAATTATCACTTCTCCAGCTTCGTTCTTGTAATTTGTCTTTCCTCATAAGAAGAAGGCCATTGTTAAATGGTTTAATCATTGTGATAGCTCCTTATTTCACTTAATCAAAAACAGGTGGAAGGGTAACGTTGTTATGGAGATTATAAAGCATCCCAACCTGTGATTCAGTTATTCTGCCAGTCGACAAAGGGGGAAGCTCGTCTTGAGCGAAAAAACCACAGTCACTTGTTTCGATACTTTCGGCCGCATCTCCACCGACTAGCTCACACTCAATCATCACCTTATAAATATGGTAAGGCGATGGTGGGTGAGGGTGTTTTTTGTGATCGAGCACGGCAAGAAGTCGCCGTGCTTCTACAATGTATCCTGATTCTTCCTGAACTTCTTTTACCGCTACTTCTCCTGGCGTAAAACCTACGTCACCCCAGCCGCCGGGAAGGGACCACTTGCCATCCGCTTTTTCTTTAACGAAAAGCAATTTACCTTCACGAAAAACAGCTGCACGAACATCTACTTTAGGCGTTTGATAGCCAGTTTCATTCGTGAAAAGTTCGCTAATTGTTTTCATATCATATTCCGTGTAGGTTTCCATGATTTCAGCACTTAGCTGTCTCAGTTCAATATATCTTTCATAATCATAGTTATCCTGCGTATAAGTTAGCCCTTCTTGAGCAATGGATTGAATTTGTTTTGCCCAGGTAAGCCATTTTTCTTCCATATCAAAGCATCCTTCCAAACTAATTCTCTGACAAATAGTATTCTAGAAAAAAGTATAAACGCCTGCTTTTAAAAAAATTATTCAAAACGGGGCTCTGAATAACGTCCAAACCAATCATAACGGTTTTTTGAAAACCAGATATAGAATGGTGAACCAAGCTTATCAATAAAAGGTAAGTATAGTAGTAAAGAGAGAGGTACCGTTACAGGAAGTGCCATTAACAGTCGTCTTACCGTATAAAAGCCTGCATGAAGGTTCCCAGATGTCGTGAGCATATGAATTTCATCATACATTCGTTTGTGGCGAAACTGCATATAAGGATAGTCTTCCGGGTGCTCCTCAATTTCTTGGACCGGTATCCATTCGATCTTATTAAACCAGTCCAGTTTGCGAAGTGATTTCTTTACATAAAAACAAAAAGGACATTCAGCATCATAGAAAACGAGATGTTTCATCGCGATAGCCTCCAATATAAATAATTCATTCTCCTACTCTTTTCACTTATTATCCCAATTTTAAACTGGATGACAATAGTTGACAGAAAATTGTAATATTATTATAGTTTAATTAGAGTTAAGAAAACGCTTACAGGAGTGAGGTTGAGTGAAACGACTTGAAGGTAGAGTGGCATACATAACTGGTGGGAGCAGAGGGATCGGTGCGAGCATTGCAGAAAAGTTTGCAGATGAAGGGGCTAAGGTATACCTTGCCGATGTGAACGAAGAAGCCCTTTCTATAACAAGAAAGAAATTAGAAGAGAAAGGCTTCTCGGTTATGACAGGAGTTGTGGACGTTACACAGCGAGAGCAGGTAGAGTCAAGTATGAAAGAAGCGGCTGATGCATACGGCTCAATTGATATTCTTGTAAACAACGCTGGAGTTATTCGAGATAATCTATTATTTAAAATGAGCGATGAAGACTGGATGACGGTCATGCAGGTACATCTTACTGGGAGTTTTTATGCTTCAAGAGCGGCACAAAAGTATATGGTTGATCAAGGATATGGTCGCATCATAAGTCTATCCTCTACTTCTGCACTAGGTAATCGTGGACAAACGAACTATGCAGCTGCCAAAGCGGGCATTCAGGGGTTAACCAAAACGCTCTCACTCGAGCTTGGTAAATATGGCATTACGGCCAATGCTATTGCGCCAGGATTTATTGAAAGTGATATGACAAAAGCAACGGCCGAACGACTCGGTGTTGAATTTGACCAGTTTATTGAATACAACAAAAAGCAGATTCCAGTTGCTAGAACAGGGAAACCTGAAGACATTGCGAATGCTGCACTCTTTTTTGCTGATGAAAACTCATCCTTTGTTAGTGGACAAGTTCTTTATGTTGCAGGTGGACCACGAACGTAATATCGATAAAAGCAGTCCAACTGGGCTGCTTTATTCTTTTCTCTGACGTTTCACTGATCCTATAGAGGGGTACTTTCCCATTATGGATAAAGAAACGAAGGAGGAGTCATGATGTTTGATAAAAATGCTGGCGAGATTTTACTAAATACACTCTCTGAATGGGGAGTAGATCATGTGTATGGTTTACCAGGAGATTCGATTAACCACTTTGTGGAAAATTTAAGAAATGCTCAAGACCGTATGAAGTTCATTCAGGTTAGACATGAAGAAGTTGGTGCCCTTGCAGCAGCATCGTACGCGAAAATAACAGGCAAAATAGGTGTCTGCCTTTCTATTGCGGGACCAGGAGCAGTTCATTTGATGAATGGTCTTTATGATGCGAAGGCTGACGGTGCACCAGTTCTCGTTATTGCTGGACAAGTCGCAAGCGACCAACTTGGAACGGATCAATTCCAGGAAATTAACCTTGAACGAATGTTTGATGATGTATCTGTATTTAACCGCAGGGTGGAAACTGCGGCATCGTTACCTGACTTAACTCATCAAGCTATACGAACAGCTGTTGAGAAAAAGGGCGTAGCGATTCTTACAATTCCAGATGACCTTGCAGCTGAGAAGGTAAAACAAAAGGTAGAGAATACGTCCCTCATTCGCTCGAAAGCAGTTGTTCATCCACATGACTCCAATTTAAATGAAGCTGTCGCTATGTTAAATGAAGCGAAGCGACCGGTCATCTTAGCAGGAAAAGGCTCTAAACATGCGAGAGAAGAACTGTTAAGCTTTGCAGAAAAAGCAGGAGCCCCGGTTATTTTAAGTTTACCAGGTAAAGGAGCTATTCCAGACGTTCATCCTTATAACCTTGGTCAACTCGGTCAGATTGGAACGAAGCCTGCTTATGAAGCAATGGAAGAAACTGATTTACTCATCATGGTCGGTACGTCATTCCCGTATCGCGATTATTTACCTGATAAAGCAAAGGCGATCCAGGTTGATATTGACCCAACTCAAATCGGGAAACGTTATCCTGTAACGGTAGGATTAATAGGAGATGCCAAGTGGACGTTATCTTACTTAACCGAGCATACTACCTACCAGGAAGACCGTGAATTTATTGAAAAATGTCAGGACAATATGAAAAACTGGTGGGCTCATCTTGAAAAGATTGAATCGGAACAGTCTACACCAATTAAACCACAGCAAATCATGCCACAACTTCAAAAAGTTTTGGATGATGATGCCGTCTTGTCAATCGATGTAGGGAATGTGACAGTTTGGTCAGCAAGGCATTTACGCATCACGAATCAAAAATTCATCATTTCCTCATGGATGGCGACGATGGGATGCGGTCTTCCAGGAGCGATTGCAGGTAAGATAGCTCATCCAGATCGTCAGGCCGTAGCGATTTGCGGTGACGGTGGTTTTACGATGGTGATGCAAGATTTCTTAACAGCTGTGAAATATAAGCTACCTATGATGGTTGTCGTCTTTAACAACGAACGTCTTGGTATGATTAAATATGAACAGCAGGAAATAGGGAACATAGATTATGAAACGGAATTAAAAGACTTTAACTTTGCCGCATTTGCTGAAACAGCTGGCGGGGAAGGTTACCGCGTCGAAAAGTATGAAGAATTGCTTCCAGCTTTTGAACGAGCTGCGAAATCACCGAAGCCTGTTATTGTCGACATTGTGATTGAAGAGCAGCCGCCTCTTCCAGGTAAAATCACGTATGAACAGGCAGCAAGCTATTCGAAATACATGCTCAAAAAAGCATTTGAAGAACAGGAAATTGATATGCCACCGCTTAAAAAGGCATTGAAGCGAATTTTTTAATTAAGTTACTGGGGAGCCCGCTTATTGGCGGGCTTTTCGCTATAGCTATGGAGATAAAGGAGAGACAACCATGCATCTTGTATTTTGCTATGGAACGCTACGATTAGGAGAAAGCAATCATGGTGTCATAAAAGAAGCTGCTCTAAAAGAAAGCTTCTGTTGGACAAAGGGACAGCTTTATGACACACAGGATGGTTACCCTGCTTTAGTTCAAAGCGAGGAGCATAACGTATATGGAGAAGTCTACGAGGTGGATAATCAGTTACTAGAAAGAATTAATATTCTCGAAGGTTATCAGGAAGGGCGCGATCATAACTTGTATGACCGTGTCATGCAGGAAATCGAAAGTGAGCAAGGAAGTTATGAAGCCATTACTTATATTATGAAAAATCCAGAAAAGCGTTTTATCGAAATACCAGGTGGAGACTGGATAGCGTATCGGAAAGATAAAAGGTAACTAATCGAGACTAGCACAATGAAAGAAAGCACACCTCCCAAAATGGAGCGTGTGCTTTTTGAAAAATTAGTCCGTTAGAATCATATAATCTTCAGGAATGTGAAGGGTTGTTTCATAATAAGCCTCATCTGAGTAGTGATCTGAAATGTTTTTTTCAATCATTCTGTAAGTTAAATAGGGCTGTTGAATTGGTTCTTTTAAAATCGTCGCTTCAACAATTTTTTCTTGTTTTTCACCAGTATCCGTAGTGGTGACTAACTCGATCCAAATTGGAGATATGTCTTCATCTACATAATTTGATTTTATGCCGTTATCAGGGTCTTTCAGTAATTGGGAAAAATCCTCAACTTGTTCGTTGTGCTCATGTAAAGACTGAAGATAAGGGGCGAGTGTATTTTCTTTCCAAGATTTCTCGTTCATTGAAAAATCATAGCTGTTTAACGTGTACGATAAATACCCTATGATGAGTAAGATGATGAACAGGAAGGCTCCTCTAAATAGAAATTTTGATGGGGATAAGATGTTACGGTTACGGATCAGGTGCATAATAAAAATGAGTCCAACGATGATCCATAATACCTCGGATATGATGGTGAGTGGAGCATCTGAGAGCTTTTCCACTTCATTATAGCTTTCAATGACTTGATTGATTGTTGGCATGCTTACTTTCCTCCTGAATGTCAGAGAAACATTAATTGTTCCTTTTATTCAACTCTACTATCGTTTTAAGACGACTTGCTCATTGTAACAGTAATTTAACTGTTTTATCCATATGGAGTGAATGTTTAGTAAAATAGATAGGTGATTGTTTTAGGTTTTTATCAAACTTATATTATTGGATCAAATTATGAGAAACTAGGTGACGGTACATGCTTCAATATACGATTTGTTTTATCAAAAGAAATCAAGATCTTCTCCTATTAAATCGACGCAAAGCCCCAACAATGGGTCTCTGGAACGGCGTTGGTGGGAAGCTAGAACAGAATGAAACGCCGTTTGAGTGTATAATAAGAGAAACCTTTGAAGAGACAGGGATTGAATTAGAGAGCGTTACCTATGCAGGGAATGCTCTTTTTTATAGTGAGCAGGGCAACTCAGGTATGTACATTTTTATCGCGGATTTACCAGAAGGAATGGTTCTTACTACACCTATAAATACGGCAGAAGGAATACTAGACTGAAAACGAATTGATTGGATTCTAGATGAAGATAACCAGGGTGTAGTAAGCAATCTGCAGAAGTTTTTGCCCGAAGTACTTGGAGGAAACTATTTACAGGAGCACAGATTTATCTATCACGATCATCAAATGCAATCTTATTCGGTCTCTCCACTCGTAGAGAATGAAGTCAAAACAGTTCACAAATGAATCGGTCATAGGAAAACAAAAAAAGAGAGGCAAACTTAAATAGAAGTTTGCCTCTCTTTTTATTATGTGAATCAATGCGAAGTTTGTGGTTGTCTCTTCTCAACCTTTTTCGCTTCACGGTTGTTACGTATAAACATATAGAACGAAGCCGAGAAAATGATAATATACCCAATAATACTCCAGGCATCAGGTATTTGACCGAATAGCACAATGCTGATTAAAGCAGAGTAAACGACGGTCGAGTAGAAGAAAATTGAGATTTCTCGAGCGGGTGCAAATTTATAGGCTACGGTGAGCCCAAATTGTCCAAGCGTTGCGAATACGCCCGCTAATAATAGATAGATCAGCTGTTTTGTTTCCATTGGTTCATAGAAGATAATCACGAATGGCAATAATACTACGGTTGAGAAGAATGAGAAATAGAAAACAACCGTATAGAACTTTTCACGCTGTCCAAGAACCCTGAGTACTGTATAGGCACCTGCAGCAAAAATAGCAGAAAGCAGTCCGGAAATATACGGAACTGTCTCGACTGAGAACTGTGGCTTTATAATTAATAGCGTTCCGATGAAAGCGATGATGATCGCAATGATCTGGAACCGTTTCGCTTTTTCTTTTAAGAAAAGAGCGGAAAAAATAATTAATAAGAAAGGACTAAGCTTATTGAGCATGTCGGCATCAGAGAGGACAAGGTTGTCAATCGCGTAGAAATAGAAAATGATTCCTAGTGTTCCAAGCGCTGATCGCAGGAGCAAGAATTTCTGGTTCTCCTTTTTACCGAATAGTCTTTCTTTGTAGTACATCACAAAGCCAAATGAAATGATGGCAGAGACGGCATTTCGAAACATCGTTTTTTGAATCGTTGGCACGTCACCTGATAGCTTTACAAAAGCAGCCATCATCGCAAATCCAAATGATGATATTAGCAATAGGATAATTCCTTTATTTCGGTCACTCATCAAATTCCTCCAGTTTGTCAATCACTTCTATCACTTTACTGCAAAGGAATCCTCTTTTTCAACTACAGAGCTTAAAGTAAGAAATGTCACAAAATTGATTCATTCTTTCTAGAAGGGATTGTGGCATAGTAGAAGGGTGATTGAACCTTTTCGAAATCGCGTTGATAAAAATGTTCGGTTAATGAGAGGGTATATATGGGTAATGTAGGTACTAGACATAAAGCAAAAGGAGAAACGTGATCATGTTTGTGTGGCGCAATATTTATCGAGGATTATTAATGGGCGTAAGTGATTTAATCCCTGGCGTAAGCGGTGGTACGATTGCCATGGTGCTTGGCATTTATAGAAGACTGATTAGCGGTATTAATGGATTGATGAGTAAGAATTGGAAAAAAGAACTTGGGTTTTTTATTCCCCTTTTAATAGGCGTAGGACTTGCTTTACTGCTCGTTAGTCAGCTTATGGAGAAACTGCTCGAGCATTATCCACAGCCTACGTTCTTTTTCTTTATTGGCTTAATTATTGGGGTTGTTCCTTTTCTATTAAGAAAAGTAGACTATAAGAAAACGTTCGAGCCTTTCCATTATGGATTGTTAATTGTAGCGGCGATTTTAATTGCTTCCACTTTGTTTCTAAAAGGGGATGGATCAGGAGAGGTGATGAAATCGTTAAGTATGGTTGATTACATCATTCTGTTTTTCTCTGGCTGGTTAGCTAGTACAGCGATGATTCTTCCTGGAGTAAGTGGCTCTTTTGTCTTATTACTGCTTGGGTCATATCAGACTGTTATCCACGGTCTTTCATCGTTTCAAATTCCCCTCTTACTAACGGTAGGAGCAGGCATTATTATTGGATTAAGCTTAACAGGTAAGGTCATTGCTCACTTACTTTCAAAATATACGGTTTCGACTTATGCCGTTATGATTGGTTTAGTGATCGGCTCAGTCGTTGTGTTGTATCCAGGATTTCAGTCAGATGTTGGACTTGCGGTAGTTAGCCTCTTAACATTATTGTGTGGACTTGGCGCAGCTATGGTACTTGGGAAAATTGAACATAAGGAAGAATAACAAAAACCGCAGGAAAGCCTGCGGTTTTTGTGTGTTTTATTGCTCTTCTTGCTTTGGTTTTGTATGAGGAAATACAAGATGTTTCATCATAAAGAAGCTTGAAGCAGAAGAGAGGAACATGGCTAGTCCTTTTGAAATATTACGTTCAATGTAGCGTGGCAGCGTGATCCATTCGAATATCAAGAGAGCGCCATAAAAGACAAGGTTGCTAATACCAAGTGCGATGATGGCCTGAACTAGAAATAACAGCACCTGTTTTTTGTCATGGATCGCTTTTGAAGGGAACGTAAGCTTGGCATTCCAGAAATAGCTGTTAATGATCGCCAGAACGTATGAAATTGTGTTGTACATAATAAGCTGGATTCGATCATCTGTTGGAAATAACAGCATGAGCAGGTTTAAAGCACCGATATCAACTAGTGCATTCATCACACCAATTACACTGAAACTCATCACCTGTTTAGAACCCTTGCCAATTCTCTGCTGCTTCATATACTCATCCTTCTATCTATTGAATCGCCTGCTGCTGTTCTTCTTGCTTTTGCTCAATGGCGGACTCATAGAAATCAAGTAGCTGTTGAGCTGGACCTCGCCAACCGTAATCTCTAGAATGCTCGTAAGCTTCTTTTGACATTTTTTCTAATAGCCCTTTTTCCTGAAGGCGATTAATGACTTCAGTGAGGTTACCGTTCGTTCCTGAACGATAGAGTAGACCTGTTGAACCATCCTCAACCTGTTCGTTCGTTGGACCAGATTCTGCGGCAATAACAGGAAGGCCACTTGCCATCGCTTCAAGTATGACAAGCCCGAGCGTTTCAGTCGTTGATGGAAACATAAACGCATCTGCAGAAGCATAAGCTCTTGCTAGTTCTTCGCCGTGTAGAAAACCAGTAAAAGATACGTTGTCAAGATGACCGAAGTTCTTTTCGAGTTCACCTCGATAAGGGCCATCCCCAACAATCGCCAGGTGAGCATCTGGCTTTCCTTCAAGCATCGGAACGAGCGAATCGATTTCTTTCTCGAATGCAAGTCTTCCGACAAAGAGGAGAAGGGTTTTATCTGGATTGTCGTTTGATAACCGTCGTCTCATGTCGCTGTCACGAAGTTCAGGATTAAACCGTTCAGTATCAACACCGCGTTTCCACAAATGCATGTTATAGAAGTTTTGTTCATTTAATTCTTCTAATATGGCTTGTGATGTACAGAGGTTAATATCCGCTTTGTTGTGCATTCTTCTAAAGTGCCACCAGAGAAGAGGTTCCGACCATGACATATTGTAGTGATCAGCGTATTTAGGAACGTGAGTATGATAAGAAGCAATAAGCGGAACCCCTAGTTTCTTACCATACTTGATACCAGAATAGCCCATAAAAGCCGGGTTAACGACATGTACAAGATCAGGATCAAACTCCTCTAAATAGGTTTTAATCACACGAGTTGGCATGCCGAATTTCCGATGTTTATATAGAAAGAATGTACGAGGCTGAACTCCATCAAAACGAATATTCCGATAGCTGCGCACTCCTAAATCTGGAGCAATGACCTGAATATCATGCCCTTGATCAATTAAATAATCGATCGATGCACGAAGTCTTGTCACCACGCCATCTGTTGAAGGAAGGAATGTCTCTGTTACGATGGATATTTTCATAAGAACACCTCAGTTAGTATTGTGCATCTTTTACTTCCAGGTCACGTTAGGAAGAACGTTTTCTTTCAGTACGCGGTCTTTGTATTTGAGAGCTGTATCAAGCGTTCTCGAAATGTGTTCATCTGTTAAAAGAGAAGGCTCAAGACCAAGATCAATTAAGCTTGTGTTTACAGCGTGATAGTAGTGCTCTTCTTTCTCAACACGAGGGTTCTCAAGGTGATCGATGTTCACATTGAGTCCTTTAGCTTCAGCTACACGCTGAACTTTCTCAGCCAGTTCAAGTACAGAAAACTCTTCAGTAAACTGATTGAACACGCGGAATTCGCCTTTGTCGGCCGGGTTTTCTGCTGCAATTTCTACACAGCGAATCGTGTCCTTAATGTTTAAGAAAGCGCGCGTTTGTTTACCAGATCCGTACACTGTTAAGTTATGGCCAATTGCTGCTTGAATGATGAAACGGTTAAGGGCTGTACCAAATACACCATCGTAATCTAGGCGATTGATTAAACCTTCATCGAGTTCATCTTCATCTGTATGAAGTCCATAAACAATTCCTTGATTTAAGTCTGTTGCACGAATGCCCCATATTTTGCAGGCAAACTGAATATTATGGCTATCATGTACTTTTGATAAATGATAGAACGATCCCGGCTGTTTCGGGAATGGAAGAACGTCTTCACGTCCTTTATGTTCTATTTTTATGTATCCTTCTTCGATATCTATGTTAGGCTGTCCATACTCACCCATTGTGCCCAATTTAATTAAGTGACAATCAGGTGTAACTTCTTTAATCGCATAGAGCACGTTCAAGTTACCAACAACGTTATTCGTTTGTGTAAATACCGCATGCTCACGATCGATCATAGAATATGGTGCTGAGCGCTGTTCAGCAAAGTGAACAAATGCTTCAGGCTGTACTTGCTTGAAGATTTCTTTTAAGAAGTCATAGTGCATCAAATCACAATCATACGTTGCAATATGCTTACCTGATTTTTCTTCCCATAATTTCACGCGTTCTTCAAGGGGTAAGATGGGGGTGAGTGAGTTCGATCGAAGCTCATCATCCCATTTACGGCGTACCATGTTATCAATGATCGTAACCTCATGGCCCTGTTTTGATAAGTAAAGTGCGGTTGGCCACCCACAGAAACCATCTCCGCCTGCTACAATAATTCTCATAGATTTTACCTCCATCACAATGGTCGATTTAGTTGTAGATATCCTTGCTTTATCAAATATTTACGATAGCATTCCTCAAGATGGCATTCAACTCGCAACAATCAATTTACGAAATCTTTAAACCAATCCGAAAATGTATCATTATTTCTTTCCCTAAAAAGAGTATCACTACACCTTTTAGTTTGCATGAAACACTTCATAAAAACAATTAATTAATTTAGAAAATTCAAAACGATCGTTTTAGGTATATGTTAAAATGGAAAAAAACGCTATTAAACGAATTATCTCATCATAACGCCTACTATTTTTTTCATTCGTACTAGCAACTGTTATCTGGACATTAAAAGACATTGAAGAATAGGAGTGATTTTCCCTATGTAAACTGACTACCCTTTAGTTCATTTGTAAGACCAAAATAAAAAGGGGTAGTTATGATGAGACTACGTTCATTTCGTTTCTTGTGGATTGGCCAGGGGTTTGCCAACACGGGAGATGTTCTATATATTGTGGCGCTAATAGCTGTTCTTTATCAATCAACAGGTTCAGCACTTTATCTTTCCCTGCTACCATTTACTATTACGATCGCTCGATTTGTAAGTGGAATGTGTGCACCGCTAGTCTTGAACCGCTTTTCGTTAAAAGGATTACTAGTCGGATCACAAAGTATAAAGACAGTGTTGTTGGGGATGCTTGGCTTGTCTTTATGGCTTTTTGATCCTTCAATACTGATTATTTTAGTTCTTGTTTTTATCATCGCGTTTCTTGATGGGTGGGCCGCACCTGCTCGAAATGCCATGCTCCCTCAACTCGTTACGGAGGATGAGCTTGCGAAAGCGAATAGTTTTGTAGCGGTTGTTGATCAGTCCATTCAATTTGGCGGTTGGGCACTCGGTGGTATTCTTGTAGCAGCAACGTCAGGCTCCTTCGTTATATGGGTTACCTTTGTGATGTACGTGATTTCCACACTGATGATGGGGTTAATTGTTGTGAAGGATTACAGAGAAAGGAAGACGAAAATTCATATGATGAGCGGATGGAGGTTGATTTGGAAGCATCCTGTTCTGCGTATATTTCACATTATGATTTTTATTGAAGCGATAGCAAATGTCGTTTGGATTGCTGCTATCCTTTATATTTTTGTCGAAGAAGTTCTTATGAAATCAGAAGCGTGGTGGGGATATCTTAATGCGTGCTTTTTCATCGGCTTGATAGCAGGTGGAATGGCCGTATCCAAATACACTAATTGGATTGAACGTTATATGAAAGAAACGCTTCTCGCCACGTGCTTCGCGATTAGTGTTTTAACGTTTGTTTTTGGTTTAATAAGTGTTCCTGTGATTGCACTTCTGTTAACTGTGCTCTCAGGAATGGTGGAACAAATAAAATCAATTGCGATGGTGACATTCATCCAAAAGAAATGCCCGAAAGATTCACTTCCTGAAGTTTTTAGCGCTCAAAGCGCTCTGATATCCATTACGTTCGGTCTTGGCTCTTTGCTATACGGTTTTCTTGCTGAGACGATTAGTGTTCCATTTGTTTTTGCTTTATCAGGAGTTTTACTATTAGCATCGGCTTTTTACTTATTGAAGAGCATGCACTACTTAACAGAATAATAAAGTAGAGAGGCTGGGACATAACTAGCCTGAAATCGATAAAAAGGTTCCGTTCATCGTTTTTGACGAACGGAACCTTTTTTGTTTGGTTATTCCTAAGATTATTGGATCACTCCGCATTCATGGCGGTATACTTTCTCAAGTTCACCGCCATGAGCGCAAAGCCCATTTCATTTTTGACCTTCTCTTTGCCCCTTACGGACATCCGAGTGAAACCCAAAATAGCCTTCAGAAATCCAAAAACTGGCTCTACATCGATTTTCCGTTGACCGTAGATTTCACCTGTTTTTTCATCCGAAAGCAGCTGTTGAATCATATTCTTTTGTTCTTCCCATTTGGCGTTATAGAAGATCTTTCGATTCGTCCCGTCTTTTGCTTTTGTACAATGAGAACGGAACGGACAACCGGTACAGTTTTCACTTTCATATACTTTAAATTCTCGTGTGAAGCCACCTCTGTCAGTGCGATGAGAAACGTATCGGAATGGCAACTGTTTTCCATTCGGGCATGTGAATGTATCTTCTTTTTCATTGTAGTCCCAATTGGATACGTGAAACGCATCCTTCCTATAGCTTTTCTTCTTCTCTTTTCGATAGGTATTATACGTGATGAGAGGCGTGCGCTTGCGATTTTCCAGCACATCTATGTAGTTTTCTTCGCTCCCATAACCGGCATCCGCAACGACATACGTAGGCAATTGAAAGAAATCCTTTTCTACACGATCAAGAAACGGAAGAAAAGTACGTGTATCCGTTGGGTTTGGAAAGATATCGTATGCGAGTGTATATTGACCCTCCGTCGCAATTTGAAGATTGTAACCGGCTTTGAGTTGCCCGTTTTTCATATAATCCTCTTTCATACGCATGAACGTGGCATCGTGATCGGTTTTGGAATAACTGTTCCGTTCTTTGAAGATAGCCATATCGTTTTCGTATTTTGTTTTGCGCAATACGAAATCCTTCATTTGTTTAAGGAACTGCTTCGGTCCTTTTCGCTCTGAACGAAGCTGTTTTCGTTCGGTTACATCGGCACTGGTTTCAATCTTCTCATTGTATTCTCCGACTTTTTCTTCTAGCTTTTCTTCTATTTTAGAAAGTTCTTTAATGGAAAGTTGTTCTGGACTTTCCCGTTCGATTTCGGGGATCACTTCTTTTTTAATCAACTCATCGTACATCGCATTCGACTTTTCAATCAGACTCTCGCTGTACCTTTCAATAGCCTTGCGCCACACAAATGTAAACTTATTGGCATTCGCTTCAATCTTCGTACCATCAATAAAGATCGCTTCATCATCAATGAGGTCTTTTTGAACGAGCTGACAACGAAACTGTACGAAGCCCTGACGAAGAAGTTCTTTGACTTCTGGGTGAACACGGAACCGATTGATGGTGCGATAGCTGGGTTCATACCCTTGCGCTAACCACATCATCCGAACGCTATCTTTGAGGAGACCTTCAATCTTTCTTCCTGAAAAAGCCGATTGGGTGTACGCACATAAAATAACTTTCATCATCATACGTGGGTGATAAGCAGGGCATCCCGTATCACGCAGGAACGCAGAAAAAGCTTCATCCGGAATCTGTTCGACCAACTCATGGACGGCATAGGCAATATCATTTTCTTGTAATTTCATTTCTAAATCTAGGGGCAAAATCACTTGATTCATGTTATAATCTTTAAACATAAGGGCACCTCCGATGGTTATTGTGTGGTAACTATAATTTTATCAGAGGTTGCCCTTATTTTATTGTTAAATTAAGATGAAAATATAAAAAGAGTGGCCCTGCGAACAAATTCTTTGTCCGCAGGGCCACTCTTATTTTAATTTACTGGGTTTTGTCCCAGCCTCAGTTTAAGTTGGTTATCGATTTTTGTCCTTATTCCCCGTTACATCAATGGCAGGTGTATTGTTGCCAAGGTAACTTGTGGGTTGAGCTGGCTCTTCGCCATAGAAGTCTTCATTGATCTTTTCATCAACAGTGACAGGTGCTTGTCCTTTGTAGAATGAATCGTTTATCTTTTTGTTTGTTTGTGTTGTCTCACGCTTCATTTTTTACCTCCTGATTTCGTTAGGATCTTTCTAGCATGTGTAGTGAACGGAGGATTATGATTCATCACGATGTAAAGTAAGCTTTACGTAAAGTTCACTTTACTTTATAATGGAAGATGAGAAGTAAGGAGGCTTTTTAGTTGAAAAATGTACTCCGTGAGAAAAGAACAGAAAAGGGATATTCCCAGGATCGCCTAGCAGAAATACTTGGCGTATCAAGGCAAACGATTATTTCAATTGAGAAAGGTAAGTACAATCCATCTCTACCGCTCGCACTTGAAATGGCGAGATTGTTTGGAACGATTGTGGAGGAGATTTTTTATTTGGATTCTGAGGGGGATTAGAAGTGGCAATGAATAAAACGTATATCGGATTCGGCGTTTTTTTTGCGTTGAATGCTTTATTACTGATTAGTGTTGGCCTTAGCACAGGAAATGAGCCTATTCCTGTCAGTTATATGATGGTTGGTATGTCTATTATGACCTTTTGCTTAAGCTATCTTCAGCCGCAGTTTAAGGCACGGGACGAGCGAAGTCGAATGATTCGAGAGAAGGGGATGTTTTATTCGTACTTTGCTGTACTAGGTTATATCATGGTGTTTCTTTTTCTTCTACAATTCAACATAGTGAACATTAGCTCAGTAACAGTGCTGAGTGCATTAGCCGCCATGTTGATTAGCACAGTCTTTGTTTCCATGGTGATCATCGCTAAAAGACATTAATTTTTATCACGATGATTAAAGATGGCAAGAATCGGGAAACCCCTTTTGTGAGATCATAAAAAGGAGTTGGATTGACATGAGTAAATCATTACAAGCTTATTTTACAACAGAGAACGATGCAGAGAGTGCAAAAGCTGATTTGCAGGCTTATTCGGTAAGTCAATTGTCAGTTGAACATATTCCAGAAGATCAAAAACTTAGTATCGATACACCAGTTCAGGGACAGGGAACAGCTACCCCGGCTGGAGCAAATAACGATTTGTTTTTCTCTAATGAAACGCCAACAGGCAAGCAAGAAGAAAATGCTGATCCATCTGAGCAGGCGGACAGAGAGTTTCGCTACGTGTTAGCTTTTAATACAGAAGAGCAAGACGACACGGATCTGCGTGAAGTTGTATCGAAGCATAATGGCGCAATGGAAAAATAGATAAATTGGAAAAAGCTGCGCAATGATGCGCAGCTTTTTTTATGGGTGAAGTGGGGGTACCGCACCTGCCACCCGCTTGATTACCGGGTTATTCAACCACAGTATGAAATCTGAAAATGGTGGATAGGATGAAATAGAAGTGGAGGAAGAGAAAGACAGAACGCTTAATGTTCGCTATACTGTGATAGGAAGCGCATCGGAAGTGGCAAAATACATAAAGGTTTGCTTCAATAGGAGTGACACAAAACGTTACGAATTTATAGTCAGATTCCTTTGATTCAGGGGAGAAAAAAAGGTATACTGATACCTAGATAATAATGATTATAAAAAGATAGTTTATTTAATTAATCACTGTATGAGAGGGGAACACATTCATGGCTAAAAAGACAATGGGATTACTTGTAATGGCGTATGGAACGCCTTATAAAGAAGAGGATATTGAACGTTATTACACACATATTAGAAGAGGCCGCAAGCCATCTGACGAGCAGTTAAAAGATCTTCAGGACCGTTACAAAGCAATCGGTGGAATCTCACCACTTGCCAAAATTACGGAAGATCAGGCGAAAGGGCTTGAAGCTCACCTTAATGAAATTCAAGATGAAATTGAGTTTAAGCTTTATATCGGATTAAAGCATATCGAACCTTTTGTAGAAGATGCGGTACAGCAAATGCACAATGATGGTATTGAAGAAGCCGTTAGTATTGTGTTGGCGCCTCACTTCTCTACATTTAGTATCAAATCTTATAATGGACGAGCAAAAGAAGAAGCTGGAAAACTAGGTGGCCCAGTTATTCATTCTGTTGAGAGCTGGTATGACGAGCCTAAATTTATCTCTTATTGGGCGAAACGTATTAAAGAGATATTTGAGGGAATGGCAGATCAAGAACGCGAGAAATCTGTCCTAATCGTTTCCGCGCACAGTTTACCTGAAAAAATCATTGCAAATGGAGACCCTTATCCAGACCAATTGAAAGAAACGGCAGATCTTATCGTAGCAGAGTCAGGTGTGAAGAACGTGGCGATTGGTTGGCAAAGTGAAGGAAACACTCCAGATCCATGGATTGGACCAGACGTACAGGATTTAACAAGAGATCTTTATGAAAAACAAGGTTTTACATCGTTTGTTTATGCTCCAGTTGGATTCGTAGCTGATCACTTGGAAGTATTATTTGATAACGACTATGAATGTAAAGTTGTAACAGATGAAATCGGTGCAAATTATTATCGACCAGAGATGCCAAACGCACAGGAAGAATTCATCGATATTCTTTCAACTGTCGTGTTAAAAGAATTAAATAAACAATAATGAAAAAGGCGCAGTCTTGCAAGGCTGCGTTCTTTTTTGTGAGAAATTCCTAACTGCTCTTGAAGAAACAAATTGACAATTAGTATAAAAGAAGATAAAGTAATGAGAAATTCATGCATCGTAAATAACAATAGGCTAGGAAGAGGAAGCAGTAGCGTGTTATGACGAGTAGTGTCAGAGAACCAGTGGTTGGTGTGAACTGGTACAGTCTAACCGTGAATTACCCCTCAGAGCCTTCTTGATGAACAGAGTGATCTAACTAGTCAGGAACGGGAAAACCGTTATCGTATTCGAGCCGGAAGAAGTTATTTCTTCAATCAGGGTGGTATCGCGTGTAAGCCACGTCCCTACTATATAGAGGGGACGTGGCTTTTAATATGAAATTTAATAATTAGGAGGTCGACAGGAATGAACTCAGTCATGGATCAATTAACAGAAGAACAAAGAAAGGAAATGGAAAGACAATATGAGGTTTATACACATGGAACGAGTCAAGTCATTCCTGGAGATGAACTTAAGCATAAAATAGCCACTTCGATATTTAAGAATAAGCCACTTAAAGTGAAATTGGGTCTTGATCCTTCTGCGCCCGATGTCCATATTGGTCACACCGTTGTGTTAAATAAGTTAAGGCAGTTTCAAGAAAATGGCCATATCATCCAACTCATTATTGGAGACTTTACAGGTAAAATTGGTGATCCCACTGGAAAATCAACAGCAAGAGTGCAGCTAACGGATGAAGAGGTGAAACGAAATGCTGGAACTTATCTTGAGCAGTTTGGTAAGGTTCTTGATCAAAGCAAAGTGGAGCTCCACTACAATGCGGCGTGGCTATCTGAACTAAAGTTTGAAGACGTTATTGAACTCGCTGGGAAAATAACGGTTGCTCGTTTACTTGAGCGCGATGATTTTGAAAATCGAATGAAGGCGAATAAGCCTGTCTCGCTTCATGAGTTCTTCTACCCTTTAATGCAGGGCTATGATTCTGTTCATCTTGAAAGTGATATTGAGCTCGGTGGAAATGATCAGTATTTCAACGTTTTAATGGGACGTCACCTTCAAGAGCAGTTTGGAAAAGAGAAGCAAGTTGTCTTAATGATGCCTCTTCTAGAAGGATTAGACGGGGTTGAAAAAATGTCTAAATCCAAAGGGAATTACATTGGAATTACAGAGAAGCCCTCAGAGATGTATGGAAAAGCGATGTCGATTCCTGATGAGCTGGTCGTCAAATATACCGAATTAATCACGGATCTATCTCTAGAGGAAAAGCTTACGGTTCGAAAAGAAATTGAACAAGAAGAAATCCATCCAAGAACAGCTAAAATGAATCTAGCTAAGACAATCGTTCGCATGTTTCATGGAGAAAATGCTTCTGAAAAAGCAGAAGTGGAGTTTCAACAAATCTTTCAGCAAAAGCAGCTTCCAACCGATATTGAGGAAGTCATATGGGATGGAGATCGGATGGTAACTGTGCCAACATTGATCGCTAAACTAGGCATGCTACCTTCAACAAGTGAAGCTAGACGAATGGTGAAGAATGGCGGTATTAAGCTAAATGAGGTAAAAGTAACAGAAGTGAATGAGGAAATTGAAGTGAAAAATGGATTGGTCATTCAAGTGGGCAAAAGAAAATTCAAGAAAATAAAACTAGCATAGTAAAAATCCTCCCCCTCGAATAGAGGGAGAGGATTTTATTATTCTGTAATGGTGACACTTTCTTCGGTATGTTCATGAAGACCTTCATCGTTCTCTACATGGATGGTAACGGTGTAGTCACCAGCTTCATTAAAAGAAGTCGCTCCTTCGTATTCGCCATCCTTCATTTCTTCAGCGTCAACCCACTCAGCTTTTTCTTCATCTACTTTCGAAATTTCAAAGCGAACGTCAGCGCCAGTTAAAGCTTCTTCGTCTTTTTGAAGGTGTGCCATGAACGAAACATCTTCATTCGCTTTTATCTCTTCGGGCTTCATAAGATGGATGGATACGTCGCTTTCGTGTTCGTGCGCGTGTTCATCAGTTTCAGAAGCAGCTTCTTCTTCAGAACCGACCATAATTTCATTTTTCGGCATCGTATGTAAGTCGCGAGCTGTCACGTGAGATTGAACGAAGTATTTACCAGCATCGTCGAGTTCCTTTTCAGCAGTATAAACGCCTTCGCCATCATGAGAAGCTTCGATCATTTCGCTATCTTCTTTGGAGCCTTCTTTCCATACTTCAAACATAACTTCGTCAGCATCGTCTACCTTTTCTTCTCCCTGTGTAACCGTTGCAGAAAAAGTAACCTTTTCACCTTTTTCTACTTTTTCAGGAGTATCTAGTGCAACATCAAGTGTTTCGACCTGAGTTTCCTCTGCCGTCGAGGCGTTGTTAGACTCAGTTGCATTATCCTGTCCGCACGCTGCTAGCACCATAGAAATGCTAAGGATAGATACCCATGATCCGATTTTTTTCATAACAATTTTTCCTTCCCTTCATTTCTTACGTCCATTTCTGAATAAACAGTATGGCCACTTCAGTAATCTTGTAAACCTTATTCCACACTATAATAGTAAGAAAGTTATAATCTAATCTCAAGGCTAATTCACGAATAGTTGTGTCTAGCAGGCGACAAAAGAGATTGATAGAGGTTTTATATGTTTAAATCTAAAAGAGACAATAAAAAAAACGATCCTTATTGAAAGCAAGGATCGCAGAGATTAAACAAGAGCTTCTTTAGTTTCAAAATGAATCATCATCCATTTCTCGATATCTTGAAAGCCTATTCGCTTGTAAATGTTTCCTGCCTCTGGATTATCATAGAAAAGACATAGGACTTTTCCTTCCTTAAGGACGTCATAACAAAGCTTACTTGTACATTTTGAAGCATAGCCTTTTCGTTTATAATTTGCCAATGTACAAACACCAACGATCATCGCTGATTGAGAATTTTCTGCTGCGGTAGAAGCTGCTGACACGGGCTTCCCATCTTCCTCAATAAAATATGTTCTTGATACTCCTTTTTCCTGATTTCGTCGCTTTTCTTCTACGGTCTCAGATGAGTCAAACTCACCAATTTGTTCATGAAGAGAATGGATGTGACTTAGGTCAAGCGATGAGGCGACTTGTACATTGCTGAGGTTATCGAGGGCAAGTTCGTTAGTACTCTCACATTTCGCATAGAACAATTCACGGCTTGAACGAAAAGAATGGGAAACAAAGGGTTGTATTTGACTTGTGACTCGTTTAAGGCCTGACATCATAAGGAAATCGCTGTCTTCTGAAATCACTTTTCCAAAACCTTTTGCGTCAAAATCATCAGGTGCAAACGGAATATAGTTTTTTTCATATTTTAATAAAACAGCTCGCAATGTACCATCCTCTAAGAAATCACCCCAAAGCTTCTGGAAAGGTTGATCATACCCATAAGCTTCGATATCTCCTAATATGAACAAGTTCTCTGCGGCGTGTGGTGTTAATAAGGAAAGGCATTGAAGATGATCGTTTTCAGTTAATCTTCTAATCAATTGATAGTTTCCCCCTTTCTAATTCTAACAACCAATTTTACATAAAATAACACAAATGTAAATAGATTATGAAAATTTATGCTAATCTAAAATATGATGGAATTTAGAAGGGAAATGAGGCAATTGATAAAAGGCATTCTTTTTGATTTTGATGAGACGCTTTTGAATAGGAAAGACTCAGTGAATATCTTTATTCGCGACCAATATAAACGCTACCTCACATCTTTAGCAGACATAGAGGAAGAACAGTTTTGCTCACGTTTCATTACTTTAGATAACAATGGGTATACGTGGAAAGATCGCGTTTACGAACAGCTAGTAGATGAATATGAACTAACAATATCTTCAGAAGCGCTTCTAGAGGATTATATTCGTTCCTTTCACCTTCATTGTAAACCTTTCTATGGTTTGATCGATATGCTTGATCGCTTAAAAAGCAGTGGGTATTTGCTAGGTTTAATCACCAATGGAAGAACAGCATTCCAGTATAGAAATATTAGTGCTCTGGGAATTGAAAACTATTTTGACGTTATTCTTATTTCTGAACAAGAGGGCGTGAAAAAACCAGAGAAAGTGATTTTCCAGCGTGCCCTTGAGCGGCTTGATTTAAAAGCTTCTCAAACCGTCTTTATTGGGGATCATGAGATAAATGATATAAAGGGTGCTAGTGACGCTGGAATGAAAACAATTTGGAAGAAACGGTTTAATACATCCGAAGAGTTAGGAGACGCCTCGATTCAATCGTTACTAGAAATTCCACAAGTGTTGAATGAGTGGAAGCGATTAGGCATGTAGAAATTTAGCGTAATCTATCAACAAATTGATCTGTTGAGATCGTATCTGCAAACCATTGAAGTGTCTGGTTATGGTGCTGAATGATTTTTTTTGCGTTTAGTAGAGACGTGTCCCAAGTACTGTGAGCATCTTCAATTAAACTGATAGAAAATCCTTTACTATAGGCGCTCCTACATGTTGAATCCACACATACTTCTGTTTGAATACCAGATATAACAAGATGATTGATGTTTTTGGAATGGAGTTTTTCTTCCAGGCGAGTGAGGTGAAAGGCATCTGGTGTTGTTTTGTAAATTACTTCATCTTCCTTTTCGATGGTGAAAAAGGGGTGAAGCTCCCAATCAATCGTGTTCCGCTTTAGGTACTTTCCATTTGTTTCATGCTGGATATAGTAAACTGGTATGCGTTCTGATTTGGCGGAGGCGGTGATTTTTTTTAAGTTGTATAGTAGCCTGGCATCTTGGTAGACGGAAGACCCGCGATGAAACATTCCATTTTGGACATCAATGAGAAGCAGAGCAGTAGTGTTCAATCATTTTCCCCCTTAAATAAACGAACAAACGTTCTTATATAATCATACTCCGTATTTGAACGAAAATCAACCGAAATATGGAATGAAAGCATGCTTTTGTAAAAGTAAGACGTTTAAAAGGGAGGAGAAACGGGGACATTTTAGTTGTATGCAAATTAGAAGGAGCTGATATTCAATGAGTAATGTAATGTTTACTTCACAAGCAACTGCAGAAGGCGGACGTAATGGACAAGTTAAATCTTCGGACGGTTTAATTGACTTAAATCTTGTTATGCCAACAGAGAAATCAAGCGAAACGGGCTCAAACCCTGAGCAACTGTTTGCTGCTGCTTATGCGGCTTGCTATGATGGTGCGTTAAATCTTGTGGCATCTAAGAAGAAGATGGATATTGATTCGAAAATCACAGCAGATGTTAGCTTATTGAAAGATGAAGCTGACAACGGCTTCAAAATCGGCGCAGCTTTAAATGTAGAAATTAAAGGTGTAAGCCAAGAAGATGCAGAAATGCTCGCAAAAGAAGCTCACAAAGTATGCCCTTACTCCAAGGCAACGCGTGGCAACATTGACGTAGAAATTAATGCAAAAGCTGTGTAATAGATGAAAGCCGTTCTCCAACAGAGGAGAACGGCTTTTTTTCTTATCTAAAATCTGCTTTTAAACTATAAGAGAAGTAAGTTATTTCTGGAATTCAATATCTTCTGGGAGTTCTGTTACATCAGCCCCGTTAAAGAACGTCTTTGAAAGATCACGGATCGTTCCGTCTTCAAGCATTTCTTCAATTACTTCATTCACTTCAGTAATAAGCTTTTCGTTTTCCTTATTCATCAAAAGCCCGCCTTCACTTGGCATATATTGAATATCAGGATGAATGGTAAGATCAAGTTCAGGAAATGCCGCTAGAGCCAATCGCTGCAAGTAAACATCATTTAAAATGACATCGGTTCTTCCATTGTCAACGTCGCGAAGGTATTGCTCATTTGTCGCATTATCATAGATTACTTCTTCAGCGCCTTTTTCCTTTGCGAGTTTCATGAAGTTCGTTGTAGCTGCACCGGCTGCTTTCTTTCCTTCTAAATCGTCAATTGATTCAATACCGGATAGATCATCCGCACGAACGATAGCTGTGCCGTAAGAATGTTTGTAAGGCGTAGAAAGAGCGAATTTTTCTTTGCGCTCTTCTGTAATGCCGATATCATTAGCTGCCATATCAACTTTCCCTGTTTGAACAGCTGTCAGCATTCCATCAAAGCCCATTTCAACAAATTCCACTTCTAAATCCAAACGGTTGGCCAGTTCTTTCACGATTTCTACATCAAATCCGGTTAAATCGTTTGTTTCTTGCTCGTGATAAGATGTTGGATAAAGTGTACCAGAAGTCGCTATTTTAATTGACTCAGCATCCTGGATCTCTTCCCAAGCTGTTTTCTTTTCTTCTTCAGAGTTACTATTGTTGCACGCTGCTAAAACTGAAACGGCTATCAAAACGAGCAACAGAAAAAAACGATTCGATTTCATAAGCATGTCCCCCTTTTTTAAACCAGAACATTACCATAGCAAAGTAGCTTCAACTTAAGCAAACCATTTGTCCTAAATATTTCTAGTTATAAAACTGATGAGAGGCACTACCGTATAGGTTTGAATGAGGAGAATGATTCGGGTGAGACGTAATACCCAGTTTAGTTTATAGATGAGGGGGTAACTGAACCTTAATTAAATTTTTTGGAATTAATTCACTAACGGAAGGGGATTAGCTGTGAAACATTCTGTGGGGACTTTTATGCATCGGTATTCCGTTGTGCAACATCAAACACAGGTTGCGATTCAACATTCGAAACGGTCATCTAAGAAGAAGATAGATATTCGGAAGCTTTCTCAAATGACCGGTTTTTCTGAAGAACAAATTCTAGAATCGATGGAGTTCAGTGACCCAAATGTAAAAGTTTCTCGTCCGACTCTTCCGAAGCAAACTCTTTATTTGGACGTTTAATAGAAGGTCACATAAATGATGTTTGATTGAAATCGACTGCTAAAGTCGATTTTTTGTTTGTCTAAAATTTGGCGAAAAAAGGGTAAATCTGGTTAGTTTGAATTTTATAAGGGTAAATGATAATGTAGTCAGACTAGTGAAAAAATGATTGGGAAATGTCGAATTTGACTTTGCTACCAATCTGAAAGGAGAGATCTATGAAAGAAAAGGAAAGTCAAAGAAAGAACCCGGTCTTTTGGGTGTCGGGGATAGTTGTATTGTTACTGGTAATATGGGGAGCTGTGGTACCTAAGTCATTTGCATCCGTAGCAAGTTCAGTGTACTCGTTTACAACGAATGCATTTGGCTGGTTTTACTTAATAGCGGTTATTTTCTTCGTAGTTTTTTGTTTCTATTTAGCTATTAGTAAATACGGTAAAATTCGCTTAGGTCCAGATGATGAGAAACCTCAATATCCATTCTTCACCTGGATTGGCATGCTGTTTAGTGCTGGTTTTGGAGTTGGTCTTGTATTCTGGGGTGTCGCAGAGCCAATGACGCATTTCGCTAATCCACCAGCAGGTTTTGGTGTTGAAGGAGAGACAGAGCAGGCAGCAAAGCTTGCCATGCGCTATTCTTTTTTCCATTGGGGAATTCACCAGTGGTCGGTCTTTACGGTTGTAGGGCTTGTGATGGCTTATTTCCAATATAGAAAAGGTCGTAAAAGCTTAATCAGTGAAACGATTTCAAGTAAGTCTAAATCAGGAAGAAATGCACCGTGGAAGAAAATTATTAATATTCTTGCGGTCATTGCAACGGTGATGGGTGTAGCCACATCACTTGGATTTGGTATTCTGCAAATCAATGGTGGGCTGGATTATATGTACGGACTTCCGCAAAATGCGGTCGTTCAAATTAGCATTACAGCCATTCTTTTCGTCTTGTATATGGCATCTTCAACCACAGGGTTAAACAAAGGTATCAAGTACTTAAGTAATTTAAATTTAGCTTTAGCTCTTATCTTAATGCTATTCGTTCTTTTTCTTAGACCAACTGTTTTTATACTTGAGAGCTTTACATTAGCATTAGGTGGGTATATTCAGAAGTTCATTGAGATGAGTTTCTTTATGACCCCTTATCAAGGTGGAACATGGGTGAAAGAATGGACCGTGTTTTATTGGGCATGGGTCATTGCGTGGTCGCCATTTATTGGAGCTTTCGTTGCTCGTGTCTCTAAAGGACGTTCCATTCGCGAAATGATTTTTGGGGTGCTGATCGTCCCACCGTTTATTGCTATGGTGTGGATAGCTGTATTTGGAGGAGCGGCTTTCCATCTCGATCTATTTCAAGGAACAGCGATTGCCGATGCTGTTAATGAGGATGTGACAAGTGCATTATTCGTAACGCTTGAACAATTTCCGTTAACTCAAGTGTTATCGACGCTATCTATCTTTTTGATTTGCGTCTTTCTTGTTACTTCTGCGGATTCGGCTACTTTTGTTCTCGGTATGATGACATCTGACGGTGATTTGAATCCTTCTCTATTTTCAAAGCTTGTTTGGGGAACGCTTATTGCAGCTATTTCAGCAGTATTGATTATTAGTAGTGGTCTTCAGGGGCTTCAAACGGCTTCGCTTGTTGCTGCGTTACCATTTACAGTAATCTTAATTATCATGTGTTTTAACCTGTTTAAATCATTACGTAATGAAGCGAAAGAAGCAGAAGGAAAAAGAGAAAAAACGTTACTGAAAAAATTAGCCGAAGCTTCTAAAGAGAAAAAAGAAAGTCGTCAAAAACAATCTTCTTAAATTGTGATTTCCTCAGAAATTAAAAAGTAACTATATCCCTATTGCCTATGTTTCTTGTAGACTAAAGGTGTATGTGCTTAGTTTCGAGGTAGACTTAGGCCCCTATGTCACGAACTTGTGAACGAAAGAGGATTGAGAATGTCGGATATTTTATGGATTTTGTATCTTGGAGTACTTGGAGCACCAGCGATCGGGTTTTTGTTAAAAGGAAAGTATAAGACCGCTTCAATGAAGATAGACTTTCTCGTGTCAGCAACAACTTGGACAGGGTTATTTGGATATGTTACTGAAATCATCATAGGCCCAACGCTATTATGGAAATTTGTTTTTTTCCTTGGTTTACTTTGGGATCTTCTATTTGTCCTCTACTTTGATCAAAGTGATGAAGCGATCGAGGGAATGAGTGAGAACACAGTAAAGATGACAACCGTTATCTTTTCGATCATAATGCTTATTCCTCTCTATTATGGACTATTTCGCTATGCATTTTAAAATGCTGTGCTAAAACCAGAAACATTTACTAAAGGTATTAGAAAAGGCGCGTCATCCTATTAGGGATGATGCGCCTTTCTTTCTTAACCTAGTGCTACGTCAAGGACCATCATGACTGAAAAACCAATCATTAATGAGATAGATGCGATCTGCACATTCCCTTTTTCTTGTGAGCCAGGGATGATTTCTTTTGCTACTACGAAAATCATTGCTCCAGCAGCAAAGCTTAGTGCATACGGTAGTAAAGGTTGAATGTAGATAACCGCTAAGGCACCCACTACGGCAGCAATTGGCTCAACAATTCCTGATAGCTGCCCGTAGAAAAAGCTTTTGGCTCTGGACATACCGTCACCTCGAAGTGGAACAGCAACGGCGGTTCCTTCAGGGATATTTTGTATCCCAATACCGATTGCAAGCGCAATGGCACCAGCAAGTGTGGAGGTTGAAAATTCTGCAGCAACAGCTCCGAATGCTACACCAATAGCTAGACCTTCTGGAATATTGTGCATTGTAATGGAGAAAACAAGCATCGCTGTGCGGTGTTTTGCTTTTTTATCTTTAATTTCTTTAAAGTACAAATCTTCATTAATGTGAGGCAAGATGCGATCTACGAGAAGAAGGAAAAACCCTCCTAATAGAAAACCAACAACTGCAGGAATATAGCCTGGTACTCCTTGTTGTTCAGCCATTTCAATTCCGGGACTGAGCAGGGACCAAAAACTTGCAGCGATCATAACTCCGCCTGCGAATGCGAGCATACCATCAAAGACTTTCTGATTGACGGTTCTAGTAAAGAATACAAAAGATGCCCCAAGTGCTGTGGCGCCCCATGTAAACAACGTAAATAAGAATGCCTGTGTTACAGGACTTAATCCAACAATCCAATCACCCATGAGTAAACTCTCCTTCTAAGAATCTATCTATTATTTCCTATCGTCATATTTTTTGCATTCAGGAAAAATCTATACCCTCAAGTCTAATGCGACTGGTGTCGACTGTCAACATTAGTGAATTGCATAGAGCAATTCAATAATGACATGAAAAAAGCCCGGCATTTGCCAGGCTTTGGAGCTATTATTTTGTGACTGTTACCGATTGACTCAGCATTGCGAGCATATCATCCTTTATATATGTCCACATGTCATGATCAGTCGTAAAACGTTCAGTCGTTTCGCTTATAAAAGAAAGAAAGGCCTTTTTAAAGTTCGGATCTCCTTTTGGAGGAAGCGCCTGTTTGGCTTGATCCACATAAGCTTGAACTTCAGGAGCACGTGGTCCCCATCTTCCAACTTCATTTCCATTTGAATCAATCAAGACGATGATCGGAATCGATCTCGCTGTTCCATTCGTTAAATAGAGATCCATCAATTCGAGATAGTTATCGCGGATAAAATATTTGCTTTCTATTAAAGCCTCATCAGCCATTCTCATGAAAATAGGAAGGTTTACCATCGCATCACCGCACCAGTCAGCTGTTATCACAAGGGCACGTAGTTTCTCAGATTGAAGAGAATGAAGAAATTCAAGATTGGATTTTTCGAGCTCGAAATGGTTGTAGATGGTTAATAGATCATCTTTATGCTCGTCCATACTATGAATGTATTGTTGCATCGTCATACCCTGGTCAAACCAATTTGTTAGATTCATTGATAGCCCTCCTTTATTCCTACACAGTTATTATACTACGAAAGAGACACGAATTCCTTTTTTACAGAGGAGCATTCTTTCAAAGAAGCATATCAATAGTGACATAACCTATGCTGTGATACAATTGAGTCACATTAAAGGATGTGATAAGAGTGAATGCCGTCGAAGCTATCAAAAATACAAAACAGATCTATCATTTAAAAGAAGCGTTAATAAATCGATCAAAACGGGATTATTTGCTTTTCATTCTCAGTATTAATACCGGTATTCGTTTAACACCTCTTTTACATCTCACTCTTCATGATGTTATGAACAATGAGTCTTTCAAAGATTATCTTGAATCCTCTATCACAGAAACAACAGATATTTACCTCAATACAGAAGTGAAGCGGGCGCTTACACGCTACATGGATAATCAACCTCAAAAGACAAACTATTATCTTTTTCATACGAAAAAAGACCCGACACACCCTATTACAAGACAGCAGGTTCATCGAATCTTATCCCAGGCTGGGAAAGAGGCGGGATTAGATCAACCGATTAGCTTCCATAGTTTAAGGAAAACATTTGGTTATCAGGCCTTTCAACAGGGAGTTGCTGTGTCATTAATTCAGAAGATATATGGTCATGCAACTAGAAGTGAAACATTAAAATATATTGGTATAAATTCTGCTCAGATTCCGAAACTGAAAATTGATGTTCATTTATAGAAGGGAGGGAAACCGATGGAGACGAATATAGTCATTTTATTTAGCGCCATCTTTTTAATTGGCGGAGTTCTAATGGCGAAGTTTTCTTCTCGTTTAGGCGTACCGGCACTCGTATTATTTATTATCGTTGGAATGATATTTGGTAGCGACGGACTTGGGTATATTTATTTTGATAACGCGTCACTCACGCAGTCACTTGGCATATTAGCGCTCGTACTCATTCTATTTGATGGTGGTTTGCAAACAGAATGGCGTCGTACAAAGGCTGTTCTTCCCATTTCATTATCGTTGGCAACAGTAGGGGTACTTGTGACTTCAGGCTTATTTGGTGTAGCTGCCAAAATGATTCTGGATGTTAATTGGAATGAAGCGCTGCTTCTAGGTGCGATTGTAGGGTCAACAGATGCGGCCGCCGTTTTTGCCGTATTGAAGGGGAAAAACATTAAGCGGAAACTGCAATCTACGCTCGAAGCAGAGTCGGGCTCAAATGATCCGATGGCGATGTTTCTAACACTTGCTTTATTACAACTTGCCATTGGAGAGAAAACATTTGGTGCATCCGTGATTCTTTCATTCTTCTGGCAAATGGGAGCTGGACTCTTATTAGGCGTGCTATTCGGATATTTAGCATCATGGGCAATGAAGAAAGTCGAATTGGGATCGAACGGTTTATATCCTGTTCTTTCGATTGCTATTGCCTTAATTACATACAGCGCGACAGATTTGATTAACGCAAGCGGTTTGCTTGCCGTTTATGCTGCTGCCCTTGTACTTGGTAATACGAAAAGTCTTCCGTATGGACAAGCGATTTTCCGGTTTCATGATGGGATCGCATGGATGATGCAAATCTTGATGTTTATTATGCTGGGTCTCCTTGTAAATCCTTCTGAATTATTTTCAACTTGGATTGTATTAAAAGGATTAGCTCTTTCTCTCATCTTGATTTTTATTGCTCGTCCGATTGCAGTGTTTCTTTCGAGTCTACCGTTTAAATTTACAATAAAAGAAAAAAGCTTCCTTGCTTGGGCAGGATTAAGAGGGGCAGTACCGATTGTGTTAGCAACCTTCCCACTACTTGAAGGGTTAGAAAATAGCCAGCTTTTCTTTAATCTCATATTCTTTATTGTCCTTACATCAGCTCTTGTTCAAGGGGCAACCATACCATTTGTGGGGAAAAAGTTAGGTTTAACAGGTCCTGAGGTACATGTGCCTTCTCATTCTCTAGAGCTGGTTTCATCGACAACGGTAAATGCAGAAATGATTCCCTATACGATTACTTCTTCTTCTAAATTGATTGGAGAAGAACTATCCGATATATCCTTCCCGGATAAAGTGCTCGTTAGTGCGATTATTCGAAGAGATGAGCTGATTGCGCCATCTGGAGATACCAAAATCAAAGTCAACGATGTGCTTTATATTCTCGTGGAGAATCAAAAGAAATCAGAGTTAGAAAAAGTATTAGGGATCCGCAAGACCATTGGTGGATAAGAAAAAAACTAGTAGGTATCACTGAAGGGGTTCTCCATTGGAGAGCCCCTTCAGCCGTTTAGTTTATAGAAGGAAGGGGAAAATTTTATCATTGAAGGATGTTGTTCCTAAACCATCCCTCTTCAAATCAAATGAAAAAATCTACGAATCCAGAAAGAAGGTCATAGATTATGCCTGAAGGTCCAGAAATTAGAAGAGCTGCGGATCAGGTGGAAAAAGCATTACTGAAAGGACGCGTGATGGATGTTTTCTTTGCATTCGAACAGCTAAAGGGCTATGAATCCTTATTAAGTGGAGCGGAAGTAAAGAGGGTAGATACGAAAGGAAAGGCAATGCTCATTCGTTTCGATAACGGCTATACAATATATTCCCATAACCAGCTATATGGAAAATGGGTGATTCGTAATGCCTACAACTATCCAAAAACAAATCGGCAGCTTCGCTTAGCGCTACATAATGAGAAGAAGTCAGCTTTGCTTTATAGTGCATCGGATATTGAAGTTCTACGCGATGAAGAAGTGCCTCTTCATCCATTTATAGCGAAAGTTGGACCGGATTTGCTTAGTGAGGAAGTAAGCGCTGAACAATTGAAGGAACGATTTGAATCAAAGGAGTTTTGTAGAAAAAAGTGGACATCGTTACTATTAGATCAATCGTTTATAGGTGGAATTGGTAACTATTTAAGAAGTGAAATTCTCTTTCTGGCAGGAATTCATCCTGATTTACGTCCAATGGACTGCACAGATCAGCAATTAGAAAAAGCTGCTGAGGCAACGATCACTCTTGTTGAACGGTCATATAGGCATAACGGGATTACAAACGATATTGATCTTGCTATGAAGTTAAAGGAAAAAGGACAGACGCGTTCGAAATACAGGCACTGGGTCTTTAATCGTGAAGGAGAGCCGTGCCGAAATGATGGAACAGAGATTCAAAAAATCAAAGCGGGCTCAAGAAGATTATACTTCTGTCCTACGTGTCAGTCGAAAATATAAGAAAAAAACTTGCAAGCGGATTCATGCTTGTGGTAAATTATCTGTAACCGGTTACACAATGTTGAAGGAGTGAAGCAAATGGCTACAATTCGAGATGTAGCAGAGCAAGCAGGCGTATCTGTTGCTACCGTCTCTCGTGTATTAAACGATAATGGTTACGTTGGTGCAGAAACGAGAAAACGCGTGATGGATGCGATCAAAAGCTTGAACTACAGTCCAAATGAAGTAGCGCGCTCACTCTATAAACGAGAATCACGTCTTATAGGATTGCTTCTACCAGATATTACGAACCCTTTTTTCCCTCAGTTAGCGCGGGGGATAGAGGATGAAGTCAATCGAGCAGGATTCAGGTTATTACTTGGAAATAGCGATGAAGAAGCAACGAAAGAGTTGGATTACATTCAAACCTTTTTACAAAATCAAGTTGTTGGCATGATTTCAGCAACAAACAATACAGACAATGAGAATTATACAAATCTTGATCTGCCTGTCGTCTTTCTAGATCGTGTGTCAACACAACATCCATCTGTTTATGCTGATGGAATTGAAGGGGGACGGCTTGCAGCGAGAGCACTAGTTGAGAGAGGCTCAAAAAGAATTACTCTCATTAAAGGGCCTGCACATGTAAAGCCTGCGATGGATCGTTTTCAAGGAGCACTTGCAGAATTAAGTGAAGCGGAAGTTGATTTCTCTGTTCTCTCGACAACGTCTTATGCATTTGATGATGCGGGCACATGGGCTGAAGAGCTTTTTGCAAAGCATCCAGATACGGACGGAGTGATTGCAAGTAATGATATTGTTGCCATTGCGATTTTGCATGAAGCTCTTCGTCTCGGAAGAAGCATACCTGACGACTTACAATTGATTGGTTACGATGATATTCCATTCAGTAGCCTGTCCTATCCGTCATTATCAACGATCAGGCAGCCTGCATACGAAATGGGAAAAGAAGCAGCAAAGTTACTTTTGCGAATGATCCGCAAAGAAAAAGAAATTGATCAAACGATTCAATTACCAGTGACATTAATAGAACGAAATACGACAAGAAAGGTTGATCCAAATGCGTAAAGCTAAAATAGCCGTCATCGGAAGCTCTTCTATGGATCTAGTAGTTACTTCTAAGAAACGTCCAGGAGCAGGAGAAACGGTATTAGGAGAATCATTCAAAACTGTTCCAGGTGGTAAAGGGGCTAACCAGGCCGTTGCTGCAGCGCGTCTTGGTGCAGAAGTTTATATGATTGGCTGTGTAGGAGATGACCATTACGGTGAGGCAATCTTAAATAACTTTAAGAAGAATGGTGTTAAAACCAACTATGTGGAACCGGTTACAGGAGTGGAGAGTGGAACAGCTCATATCATTCTTGCAGAAGGTGATAACAGTATTGTTGTTGTCAAAGGAGCGAATGATCATATTACCCCTTCATATATCACTAAAGCAGCTAAGCTCATTGATAGCTGTGATCTAGTGATGATTCAGCAAGAAATACCTGAAGAAACGGTGGAATATGTAGCAGAGCTATGTGAGGAAAAGCAGGTTCCGTTGCTACTTAATCCAGCACCTGCAAGGGAAATCTCACAAAAGGTGATTGACGGTGCAACCTATATCACACCAAACGAACATGAAGCGGACGTTCTTTTTAATGGTCAGCCTCTTAGTGAATCGTTACGTACTTATCCTGAAAAAGTGTTCATTACGGAAGGGGCAGCTGGCGTACGCTACTTCAATGGGAAAGAAGAGGTGCTAGTTCCTTCTTTTAAAGTGAAAGCTGTTGATACGACAGGGGCAGGAGATACGTTCAACGCAGCGTTTGGTACAGCGATCGCAGAAGGCAAGGACCTGATAGAAAGCATTACGTTTGGCAATCGTGCCGCTTCTCTATCAGTTACTAGTTTTGGAGCACAGGGCGGCATGCCTACCCGTGAAGAAGTTGAAAGGAAGCTATCAGAATGAAACGAAGAGGAATGTTAAATAGTCATATTTCGAAAGTACTTGCAGATCTTGGGCATACAGATCAGATTGTCATTGCAGATGCTGGTCTCCCGGTTCCTGACGGTGTGAAGAAAATCGACCTTGCCTTAAAACCAGGTCAGCCTGCTTTTACTGACGTTGTGAACGAACTTCTTAATGAAATGGTTGTTGAACGCGTCACGCTTGCTAAAGAAATAGAAGGCAATCAGAAGGTATATGATTGGCTAAAAGGTAAGCTTCAAGATACAGAACAAGATTATGTGGATCATGAAGTATTTAAGGAGAAGACGAAGCAAGCAAAAGTTGTCATCCGTACAGGCGAGACAACGCCATATGCCAACTGTATTCTTCATTCAGGGGTAATCTTTTAAACGAGGTGAGCAGCATGCAAATTAGCATGAAGGAAATTCATAAAGCATTTGGCGCAAATAAAGTACTTGAAGGTGTGAACATTGACATCCAGGATGCCGAAGTTCATGCGCTTATGGGAGAGAATGGAGCAGGGAAATCGACGCTCATGAACATTCTCACAGGACTTCATAAGAAAGACAGCGGAACAATCGTAATAGATGGACAAGAACGCGTTTTTGATAACCCAAAAGAAGCAGAAGAAAACGGTGTCGCTTTTATTCATCAAGAGCTGAACATTTGGCCAGAGTTAACGGTGTTGGAGAACTTATTCATCAATAAGGAACCGGTTACATCTTTGGGACTCATTCATACGAAAAAAATGAAAGCGATTGCGAATGAGCAATTTAAGAAGTTAGCTATCTCGATTCCTCTTCAGCAGGAAGCTGGGAAATGCTCGGTTGGGCAACAGCAAATGATTGAAATTGCCAAAGCGTTAATGACAGATGCAAAAGTAATTATCATGGATGAGCCGACTGCAGCGTTAACAGAACGCGAAATACAAACGTTGTTCCAGGTTATTCGGTCTCTAAAGAAAAGCGGTGTTTCCATCGTCTACATTTCTCACAGAATGGAAGAGATTTTCACCATTTGTGACAGCATTACGGTTATGCGAGATGGAAAAACAGTCGATACAAAGCCTATTCCAGAAACGAGCTTTGACGAGGTTGTTCGCAAAATGGTGGGGCGAGAATTAACGGATCGTTTCCCTGAACGGTCACCTAAGCTTGGAGAAACGATGTTGGAAGTAAAGGGTTTATCCAGAAAAGGTGTGTTTGAGAATGTTAGTTTCTCAGTAAGATCAGGGGAAATTGTTGGTGTATCCGGACTAATGGGTGCAGGAAGAACGGAAATCATGCGTACCATTTTTGGACTCGATGGGAAATACACTGGTGACATTCTACTGAATGGCAAACAAGTTGTTATTAAAAGTCCCCACCAGGCTGTTCAGTTGGGGCTAGGTTTTATTACGGAGGATCGGAAAGAAGAAGGTCTTGTGCTCGATTTCTCGCTAAAAGATAACATTGCTTTACCAAGTCTCTATAGCTTCGCACCAAAAGGGTTAATCAATGAGAAGAGTGAAGAAGATTTCGTGGAGCTGTTGATTAAACGACTAACGATTAAGACGGAGTCAGCTAAAACAAGTGCCAAAAACCTTTCTGGAGGTAACCAGCAAAAAGTAGTTATTGCGAAATGGATTGGTATCGGTCCAAAAGTCCTCATTCTTGATGAACCAACTCGAGGCGTTGACGTCGGCGCCAAACGAGAAATCTATCAGTTAATGAATGAGTTAACCGATCGAGGAGTGGCGATTATCATGGTTTCCTCAGAGTTACCTGAAGTGCTCGGAATGAGCGATCGCATTCTTGTTTTCCGTGAAGGTCATATGACTGGTGAAGTATCAAAAGAAGAAGCAACGCAAGAGAAAATAATGACGCTGGCAACAGGAGGTCAAGAAGATGAATAATGCGCTAAAAACAAACCATGTTGGGAATATCATGCAGAAGCTTGGACCGCTATTAGGCTTACTCGTTTTAGTTGTAACCGTTTCCATCATGAACCCGAGTTTTTTAGAACCACTGAACCTATTGAATTTACTTAGACAAGTAGCGATCAATGCTTTAATTGCTTATGGTATGACATTTGTTATTTTAACAGGTGGGATTGATTTATCTGTTGGTTCGATTCTAGCGCTATCAAGTGCGCTTATGGCAGGGATGATGGTATCCGGAATTGATCCGATTCTAGCTATTCTCATTGGTTCATTGCTTGGTGCTTTAATGGGTATGGTTAACGGACTATTGATTACAAAGGGAAAGATGGCACCATTTATTGCAACGCTTGCAACGATGACGATGTTCAGAGGGTTAACGCTAGTGTACACGGATGGAAATCCGATTACAGGTCTTGGCGATAGCTATGCTTTCCAACTTTTTGGAAGAGGTTATTTCCTCGGTATTCCGGTTCCAGCGATTACGATGCTGCTTTCTTTCGCAGTGCTTTGGATTATCCTTCATAAAACACCATTCGGAAGAAAAACTTATGCCATTGGTGGTAATGAGAAAGCTGCCCTTATTTCAGGCATTAAAGTCGATAAAATTAAAGTGATGATCTATTCACTTGCAGGTCTACTGTCAGCTCTTGCGGGGGCAATTCTAACGTCTAGATTGAATTCAGCACAACCGACGGCAGGTACATCTTATGAGCTTGATGCCATTGCGGCCGTAGTATTAGGGGGAACAAGCCTTTCCGGAGGACGAGGATTAATTGTTGGTACGTTAATCGGTGCCTTAATTATCGGTACGTTAAACAATGGTTTAAATCTACTTGGAGTATCTTCATTCTTCCAGATGGTTGTTAAGGGTATTGTTATTATCATTGCTGTGCTAATTGATCGTAAAAAAGCAGCTTAGGAGGATTACTATGAAAAAGCTATTGCCACTTCTGCTTAGTTTGTCACTGCTTGTGCTTGGAGCGTGTTCGCTTCAGCCACCTGAATGGGCCAAACCGAGTCAGGAAACGGATATAGAAGATATTAAAATTGGTTTATCTGTTTCAACGTTAAATAATCCATTTTTCGTTTCGATGAAAGATGGCGTCGAAGCAGAAGCAAAGGAAAATGGAATGGATGTTGTTGTTGTCGATGCGCAAAATGATGCGGCAAAACAGATTAACGATGTAGAAGACCTTATTCAACAAGGAGTCGACGTTCTATTAATTAATCCAACTGACTCAGCTGCGATTTCAACAGCTGTACAATCAGCGAATAGCCTCGGTATTCCCGTCGTTACTCTTGATCGCTCAGCTGAAAAAGGTGATGTGGCGACTTTAGTATCCTCTGATAATGAAAAAGGAGGAGAGATGGCTGGAGAGTTTCTTGTTGAACAGCTGGGTGAAGGCGCTAAAGTAGCTGAGCTTGAAGGTGTACCGGGTGCTTCCGCTACTCGTGAACGTGGTCAAGGATTCCATAATATTGCGGATGAAAAGCTTGATGTTGTGGCAAAACAAACAGCGAACTTCGATCGTACGGAAGGGTTAAATACGATGGAAAACTTGCTTCAGGGTAATCCGGATATTAAAGCCGTTTTTGCTCATAACGATGAGATGGCGCTAGGCGCTATTCAGGCAATCCAAAGTTCAGGTAAAGATGTTCTAGTTGTTGGATTTGATGGAAACGAAGATGCGATTAATAGCATTAAAGATGGTAAGCTATCTGCAACAGTGGCACAGCAACCTGAAGAGATCGGTTCTCTTGCTGTTCAGGCAGGCGTCGATGTACTAAAAGGAAACGAAGTAGACGAAACGATACCAGTGCCTTTGAAACTTGTTACAGAAGAGACAGAATAACAGTTAACGCTCCCACTATTGGGGGCGTTTTTCTGTTTAAAAGGAAATGTGAGACGAGAGTCGAAATTATTTATAGTAGAAAACAAGGAGGTTGTGGAGATGGAAGCGTGGATTGAAGCAATGTTCTCCCAAACGTTTGTCGATGAAGCGATTGATCGGTTTGGTATTCAGAAGATAGGTGTGAAAAAGCTAGGGGATTTCGAAAACTATGTCTTTGAAGTAGAAGAAAAAAACACCTCCTGGATCCTTCGCTTTACTCATAGCTCACATCGCACAATAGAAGAAGTGAAGTCGGAACTCGTATGGGTCAATCATTTATACGATGAAGGCGCTCATGTAGCGCGCGCTTATCCTTCAAAATACAATAAAATGATTGAGATCTTTTCGTCAGAAAATGGGCAGTTCTTTGCCTGTCTATTTAATAAAGTACCGGGAAGAGCGGTTAAAGTTGATGATCCTATATTTGGATCTCCCTTGTTCGAAGCATGGGGAAAGGAAATTGGGAAACTGCACGACATTTCGATGAGAAATCAGGTTTCAGTTAAGAGACAGAGGTGGGATGCAGGTGACCTGCTTCAATTCGATCGGTATCTTTCAAAAACAGAGGATGCCCGAATTATTATAGAAGGTAAAAGATTAATCGAAGAGATACAGACCTTTCATGAAACGGGAAAAACGTTTGGTCTCATTCACTCAGATGTCCATTATGGCAATTTTCATTTTGATGGTAAGAGTATTCATCTATTCGATTTCGACGATAGTATGTATCACTACTATATTAGTGATATTGCGATCCCTGTTTATTATGCTGTCTGGCAAAAGTGTGGAACAGCTTCGCTTACGGAGCGTTCAACCTTTGCGACAGAATTTTTAAGTTCATTTTTGAAAGGATATCGAGAAGAAGTTCACGTCTCAGACGAGTGGCTCAAGACCATTCCTTACTTCCTGCGATTAAGAGACTTTGAGCTTTATACTGTGTTTCATAAAAAGTTTGATGTTGAACTGATGAGTGTAAAGGAGAAAGGGATGTTGGATGGCATTCGTTCGCGTTTGATGCGATCCGAAATAATAGCGAAACCAGCTTTTGAAGAATTAAAAAACCGTATTGAAAACACGTAGCGATGTTTTCCAATTAGTAAGAAGTGGTAATGTACTTTTGCGAAGCTTTTAATAGAAAGGATGAATGAAAGTGGCAAAAGTACAAATTGGAAAATCAGGTTTACAAGCAAATCCGATCGGATTAGGTACGAACGCGGTTGGTGGACATAACATTTATCCGAACTTAAATGAAGAAACTGGGAAAGATCTCGTAAGGGCAGCACTTGATAATGGAATTAACTTACTTGATACAGCCTATATATATGGACCAGAGCGTTCAGAAGAGCTCGTTGGTCAAGTTATTAAAGAGCGAGGCAGTCGCGACGATATCGTCCTCGCTACGAAAGGGGCTCATGAATTTAAGGGTGAAGAGGTTATTTTAAATAATTCACCAGCCTTCTTGAAGCAATCAGTTGAGAATAGCTTGAATCGCCTCCAAACAGATTACATCGATTTATTTTACATTCATTTTCCTGACGAAGATACTCCGAAAGCCGAAGCAGTAGGAGCTCTAAAGGAATTGAAAGATCAAGGCAAAATTAAATCAATTGGTGTATCTAACTTCAACTTGGAGCAGTTGAAAGAAGCGAATAAAGATGGATATGTTGATGTTCTTCAGAGTCACTATAACTTATTCCATCGCGAAGCTGAGGAGGATCTCCTTCCTTATACGGCAGAACAGGGCATTTCTTTTGTTCCATATTTTCCACTTGCCTCAGGACTTCTAGCTGGTAAGTATGATGAGAATACAACCTTTGATGATATTCGTGCTAAGGATCCTTTATTCCAGGGTGAGGCATTTAAAGAGAATCTTAGAAAGGTTGACCAGGTTCGCGAAATGGCAAACGCAAAAGGCGTTGAGGTTCCTCATATGGTGCTGGCATGGTACTTAACTCGTGATAGCATTGATGTCCTGATACCAGGAGCCAAACGTCAAGAGCAGGTCGTTGATAACTTAAAAACGCTTGATGTGAAGTTAACGAGTGAAGAAGTACAGCGAATCGATCAAATTTTTAAGTAAGAGAGGGATTAACCAGAGGATATAATGTCCTCTGGTTTTTCAGTGTCATTAAGGTGCTTTAAGTGGTAATGTTTATGTGAAAGTGGATTCTTACTGCGGTCACCTTACTCACCTAAAAGGAGGACTTCGAATTGAAAAAAGGCGTGCTCTTTACTCTTACTCTTTCTCTCGTTCTCATTGCTATCCTGCTTATTTTCCTATTTGAAGATGATCGAGCGGCACGTCCTGGGATGATCATGTCTCTCGGTGCCCTTGCTGTGGTATTTCAGCGCGTTGTCTGGTTAGTGATGAAGAGGAAAAAGAAGAATCAAAAAAGGAGGTAACTCGATGTGATTAAAGTGAAAGCGCTCGGCCTTCTATTTAGAGAAGATCAGATTCTTGTTGAAGTTTTTTATGGAAAGCATTCAAATGGTTTAGGAGGTTATTATCGTCCATTAGGTGGGAATATAAAGGTAGGAGAGCTCTCCAATGAAACGGTTGTGAGAGAATTTAAAGAAGAGCTAGGTATCGATATAAAAGTGGAGAAATACATAACTTGTCTCGAAAATAGATTTCAAATCGATCAGAAATGGACTCATGAAGTGATTCAATTGTATACGGTTTCGTTTATAGATGAGACTCATTATTTGAAAGAAAGATTTTCCTTTATCGAACAAGAAGCCGCGGCACAATGGCTAGCGGTCGAAGACATACTGAATGATAAAGAATACTGTTATCCTAACGGATTAGACCATGTGTTGAATCAGTTGAGATAGGGAGTGTTTTTTCCTTCACAACGCTCTGTCATCTAATTGAAATATCAAAATCAATCCATATTCTTTCATTGGTTAGGAAAGACTACTATAATGATTAATGGATGGGGAATAATATGTTCCTGTCTAAACAAAGGATGAACATTATGGAACGTAAATCAAATGAAGCTGAGATTGCAAGCTATGTTGGCAAACTGTTAAGAGATAATTTTGGAAAAGGGCCAGCGTCCGTTTATGTGTCGATACAAGAGCCTTATATGACAATCTATTTTCGTGACTTTCTAGCACCAATGGAACGTGTTCTAGTCGATCAGAAAGAAGATATGCGTGTTGAAGAAACAAGAGATCTTCTCATGCAGGGATTACTACCTGAGATTAAGGCGTCCATCCGCGTGATGGCAGATCTTGAAATCGAGTTATTCTACCATGATTGGTCGCTTCATAACCGATCAGGCATCATTATTGGTGTGATGAAAGACGTAAATTCATTTGAAGGACGCGAACTTGAAGGATACAAAGAAAAAGAACAAGTTCATGATGAGATCATTCGCGTTAGTAAGCTTGCAGAAAAAGCGCCTGAAAACGTAGACTCTTGTAAGCTGAATGATCGTACGTTAGTTGTTCTTCGTGAAGGTATTCTCGTTCGGATTGAAAAAGAGTTAATTCGCGATGGTTTTGAAGAGGAACTAAAGCTAACAAAAAGGCGGCTTGAAAAAGGGTTGCTTCATGATCATCAATTCGAATCGATTCTTTCCGCAAAAGTGGAGGATATCTTTGTAGACTGGGATTTTAATTTAGATAAAAGCTACATTATAATTATTATGAAACCAAATTAAGATTAGGTGGAAATAAACTGGGCGATAGAACCAGTGATAAGCCGAAAAGAACCAGGTCCCTGGTTCTTTTCGGCTTTTTTTATTTTCTTCCTAGTTTGTTACGTACTTATCATCCGAAAATGATTCAAGGAGGAAAATGATGAAATATTTAATTGATCACTCAAAACGAGTGATTCACCGCACACCTTTCGCTGGAGATCAATGTGAATTCCATACTACTCCTGTTCAAGAAAGGGAGGGGACACATGACCCTTTGTATCTTCGAAAACTGGTTGAAAAAAAATCTTATGAAATATGCAGTTTTTGTAAGGGTAGTCTTCAATAATATAAAGAAAGAAGGAGGTTCCCCCTTGAATTACGAATGTTGTAAGTATGTTGAAGCAATCGAATTGAGGGGGAACATTAGTGTTAAGAAAAAGAGCGGGAGTTATTCTTATCGAGAATAATCAGATCGCGTTAATAGAGCGAAAGCGAAATGGAAAAGTATATTATGTGATTCCAGGCGGCGGGATTGAGACTAACGAAACGCCTGAACAAGCTGCAAGAAGAGAAGCTGTTGAAGAGCTTGGGGTAGAGGTACATCTGTCAGAGCTATACTGTACCCTTCAGGATAGAGAAGATTATTACTATAAGGCTAGTATCATGCAAGGGGATTTTGGAAGCGGAACAGGGGATGAATTTACGACGGCTGATCATCGTCGAGGAACGTATAAGGCTGTTTGGGTATCGTTAGCTAAATTAAAGACTTTGAATGTATATCCGGAAGAACTGGTCCAATCTCTTGAAATCAATATGGGTGAGACGGAGCAACTTGAGAAAAACAGTAGGAAAGGAAAGCATTTACGATGGGTAGGTAGTGAGAAAGCATATCTAGATGAGCCATCGTGTTCTCAGGTTGGGCGCGTTCATGTCGGGCGATTTGGTGGAAATTCATCAGCTGGCCAAACGAAGAACGAAGATGGATCTCTTGTTTGGAATGGCGGTGATTGGGAATTAGCCATGGTTTTAGATGCGCATAAAACCGCCAGTAGTGCAGCGCTTATTCTAGATGAGTTTGAGCGAAACCGTTCGATTATCTCAAGCATTATAGCCAAAGAAACGAGAGAAGCGATGAGTGAATTGCAGCCAGCAGTCTTAGCGCTTTTCCAAGATGAAGACTTTAAACAAAAATGCAGGGAAGTAGAAGGAGAAACGGCATGCTTGCTCGTTGTTAGAAAAAGCAAGTATTTATGGTGGTTCTCAGTTGGTGATTGTTTGTTGTTTCTAATGCACGCAGATTTAGAGGGGCTTGGGGAAGCGGTTCAAAACCATCGCAGTTTCTATGAGTGGGTTGGTGAAGTGAACACCTTTGATACAATCGTTCCATGCTTTAGCACAGGAACAAAGGAGCTGAGAAAAGGTATAAATCGTATCTTTTTAACAACGGATGGACTACTTGAATGTCCGGGTTCGAATTTTCATCAACCAGTGGAAGTGACCGATCGATTGAAGGGCGATTTAATTAAGGAGGATATCCATAGGTTATTAGAGGAAATAAAGAATAAGAAAGTAAGAGACAGTACGACGATTTTAGCGTGGGACATTAATATAGTTGAAGATGGTTTGATGCCAAGTGATCAATAAAGGCCATGGAAGTAACGATAGTTAATGAAAGAAGACGTTGCTATTGCGACGTCTTCTTTCATTAACTTATAAGCTGAATCACATAACCACCGATAACTCCGATTAAAACGATCATCCATGCTGGGAGTTTCCAAATTGAAAGGAGAGCGAATAAAATCGCTGCAAGGGCAAAGTCTTCTCCTTTTATTATGGCACTTTTGAAAACGGGATCATAAAAGGCAGCCAATAGTATTCCAACAACGCTCGCGTTCACTCCGATTAATATTTTTTGGAAAGAAGCGCGTTTTCGTAACTCGTTTAGAAAAGGGAGTGCTGCCGTGATCAATAGGAAAGACGGTAAGAAAATCGCCACTGTGACGACAATAGCACCTGTAATACCTTCGAGCATCGTACCCAGGTAGCTAGCGAACGTAAACAGTGGGCCTGGAACAGCCTGGGCCATTCCATAACCAGCTAGAAATTGATCAGCTGAGAGGAGTCCCTGGGGAACAATTTGGCGTTCGATCATCGGAAGCACAACATGGCCACCTCCGAATACAAGTGCTCCTACTCGAAAGAACATGTCAAATAAATGAAGCAGGGCGTTATCGGTAAAGCTGTTGAGTATAGGCAAAGCGATTAAAAGCGTTACTAAAAGGATAAGCGCACATACACCAACTTTTTTTGATAAAGAAACAGGAAACGGTTTTAAGTTAGATTCTGTCTTATCATTGAAAAGACGTAACCCAAGCAGTCCAGCGCCTACGATAATAAGTAGTTGCATCCATGCTGAGGGGTAGAGGAGCATAATGAGTGCTGCCGCTAATGCGATCGCGATTCTCGTTCGGTCAGGTGTGAGTTTCTTTCCTAGGCCAATGATGGCATGTAGAACGACAGCAGCCGCGACAATTTTTAAACTATGAATAAATGTCCCATCTCCGAGTGAGAAGGTTTGATAAAGCATGGCGAAGATGACAAGAATAAGGATGGATGGCATCGTGAAGCCAAACCAGCATAGAAAGCCACCGAGTATCCCGCCGCGCATCATTCCAATTGCGATTCCTACTTGACTACTAGCGGGACCAGGCAAAAATTGACAAAGTGCAATGATGTCAGCGTACATTTTATCATCAAGCCACTTTTTTCGATCGACATATTCATCTTTAAAATAGGAAAGGTGAGCAACTGGTCCTCCGAATGAAGTAAAACCAAGTCGCGATGATACAAGAAGTATTTCAATAAATGTTTTGAAGCTATGTTTACCAGGCATGTTTGTCCTCCATTAGTCTTTAATTTCTTTAAATAGCTCATAGGCTTTTGATTGAGCTTCTGCTAAGACCAGTTCACCTTTATCGGTCGTGCGATAGTATTTTCGAATTTTCCCATTTACGTTGCTTTCTGCTTTGGTCAGCAGTTCGTCCTTCTCCATACTGTGAAGGATCGGATATAAGGTCCCTGAGCTCATTTCATAGCCATGTTCACGCAGTTCTTCAAGCATCCACGTTCCATATATCGGTTCTTCCTTTGCATGATGGAGAATATGGATTTGAATGAAGCCTAGAAAAAGCTTTCGTAGAATTTTATTATCCAAAAGCAGCCACCTCTCTGATATCTAAAGTCGATATCGGATTACGATATTGACTTTAAATATTATTGTATAGTGGAGTAGAAAGTTAAACAAGCTCTTGCCAATCTTATTTACAAACCTTTAATATTTCGGTCTGATTAGGGTAGGAGTGAAGGAGCAGTAAGCTGATTCAATGAATCCTATTTTTAAAGGAAAGAATAAGCTAATTTCTTTTATTACTTCTTCAGGTATAGTAAGATATGGACTGTTGTTTAGAAGACATCTGAACGGTAAATCCTAATAGAAATACAGCTTTTAGTACGCAACCGTCATAGAAAAAGGAGGGGAATAGATGGAGGAAAAACAAACATACGAATTTTTGGCTGACGATCCGAATTTCAACGTCAAACCAGTCATGATCTCTCTTATTATCGGAGCGTTTTTTGCCATCTTAAATGAAACACTATTGAATATCGCGTTAACCACTTTAATGGAGAAATTTAGTGTAACGCCTGCCACAGTTCAATGGATGGCTACTGGATTCTTGCTAGTGATGGGGATATTAACTCCGATCTCGGCTCTTCTTCTTCAGTCGTTTACAACGAGACAGATGTTTATCGGTACGATGACCGTATTTACAATAGGAACGCTCATATGTGCGATCGCGCCAACTTTCGGAGTTCTCTTAAGCGGACGACTTTTACAAGCAGTTGGTACTGGATTATTAATTCCAATTATTTTTAACACCTTTCTTCTTATATTCCCGCCAGAACGACGCGGTACTGTAATGGGGACAGTAGGGCTTGTTATTATGTTTGCTCCTGCAATTGGGCCAACTCTTTCAGGCATTATCGTCGATCAGCTCGGCTGGCGTTATCTCTTTATTACGGTTATTCCTTTTGCGTTATTTTCAATCGCATTTGGATATAAATTCCTGAAAAATGTTGGAGAGGTAACAAAGCCAAAAGTAGATGTGCTTTCCATCCTTTTATCTACTATTGGATTTGGGGGAATTGTTCTAGCGTTTAGCTTTGCCGGAGAGGGAGAGGTTGGCTATTTAGCACCACAAGTCTTTTATCCTCTCGTTATTGGAGTTATCTCCCTCGTTATTTTTGTGATCAGGCAGCTGAAAATAGAAGAGCCGATGCTGGATGTGCGGGTTTTTAAATATCCGATGTTCACTGTAGCCGTATTATTGTTTATCATTATCATTATGGCCATGTTCTCATCAGAAATTATCCTTCCGATGTACATGCAAGGACCGCTAGCATTATCTCCTCAAACGGCAGGGTTGATTCTCCTTCCGGGAGCGCTGTTAAATGGATTGATGTCACCGGTGATGGGGAAATTATTTGATAAGTTTGGTCCAAGAAAACTAATTATCCCAGCAACGTTTGTCCTTGTTGGTGTGATGTTTACATTTAGTAAGTTAGGGATAAATACATCGATTACGTTAATCGTTGTAACTTACATCTTACTCATGCTATCGATTTCAGCGATCATGATGCCAGCTCAAACGAATGGATTAAATGGTCTTCCGAAAAAACTCTATCCGCATGGCACGGCCATTATGAACACGCTCCAACCTGTTTCAGGAGCGATCGGTGTCTCTGTATTCATTAGTATCATGACAACACGACAACAGACTTATCTCGATAATGCTTCAAACCCAGCAAACCCACAAACCATTAGCGAGTCACTCGTATCAGGAGTTGAACTTGTCTATCTTGTAGCATTTGGTTTTGCTATAGTCGGTTTCTTAGTGGCTCTCTTTATTCGAAAAGCTTTACCTGAAGATAAAACAGGTCAACCTGAAGCACAAGCTGTTAATGAATAAGAAAAGCGTCTCTCTCGAGGCGCTTTTTTAGTTGTCACAACTCTGTAACCAAATATGCGACTTTATGCTTTTTTGTAGAAAGTGAAAATGTAATATAATTGAAAAGATGTAGAAGTTTTAAATGAGTTTAAGAAAGAGAAAAAATATAATGGAGGTATTTTACATTTATATTCCGAATAATGTATATCCCTTTCCTTATTTTCTCTAATCTTTAACAGTAGCGTTACGATTCGCGAGGTAACTTTACTAATGTGTTAAAAGAACGTTTTCATAGAATGACAATGATTTATGCTCTCCTGTAGTGGAAGTTGACATTAAATTTTCTAGGGAGTATTATACTCAAGTATTAGGATTTAAAAAGAATTTACAAATTTACAATTAAAATAGATTAAAAAGTTATTTGTATCACATATAAGGAGGTCTTCAACTGACATGCGAAATAAACTAAGCAGTCAGATTAATAAGCCATGGACCCTGTTCATTGGTGTGATTCTATTATTCTGGTTAAAAATGTACGCTGTCTATCAGACTGAATTTGATCTTGGAATTCAAAATGGTATGCAATCGTTCCTATTAGTCTTAAACCCAATTAGTTCATTACTTCTATTCTTTGGATTTGCGCTGTTCTTTAAAGGACGTAAACGAGCATGGGCGATTCTCATTATTGATTTTGTACTTTCATTTATTCTCTATGCAAACGTTGTGTACTACCGATTCTTTAATGACTTTATTACACTACCGACTGTGATGCATACAAATGATGCAGGAGAATTAAAAGATAGTGCTTTTGCTTTAATGCAGTTCTCGGATGCTTTCTATTTTATTGATACACTGCTTATCCTTAGCTTGATTTTGTTTAAAGTTATCAAACCACAAGTAGCAATGAAAAAGAAAAAGATCGCGCTTGTATTCGCCTCAGCAGCTGTGTTTTTTACAGTGAACCTTGGGCTTGCTGAAGCCGATCGTCCTGAACTTCTAACGCGTGCATTTGACCGTACGTACATTGTAAAGTACCTTGGACAGTTTAATTATCAAATTTTTGACGTCGTTACGACGGTTAAGTCAAGCTCTCAGAGTGCTTTCGCAAGTAGCGATGATTTAACGGACGTAAGAAACTTCGTAGAGGCAAACCGTACAGAACCAAACCCTGAGTATTTCGGTAAGGCTGAAGGGATGAATGTGATTTACATTTCATTAGAATCACTTCAAAACTTCGTGATCGGAAAAGAAGTTGATGGTCAGGAAGTAACACCATTCTTAAACAGTCTTATTGAAGATCAGAATACGTTCTATTTCGATAATGTTTTCCACCAGGTTGGGCAAGGGAAGACGTCTGATGCAGAATTTATGATGGCGAATTCTCTCTATCCATTACCAAGTGGATCTGTAGCAATGGAAAAAGCACGTAACACTTACCAGGCACAGCCTGCGATTCTTGAACAAAAAGGCTACTCAACAGCTTCCCTACACGGTAATGGGAAAACATTCTGGAACCGTGATGAAATGTATAAGTCATTTGGTATTCAGAAATTCTTTGATTCAAGTTATTACGATATGAATGAAGAAGATGTTCATAACTATGGTCTTAAAGATAAGCCGTTCTTTGAACAATCCATTCCATATCTTGAAAGTCTAGAACAACCGTTTGAAGCGAAAATGCTTACTTTATCAAACCACTTTCCGTTTACAATGGACGAAGGTGATGTTGATTTCCCAACACCTGAAACAAATGACTCAGTCGTAAATGGCTATTTCCAAACAGCAAAATATATGGATGAGTCGATTGAACAATTCTTTAATGATTTGAAAGAATCAGGTCTGTACGATAATACAATGATCGTCATGTATGGTGACCATTATGGTATTTCTAATAACCATAATACGGCGATGTCAGAGGTAATGGGAGAAGAGGTTGGCGCATATGAAAATGCTCAATTACAGCGTGTCCCTCTTTTCATTACGGCCCCTGGCGTAGAAGGAAAGCAAGTACATGAATATGGTGGTCATATGGACGTTCGTGATACCGTTCTTCACCTACTAGGTGTTGAAACAGATGATTTTATCTCATTCGGATCCGATCTTCTTTCAGAAGATCACCGTGAGATTGTACCTTTCCGAAATGGCGATTTTGTAACACCAGAAGTAACATCTGTCAACGAGAAGTGCTATGCGAATCCTACAGGAGAAAAAGTAGACGCAGAGGCATGTGAGCAGGCAGGACAGTTTGTCGAAGAGTCACTGGAACTATCAGACAAAGTCGTCTATGGTGACCTACTTCGTTTCTATGAACCTGAAGGCTTCACTCCTGTTGATCGTAACGATTACAACTATACTGTGGATCAAATGGAACCAGTACAAGAAGATCCAGCTCAAGAAAAAGAACAGAAATAATCGCAAAGCAACCTGCCTTATGTGGCAGGTTGCTTTTTTATGTGCAACATTGGTGCAACCTGTTGAACCACGTTTTTGACTTATTCAAGTTAAACATAGCCTATCTCCATCTAAAGATGTAGATGAAAATAAGTAAATAGCTAGAGTTTTTGTTGCTTTAAGTAGGTTATTATTTCCATATAGATATCAATCTTTGGAAAGAGGGAGATAGGAATGAAACGACCGATCTGTATCACTTGTGGGACGCAATATGAGCTGATGGAAAAGAATCCAGATACATGCCCCATATGTAAAGAAGAAAGGCAATACGTTAACCCTGAAGGGCAAGAGTGGACAACATTGGAGGAAATGCAAGCAGCTCAATTTCAAAACCAGATCATTGAGGAAGAAAAAGGACTACATAGTGTGACGACAGCCCCCACCTTTGGGATTGGACAAACAGCTTACCACATTCAGAGTAAAGGTTTTAATCTGCTTTGGGATTGCATTTCTTACATTGATGCAGATACTATCCAAAAGATCAATGATCTTGGTGGCTTAGATGCAATTGCTCTTTCGCATCCCCATTATTACTCTGCACAAGTCGAATGGGCAGAAGCGTTTAACGTTCCCATTTACATTCATGAAGATGATTCTGAGTGGGTGATGAGAGAGTCTGAAATGATTCGTTTTTGGAGTGGGGAGGAATTAAAGCTAACGTCTGATTTAACAATTTATCGCCTTGGCGGCCATTTCCAAGGAGGAGCAGTTCTTCATGTACCAGAAGGCAATGAAGGAAGGGGCTTGCTTTTAACAGGAGACATTATTCAAGTTGTAGCTGATCAAGAGTGGGTAAGCTTTATGTATAGCTATCCAAATCTAATCCCATTGCCAGCATCAAAGGTGGAAGAGATGACGCGAAAGGTGAATTTGCTAAAATATGATCGACTATACAATGCGTTTCATCGTAGTGTGAAATTCAATGCTGATCAATCTGTTCAGCTATCGGCGACTCGATATATAAAAGCGCTTGAAGGTAAGTTGTTTCATACGTGAAGAGAAAGCTTTGATAGTTTATACTGTTGATTCTCGATTATTGGCTCAATCGAGTGTAAATGGTCATAAAATCAATAATGTTTATCGCCTTGGTAAAGTACAAATTAGCAGGGAAATCCCATTATAAATCGAATACGGTTACAAGAATGACTGAATGAGGAGGGGAATGAGTAATTTAAGGAGGTTTCAAAATAGGAATAAGTGGAAATAAAACATTACTATGGTGATATAGAACGGTCCTTCAAAGCTACTGTAGAAAAGATGAAGGTGCTAGGTCTATATGAGGAGGTAGCACATATGAAGATTTATCATTTTGGTGAATCGGCAGGAAAAGAAATAACGAAGTTCGGATCAAACTTCATCATGTCCCGAGTTTCACAAACAGAGGGAAGCGTACATATTGGAGTTATGTATTTAGACAAAGAAGGCATAATTGGGTTCCATCAAGCTGTGACGCCTCAATTATTGTTAATCATCAAAGGTGAAGGTATTGTAAGAGGAGAAGAGGATGAGTTAATAAAAGTACGAGAAGGAGATGCTGTTTTTTGGAATAAAGACGAATGGCATGAGACCACATCAGAGAATGGATTGACTGCCATTGCGATCGAAGGGGAAGTGGATCCAGAGTTATTTATGAAGGAGAAGGAGCAACCGGAAGCGTAAGAAAGAACAGCTAAAAAGATAATAAAAAAGCTCTTCCGCCGGGGAAGAGCTTTTTTTATATGATTTACGCTTTAACTACGTTAGTAGCTTGTGGTCCGCGGTTACCTTGCTCAGTGTCAAAAGTAACTGTTTGACCTTCTTCAAGAGTTTTGAAACCTTCGCCTTGAATAGCTGAGAAATGTACGAATACGTCGTCTCCGCCTTCAACTTCGATGAAGCCAAAACCTTTTTCTGCGTTAAACCATTTTACTGTACCTTTGTTCATGTGTGTATCCTCCAAGTGCATTTTGCACAAATATTACTATTACTGCTCTACATAATCATTTGAGATGTAAGTACTTCCTAAAGTAGCCTGCTCTTTAATAATCAGTACCGAACAACAATAATTAACCTTAGTATAACACGTCTCCCAAAAAAAGCAAACCTCTTCTGAAAAATCGTTCTTTTTTACTTCCATACAAAGGATCGTATCGATAAGTTTTAATACTAGTAGGTATTGAAAAACATTGATCAAACAGGATTTTAGTGTCGTTCTAGCATTGAAGATATGATGGAAATCCCAATTTAAAAATTATTTGGTTGAAGTAATTGTTCGTCACGGGTAGTAAAAGAAACTCCAATCAACTGTGAATATTGATCGTACCCTTAAATATTAATGAAGATGGAATGAAGTTTTTAATGTAAAATGAAATAGGTTCATCTATTATAAAGAAGAGATTCGATTTATTATCGGAGGTTAAAATATGCCAGTTCAAGAATCGATCATTGAACAGGAAGTTCAAATGATCGGGAAGCAGCTAGAAGCAAGAAAGTTAGATATTGCCAAAGGCTTACTTAAGCCAGGAGCTGATAACGCAGAAGCATTGCAATTACATACTGAGCTTGTTCAGCTTTGCGCTGATGCGATTCTAAGTGGTTTAGAAACAACAATGCCGCGATTAACAAAGTGGGGAAGAGACACGGGGGAGCTTGCCGTTCAATACGGCTCTGAGTTAGATCAGTCACTAAAAAATACTTCAGAAGTTCGACAGGCTATTTGGTCGGTGGTTGAACTTGTGACGATCGAAGCGAATCATACTATCCAAAGTGTTTTTAGAGTAGGGAAAATCATTGATAACATGCTTGATCATGCTGTTTATGCCTATAGCACAGCATACGTGGAATCATTTAAGAATACGCTTAGCCATGCACAGGAAGTTTTTCTTGAGCTTTCTGTACCGGTTGTTCCGATTCTTGATGGTGTTGCAGTATTACCAATTGTTGGCGATATTGATACGCATCGTGCGAGTCTTCTGATGGAAACAGCTCTAAGAGAATCAACGGAAAAACGATTAACGCATTTATTTATTGATCTTTCTGGCGTAACCATCGTAGATACAATGGTCGCAAATAACATCTTTAACATTATTTATTCACTTGAACTTCTAGGAGTCAAGGGGATTTTAGCAGGTATAAGACCAGAAGTCGCTCAAACAATGATCCATCTCGGAATCGATTTTTCTTCTATCCAAACACACAGTACGTTAAAACAGGCTCTTGCCAAGCATATTTTTTAAGAATAGATGAGCAGGATCATCCCCAATAATCCATAGATGAAATGCTGTCCAATACGGGCAGTATTTTTTTGTGTAACTAACGAAAATATTGGAATGTTTTTTTAAAGTAAAATCGATTGACGTTGGAGTCAATCGCTAATAAAATGGTCTCGAAAAATCTTAGTAAGATCCTCTCTTCCAAAAAGTATGAACATGTCGTCTCAAAGGACAGGCGGTATGCAACGCCTGATTGGCTTAGCCAGTCAGAAGAGGGAATTAAGATGCTTTCTCTAAGCGTCATGCTATCAGATTTTCTTTATTTTTAGTGGAAGGGAGGAGGTCGTAATGTTTTATCGAATTACGGTTTATCTTCTAGGTATGTTTATTAACTTTTTTGGTGTTGCACTAGTTATTCATGCAACGCTTGGCGCAGGATTTTGGACTTCGTTCTTTATAGGTCTTTCCGATTTAGCTGGGTTAACAGTTGGTTTCTGGTATGGTTTATTTCAAATACTGGTTATATTCCTAAATGGGAATTTAATGAAACAAAAGCCAGAGTATGGAGCGATCCTACCAATTATTTTAGAAAGTTTTATTTTGGATTTCTGGTTAGAGATTGTATTTTCATCCGTTCAGTTAGCATCAGCACCGCTGATGGCAAAAGTAGCGATTCTTATTGCAGGGATGGGAGCGATTGGGCTAGGAGTGGCCATCTATATATTGCCACAGTTTCCACGTGCACCGTTTGATCAGCTATTTCTCGTTATTAGCTCTAGATTTAATCTTAGCTTACAAATGGGACAGACAATTGTCGCCGTTGTTATGGCTTCACTTGCGCTAATGATCGGAGGGCCTGTCGGCGTTGGGACCATTGCACTCGTATTTTTACTTGGCCCAATCATTCAGTTCTGGTATGAAAGGGCTTATCCGCTGTATTACGTGCTATACCCAGCGCAAGCACCACATGAAGAATATTTATAAAATCATACGTTAAAGGCGCTTTTGTGAAAAAACAGAAGCGTCTTTTTTATAGTGAGAGGTCTTTCAATTTTATTTCGACTTTTGCGAAATCTAAAACACGGGTATAACCATTCTGGGAGGGATAAACTGATGAAGAAAATAATTAATCAACCAGACGACGTTGTAAGCCAAATGCTGGACGGAATGGTGAAAGCTCATCCCGAATCCTATCAAAGACTGGAAGGTACAACTGTCCTCGCAAGAAAAAATCTGTCTGAAAACAAAGTAGGTATTGTTAGCGGTGGAGGAAGTGGACATGAACCTGCACATGCGGGATTCGTTGGAGAAGGTATGCTTGATGCAGCTGTTAGCGGAGAAGTGTTTACGTCTCCTACACCAGATCAGATGTTAGAAGCGATTAAGGCGGTTGATCAGGGGGCTGGAGTTCTCCTTATTACTAAAAACTACACTGGTGATGTTATGAACTTTGAAATGGCAGCCGAGATGGCGGAGGACGAAGGCATAACTGTCGAACAAGTGATTGTTAATGATGACGTTGCGGTAGAGGATAGTACTCATACGACAGGTCGAAGAGGCGTAGCAGGAACTATTTTCGTTCATAAGATTGCAGGGGCAGCTGCACAAGAAGGTAAAACACTGAAAGAAGTGAAAGCGCTTGCTGATGAAGTGATTCATAACGTCAGATCAATGGGGGCAGCGCTTCATCCGGCCCAGGTTCCGGGCTCAGGAAATCCAGGATTTGATATAAAAGAAAATGAAATGGAGCTTGGGATTGGCATTCATGGTGAGCCTGGAATGGAAACGATCGGACTAGTTTCGGCCGATGAATTGGCAGAGCGTCTTGTAGAAGAAGTACTAGCCGAACTAGAACTAAAACAAGGCGATGAAACAGCGGTTATTGTGAACGGAATGGGAGCAACTCCATTAATGGAACTATACATTCTAAATAATCGTATTCATGATCTCTTAAAGGAAAAAGGCATTAAATCGGAATTGACGTTAGTGGGCAACTATATGACTGCCCTTGAAATGGCAGGTGCTTCTTTAACAGTTCTAAAATTAACGAATGAACTAAAGAAATACGTGACAAACCCATGTCAGACGATTGCATGGACGATAAACGACTAAGGAGGGTCATGTATGTTTACGGCAGAGATGGCTAGACAATGGATCAAAGAGTCTGCTAAAAAGATAGAATCGAATAAAGAACAGCTAACTGATCTTGACCAGGTACTGGGTGATGGAGATCATGGGCTTAATATGACAAGAGGCTTTAAGGCGGCTGTCGAACAGCTGAATGAAGAGACGGATGAACCAGGGAAAGTACTGAAGGCTGTTGGAACGAGTCTGTTGTCTAAGATAGGCGGTGCTTCAGGACCGCTTTACGGCACTCTTTTCATGAAAGCTGGAAATCAGTTAGAAGGAACAGAAGTGCAGCTTAGCGACCTTTCTTCAAGTCTTCGAGTTGGCGTGGATGGAATGAAGAAACGAGGTAAGGCTGAGCGTGAAGAGAAGACGATGATCGACTTACTTGAACCTGTCATTGAGTTAATGGAAGAGAAGGGAAATGAGCTTACACCTGCTCATTTGATCGACAAGGCGAAGGAAGCGCTTGAGCATGTAAAAGAGTATGAAGCCAAGAAAGGCAGAGCGGCTTACTACAAAGAAAAATCAAAAGGGAAACAGGATGCGGGGGCGCAGTCTTCTTATTATCTAATAGAATCCCTTGCGACAGTTCTCGATAAGGACGGTGAAGCTTAATGGTCAGTCTTGTCCTGGTATCACATAGTCCTGATATTTCAAAGGGATTGAAAAAGATGCTTGATGAAGCACAGCCTGAAGTTACTGTGCTCGATGCTGGAGGAACAGATGATGGTGAAATGGGAACGAGTGCTATTAAGATTCAAACCTCTATTGAAAAGGCGGATCATGGGGATGGCGTCGTTATTCTCGTGGATTTCGGAAGCTCAGTCATGAATGCAGAGATGGCGATCGATTTAATAGAGGATGCTCATTCCGTCAAGATTGCAGATGCGCCATTGATTGAGGGCGCCTATAGTGCGGTGATGGAAGCTGGATTTGGCAAGTCACTAGATGAAGTGGTGGAATCAGCAGTTCATGCAAAAGATATGAAGAAAGTGCAGTGAAAAGAAGAATTGAAAAAAAACAGCGCATCCGCCTGGATGCGCTGTTTTTCTAAATTTTAAGCGCCAGCCCATACGTCTTTCGCATATCGGCCGTCTCGCTCAAGTTCTTCTAGCCATTGAATCGCTTCTTGCTCAGTTGTTTCATACATCGATTGATAGCTTGTGATAATCGTTTGCTCAACTTCAGGAGCCATATGGCTACCGTCGCCGCAAACGTACAAGCGTCCACCATCTTTTAGAAGTGGGATAACATCTGTAGCGTTATCGGATACAAGATGTTGAACATACGTTTTGTCTTTTCCAGGGCAACGAGAGAAAGCTGTGTGAAGGGTAACAAGTCCATCTTTTTCAGCTTGCTCTAGCTCTTCCTGGTATAAGTAATCATGTTCAGGATTACGACAGCCGAAGTAGAGGTGAGCAGCACCAAGCTTGACGCCCTGCTTGCTTAATTCACGACGTGCTTGAATGAACCCTCTAAATGGCGCAATGCCAGTTCCAGGTCCAATTAAGACCATTGGCGTTTCTGGATCTTCTGGAAGCTGGAAGTTGGACTGTGGCGTGTTAATGAAGCAGGCCACTTTGTCACCAAATTCACGCGTTGCCAGGTAGTTAGAGGCAACACCTTTGTACTCTCCTTTACCATTCCATGCAGTGTCTCGAACGACACTAACAGTCATGCTCGCTTCTCGCTCTTTGTAAAGCGGAGAACTAGAAATGGAGTAGTAGCGAGCTTTCAATGGTGGAAGCAGTGCAATGAATCGCTCAAATGGAATCTCACAAGCCATGTACTCCTCAACGAGTTCAAGCATCGTAACGCGTTTCTCAAGAACTTCTTTTTTATATGTGTCATCTTCAAGTAATTGCTCGAGCTCCACAACATGCGGTGGGCAAACTGTATGTGCAGCTAGCGCACGTATTTGAGAACGAGTTGCTGGTTCTTGAAGCTCTACATAAGAAGAAAGAAGTTCCTGGAGTTTCACTGGTTTGTCAGTAGGAAGATGCGCTGCTTTACCAGAATCTCCAGTCAGTAGCACGTGATCATGACCATTTAAAGAGAAGCGCTCGAGGACGCGGTTAACCATGTTATCACTGTTTTGTGGAAGGATACCAACATGATCACCTTCCTGGTATGAAGCGCCATCAGGAAGCATAAGTTCAATGTGACGCGTGCTTCTGCCGCTCTCTGTATGCTGTAATTCTACATTTCGATTAATAATAGCAGTGAAAGCATGATGTGTTCTAGCGAGAGGCGTATCACTTACGCCACTCACGAAGCTCATAGAGATCGCGCTGTTTTCTGCGTTATTTTCATTTAATTCTATATTCATCGCTTCTGCGAGATTTGGCCAAAGCGTTGCTTCCCATTTCTCATAATCGCCTTCAAAGTCATCACTTGCATCGCCAAATCCAGTTTCAGCCATTCGCTTTGCACCTTTTTGAGATAACTGCTCGTCGATGAAAGAAGGGATACGTTGATAAGTGTTTGCCCAGTTACGGTCACCGCAACCAAATACAGCATATTGCACACCATTTACTGCTCCATCTTCCATCTCATCGAGCCACTGTACAAATTCATCCGCATTGTCTGGAGGATTTCCGTTATAGGAAGCAGACACAATCAGAACAGCCCCGTCCTGTGGAAGTTCATTCACATAATCGTTCAGTGGCCCAACTTGAGAGCTAAAGCCTTGTTGTCGACCAGTCTCAGCAAGGTCACGTGCAATTCCTTCAGCTGTGCCAAGGTTTGAACCATATAAGACAAGAAGAGGAGTGCCGTGCGCATTTTCAACTGTTTCCGGTGCAGCTTTCTTGTCTTTTTTTACAGGTTCAGCAGCTTGCGTAACAAAAGAAATCGATTCTTTTCGCGGCTTCACCTTCATTTTCATGCCGTCAGGTTTTAGTGTTAATGTTTCTTTTACATCTAGCTGATAATTCGCATGGTCAATTAGGTCGAAATTCTGGATAATCATACCAAGCAACAGCGTAGATTCATGAAGAGAGAACTGTTGTCCGATACAAGCACGCTGTCCATTACCAAATGGTTTAAAAGCATGGGCCGGGATAGATGATGGGTCTTCAAAGCGCTCTGGAATAAATGATTCGACATCTTCACCCCAGATGGATTTATCACGATGAAGTTCTGGTAAGAGAAGTGTGAAATCATCACCTTTTTTAACATCATATTCACCGTTTAACGTGGTGTCTTCTTTCGCATAAAGAGTAAACGCAGGAGCCGTTGGCCATAACCGAAGCGTTTCATTTAAAATCATTCGGACATATTTAAGCTGTTTCACTTGCTTATAGTCAGGAATTCCATCTCCAACAACGCGATCGACTTCTTCCTGTGCTTTGGCTAGTTTGTCAGGGTTGTTCATTAAGTAGTAAAGGGTAAATGAAAGCAAACCGCTGGTAGTTTCGTGCCCAGCTATTAAAAAGGTGATGATTTGGAAACGAATGTTTTTATCATCAAGAGGTTCACCTGTCTCTGGGTCTTTTCCTTTTAACATATGAGATAGAAGATCATCTTCACCCTGATCCCCGTTTTTCTTACGATCGGCGATTAAGTCATCGACAAGATTGAACATATAGTCAATGTCTTCTCGAAACTGCTTTTTAGATCTTACCATTAGTTTATCTTGAACGCCGAGACGTTGTGATTGATTCATTGCTTCATCTAGCGCACGAACCATAGCATCGACAAATTCATGATTATTCTCTCTGTAGAAGCTATTAAAACGAAAGTCGAATCCACAAAGACCAATGGTATCAAGCGTTAAGCGAGTCATGTCTTCAGATACATCGACCTCTTCATCAGGATTCAATCGTGCCCATTTTTGAATAAGCTGTGTGGCAATATCAACCATTTTATTATGATAGCCTTTCATGGCCTGTTGGCTAAAGCTTGGTAGAAGAATATTATGGGCTTTTTTCCAATTTGGTTCTTCCGTTTCGCTTGTAAATAGACCATCTCCACCGAAAGCACGAACTTTTTGGAGGGCAGGTCCTACTTTTTTGTCAAACCGCTTCTCGTCGGTAATTTCAGCGACAAGATCTGCGCTAGAAACGAATGTACTTGTGCGGCCAGGGAATTGAAATTGGTAGATTGGCCCGAATTCTTTTGCTAGCTTCATAAACGATTGAATAGGTTTTTCTTTATCAATAAGAGGAATGCTTCCTAAAGGTCCATATGTGCGGGGCTGTGGGAACGATTTCTTAGTAGTCATGTTTAAATCACCTCATCTATAAATTAGCGGAATGAACGTTCATTCATTTCGCTTTATGAAGAGCAAATGCTCTTCACGAATGTGATCTTACGGAATCCCATAAGCTATTCTCAATACCTGAAAGAAGCTCTGGGTCGGGATGAAGTTCACCTGCTCTTACAAGATTCTGAAGTTCTAGAAAAGCTCCATAAAGGATGGCGATTAAGGCTTCAGAAGGCAGGTTTCGAATTACTGATTGTTGTTTACCAATATCAAAGAAGCTTCTTAATAGGTTCAGCAGCTGTGTGAAATCTTCCTGACTTTGACTATCTAGGAAGTGTGCGGCACTATGCTTTTTAATAAAATAGAGCGCATGTTCATTTTGATTTGTAAACAAAATCATGGCTTTAAATATATGGTGAAACTGATCACGAACGGACTGATGATAAGGAAATTGATCCTCAATCGTCTTTGTAAATGTTCGAACATAATCTTGAAAAAGGGTGTTAACGAGCACCTCTTTATTCTCAAAATAACGGTAGATCGTGCCAGCACCCACATTAGCTGAGGTGGCAATCATTGGCACGGTAGTCGCATCAAAACCTCGCTCGGCAAATAAAGCAAGAGCGCTTGTCATAATGTTTTCCCGCTTATTTTGGGTCGTCACAAGCATCCCCCTTTCTTACACAACATACGGAATGAACATTCATTCCCTTTCTATTTTAAACCTATTGGAAAAGCTTAACAATAAAGCAGAGGACCTAAAAAGATTGAAGATCTTGTTAACTAAAGGGTCTTAAAACCCATGAATATGCAAATCATTGGAAAAATAATCATTTGAAACCATGATGTGGTATTTGAGGAGGTTTATTTTACCTTTGATGGTAGTCATCATAAAAGGGGGGTTCTCAAGTCATAAAAAGAGCCACTCTTCGGACGAAAAGTGGCTCTTTCTATGAAAGTTATGTCATCAATCAATCGATTGGATCTTCTGCTTTTCCGTAACGGAGTACATCAATAATAGCCATGCCATCGCTTGGTTTACCAGAATCATTTCGATAAGGCATGAGAGAGAAGAAGATAAAGTAGATGGAGAAGTAAGTGAATTGATAGAAAAATAGGTCTACTGGAAGGACTTCCGCATAAATCAATGCGTTCATAATAAGGACGACAATGATGTTAAATAAACTACCTGCCGCATAGATGGCAACGTGTGCCCATGTCTTGTTATAAGTGAGATCCTCGTACTGACACCATCCTTCCATAAAGTACTTCTTTTTAACTTCTAGAGGTCCGATATTAAAAATGGTCTTGCCAGTGCCGATACAGAACTTAATTTTTCCTCCAAAAACCCTTGCAACAAGAACGTGACCAGCTTCATGTAGTAGAGTAATGATCGGTAATATAATGAAAAAGTTCACGAAGAACATTGGGATATCGCTTAAGGTAAACATTTAAAACCTCCAAAGTGGTATTGTGGTAAATATAAAGTGCTGTAAGAAAAGCGTTCCCGTATCTGATGTGTTTGTAACACGATTAGAAGATGTTCTATTTATCAAAAAGTTTAGCTTACGTGAATGATGGAGATGAGAAAATAATCATGTAGACGAACAAAACGAAACACTAGAAGGAATTCACCATATAAAAAAAAACGCCCTATGAAAGGCGTTCCTTCGGAGCTTATTCAATAATTTGAAGTTCTTTCGGATACTTTGTTAATGTTTCATACCCTGTTTTCGTAACAAGAACATCATCTTCAATTCGAACCCCGCCTACTTCAGGTACATAGATGCCTGGCTCGATCGTATATGTCATTCCTTCAACTAGAAGAGAGTCGTTGTTTTCACTCATAGATGGATATTCATGAACTTCAATTCCAATTCCATGACCGATGCGATGAGGGAACTGGTCTCCATATCCAGCGTCTGCAATGATTTGTCTCGCCGTTTTATCAAGATCCCCAAGTCTTGTTCCAGGTTGAGAGATATTGAGCGTTTCAAGCTGCGCGTTCAATACGACATCATAAATTTCTTTTTGCTTTTCATTCACCTCTTTATAAGCAACTGTTCGGGTAATGTCTGAACAATAGCCATCTAACACCACACCAAGATCGAATAAAACGAGGTCGCCTCTTTTTAGCTTACGATCGCCAGGGTTACCGTGTGGCTGTCCTGCTTTTTCACCGAAAAGCACCATTGTTGAAAAGGACATTTCACGAATTCCTTTTTTCTTAAGTTCGTACTCAATCGTTGCAAGAACTTCCATCTCAGTACAACCTTCTTGGAGCGCTTTAACTCCCGTCTCAACTCCGAAGTCTGCTAGTTCAGCAGCTCTTCTTAGGATCTCTAATTCTTGCTCATCTTTAATCAAACGTAGTTCGTGAAGTTTCTCTTCAGCACTTGTAAATGAAACAGATGGATAACGTTTCATAATTTGTTCAGCGCGTCCATAAGAGAGTGTTTCTTTCTCTATAGCTACCTGATTCGCTTCTTTAATACCGCGACTCTTCAAGGCATCATGGATAAATTCCCATGGATCATCGGCATCTCCATGTCCGATAATCTCATGTTTCCATCCTGCATCTCTTGCTTGAGATACTTCCATTCCCGGACAAACTAGAAATGGCTCTGCATCCGGGAAAATAAATAAACCTAATAGTCGTTCATGTGGTTCACATTCAAAGTTGGAAAGATAGAATACATTGGAAGAAGAGTGAACAAACGCAAAGGTTTGTCCAGTTTCTCCTAGCCAATTCGAAAAGTTCTCTAAACGATGATTCATTTTTTTCACAACCTGTTCTTTAAAATTTGTATGACTACTGATTTATACAGACTTTGTTTTATTTGTCGTTAATAATGTTACGACAATTAATACGATAACAGCTACTGGAACAGCGAAAAGAACACTATTTAGTTCAAATGGTTTTGCAAGTGGGATTTCCCAAACAAGCGTTGTCACCACACCGGCGATCATAGAGGATACACCGCCATAAAGGTTGACGCGTTTCCAGAAGAAGACAGCTAATACGGCAGGAGTAATACCAGCTCCGTAAACGGTATAAGCATACATTTGAACAGATAATACTGTAGGGAAGAAGCTAATAATGACATAAGCAAGAACCCCGAGGATGACGATGAACCATTTGGTCATGACTAACAACTGCTTATCAGTCGCATCCTTTTTTAAATATTTTCCGTACAGATCATACGTGACGTTTGTAGCGGCAGAAAGAAGGTAAGAGTTACCTGTAGTGATAATAAATGCTGTTGCTGCTGTTAATAAAATTCCCCCGACAAACGTTGGCATCACGACAGTTGTTGCCATCAGTGCCATCCCTGGATCAATATCAGGGAAGATAGAACGTGCTGCAAAAGCGATTAAACTAATTGTTGGAGAAATCAGAAGCATCGCCACGAGCCAACCAATTTGGGCTTTTTTCGATGAACGATCTCCACTTGATGAAGCCAACCGCTGATACATGTTTTGGTCAGCCAATAATAGAAAGAGAGAAGGTAATAAATAACCTAATAATTGAATGTTCGATAGCTGGCCGCTAAATGTTAAGTGTTCTTTTGGTACATTCGCCAGGATGCTGTCCCAACCACCAGCAATAATAAATATGGTTGGTAATGTAATTCCTAGCCCGACAACCATTAAAATGGCACTTACAGCGTCAGTAGGAGCTACCGAGCGTAATCCACCAATCGTTGCTAGGAAGATGATAAGAGCAGCACCGATAATAGTACCTGTTTCAACTGAAATACCTGTTGTCAGATTCAGAATGAAACCAAACCCTTTCATCTGATAGGAAACAATTCCTACATAGGCAAGAATAATGATAATGCCTGCCAGCGTCCTCGCGAATGAACCGTATTTTTCCTCAAGAATTGAAGATACAGTATATTTCCCAAATGCTCGGATTCTTGGAGCAATGATATAAAGAATCAAGATACCTACTATCGTTGGAATGGCCATAAGAAACGCAGGAATAATGCCATAGCTATATGCCATGGACGTTTCGCCACCTGAGATGCTTCCACTACCTGTCCAGGTTGCTAGCAGTGTACCCGTTAATACTAGAGCACCAAGTCCTTTACCAGCGAGAATAAAATCCTCACTATTTGACACTTTTTTAGAGAAATAAATTCCAAGTCCCACCATGAGAATGCCATAAGCGATAACAAACCATAGAAGGTTAGGATTGTGTGTAATTTCCATTACGTAAACGTCACTTCCTTGTCTTAGTTGTGTTTTTTCTTAGGTGCGCACCGTTAAATATGCTATCACAACAAATTGGGTAATAAAAAAAGTGGGAAATAATCTCTATGGAATACTTTGGGAATATAACTGATGACAATCTAAATACACACTACTTTATTCACCTATTATTGGTCATTATTTGTATTTAATAGAAAACAATTCAAGTAAAGTAGTTATATAGTACTGAATCGAAAAACTTTGTAGATTAAATAAAAGCGCTATTATTTGGATTTTTAATATAATTTAAACAATTTAAGAATCGATAAACATGTGAATTGAAGTAAAGACTAGAAAATGACGTTCTGTTAAGAGCTATTTATTGTGTTCAAGATTGGAAATAATCCAGAGCACTCTTTTTTCTTTAGAAGGGGAAAATGAGGTTTTGAAGAACTAGTTATTCAGGGTATAAAGCAAGAAGGTTGATGAAAAGTTTAAAAAAGTTTATGATGAAATCAAATACCCTGTGGGGTAATTAACAATACGTTTTCGGGAGGATTAAATCATGTATTTACGTACTTTCTTTGATGAGAAATTGGCACAGTATTCTTATATGATCGGTTGTCAACGAACTGGTGAAGCGCTTGTGATTGACCCGGCGCGTGACGTGACACCGTATTTAGAAACAGCGAAAAAGGAAGGGTTTCACCTTGCGGCCGCAGCTGAAACGCATATACACGCCGATTTTGTATCAGGCGCTAGACAATTAGCTGAAAAGCATGACGTGAAATTATATTTATCAGATGAAGGAGATCAAGATTGGAAATACGGTTATCTAGAAGGATTAAATGTCGAACTAGTAACGGACGGTTCGATTATTCGCGTTGGTAATGTAGAACTTCGCGTGATGCATACCCCAGGCCATACCCCGGAAAGCATTTCGTTCGAACTCACTGATCGCGGTGGTGGCTCAGAAGTACCAATGGGCATTTTCACAGGAGACTTTGTCTTTGTGGGTGATATTGGTCGTCCGGATTTGCTTGAAAAAGCCGCAGGCGCTGTTGGTACAGCGGAAACTGGAGCGAAGGCGATGTTCCAATCACTTCAAAAATTTAAAGAGCTACCAGAATTTCTAACGGTTTGGCCAGGACACGGTGCAGGTAGTGCTTGTGGGAAATCTCTTGGTGCTGTGCCGCAATCAACAGTGGGCTATGAGCTCCGAAATAATTGGGCTTTGAAAGAAGAGAACGAAGGGGAATTCGTTAAAGAACTATTAAACGAACAGCCAGAAGCCCCAACATACTTTGCCGTTATGAAAAAGGTGAATAAAGAAGGACCTAACGTGTTATCAGGGGAAGAACTAGAAAAGATTATGAATGTTGATGAGTTCCGTGCGCTTGCATCGAAGGACAACACAACAATCGTTGATACACGTCCTGCACAGGATTTTGCAGATGGGCATATTGATGGAGCGATTAATCTTCCATTTAATAAAGCCTTTACGAATTGGTCAGGCTGGGTTCTAGATTATGATCACGATCTTCTCCTCATTGCAGACGATGAGCAGGAAGATGAGATTGTGAAGGCCTTACATTCGATTGGCATCGACCATATACGTGGCTATGCAAGTCCAGAACTTCTTTCCCAGTGGGACGATCTAGAGGGATATTCCTTTATCTCAACGGAACAATTGAATGATGTTTATGATAAAGACGATGTTTATGTTGTAGATATTCGAAAAGAAAATGAATGGAACGCAGGCCATATTCCTGGTGCTAATCATCACATGCTTGGCTATTTAGAAGATCAGGCGAATGACATTCCAGAAGATAAAACAATCGTCGTTCACTGTCAGTCTGGCACTCGTTCAGCAATCGGAACAAGCTTACTACAATCACTCGGTTTCAAGGACATTTTAAACTATAGCGGTGGCTTTGCTGCATGGGAAAAAGATGGAGATAAAATCGAAAAATAATCAAAAAAAAGCGTAAAGCAGACACTGCTTTACGCTTTTTTCTTATGCACTCATTTCAGTTTCTAACGTAGCCGGCTTAGGCTTCATTAGCATTAATCCGATTCCTCCAGCACTAAGGACTGCTGCAACGAGGAACGGTGCGTGAGCTGATACTCCTTGACCAATCAAACCGGAAAGAACAGGAGCAATGGCAGCACCGAGCCAGCGGAGGAAGTTGTATCCTCCTGACGTAATGCTTCTTTCATATGGAGAAACCTCCATAACGTAGCTTGTAAATAACGCGTTATTTAGTCCAGAAGCAAGACCTGAGACGATCACGACAGTAATCAGAAGAGGTGTTGATGGAACAACAAATAATAGTGCTAGTAAGATAGCAAAAATCAATAAGCTATACGGAAGAATCTTCTTAGGTAGAAACTTCTTCTCAAGCTGGTGACTTAATATGGCTGATCCATAGGCGAGCATTAATCCCCAGCCAAAGAAGACAAATCCAATTTGAATCGCATTAAGTCCGATAATTAGTGGCGTATAAGCCAGAACTACAAAAAATCCATAGTAATAAAGCATTGCTGCAAGAGCGGAAGTTAGGAATGGCTTGTATGAGAAAAGCCCTTTTAACTCACTCATTCCCACAGGTTTGCGTTTTTGTTTGCCATTTGGTTCAAACACAAAGAATAGAACAAGGCAGAATGCAGCTAGAATTAAGATGGACGTTGCAAAGAAAGGGAATCTCCATGAATAACCACCAAGAACACCACCTACAAGTGGTCCGCCCGCCATTCCAAGTCCAATAGCTGCCTCATAGTAGCCAACGGCTTTTTGCGGGTCTTTAGATAAAGCGATTAAAAGCGTCATAGCTGTCGCGAAGAACATAGAATTACCAAATCCCCAACCTGCTCTAAAAATAGATAGGCTTGCGATTCCATTTGAAAGAGCGCAAAGCAGTGCAAAGACCGTAACGATGAATAAACCAAATACCATCATGCGCTTATCACCAAATCGACTTGCAAAAATACCGGCTGGAATCATCATAATCGCCATTGTCAAAATGTAAGCAGTAAACAGCATTTCAACCTGCCAGTGGTTCGCGCCAATTTGCTCTGCGATCGTTGGAAGAATCGGATCGACAATCCCGATACCCATAAACGCAAGGAAGGTGGCGGCGATCGTTATCCATCTTGCTTTCGTGAATTTCTTTTCATTCATTAAACTTAACCTCCTATAAAAATCGTTCAAAAAGAACAACGGTTGTTATTTATACAACAAGTGTCGTAAAATATTGTAACAGAGTCATGAAATTGAGCAATAATCAAGTTTTCGAGAAACGTTGTCTAAACGACGTGTTGTTAAATTTTGTTGAGAAAAAGTTTAATTTGGAGGAGATTTCTTATGAAAGAGAAAGAAGACCCACGTGTTACCCGAACACGAAAGCTCTTACAGGATGCGTTTATCCACCTAATGGCAGTAAAAGAATATGAGAAAATTACAATTGCTGATATTACTAAAGAAGCGACTGTTAATCGCGCTACTTTTTATTTGCATTATCAGGATAAAGAAGAGTTACTACTTCAAACGGTTGATGAAATGCTGAGGCAGCTTTTTGGCGAGGCGCTGACGATCCCACCTGGTAATTTACCAATTGATGATTTGCAACGATATATTGCAGAGCACATTTTCTCAAGCATTGCCGAATATGATAAGTTTTTTCACGTCATGTTAATCAAAAAAGGAATGCCGAACTTTCTTGATCATATGCGTAGCTTTTTCTTTGATTTCTATGACAATCGAATTGCGAAAGGAAGGTTCGATCCTTTGCCGTTACCAAGTGAAGTCATCGCAAGCTATATCGCTTCTGCGTATACAGGAATGATTTCCTGGTGGCTTGAAAATGACATGCCCTACACACCAAAGGAGATGGCTGAGCAAATGATTCAGTTGAATCAGAAGGGACCAACTGGGATTTTGAAGATGCATGTGAGGAAGCGAGAGTAGGCAATAAAATCACGATGTTACGAAAATAAATGAAATGACTTGCGAAAATATAATGTACTTTCGTAGGAGGGTTCATATCTTATTAACGCTAGATTCTTTGATATAAAAGTAATTAATGGCCTTGTTTTTTAGTACTTACAGAGGAATTGTGAGCTATTGATAAAAATGATGTAGAAAGCAAAATGGGGTATAAAAATGTAATGGAAAAGGGAAGATAGGATTCCGGTGTTTTGAGAATAGCTGATAACTCGGATGTATTTGCCTCCTACGTATGGGAAAGGGACCTTCAAAGGAGGTCCCTTTCGAATGGATATCTAAAGAATGAATAAGAAACTTGCCGATAGAGCAATGGTTACGACGATCGGACCTAATTGGATTTTTAGTAAAAGTCCTGGTGTTATGGAGTGATTTTCTAGTGGATTTTTTACTGGTGTAGCTAAAAAATCAGCAAGTCGATTACTTTTTTTGTGTTTATAGGGAATAGGAGGAACATCGACAGTGTACTGGTCGAGCTGTTCACGGAGTTCTTCAGGTAGGTCGTGCTTATAGTGTGATTTCATCATTTTGCCCCTCCAATAAATCTCTTAAGTGTTTGATCGCTGTAGATAATCTTGATTTAACGGTTCCAACGGGGATATCTAGAACGTTGGCGGTTTCTTCTTGAGTCATATCGTGATAATAGATGAGAAGGATAACCGACCGATGTTTTTCCGAAAGTTCCTTAATAGCCCACTGAATTGTCATCTTCTCAACAGTATCACTAGAGAAACTTTCTTCTCCCTTGACTAGAAAGGGAAGGAGTGATTGCCACTTTTTTCTCCGTTTAATTTTATTGATCATCAGCTGATAACCGATTTTAAATAGATACGTTTTAAGCGATGCTCTTGAGACGTCATAGCGGTTCTGGTATTTATGGAATTTAACGAATGTATCCTGCACAATGTCGATACTAAACTGCTCATCCCGCGTATAGCGATAGATAAATCGATAAAGCGGATCTTTGTACATAAGATAAATAGTCTCAAATGTCATAGATACGGCTGCTTCGAAGGAATAATCGCCACTTTCCTTAAAACTCATTCGGCCAGCGCTCTTTTATCCCTTTATAGGTGTAAGCCAGTCGAAAAATAAACCAGAGAAACGTGATAAGTGGAAAAACAAACGTTTGATGTAGAAAGAACTGAACAAATGGATTTTCGATATTCTCACCTTTAATTAGAAAAACAAATAGCCCAGTAATGCATAGGAATGAGTAAATGGACGACGCAATCATGACATAATCCCAACGTGACCAGTAGAAATAAAGATTTGTTTTTTGAAAGTCGATTCTCCCATTCGTTTTGTGAACATGTTTTTGAAGCGTTGCAATTAAGACGGCAAAAATGGTCCCGAGAACTCCTGCCATCACTAACCCCATGATCCAACCGATTGCCATGTAATTCACACCTTTCATTTCTATATTTTCACATATTTATACAAATATAGGAGTGATAAAGTTCATTTTCATGATGAGATTTTTTATACTGGGTAAACTATAGGCTAAGTGAAATACGAAGGCGGGTAAAAAAATGATTAGAAAAAAATGTTGCGTGGGTCTACTTTTTGCGTTGCTTCTATTTATGAATAACGCATATTCTGTTCAAGCTGAGCAAGAAACCAATTTAAATGAGGTTACCTATCTCAAATCAGAAACGAAAAAGGACGCTGCCATTGAAAAAGTGTTTGCTAAAGAGTTCGGTCTTAAGAAGGGGACAGACTCCATTCGTTATTACTACAATAAAATAGACTTAAACGATGATCAGATACCTGAAACGTTTGTCTATTTAGTTGGTCCAATGGTATGTGGGACTGGGGGATGCAGTGGACTCTTGTTAGAAGAAAAGGATGGAGATTATATCGTGAAATCTCGTTTTTCTTTAGTCAGAATCCCAGTCCTCATTCAAAATGAAACAACGAACGGATGGAAGAACATTGTGATGTATGTGGAGGGTGGAGGAGTAGAGCCTGGCTATCACCAGCTGAAATTTGACGGAGAAAACTATCCTTCCAATCCATCTGTTCAACCGATCTTGGAAGAGGATAAGATAAAAGGGATAAGGATCATAAACGATGAAGTTGCTGAAGATACTGGCATTGTATTTTAAAGAGAAGTAGAGGACAAATAAGATAATTTGTCCTCTACTCTTTTTTTATGTGTTAAGAGGTTCAGGATGCAGCTCGTATTGCTTGTGAGCATCCTTAAGAGCAGCAGCAAGAGCATTTACCGGCTTTTCCAAGATAGCCCTCTTTTAACTGATGGAGAGGGTCTGTAATACCATCTTTTAAACTGAATCCTTTGAGTAATTGTTTAACGAACTGTTTGCTATGGTCTGTTGCGAGTTTGCAAGATGCGTCGACGATTACGCCATACTTTTTATCAACTTCAAGAGTGAGTGTTAGGGTGTCTGAAATATTGTTAGCGGCCATGCCAGTTGGGAGTTTTGAGTGGCCGGCAACGAAAAGGGTGTTCATGAATCAAATCATCTCCTTTCATTTGGTAACGTTTTCAATAGTGTAGCATAACAAGACTTGTTATCGAGTGGTAGAATAGTAGAAAATGGGATTTAGAATGGAGTGGATAGGAATGGATCTCAATCTAAAAGGAAAATCAGTCGTCGTAACAGCTGCAAGCAAAGGACTTGGAAGAGCTTCGGCCCTTGCATTTGCGAAAGAAGGTGCTCATGTCATTTTATCAAGCAGAAGTGATGATGAACTTAAAAAGGCATGCGAAGAAATCATCTTAGAGACAGGGAATGAGCACGTTACTTGGATCGTTTGCGATATGACAAAAGCGGATGATATTAATCGATTGATGAAGTTTGCTGCGGAAACGAATGGTACAGTCGATGTGTTAATTAATAATGCGGGCGGTCCTCCAGCTGGAGGATTTGAGGATTTTAGTGATGATGATTGGCAAAATGCGTTTGAACTGAATCTATTAAGTTTTGTTCGAACGTCAAGAGCAGCCATTCCATATATGAAAGAAAATAGATGGGGAAGGATTTTGAACATTGCTTCATCCTCCATTAAACAATCACTAGATAACTTGATCCTCTCGAACACATTTCGAGCAGGAATTGTGGGACTAGCTAAAAGTCTTTCCCAGGAGTACGCAGAGCATAATATTCTTGTCAATACCGTAGGCCCAGGACGTATTGCTACGGATCGTGTGGAGCAACTTGATCAAATCAAGGCACATCAGTTAGGCATTAATGCTGCTGAATTAAAGAGTCAGGCGGAGCTATCAATCCCAATGAAACGATATGGGGAGCCTGATGAATTTGCGAAAACAGTTGTTTTTCTTGCTTCAGGAGCAAATACGTATATGACAGGCCAATCGCTCGTTGTAGACGGCGGACTTGTAAAAGCACTTTAAACGGAAGAAGAACGCATCCATTTGGTGCGTTCTTTTTTCTTTGTGAATCTGCGCTAATCATTTTTCTTTTAGGAAGAAACCGATATAATAGAAGAAGATGAAGAATTACTAATTCTGGTATTGCTAAACCCTTTGGTTTTAATGTAATTGGCGGTACAGGGGAGGGTTAAATAATGGTAGAAGCAAAAGAGCGCATTCTTGAAGCGACAGATATTCATAAAGCGACTGAAATGATCAGTGTCGCAACGAATAAGCCGGTCATTATTGAAAACAAAAACTTTGAACTCATTTCATATAGCACGGCATCGGAGAGCTTTGATCAAACGCAGCAAAAGACGATTCTCTATAAGAAATGTCCAGTGTTTATTATTGATCGTTTGAAAAAAGAAGGGATCGTTCAGCAGCTTGAGAACAACGAAGCTCCGATCCGGATTGCTCCAATTGAGGAAATTGGTTTTTATCAACGTATTGTTGTGAAAGCCATTTATGAAGAGCGGACAATGGGATATCTTTGGGTGCAAGAAACGAATAGTCCTCTGACGGAAGAAGAGGTTGCTTTTCTTACTGAAATCACACCTCACATTGGAAAGCTTATTCATGATTCTTATCAAAAAGGGAAAGAACATGAAGGGAAGCAGGAGAAATTGCTTTGGAACGTACTCCTTCATGAATATGAAAGTGAAAATCAAATGAGGCGTAAAGCCCAGGTGGCGAGCTTGCCATTACCTGAGCGTTTTTCCGTACTCGTCATGTCAATTGCTGAGCCTACTCAGGAGCCTTTGTTAAATGAAGTTCTCGAGCTTTTATCCCGTTTTAAGAGGCATAAAATTCAAGTTCTGAAAACTGAGCTTCAAATCGTTGCTGTTATTTCAGGTGATAAAAATAGAAAAGGCTCAGCTTTTGAAAATAGCCGAGAGCTTATAGAGTATGTAAAAAGTGCGTTAACTCATGAAGAATTTTATTCTTTCTTGATTGGGATTGGGAAAGAATATACGGAGCTCATTGAGATGAGGAAGAGCTTCTTGGAAGCATTAGAAGTGATTGAGACAGCTGACTTCATTGGTCCAAGGCCAGATGTCATGCCACGTGAGTTCTCAAAGCTTGGCGTCTACCGATATCTTGCCGCCCTATATGAGAAAAACAATACGGAGCATTATTTTAATCAGAATTTGCTTAACTTGATGGAAAAGGATTCGGTTAGTCATTCCAGTTTGTTAAAGACGCTAGAAGTGTATTTATCGAACAACGGTAAGGGGAAAAGCACCGCGGCTGAGCTATTTATCCACCCAAACACGCTGAACTATCGCATGAAGCAGATTCAGGACTTAACGGATATTGATTTTGATGATTTTAATATGAAAAGTCACATATATATCGAGTTGTTGTTGCTAAACAACATACCGTCTTACTATAATCGGTACCTTTCTGCAGTAGAGGAACAGAAAAGTACTGCGAAGTAGCCTATTTGAGTGGGCTGGGAGCTTGTTTATTGACCAAACTGGGAAGCTGCACATTGTGCAGCTTCTTTTCTGTTGTTTGGGACTGGAAAGTGTGGCGCAATAGCTGGTTTTCGTGGGAGAGAGTGGTTTATTGGCCAAAATGGAGATATATTGTCCAAAATCAGAATATATTGGCTAAAATCCAGATATATTGTCCAAATCCGAAATATATTGGCCAAACCGGAAATTCCGATCACTAAACGGGGGCTCCGCTTTTCACGGCTCCAGTGCCTGTCGCCCCTAACCGCCCACTTTCGCTTTTCCCGAGATCCAGCTACGACTCGCAGAAACTGCGATATTTCACTCTTTCACCAGAACACAAAAAGCGTGTTCTAGTTCAAGAGTTCCAATATCTCCGTTTCTAAACGCTCGTCTCCGCTTTTCCCTAGATCCAGCTGCAGTGGGCAGGGGCTCGATCGCTTCACCCCACAAAATGAACACAAAGACCGTGTTCTTTTTGAGGGGCTCCAGCGCTTGTCGCCCATAAACGCCCACTTTCGCTTTTCCTGAGATCTAGCTGCGCGGGCCAAATCCTCCGGCTGTTTCACCCAATCGAATGAGACAAAAAGCGTCTCACTCTCATGGGCTCCAACATCCTGCGGATTTAAACGGGCCCGCTCCGCTTTTCCTATTGTGTTTAAACCACAAAATCTCAGCAAACTATTGTGTCCTGACCACGTTGCCAGATGGGGGTTAAAATCGATATAATTTTCACAAGAAAACAAAAACTTTCTTTGGAGTAAGCTTGATGAATGATTGGAGATATAGGGTGAAAAGGAGCGTGGTAGAGTTGGAAGCCATCAACAAGAGTTTTTTCCTTTTTCTCGCTAGTAGGCCCTCGCTTGATCGGCTCGCCAAACGATGGGGTAGTAAGTTTGGGGCGGATAAGATTGTTGGGGGTGAGACTTTTGAGCATGCGGTGCCTCTTATTCAGAATTTGAATAGTCAGGGGCTTCGGGTAACGGTGGATCATCTTGGGGAGTTTGTTTCTTCTGAAATAGAAGCGAAGGAGCGGACTCAGGAGTGCATCAATACCATTCGCATGATTAGTGCTCATCAACTAAATTCTCAGATGTCTTTGAAAGTCACTTCACTTGGTCTTGATATTAGCCATGATCTTGTATGGCGTAACATGATTGAGATTATGGAAGAAGCGGTGAAGCATGATGTATTCGTCACGATCGATATGGAAGATTCGACACGAACGGAGGCAACGCTTCAGCTTTATAAGGACCTGAAGAGAAAGTACGACAATATTGGAACGGTTGTTCAGTCTTATTTATACCGATCCGATCAAGATTTAGATGATTTAAATGAAGTAAAGCCGAATTTACGTCTTGTGAAAGGGGCGTATAAGGAAGCCGCGAAGGTTGCTTTTCCAGCGAAATCAGATGTGGATCATAACTTGAAGCAGCTGATAAAGAAACATTTATTGAATGGGAATTTTACAGCCATCGCTAGTCACGATGATGCCATCATTAACTTTACGAAAGAATTCGTGAAAGAGCATGATATTCCGAAAGATCAATTTGAGTTTCAAATGCTTTACGGCATGCGAAGCCAGAGTCAGCTAGATCTTCTAGCTGAAGGTTATGCGGTAAGAGTATACCTACCTTATGGGAACGATTGGTATGGGTATTTTATGCGGCGGTTGGCGGAACGACCTGCGAACATCGCCTTTGCTTTCAATGGAATCTTTAAAAAATAAACTTCTTATATTTGAAAGGGGAATTTACTCATGGTAGTACCATACAAACACGAACCGTTTACTGATTTTACTGTTAAGGAAAACAAAAAGGCTTTTGAAGAGGCTCTTAAACTAGTAAAAGAAGAACTTGGTAAAGATCATGATCTTCTCATCAATGGTGAGCGTGTTAGCACGGAAGATAAAATTGTTTCCATTAACCCTGCGAACAAGGAACAAATCGTTGGTCGCGTATCAAAGGCAACGAAAGAGCATGCGGAACGCGCGATTCAAGCTGCAGATGAAGCATTTGAAGGTTGGAGAAAATGGTCCGCTCGCTCTCGTGCTGAGCTTCTATTCCGCGCAGCTGCGATTGTCCGACGCCGCAAGCATGAATTCTCTGCTTACCTGGTGTATGAAGCAGGTAAACCGTGGAAAGAAGCGGATGCTGATACTGCAGAGGCAATCGACTTCATGGAATACTATGCTCGTCAAATGATCGAGCTAGGTGAAGGGAAAGCGATTGAAAGCCGTCCTGGAGAGCAAAACCGTTACGTTTATACGCCAAGCGGAGTTGCCCTTGTTATCCCTCCATGGAATTTTGCGTTTGCGATTATGGCAGGGACAGCAGTAGCGCCACTTGTTACAGGAAACACAGTACTTCTTAAGCCGGCAAGTGCAACACCGGTTGTTGCAGCGAAGTTTGTTGAAGTGCTTGAAGAAGCTGGGCTTCCTAAAGGTGTATTGAACTTTGTGCCAGGTAGCGGAGCTGAAGTAGGGGACTATCTCGTTGATCACCCGAAAACATCGATCATTACCTTCACTGGTTCTCGTGAAGTTGGTACGCGAATTTATGAGCGCGCGGCGAAAGTACAGCCAGGTCAACAACACTTGAAGCGAGTGATCGTTGAGATGGGTGGTAAAGATACGATCGTTGTGGATAAGGATGCTGATCTTGAACTTGCTGCACAGGCAATCGTTGTCTCAGCATTTGGCTTCTCAGGTCAGAAATGTTCTGCAGGCTCCCGTGCGGTCATTTTGAAAGAGGTATATGATCAGGTTCGTGATCGCGTTGTTGAACTAACAAATGAGCTTACACTAGGTGAAACGACAGGTCCAGATGTGTACATGGGACCAGTCATTGATCAGGCATCATTTGATAAAATCATGAGCTATATTGAAATTGGGAAGGAAGAAGGGCGCCTCGTTGCTGGTGGAGAAGGCGATGATTCGAAAGGGTTCTTCATCAAGCCAACTGTATTTGCAGACCTTGCTCCGAAATCACGCATGCAGCAGGAAGAAATTTTCGGACCGGTTGTTTGCTTAACGAAAGCAGATAACTTCGATGAAGCGATTGAAATTGCGAATAATACGGAGTACGGCTTAACTGGTGCTGTGATCACGAATAATCGTGCACACATTGAGCAAGCGAAAATGGATTTCCATGTAGGTAACCTATACTTTAACCGTAATTGTACGGGCGCGATTGTTGGGTACCACCCATTTGGAGGATTCAAAATGTCCGGTACAGATTCAAAAGCAGGTGGACCGGATTACCTTGGACTTCACATGCAGGCAAAAACTGTCTCAGAAATGTATTAATTAGTAAACACCATTAGTTTAAAAAGGCTGTTCCCCCTAGCAGAGGGGAACAGCCTTTGTTTGGTTATAGCTAGTACGTGAAACGTGGGTGAAAAAGGGAGTGTATCTATTTGAAGATTATGGCTGCCATTGTCTTCACGATCGGTATTATCCTTGTTCTATCCTTCTTGGTTAGAACTAAAAGGCAAGAGCTTAACAGCATGAGAAAAGTATGGACTAGACGCAATAGCGATTGGGATTTTACTCCTTACGTTCATCGTCGTGTTGAGCATGTGAGGAAAAAGAGAAGCTCAGTTCTCTTCTTGATGGTAAGGGAGAATGAGCCTGGCTTTTGTACCTTTTCCTATTTCTGAATCAATGGATATTTCTCCATTATGAGCTTCCATAATATCAAAGCAAATCGATAGTCCAATCCCAAGCCCGCTTCTTTTCGTACTAAAGAAAGGGGTGCCAAGCTGTTTCACTTCTTCTTCGCTCATTCCTTTGCCATCATCTTCAATGGAGATAACCGCATTTTCCTCGTTTTTTGTTAAATGAACCGAGATTTCCCCGCCTTCAGGCATAGCTTCGATCGCATTCTTGATAAAATTAATAAGCACTTGTTTGATTTGTGAGGAATCCATACAAACCGTAATATTCTCAGTGTTCGCATCGAATTCAAGTTGGACATTATGTAAGTGAGCATTGCTTTTCATTAATTCAACCGTCTCAAATACAAGTGGATTTAACTCGTTGAGCGTTCGCTTGCTGATCGTCGGTTTGCCCATCATAACAAATTGATTCACAAGATTTTTCATGCGTTCGAGTTCAGCTCTAATGATACTAATGTAATTGGCTTGTTCCTCATCTACATCTAAAAGTTGTGTGAAGCCAATGATTGATGTAAGTGGGTTGCGGATTTCATGAGCAAAGCCAGCACCTAGTTTTCCGATTGCAGAAAGCTTCTCAGATTGAATGACCTGTTCTTGTAGTTGATAATAAGAAGTCATATCTCGGAATTGAGCGAAAGCTCCGCTTAGCTGTTGGTTGTGATCGTAAAGAGGCAAAATATCGAGTAAGCATTTACGTTCATCGTTTTTAAAAAAAGTGATTTCGATATCTTCGATGCCCTTTTTTTTCGAAAGCACATGATCGAAAAACGGTTTAAGAGTAGGGATCTCGGTAATTGGATAGCCAATCATTTTGGTTTTGTTAAGTCCCGTTAGTTTTTCAGCGCTTCGATTGAATTCTTTTATTTGTCCATCTTGATCTGAAATGACAATCCCGATTGGAGTGGCACGCATAAGCATCTGATTATAGAGATGGAGCTGTTCGTTTTGCTTGTTAACCTGGATCTCCCGTTCAATCGTATCTATAGAAGATGAAAGCAAGCCTAGATGTAATTGAGACGCATATTTCTTAGTTGTCATGAGGGAGATCGTACCGATAATTTCCCCATTATGATAAGCGTATGGTGCTGAGTAGCAAGCCACATCTTCAAAGCAATAGTGATAATGATCATCCCCAATGAGATGAATCGGTTCTTGGTATTTTAAGGCAAGTGTAATGGCGTTCGTACCAGCCGTTGCTTCATCAAACTTAACGCCATTTTGAATGCCGAGTGACGCTGTCATTTGTTCGAAGGATTCATCGCCATATGAATCTAATACATAGCCCTCGTGATCAGTTGTAACCACGACGGTTGGAGTGTCAGATAAAAAGCTAAGGAGCTTTTTCATGAATTTTTGTATGATGGAGAGGGAACATGAGTAATTTTGTAAACGAAGCGCTAACTCTTCTTCTGAAAGTAAAACGTGAAGAACAGGAATTGAGTTTGGATCCAATTGATAGACATGTTCGCATGTGTTTTTAGAATATTGGATTTGAATTTCACGTTGCGTCATGAGGCATCCTCTTTTCCTGGAGTAGTGATGTTTTTATGTAAAAAATTTTTATATTACATTTAATAGAATCATTTTTTTATAGATTATCATACTTTGGTCCCTGCTGGTTAGTTTTTACCATTAGTAATACATGATTCTACTTGATTTTGTCGAAGGAAATTGTAATCGCATTCGTAGATACTTTATAATGAAGCCATTTAGATGGGAGGGTAAATCGTGCTTGATTATATAGAAGAAATCGAAGTTAGAAAAGAGAAGCATCATACGGGGAAGGGACTATTGTATTGGGTAATCCAAAAGTGATGATCGAGATGACAATAGCGCTTGATTTGTATTTTTAACATTTATTGCATTGTGAAGGAGGTTAGCGGAAATGAAAACAATTCTCTTATTTATTTTAGCTGGGCTTGCAGAGATTGGAGGAGGTTATTTAATCTGGCTTTGGCTGCGAGAAGGGTACTCGAGCGTATTTGGACTAGCTGGTGGAATCTCTTTAGCTCTTTATGGTGTGATTGCGACTATGCAAGTATATCCTGAATTCGGTCGCGTGTATGCGGCGTATGGTGGTGTGTTTATAGTGATGTCCGTCCTTTGGGGATGGGGAATTGATAAGGAAGTCCCTGATAGCTATGATTTAATTGGAGCGTTCATTTGCTTAGTGGGTGTAACGGTGATGCTCTTACCGCGGAACTAAAGGGATTTCATTTAGGAGTTTTCATCAAGATATAATAAAAAGCCCGTTTTCATGGAACGGACGAATGAGGTTGAGATATAACCAATGAGTGAATCGTTGTTGTGATTTTAAGGGAAATGAACGCATTTTACATGGTGGAAATTGATAAAAACTTGACCCTCTTTTGCCGTCATTAACGTGATCTGGTTTTCCTGAATACTTATTAATTTCCCTATTTTGTTTTGATTTTCGTATATATCGAATATGACTATTTGATTGGTTACTTTTTTTAGCTGCTCTTCTAATGTCCGGGATAAGGAGAGTCCAATCGGTACAACGGGGAATTCTGAATGCGTTAATTGATATGGTCTTTCGTTACCTTGATAAGGGATCAGCCACTTTAGATGTTTCATGGATATATACATCGTTTTGTGAATAGGACTTTGGAACACAAAGTAATCGTTCATAATACTAGTGATGTATCCATGAAGAGAGTGATGGCCAGTAACATAAATCTCTGTAAACATTCCTTTTGATTCCTGTAGTGCTTTACGAAGCGAAATCGAATTTAAAGTTTCAGGTTCTTCAAATAGCGACTCTTTTGGAAGTGAAATTTTTTCATCTTCTTTCGTACACACATCATAATGCTGAACATGATATTGGGAGACATAGATGAAGTCTTTGCCGTTATATAAGACAAGAATGTCATTTCCTGAGTCGATTAGCACACCGATAATGTCTTTTGTTCCGTTCATTTTTAATCGAATGGTTTCGTTCGTTAAATCTGATGAATTTCTCACTATTGACCTCCTTTCATATGAGAAAAACAGCTGTGGCATATTAACAAGTGATTCTGATAGAACGATCATATCTACATAAAAAAATAAGTGTGAGGAGGAAGATGACTGTGCAAATAACTATGAATTTAAAGGCGAGTCATTTCCTCATCACATGAACTAACTTGTGAAATGCGTAAGGAGAGATATAGGCGATCATGGCTCTCTTTTCCTCTCAAGAATACGAGTTAAGCCTCGACGATTTTTTCAGGAACTTCCTTAATCACCGTTTCGATAGTACTGAAGCTTTTAATATGGAAAAGTGTAATGCGAACAAGTTCAGCTTTCACTAATAGAAGAATATGGTCGCTTGCTAGATTGATGAGAATACCTTCAACATGCTCTGGACCACCACGATTAATCTTTACCCATTTATAGTGAAGCGCCCCTAATACTTCTGTGATAGAGCTTCCTTGGATTGGATCAAGAAACATACTGCCAATAATTTCCGGCACAGTGGTTGTATCTAAAGAAACCGATTTAACATGGTCAAGGTTGTAATAAATCATTTCTTTCTCTGTTTGTAGCATAAAGTGGTCCGTTGCAACATGAAAGAGAATTCCTACTTTTGCTTCAGGGCCTTTTAGATTAACTTTAACTTGCTTACCTAACAATGGCGCGATCGTATCGCTATTTAAATGTGCCATTATATATCCTAACCTTTCATAAGCATTCGCTTTTTATTTTTTTGAAACAGGCTGCCAGTAGCTAGAAAAAAGGTTTTCTCTTCGGCTTTCTCCTCGGTTTTCTTTTTGATTGTCCTCTTGATTGTTGCTAGACTCTTCTTGTTGAGTCATTTTAACGACCTTACTAACGCTTTTTACATGAAACAGTGCAATGTGTACCAATTCTGCTTCCTTACCTACGATGATGTGATCATCGTTCACTTCAAGTAAAACACCTTCTACTTTCTCTGGGCCACCGCGATTAACTTGAACAGAACTAAAGACTAATTCATCAAGAACTTCTTGAAAACTTTCTCCACTTTCAAATTCAAGAACAGGTTCTTCGATTGGTACAATAACTTCTACTTCCTCTTTCGTGTTAATCGTGACGCTTTTGATGTGAGTGCCCTGGTAATAGATAACAGTATTTTTTTGTCCAAGCAAAGTTAAGAAATCCTGTTTAAGCTCAAGAAGTTTTCCTTCCTGACTTTCAGGTCCTCCACGGTTGATTCGAACATTCTTGCCGATATAGCTCTCGAGTTGTGAAAAGTTCATTTGCACATTCATGCATCCTTTCTTCCTTTTTATATAAACGCTTGTAATGGCATAGTATGTATCTCGGAGGGACAAAGATCAGTATATTTGTCTATCATTTGGAAAATGTGTGTTTGTCCACCGTGAGATTAGCCTAATCATTGGGGAATTTAGGAGCAGGGTTTTTACTAGTTAAACAGAATAGGAGAACGAGAGTGATTTTAATTAAGTGGGGGAAAAGAATGAAAACAAATGAGTATAACAGTAAAGTTTGGGATAAAAAGGTTGAAGATCAAGTCGTTTATACAAAGCCAGTCACTCAAGAAATGATCAAAGAAAGTAAAGCAGGGAATTGGCGTATCACTGTTACGACAGAGAAAGCTGTTCCACGTCATTGGTTTCCAGCTAATCTGAAGGGCTTGCGCATTCTCTGCTTAGCATCTGGTGGGGGGCAACAAGGTCCTATTCTTGCAGCCGCAGGGGCGGAAGTGACTGTTGTTGATCTTTCTGAGAAACAGCTAGAACAGGACAGATTCGTAGCTGAAAGGGATAACTTACAGTTAACTGTTGCCAGAGGAGACATGTCGGATTTATTCTTTTTAGAAAATGAGTCATTTGATATGATTGTCCATCCTGTTTCAAATGTATTTGTTGAAAATGTATTACCGGTCTGGAAGGAGGCGTCAAGAGTATTGAAGGAAGGGGGGACACTTATTTCAGGGTTTACGAATCCGCTATTGTATCTTTTTGATGATGAGCAAGAGGATAAAGGAATTCTCGATGTAAAGAATCGCATTCCATACTCTCCCCTCGAATTGTTAACGAAAGACGAACTTCAGAAATACAAAGAGAGTAACTTGGCCCTAGAGTTCGGTCATACGCTAGAAGATCAAATTCAGGGACAAATTGATGCGGGATTTGTCATTAACGGTTTTTATGAAGATGATTTTGGAGGGAGTCGCCTAATCGATCAATATATTAAGACCTTTATAGCAACAAAGGCGATAAAAAATGCAGGTTGAACTAGTCACTTATTTATAAAGGAGATACTGAAAATGGAATATAGCGGTTCGCGGGTTTATGATGATCACGATTTTTTTGAGAACTATATGGCTAGACGACATAGGGAAGAAAGCCCGAATAAAGTCATCGAGTATCCTGCTCTTATGACATTACTAGGCGATGTTCGGGAGAAGACCATTCTTGATCTTGGTTGTGGAGATGCTTCGCTCGGAGAAGAATTACTAAAGCAGCAGTGCGAGCGATATGTCGGGATTGATGGTTCACAAAATATGTGTCACCAAGCAGAATTGAAGTTAAAGGGAACGAAAGGGAGCGTTGTCCAGTCAAATCTAGAGTCGTATGGTTATCCATCACACACTTTCGATTGTGTCGTTTCACAATTAGTTCTTCATTACATAGAAGACCTTGATCACATTGTTAAGAAAGTATACGACACGTTAAAGCCAGGTGGAGAATTTGTTTTTAGCGTATTGCATCCGGTTATGACCGCTTCTTTCAAAAGTATGACAGGTAAAAAAACCGATTGGATTGTAGATGATTATTTCCAGACGGGGAGAAGAATAGAGCCCTGGATTGGAGAGAGCGTTGTGAAATATCACCGTACGATTGAGGAGTATTTCTTACTTCTGCAGCGAGCTGGTTTTACGATTCAAGGTCTTAGAGAGGGAACGCCGCAACGAGAAAACTTTCAACATCAGGATGAGTATGAACGAAGACAGCGCATTCCGCTATTTCTTCTTCTTTCTTGCACAAAAAAGTAGTGCACAGCAAGGACGTTGTGAATGATGGGAGTGCTACCCCATCATCCATCAATCGCCATAGGATAGGAGTTTGAAAATGATACGAGTAGACGTTGTTTATTCTCTTCTTTACAATGAGCAAGAAGATAAAGTGTTAATGGTTCAGAATATAAAGCATGATAACTGGTCTTTACCTGGAGGGTCAGTTGAAGAAGGAGAAACCCTTTCACAGGCTGCCATTCGAGAGGCGAAAGAAGAGACGGGTTTGACGATAGACGTTGGCGATATTTTGAGTGTAAACGAAGGATTTATGACTAACAGCAATCACCACGCTCATTTCTTTACGTTTAGAGGCAAAATAACCGGTGGGCACTTATCCATTCAAGACACTGAAACTATCGCGGATGCGAAATGGATGAGTGTAGATGAAGCAAATGAGTATATGCCTTTTTATAAGGGCGGGATTAAGAGTTTACTTCAAGCTTCAGCTCCATACGTTTTTCAAGGTTGATCGATCAAAATACAAACAGCGGTAAGAAACTCTCTTACCGCTGTTTGTATTTTAGTCATTTATTCGACAATCCCGAAATTGATAGAATTACTTACAAGAGTTAAATAGAAAAGAAATACGTTCTTCCGTTCCTTGATCTAGTGTTTTTACGATGATTTCATTGTTTTCAACTTCCTTATCCCCAACGAGAATCACTTTTTCTATTCCTCTTTTACTTGCGCGTTCGATCGATTTACCAATCCGTTTCTCACTCATATCCACCTCGATCCGACATCCTAATTTTCTATAAGCAGAGGCGACGATCATGGCTTCGCGTTTAGCATCAATGGGGATAATGACATATTCAGGCTTTTCATTTGTCACAAGTGAAGTACCATTCTGTTTCAATGCGGTTAAAATTACATCTAGGCCGAATGAAATCCCAACGGTTGAAAAAGGCTCTTCACTACCGAGTAAACCTCCGATCGCACTATCGTAGCGACCACCGCTTCCAATGCTGGATGTAATGGATTGGTTACTTAAGAAAATCTCATAAATCGTCCCCGTATAAATATCGAGCCCTCTTGCAAGGAAAGGATTGAACTCACATTTTTGAACGAGGTTGAGTCCATCCAGGTAGGAAGTCAGTTCTTTAAGTTCATTTAACCCCTCCCGTACAGTTGAATTCGCAGATGCGAACTGTTCAAAATAATAGAGGTCTTGATTAATCCATTCTTTTGCATAGCGCTCAACGCTATTAATGGCTTCAGAGGAGATATCTTTTTGGAAGAGCTCTTGCTTAACGCCTTCCATCCCGATTTTCTCGAGCTTATCCATCGTGAGAATCACATCATCTAAGCGAGGTGTAGGAATAGAGATCGACTCTAGCATACCTGCAAGCAGTTTACGGTTGTTATACTGAATCGTCACATCAAGTTCGAGTTGATTGAAAAGATCGAGAGCCATCTCCATTAATTCTGCTTCAGCCATTTGTGAACTCACGCCGGTTATATCCACATCGCACTGAGTGAATTCTCTAAACCGCCCTGGTTTAACGGGTCCATCTCGAAACACCTTTCCGATTTCATAACGCTTGAAGGGCATTGGTAAAGCTGGATTCATCGCAACAACTTTGGCGAATGGGATGGTTAAATCGTATCGAAGTGCGAGATCTCTATCTCCACGATCAGAGAGGGAGTACATTTCTTCTAAAATTTCATCGCCACCTGCATACTTTGAAGCCATCAATTTCCGATCGTTAAGGATCGGTGTTTCAAGTGGAGAACAGTTGTATTGAATAAATGTGTCTTCTATTGTTCTTCTTACTTTGCGCCGTATGATTTCATCTTCAGGTAAATAATCCATCGTTCCTTTGACATTCTGATCTTTCAGCTTTTTCATAGTCCTCATCCTTTCGTTTTTGAATACAAAAAACCGCATGAACTGGAGAAATGTTCTTCTCAATTCATACGGTTACGAGTAATAGCCTTCCTATTCGCGATCATTTTGCAATCGGATAGCAAGGCTAGCTGTGATGATGAAGTTGTACGATGAATAATTGTCTCATATCGCTCACCTCTTATTTCAAAATATGGTAGCACATGAAAACTATTTCAGCAATCTTTCTTTTTTTCTGAAGATTTGATAGGATAATATTTCCTGTAGAAAGGTGGGGAATTGCTTGAGAAGTCTTACGGAAGAGGAAGTCATATCGCATATTCCTGAACTATCGAATGTTACGTTAAGAAAGATTACAAAGGGGTATTCTTTTGATTTAAAATATGTAACAAAGTGGAATGGAAAGAACGTATTGCTTCGATTATATGAGGTGGATTTACGTGAGCGGGTTCAAGAGAAAGTTGAGAAGATGAAGGCTTTTAAGAAGCTAGGAGTCCGCTGTCAGGAAGTTTATGCGTTCGGTGAAGTTCCTGAAGAGAACTTCTGCTATACGATTTTTTCTTTTCTTGAGGGGGAAGATGGCGAAGCTGCTTTAGCGAACTTAACAATGGAAGAACAGTATGCTGCTGGTTATGAAGCAGGATTAGATCTCGATTATATCCATCAACTTCGAATCGAAGCATCAATGCCGGAACATATGGCCTTTATTCAAGAAAAATTTGAGAAAGCGGTAGAACGGTATTCTAGACTTGATATACAAATTCCATTTGGTAGAAAGATCATTGACTATGTAAGGAACAATATCCACCTTATCGGTGAAAGCAGGCTCGTCTTTGCTCATCATGATTTTCATGCAGGGAATTCGATTATCTATAAGAATAAATATGCTGGGGTGATTGATTTTAATCGATGCGGTATAAATACCGCCTATTCCGAATTTGATAAGCTAGAATTATTCTCAAGTCGTTTAAGTATTCCTTTCTCAAAAGGGGTTATTCATGGTTACTTCAAAGGTCATGTTCCTGAAATGTTTTGGAAAATCCGATCGGTTCATATGGCTCAGCTTCTGATCTACCATATGAATTGGGCAACAGATTCCTTTCCAGAAGATCTTCCTCAAGCGAAAGAGGCCATTCAGTATGTATGGGAGATGTATGAAGGCTTCGATCGGACAATTCCGAAGTGGTATGAAGAAAGCCAGGCCTAGGGCCTGACTTTCTTCAGTTACATCGCTTCTTTTATTCCTTTCTTTACTAACCACCAGTTTGCAGGATAGCTTGTCGCAAATCCAAGAATCATCGCAATTTGCATCATAAACCAGTAGACAGCTGAGTCGGGTTTTGGTGGCTCGGTAAATAAAACAAAATGAACGATGGCCATCCAACCAAACATGCCAACTTCAAAAGCGATCAAAGAAAGCGTGTCGGCTTTCGCAGCTTCTTTAATCGCATCCCACGCACCATTCTCTTTGTTCATCGGGTAAATGGCATAGAATTGAAATAGAATACCAAACCCATATGCAAGAATGAACTCGACAAGATAATGAGTATAGAGAATGGAACCAAGCAGAGCAAAACCTGTTAAGGCAACGATCGGCACGCCTACTGCATCACCAAGTGTACAACCGGCAGAGCAGTGACTTGTGGACATAAACACCTTGGCAGACTTTCCGCGCTTGTCTTCATAATCCAAATTCTTCGCTTTCAAACGTCCCCATTTAAAATAGGCCCAGATAGCGAAAGGTCCAAGAAACCATCCGTTTATCGGCCAGACCACATTCATGATTTTCATCATTTGAGGATGACGAATGATGTCAATGAGAATGACGATGGAAGAAAGAAGTCCAATTGATAGTGCAAGAATGGATATAAGCTGTAAAGTAGTCAAATCATCTCACCTCGAAAATAAGTATGTATATATCCGTTACCCTCTGGGGGTATAGGATAAACGAATGATTCGGAAGATCCATGATTATAAAAAGAAACGCCCTCTTTGAAAGAGAGCGAGTTCAATAGGTTATTCGTGTTCGATTTCAGCTACAATTTTTCCTGTAACATGACGTTCTGAAAGCTCAACCAATGCTTGGGGGATTTCTTCAAGCGATATCGTCTTCTTGATCATTGGATCGACATAACCACCTAACAATAGGTTGATCATCTCATCACCCATCATGGCAAGATCTGCTTGCTCAGCTGTATTAGATGATTGATAGACACCACCAAGAGCGATTTGATGGAAGGAAAGTGGACGAGCAAAGGAGACGCCCTGCGCAAAGTCAGGTGCACCTGCAATATAAGCCATTTGTCCGTTAAACGTAAGTGTGTCTAGCGATTTGGTTGCATTATCACTACTTACCGTGTCTAGTACAGCGTGAACACCAATTCCATTTGTTATTTCAACCGTTTGGTCCACAAAATCCTCTTCTTTATAATCAATGGCATAATCAGCCCCAAGCTTTTTCACAAAATCATGATTGTGGCGAGAAGCTGTTGTAATCACTGTTAATCCCATGTATTTGGCCATCTGAATAGCGTAGCCTCCTACGCCGCCAGCGCCAGCGTGGATGAGTATGGTTTGACCTCGGTGAATATGAAGTTTGCGGAATAACGCCTGATAGGCTGTATAACCGGCTGTTGGGATCGCAGCCGCATGAACGAATGAGATCGACTCAGGAAGTTGAGATATGGTATGAGCTTGTGCAATCGCATATTGTGCGAACGTTCCTTTTCTCATCAGGTCACCGTGATAAACGACTCGATCGCCGGCTTTCCATTCGGTTACCTCATCACCGACTTGTTCAATAATACCAGCACCATCAAGTCCAAGAATGTGCGGGTATTCCCAGTTCGGGTTTCCGTTTGTTGCTGTCTTATAGTCAACTGGGTTCAAGCCCGCAGCGTGGATTTTTACAAGAACTTCTCCTTTTCCAGGTGAAGGGGTATCGATTTCTTCAACACTCATTGAATCCCATTGTCCTTTAGCTTTTAGTAAAAGAGCTTTCATTATGAAAATCCTCCTTAAAATAAGTTGAGAATATGAATATGTTTCACTTGGGGAACTTTTAGTAAACCTTTTCTCCCGTTTTCCCATTATAAAGTTCATGAATTTTTTTGGTAAGTAGGCACTTTTTAGTAACTATTTGAAACAATAAGGCGCCGTGAATCGTAGAATAATTAGAGAGTTTAATGGAGGAGGGGACAAATTGACGTTAATCGGTTGGATTTTCTGGGGTTTGATCGCTTCGATTCTAACGATTGGTTTTATCATCCAAAAAAAATATGGAATGAAAGCACCTGAAGAAACAAATCATCAGCTTTCTAGTTCAGAACACGTTAAAAGTCAGACGAGTCCCTAAATACATAATGGAAGCTAAAGGGTGAGTAGAATGCAGGAATGGTTTGGAGCAGCTGCTGTATGTATCAATGACCAGGGAGATTTACTAATGATTCGTAATGAATCTGACGAATGGGCGGTTCCTTCTGGTGAGATCGAGAAGGGAGAAACGCCTGAGATGTGCTGTGTTCGTGAAGTGATGGAAGAGACGGGGTATCAAGTAGCCATTGAGAAACCTTTGTTCGTTAAAGATCAGGATGTGAATGGAATGAATGTGACGACCTATTATTACGAAGTAAATGTGGTAGGTGGTATGCTTTCTCTTGACGATTCTGAAGAAGATGTGAAGGAAATTGAATGGAAAACGATTGATGAAGTAGAAGAAATTCCACATGCCTATCCTGAGGACGCAGCATATTTAACGAATTATTTATACGAAAAGACTCCTTAAGCTAAGGAGTCTTTTCTCTGTTTCATTCATTATTTGACTACAAGTACAGGACAGCTTGCCTTTTGGATGACTTGATGACTTACACTGCCGATAACCATTTCTTGAAGAACATTAAGTCCTCTTGTGCCCATGACAACAAGATCACTTCTCGTTTCATTTGCATGATCAATAAGAGTGGTGGAAGGGGATCCATGTAGAATAGTCACGTCATAAGAAACGTTAGCTTCTTCAGCAATTGCTTCTGTGGAGCTTAGTTTCTCTCTTCTCTCCATATCAAGACCGGGGGAATCGGCATGACGTAATGCATCGTGCTTAGATGTTTCACCATCAATGACATAAACGATTTCAACATGTCCACCTGTTAAGTTGGCTAATTCAAAAGCCTTTTCAGCTGCTTTTACTGAATCTGTGGATCCATCCGATGCGAGTAAAATCTGTTGATACATTATCACAAAACCTCCAGAGTAATTGACTTGTTACTAGGTTCTATAATTCCTTACCCTGTATAGAAGTGTGTCAATCAAACATAAAAGACGAATTGATTGTCAGAGAAAGCGGTCATAAAGGATAATGGTTGAAGATTAAAAAAGGATGTGGACACGGTGAAACGGATGATCACGATGGTGACCATTTTGCTTGTTATGGATCTTGTAACAAAACGATGGATTGACTCGATCTTAAACTTGAATGAACAAATTGACGTGATCAATGGATTTTTAACTCTTCAGCTTTACTACAATACAAGAGCTACAAGAGGATTGTTAGAAGGATACACAGGTTTATTAATTTTTCTACAAGCGAGTATCGTACTGCTCCTTATTTATGGATACATACGTGCCACCCCAAAACGCTTTGCTGTGCAGCTAGCTTTTGGCTTACTTATTAGTGGTGGACTTGGAAACTTGATTGATCGTATTCAATATGGTTATGTGATTGATTTTATGAAAGTGAGCGAAGGGATTTTTAATCTTGCTGATACGGAGATCAGATATGGATTTATCTTAATCCTCGTTCTTTATTTTATGAAAAAATTTACGATTCAAGGGTTTGACGATCAGGAGAAATAGCCAAATAAAAAGCGAGAGAGGATAATCCTCTCTCGCTTTTGTTTCACTTACTCTAAAGGGACAATTTATTATTTTGCTTCTTGAAGGATTTGCTCAAGTTGAAAAGCTCGAACTTTTCTAGGGAGAAAGCTTCTAATTTCGTCCTCGTGGAAGCCTACTTGAAGTCGTTTTGTATCAAGTAAAATCGGGCGTTTTAAAATGCCAGGATTTTCTTTAATCAAGCTGTATAGTTCCTGAAGTGTAAGCTCATCAACCTCTTTATCAAGCGCATCAAAGGCTTTTGAACGCTTTGAGATGATTTCTTCGGTTCCTTTTTCAGTCATACGAATTATAGCTTTAATCTCATCTTCGGTGAGCGGCTTTGCGAACATGTTGCGCTGTTCATAAGGAAGGTTATGCTCTTCCAGCCACGCTTTTGCCTTTCTGCACGAAGTACAGCTTGGTGATGTGTAAAGTGTAATCATATGTTTGACCTCCAAATGGATTTTACATGGTTCATCTCCATGTTAAGTATACTAAAAAAAGTCGCTGCCTGACTGTAAGCTATGTTACACATTTTCGACGATTATCTATGTGTTAAACTCCTCTTAGTGAAAGTTATTCGATCTAAATAACAGGAATTTCTTCTAAATGATTAATAATAATAGCCAGCTTTTACTAAGGTATACCCGCTAACGAGAGCAGGCAAACTAGGTAAGAAGTGAAGTTTTATTGGAGGATGCTCATGGATGATAAAAAGAAGTGGGATTTGATTTCACTTGCTTCAATTCCACTTGTGATGACGCTAGGGAACTCAATGCTTATTCCAGTCTTGCCTATAATTGAAAAGAAGCTCAGCATCACATCCTTTAAGGTTTCGATGATCATTACGGTTTATTCTATTGCAGCCATTTTATTAATTCCAATTGCCGGTTATTTGTCCGATCGATACGGAAGAAAAAAAGTGATCATCCCGAGTTTGTTTATCGCTGGGATTGGAGGGCTCGTCACAGGATGGGCATCATGGTCTCTAGAAAATCCATACGTTATGATTCTTATAGGAAGGGTACTTCAAGGGATCGGATCTTCTGGAGCAGCCCCGGTTGTTCTTCCTCTCGTAGGAGATTTATTCAAAAATGATAAAGATGTAAGTGCTGGATTAGGCTTAATTGAAACATCAAATACAGTCGGGAAGGTGCTGAGTCCCATTCTTGGAGCACTTCTGGCATCCTTTCTCTGGTACTTACCCTTCTTGTCCATACCTGTTTTCTCACTTATTTCAATATTACTTGTCGTATTCCTTGTTAAGTCACCAGAAAAAAAAGAGGAGCCACAAACTTTTTCCTGTTTTTTGTCATGCTTAAAAAACATTTTTCGAAAAGATGGAAAGTGGCTAACGGCGATTTTTGCAATTGGCGGCGTGATTATGTTTGTTCTGTTTGGCATTCTATTCTATCTTGCCGGGTTTTTGGAAAATGAATTTCAAATTGTAGGTGTTAAAAAAGGAGGGGTTATTGCTATTCCGCTTGTTGCTCTTTCTTTAACCTCCTATGTGACGGGAAAACGTATCGGTGAGAATAAGAAAACGATGAAATGGTGCATTTTCATTGGTTTATTTATTCTGGCAGCAGCGACACTAAGCGTCTCATTTACGGAACGACTCTGGTTGATGTTACTGATCTTATTTGTGGGTGGAGTAGGAATTGGAATGTCTCTTCCTTGTCTTGATGCCCTCATCACAGAAGGGGTAAAAAAAGAAGAACGTGGAACAATTACATCTCTTTATAGCTCGACTCGCTTCCTTGGCGTAGCGGCTGGTCCACCAATTTATGCATTACTCATGAAGCAGTCTCATGAAGTTGTTTTCTATGCTTCAGCAGGTGTAACAGTAATTGCGATCCTTCTTTGCTTTGTTTCCATTAAGCCTGAAACCAATACAGATGTTTAGAGTGGTGAAATATAGGGTAAATATATAACCCTCCCACGATAAGCAAAAAATAAGGAATAAATGGAAAAATAGAAAGAGGGAATGAATAATGTCATTAGAATTAATACTACAGTTTTTAATGTTAAGTATAGGCTTTATAGCGGTAGCGGCACTATTTCTCAACGTTGATAAAAAGCGTACACAAAAGCGTTTAGAATTAGAACTTGCTGAATATGAACAATCGCATCAAGTATCAAAATACGAGAAGAACAAATAAGATGGAGACTCTGAAACGAGTTTTCATCTTTTTTTGTATCTTGCTTAATGGAAAGATAGAAAGTTACCGGGTATTTGAATTCTTAGAAGTTTGATAATTACGGATAGTGGTATGAAAAGGTTAGATAACCAATTTAGCAACGGTACAATAGAACGCAAAGGAGATTATTCGTTATGACACATAAAACAGATCACTATTTTGCTAAAAATTATGAACAGTCACGTGAGACATTTCGCAATCATCTTGATAAAATCCAAAAGAAATGGCCTTCCGCAACCTTATCAACAAAGTCAATTGGGAAAGAAGAAGATAATACAATCGATATGATTTACTCTGAAGCCCTTACATCAAACGATCGTGTTTTATTCTTCACTTCAGGCGAGCACGGGATAGAAGGCTATGCTGGAGCAGCGGTTATCCATATGTTTGTAGAAGAATATCTTGATCAAATCGATCCTTCAACGACAGGGATTTGCCTGATTCATGCCCTTAATCCGTGGGGTATGCGGCATTTTCGACGGGTTACAGAAAATAATGTTGATCTAAACAGAAATTACTTTTATGACGAAAATTCAATTCGTAGAGACGTGAATAAAAATTATGCTAAGGAAAGCGACTTATTTCTTCCAAATGGTAAAATCACTGATTTGCAAGCAGAGAAGCACAAGCTATATGCACAGTTGATTAAAGGGCTAGCAAAGGAAGGATACGCAGGATTAAAAAAAGCAAAGGGAATGGGCCAATTTGAATTTGAGCGCGGTGTCTATTACGGAGGTTCAACAGCTGAAGAATCAGCTCTTTTCTTAAAGGATATACAAGAAAAGTTGTTAGGAACTTATCCTGGTGTTGTCCACATGGATTGGCATACAGCTCTTGGACCAACAAATGAAATAACAATGGTGATCTCAGAGAATGATGGAAGAGACGTGAAGGAGTTACAAGAAGCGTACAATCTTAACAACGTCGAAAAGTATACTCCTGAAAAAGTTAAAGGGGATTCTACGAATCATTTCTACAAATTAAAAGAAGAAGCTTACCCAGAAACATATCTTCTATCGGCTTTGTTTGAGTTCGGAACGTTTGGAACAGATAAACAGGCTGAAATTCGCGAATTTATGACGATTATTTTGGAAAATCATTTGTATTTTGAAGGGGCAGAATCAGTTGATGATATTCAATGGATTCTAGGAGAATTCGAAGCGATGTTTTACCCGGATGATTCCGAATGGAGAGAATCAGTTGTCAATGAGGCACGCCATGGAATAGAGGGAGTTTTAAAGAAAGAAGAAATTCTAAGTTAGAAATAAAAGGAGGGAGCGAATGATTCGCTCCCTCCTTTTTGTTATTACCCAATTGAACTTCGCACTTCATTCACTTGACCATCAATTGAAAGAGGCCGGTCTTCTCTTTGTTCAATCTTAATATTTGTGATAACACGATCTGTACCTTTTCCTAGAGCACTTGTATGAATGTCTCTTGCTAATTCAAAGAGTTCATCGACGTTTCCTTCAAAGACAGTAGAGGTTGGTCCAATATGGTAAGTGAATCCTTCTTTCTCAGCTAACTTTACAGCTTCTGTTACAAAATGATTCATGCTCGTTTGACTTGTTCCTACAGGTGTAACACTGATTTCTAATAGTGCCATACTTAATCCTCTCCTTCTCTTGTAGTCATAGTAGTCTATTGACGGATTTTCTCTAATCCAAACGTTAATAGAAGGATACGATGTAAAAGAATTAATGAAACTTCCTTTATTTTCAAAAAAACGAAACGAAAGAGACACCTCATTCGTATAAATAGAAAAGAGCTCGGGAGGAATGCTGCATGATGAACTTTTTTCTTATGTTGGTAGTTTTTGTTGCCTCTTTAACTGGATTCAATTGGTTAATGGGCTATCGGAAAAATTATATCCAGATTGATCTAGATGAACGCTATATTGACTACAATGAATACGTAAGGGCACTTAAGAATGAGTTGAGTGGGCAAGGAAAAGAGGTCGAGTATTTAGGGAATCGTAAATTCAAGATCGATGGAAAGAGATATGTGTTTATTGAACGCAATGTCACCATGGGGGGAGTTCCACTTCAGCGCACTATCTTAAAGCCGGTTCTTAAATCATAACAAGCACCTCAATTGCTATAATAAGTTGAAGCTACTATGCTTATCCTATTCTTAAATAAGCATTGGAGGTAGTAAACTTATGGAACAAATTGCGGTTACGGCGATTTTAAAGTCTAAAACAGGTGAAGAAGAGAATGTCTTAAGTGTCCTTCAAGAAGTTCGGAGAGATTCAAGGAATGAAGAAGGGAATATTCAATATGACGTTCATCAATCTATAGAAGATACAACGTTTGTGATCTATGAAGTGTGGGAAAATCAACAGGCGATTGAAACGCACATTAGCTCAGAGCATTATGAGAAGTATCGCAAGGATATCGGTGACCTTATTAATAGCCGAGAAGTTTATAAAATGAAGAAACTTTAAAGTATCCTCCTTTTCATTTCCGCGGAAATAACTGAGATATCGCGTATATAGTTGGTTTTTCGTAGGAATAATGACGAAAATCGCTGAATGAGCCATAATAATAGCATTAGAAAAGCACCTCGGATCCCGAATCCGAGGTGCTTTTCTAATAAATTAACGTCCTTCTTTTGCAAAACGTGCGATACGTTCTTCAATTTCATCACGTACTCGCTGGAAGAAAGCCCATTTCTCTTCTTCTGTGCCTTCTGCTTTAGCTGGGTCATCAAATCCCCAATGTTCACGCTTTACATGCGCTGGTGTTCTCGGGCATTTATCATTCGCATCACCACAAAGCGTAACTACAAGATCCGCATTGTTTAGAAGATCCATATCAATCATGTCGGATGTTTGTGATGAAATGTCGATCCCTGACTCTTTCATTGCTTTAACAGCATTAGGGTTGAGACCATGGGCTTCAATCCCCGCAGAATAAACATCGTATTCATCACCTAAGTGTTTTTTACCGAATCCTTCAGCCATTTGGCTTCTGCATGAATTACCTGTACATAAGAAATAAATTGATTTTTTGTTAGACATATATTGTTCTCCTTTTTAAATTAATATTTAGATGATTAGTAGCCAGAAATAAAGGCCTAGTAACGTAATGAGTAGAGTTGGTACTGTTAAAATAACACCAATTTTAAAGTAGTATCCCCACGATATTTTGACACCCTTTTGGGAGAGAACGTGAAGCCATAATAGTGTTGCAAGTGACCCAATTGGCGTAATCTTTGGACCTAAATCAGATCCAATAATATTCGCGTAAATAAGGGCTTCGCGCATTGTACCGGTCGTTGATGTTGCTTCAATCGCTAGTGCATCAATCATAACAGTTGGCATGTTATTCATAATTGAGGACAGGATTGCAGCGATGAAGCCCATCGAGACGGTTCCTACGAGCAAACCTTGATCTGCTACTGATTGGATGACATTTGCAAGAATATCTGTTAGTCCCTGGTTACGAAGGCCATAAACGACCACATACATTCCTATTGAGAAGAAAACAATCGCCCATGGGGCCCCTTTGATGACGTTCATCGTTTCAACCGCTTTACTGCGTCTACCCATTAGTAGAAAGAAGATCGCGACGATTCCTGCGATAATCGATACGGGAACTCCGATAAATTCACTGGCGAAATAACCGACAAGGAGAATCGCAAGGACAAACCAGGAGAGCCTAAACATTCTGCTGTCTTTAATCGCTTCATGTGGAACGCGAAGCTGGTTAACATCATAATTTCCAGGAATATCTTTTCGGAAGAACAGATAAAGGACAAGTATACTTGCGCCTAAGGAAAATAAGTTCGGAACAATCATACGTGATGCGTACTCAACAAATCCGATATCAAAGAAGTCAGCGGAAACGATATTCACAAGGTTACTCACAACAAGTGGAAGTGAGGTTGTATCGGCAATAAATCCACTTGCCATAATGAATGGGAAAATCATCTTTTCCTTAAAGTTTAAGTTACGTACCATCGCAAGAACAATTGGCGTGAGAATAAGGGCAGCTCCGTCATTTGCAAATAAAGCGGCAACGACAGCTCCGAGTAACGAGACGTAAATGAACATGCGAAGTCCGTTTCCTTTGGCGATTCGTGCCATGTGAAGCGCCGCCCATTCAAAGAATCCAATCTCATCAAGAATAAGAGAGATTAGAATGATGGCAATAAAAGCAAAGGTAGCATTCCATACAATCCCTGTTACGGTGATAACATCTTGAAAATCTACAACACCGACTAATAAAGCAAGCAATGCGCCTCCACAAGCAGACCAGCCAATACCCAGGTTCTTAGGTTGCCAAATAACGAGTACTAAAGTAAGGATGAAAATAAGAATAGCGAGTGTGACTGTCAATCTAATACCTCCATTAATCGCAACATATGCGTAGTCCTTTTTGTTCTAGCTCATACAGTTTATCCTTTTGTTCAGGAATGAAGGTTAAAATACTCTGAATCACTATAAAGGCTTCATGATCTGCATTTAATGAATAGAATACCCACTGGCCCTTTTTGCGTTCTTTCACTAAACCAGAGTCTCTCAATTTTCTTAGGTGCTGACTGATAGAAGGTTGGCTCATTTGCAATACTTCTACAAACTCACAGACGCAGCATTCACCATCTTTTAAAAGGCCAACTATCGTTAAGCGCGTTTTATCACCAAGTAATTTAAGGACAGAAGCAGCCTGATCGATTTCAATCATTGTGTTCTCCATTTCTTCACCTCCACAAATCATTATATAAGCATATACTTATATAATCAAGCGCATTTAAAAAAGTTACGAAGTTTAGAAAACGGAGGAAGAGCTTGTGGTAATCGTTGCTTCCAAATCCTTGTTCGATTAGCATTCTTTATCATAGCCAACTGTCTTGTGTTGAACGATAAGGTTAGAAAAGTCTCCATAAAACTAAACGAATGCCCATCCATTCAAAAGGAAGCTGCATAGTATGAAGTAATCCAAGATGGAAAGGAGGTCATACTCCATGGGATACGGTTACGGCAGTGGGTTTGCTCTAATTGTAGTGCTGTTTATTCTCCTTATCATCGTAGGTGCAGCTTTTGTTGGAGGAGGCTACTAATTCTCGGAACATAAGCTGTATTCAACAGGGAATTTCTGTTGAAGAAGCACGGGTTGAATAATAAATGCGCAAGAAGGCTGATTAACTTTAAATCAGCCTTTTCTTGTATAGAAAGATTGAACAAGCTCATTTAATCAGTTGTCTTTTTCGGGAGAATGGATTTTGGGTATAGCTTGTTACCTAGTGAACCGTAGGTCTCACTCGTTCTCGGATCAATTAAATTTGTCTGTTCATGATAAACACGAGGCGTATGCCAGAGAGTGATGAGGGCTCTTGTCATTGGCATCTCGTGGTATCGATCTGGCCACATTGTTTTAATCTTCTCTTTCACAAGTGGATAATATTTCGGATTCATCCCAGGAAACAGATGATGTTCTGTGTGATACGAGAAGTTGAAATGAAGAATGTCCACTATTTTTGGTACTGTAACGGTGAGACTGTTCGCAAGCGGATCATTAATAGGTGTTAATGGATTTAATCTGTGATTTGTTGAAATATATGCCATTACAATGAAGTTTGCGATAAGAAGTGGAATGAAATAAGCAAATATCCAATTTCTTATCCCGATCACGAAGATAAGGCTGATCCATGTTACCCAGGGCAAAATCATTTGTAGAAAAACGTCACGTTGCTTGTTGGGCGCAAATTCTTTTACATAAGTAAAAAACATTTTAATCGAATGGGCGGTAAATTGAACAGTTAATGAAATAAAGGCAAAGAACGAACGGATAAATAACGGGAGTCCGTAAATCCATTTGAACATTTTCATTCTCGAAATACGTTCAAGGGTCGGCCATGCATCTGGATCATTAGTATCATGCTGAGTATGTACGTGGTGATTTAGGTTGTGCCATTTTCTCCAAAGTTTTGGGCCAGTACTTAATGGCCAGAACGCAATTGCGCCTAGAATATCCCGGAGCAAGGCATTTCTTACAACGGTTCCATGTAGAATTTCATGGCCAAGAAAACCAAGTCCGGCAAAGCAAGCGCCAATAATAAATGAAAGGACAAGTGATATGAGGGTAGGTAAGGGGTTGGATGCAATGATCAAGAAACAAGTCAATGTGATGACGAGATATGTAAATCCCCCGAAGAGTCGAACTGGAACAGGCTTAAATGCTTCAGGTGGAAGGTGTTTCTTAATCCGAGCAGCATACCAGCTGAATGAGTGTAGATCGTTCATCATGATCTCCTTTCGAAAAGCGAGAATGCTTTAGAGTAAATGTTATTTAAGTGAAGAAATAAGCATATAAGTCAATCATGTACCTGATTCAGAAGAAATATTCAAATGAAAATCAGGAAATGTATTGATTTCAAATAAGGGTCACGGTAGAATAAGAAAAAATAACCAGGCAATGAAGAAGAAGAGTAGTCTCGAGCCGTACTTTAGAGAGCTGGTGGTAGGTGGAAACCAGTGTGCGCAACAGATGAATGGGCTTCTGAGCTACCGAACTGAACAGTAAAGTAGGATTCGGCGGAACGTCTTACCGATACAAGAGACACCTTATTGAAATAGGTTTCATTCTGTAAGGGTAAGCGCGTTTACGCTTGTAAACGAACAAAGGTGGCACCACGGGTCTCTCGTCCTTTTTAGAGGATGAGAGGCTTTTTGTGTTGTCTAAAATGATGGAGGGCCATATGAAAAAGACGATCTTAACAGGTATTAAGCCGACTGGAAGAGTTCATTTAGGAAATTACATTGGAGCGATTAAACCAGCTTTAAAACAAGCGAAGAATGAGGACCTTGACCCTGTTTATTTTGTCGCAGATTACCACGGATTGACGAAAATACGAAATCAGCAGCAGATGGAAGAATTATCGTATGGGATTGCAGCTACGTGGCTTGCACTCGGACTTGATCCAACAAAGGTGATTCTTTATCGTCAATCGGATGTACCAGAAATCTTTGAATTATCGTGGATTTTGGCTTGTTTTAGCCCTAAAGGATTAATGAATCGGGCGCATGCCTACAAAGCAATTGTGGAGAAAAATCGTGAGGGAAATCGAGAGGAGGATGAAGGGGTGAATATGGGGGTATTCACTTATCCCATTTTAATGGCGTCTGATATTCTTATGTTTCAAACCGATTTCGTCCCTGTAGGGAAGGACCAGATTCAGCATGTGGAAATCGCAAGGGATATAGCCGCTGCTTTTAATTTTCAATTTGGAGAAACGTTCACGTTGCCAGACTATATTGTCGATAAAAACACGTCCGTACTTCCTGGACTTGACGGAAGAAAAATGAGTAAAAGCTATCACAATACGATTCCATTGTTTGAAGAGCCGGATCAGCTTAAAAAGTTAATTAATCGCATTACAACGGATTCATCTGACCCATCAGAACCAAAGGATCCGGATACATCAACGGTATTTGCACTTTATAAAGAATTTGCTAGTGATGCCGAAACGATTGAAATGAGAAAAAAATTCAAAGAAGGGATCGGATGGGGGGAAGCGAAAAAAGAACTTTTTCATGTTATGGATGATTTCTTAGCTGAACCTCGAGAGAAGTACCATTACTATATGGTTCATAGAGATGAGCTTAATCAAATTCTTGAAGAGGGCGCTAGGAAAGCAAGAGCTAAAGCGGAGCCGTTTTTGAAAGATGTGAAAAGCAAGCTAGGCATTCGACGATAGTATGCTAAAAACCTTAACGTATTGTTCTCATATGCCGATAAAGGTCATATATAAATTTTTTATGATAACTTCGGAGGCAAAACACTATGATTGAAATGTCAGGAGAATATAATTGGTGGATCGTCTTACTATCGGTAGTGATCGCCGTCTTCGCTTCATATAGTGCGCTAGATCTCGCAGGTAGAGTTTCCTATTCGAAAGGGATTCGCAAGTGGGTATGGGTCATAGGTGGGGCAGGCGCAATGGGAATTGGAATATGGTCGATGCATTTTATCGGCATGCTTGCTTTTTCAATGTCGATGCCAATGACCTATGATGTTCCACTCGTTGCTCTGTCTATTTGCGCGTCCTTCCTTGGATCTTTTATTGCTCTTGTCGCAGTTGGAGGAAAGGAACTAACGATTAAAAGGTTAGGTGTTGGAACGGTCTTTATGTCTGGAGCTATTATTGCTATGCATTATATAGGTATGGAAGCAATGGAGAACGTCACTATCGTTTACAATCCATGGCTACTCATTCTTTCAACCCTTATCGCAATAGGTGCTTCATTTACAGCGTTAAAATTAGCTTTTACCCTTTCTAGACCAAAAAAATATCGTCACTTAATTTTACTAAAGTTAGGCAGCGCAAGTATTATGGGAATTGCCATTGCAGGGATGCATTATGTTGGACTAGAAGCCGCGACCTTCTATATGGCCATGGCGCATCATCAACCCCTTCTAGAGGGGCTAGATACATCCGCTCTTTCCATTGCTATTGCCGTAGGTACGTTGTGCGTTCAAACGATCTTAATTTTTGGTGTTGTGACTGAACGAAAATTGATTAAACAGTCAATTGAGATGAAGGGGAATGACTATCGTTTACGGTCACTGCTGACATATAGCATTGATGCGATCCTCACTTTGACAGTAGATGGGAAAATTCGTTCGCTCAATCCTGCAGGTGAAAAACTATTTCGGGTAAAAAAAGATGAATTAAGCCATGTAAATCCAATGGATTTTTTCGAAATTGAAGAATTAGAGAGAGTGAGTCACTATTTTCTTTCGGTGCATGAAACGAGGCAGGCTGTCAGTTTCAATACAAAGGTCTTTACGTTTGACGGAGAAGTTAACGATTTAAATGTGACGTTTGTTCCCATTTATTTAAATGATCGTCTTGATCGAATCTACGCCATTACAAAAGATATAACGAAGCAAAGAAAAGCAGAGCAAAAAACACATCAGATGGCATATTTTGATGCCTTAACGTCATTACCAAATCGTCGTTCATTTGTTGAATACCTAGAGAACTGCCTTAGGAAAGTAGATGGACCAGCAGATCTTGCTGTTATGATGCTGGATCTTGATCGTTTTAAAGTTATTAATGATGCTCTTGGTCATAATGCAGGTGATCTTTTTCTTTGTGCAGTATCCGAGCGTCTGCAAAAATGCGTGGACCCATATGGTTTTCTCGCGCGCCTTGGAGGGGATGAATTCGTAATTGTACTCGATGGATTTAAACATATCTATCCTGATGAGCTTGCAAATCAGATTATTGAAGCATTTGAAAAGCCGTTTCAGGTTAGCTCTCACGAACTGTCCACTTCGGCAAGTATCGGCATAGCAGCTTCACCTGGGGACGGCACAAACGTTGAATCATTGATGAAGCATGCCGATATTGCGATGTATTCCGCAAAAGGCCGGAATCGCAAGAAATACCAATTCTATTCAACATCCATGGGACAAAAAAGTGAATTGAGATTAATAGAAGAAAGTTCGCTTCGAACAGGTCTGATCAACAAGGAATTCATTTTACATTATCAACCCCAGGTGAAATGTACGGATGGTTCACTTTCAGGTGTCGAAGCTCTCGTTCGCTGGAAATCTGGAAATGGAGAACTACGATTTCCGGGCGAATTCATCTCACTGGCGGAAGAGACGGGACTTATCGTCGAACTTGGTCGTCAAGTGCTTGATATGGCTTGTGAACAGGCGAAGAAATGGTGTGAGAGCGGTTATCCGCTTCGTGTTTCAGTTAATCTTTCTGCCAAGCAATTTCAAAGTGATGAACTAATTACCACGATTAAAGAAACGCTACACAAGTATTCTCTCGATCCAGCGTTGTTAGAGCTTGAAGTAACAGAGAGTATGACAATGGAAAACTCCACGCGCTCGTCGTGGATGATCACATCCCTTCGCGACCTTGGAGTGAGTATCTCAATAGATGATTTTGGCACAGGTCATAGTTCGTTAAGCTATCTTAAAGATTTTTCGATCAATCAAGTAAAAATCGATAAGTCCTTTATTGATGAGCTAACGCAAAATGTGAAGTCTGACCAGATTACGAGTGCGATTATTGCTATGAGCAAGCAATTAAAACTGCACGTCATTGCAGAAGGTGTAGAAACGATTGAACAAGCTGATTTTCTATCCGCAAAAGGCTGTGATAGTATTCAGGGCTATTACTACAGCAAGCCGGTTCCACCTCAACTAATTGAAGATACCTATTTGAACTTGGCACCATCACCAGCTTAATCGATTTAACGAACAGGAAGTTTATCAACAAGTGGATAAACTTCTTTTTATTTTAGCTTTTACTGTGGATTCTCGATTTTTGGCTCAGGCGATTGGCATGAATACTGGAGATATGGGCTTTATAATAATGAGGAGTCATCCGAAAATGTTCAGAATGTTTACAGCATGATTTTACAATGATTGAAGAAGTTTCTTATTCAAGGAAATCAACATAAAAACAAAGACTGCCAATTGGCAGTCTTTGTTTTTATGTTTTGATTAAACTATATCCGATCCAGTGCAAAGCCTGTTGAAGATTTGATTTTACAACAATTTGGTCAAAGTCACTTGAAGCTTGAACCGCTTTTATAGCGAGATCTGGCCGAATCCCTGTTACGATCATTTGGACACCGACGAGCTTAAGAGAGTCTCCTATTTTAAGAAGATTCGTCGCACTTTGGCTGTGAATCTTAACTAGACCTGATAAATCGAAAATGAGGTAATCAAGGTTGTTCTTTGCACTCTCAGCGAGAGCGCGTTCCATTAATCGCTCTGTCCGAACTTCATTAACGTCTCCGATGATCGGAAGAATGGCTACTTCGTCGGAAATGGGAACGATGGGCACAGAAAGTGATTCGATTTCCGTATTCGCTCTTTCTAATTCAAGGACATTTCCAAGAAGGTTGGCCATCGCTTTAAATAAATCAACGTGATCTTGGGTGTAGTGAAATGGTTTAAGATCAAGACCACATAAAGTACCGTAGTTATCTCCGTTTCTATAATAAATGGGCACCCCAATTAATGAGCCACCACCGAGATCTTTGGTTACTTCCATATCTTTGGTTGAATCATGAGTTGCTAAATCATCAATAATAAGGGGTTCACGACCGCCTTTCACGATGAATTGTCAGTAGGAATCTCGATATAAGGTTTCAAAACCTGACTCCAGAATAATTTCATCACGGTTGAATGAGGAAATAATGTCAACATCAGTCTTATCGTTTTTGGCTACAAAAAATGTATTTACGCCAACGAATTTACTCATAACCTCTAAGACATCTTGAGATGCATCTTCTATTGAAGTATAGGTAGGGATATTAGAATGAATCATTTCATACACCTCTTTTCTCATTCATCTAAAAAATCTTATATATCTATACTAACTTAACATGAAGCTGATAGATAGAAAAAATACTATGAAATATGATTGTAAGTTGAAAGATTACATTCGATAGAGGTGAAAGAATAGAAGATATGAAATAAATTTTCATTCATTTCACAATTTCTGGATTAGATTTTGATGATTAGGGTATCAGTAAAATTGGGACATGGAAATTGCAGAAAAAACACGACATCTAAGTAGATGGAAACAAAATGCGTATTGTCTTATTCTCCTATTAAATGGTTTTATCAATAAAGGTAAAGCGTTTAGTTTTCTAGAAGGATAGGGACTTTTACATAGTAAATATTAGTACGAGAGGTGAGTTAATGAAAAATGCTACACTAGTTTTTTGGTATAGTCTTATTGTCTGTTTGCTCGTTGTTTTATGGGGAGCTATTTGGCCGGAGCATTTACAGGAAGTAACATCTACGGCAACCACATACATATCTAGTCGATTTGGGTGGTACTATCTGCTAATTATTGTGGCTATTCTAATCTTCTGTATTTATTTGATTTTCTCTAGATTTAAAGATATTAAGCTCGGTGGAAAAGACGACAAGCCAGAATTCAGCCTGCCAACGTGGTTTGCTATGTTGTTTAGCGCTGGAATGGGAATGGGGATGGTGTTTTGGACAACTGCAGAACCAATTTCTCACGCCTTCAAAAGCAGCCCGAGTGGTGAATTAGGAACAGAAAGAGCCATTGAGGAATCTCTACAGTTTTCTTTTTTTCACTGGGGTGTACACGCATGGGCTGTCTACGCGCTCGTTGCTCTCGTGCTAGCATATTTTAAGTTTCATAAAGGATATCCTGGATTAATTAGCGCTACGCTAACCCCTTTGTTTGGAGAAAAGAGGATGCAGGGGACGCTTGGGTACATGATCGATACTCTTGCTGTTGTCGCTACAGTGGTAGGAGTTGCAGCTACCCTAGGCTTCGGGTCTGCACAAATTAATCAGGGTCTTAAATTTTTATTTAACACACCAGCAAACTTCTCTGTACAGCTGCTGATTCTTGTTATTTCAACAGCGTTGTTTATTGCCTCCGCATGGTCAGGATTAAAAAGAGGGATTAAGTATTTAAGTAACATTAATATGCTTCTAGGATTTGCCCTTATGATTCTCCTCCTAATTGTAGGACCAACGCTTTACATTATGAACATGTTTACGGGTTCTTTAGGCGGTTATATCTCAAACTTTTTTGATATGAGTTTCCACATTGAGCCGATTAACAATGATCAACGCTTATGGGTCGATAGCTGGACGATTTTCTACTGGGCCTGGTGGATTTCTTGGTCTCCATTTGTTGGGATTTTTATTGCGAGAATTTCAAGAGGTCGAACAATAAAAGAGTTTATGCTTGGGGTTTTATTTGTTCCATCTATTGTCTGTTTCATTTTCTTTGCGGTGTTTGGTGTCTCGGCACTAGATCTTCAGCAGAGTGGAATTGCAACGATTTCGGATTATTCGATTGAGACAGCCACATTTGCGGTTTTACAAGAGTATCCTCTTGGGACCTTGATGTCCTTTATCACGATTTTCGTCATCGCTATCTTCTTCATTACATCAGCAGATTCAGCAACGTTTGTGTTAGGTATGCTGAGTACGACGGGGTCATTAAACCCATCTGCGATGATTAAGATTGTCTGGGGCTTAACGCTTTCCGGTATGGCTGCCATTATTGTGTACTTCGGTGGAACGCAAGGACTACAAAATATGCTGATTCTTGCGGCATTGCCATTTTCAATCGTTGTCCTCCTTATGGGGTATTCCTTCTTTAAAGCAGCAAGCAAGGAAGTATTATCAAAGAGAAAACGAGAAAAGATGCAGCAAAAAGCAGTGTAATTTGTTGAAGAGCTGTGTACCTGATGAATGGTACACAGCTTTTTTTGCAGGAATAAAGCTATTGGATCGGGAATTAATGATCACAGTAAGTCTTATCGTTCGTATGGAAAGGAAGAGACAACGTGAAGCAAATTATAGCCATGGGAGGCGGTGGGTTTTCGATGGAACAGGATAACCCACTCTTAGATACATACATTCTTAATCAAGCAAAGTGTACGAAACCTAAGATATGTTTTATACCAACCGCAAGCGGTGATGCGGAAGGATACATAGCGAAATTCTATGCCTTCTTTGAAAATCAGCTCTGTATTCCTTCTCATTTGTCTCTATTTAAGCCGCGTGAAAATATTGAAAAGTTTCTATTAAATCAAGACATAATATACGTTGGTGGTGGAAATACCAAGAACCTAATGGTGCTCTGGAAAGAATGGGGCTTAGATCATATATTGAAGAAAGCCTGGAAGAAAGGCATCATTTTAGCTGGAATTAGTGCAGGGGCAATCTGTTGGTTTGAAGAAGGACTCACGGATTCGTATGGAGATAAGCTCGAGTCACTGAAGTGTCTTGGGTTTCTAAAGGGGAGTTGCTGTCCCCACTTTGATGGAGAAGAAGAACGAAAACCTGCCTATCATCAAATGATTGATAATGCGCAAATGCAACCAGGAATCGCCCTTGATGATGGAGTAGCCGCTCATTTTTTTGACCAATCGCTTAAAGTAGCTATTAGTTCAAGAAAAGAAGCGAGTGCATATAAGGTTAATAAAAATGAGTCCATTGAAGAAAAGATTGAAACCCTCTACCTTGGTGCAGATCGGTCATGATGAGAAAAGGCGATTGTACTTAGAAAAGCCGCATCTCACGGATAGAGGTGCGGCTTTTCTGGATTGTTTACAGGCTGGAGGTTAACGCTCCAACATTCCTAGTGACTTTAATGCCCCTTCTAGGTTCTGCTCGATAGTCAGAGATTGCAAATCAAGTCCTAGTGATACTACACCTATAGCAACATCAGAACTTACACCTGTCACAATAATTTCAACACCCATCACTTCGAGAGAATCAACGATTTTAAAGAGATGCTGGGTCATCATCGTATCAAGTGTGGCTACGCCTGATAAATCAAGAATCAGCGAGCGGATTTTCTTCGCACTTGATTCCATTAACGTGCGTTCAAGAATGAGATTCGCGCGTTGTTCATCAATTTCACCAATGATCGGGCAAATGGCTACGTTAGAGGAGATTTTAATGATTGGGACAGTTAGTGCATCATCTTGAATATACTGTTTCTGAAGGCTACGAGTTTTTTTATCAAGGTAGCTTTCGGTAAAAAGGTTAATCGAATGATCGATCAAGGGATCTATTAATTTCGATATAGTAATAACATCAGACACTGTCAAAGAAAATGTATGTTGGTGATCTTCCATGTAAGTCAGTAAGGACTTTTTCATTGCTGTCATGCTCATTAAAATTGTATCTAAATAAGCAGGGAAGTTTTCTTCCTCTTCAAATCTTTGGAGATCTTCAGATGGATAAGAAATTTCTCCTGCTTCAATGGACTCACCTAGAGAAACTAGAATGCGTTCAGTGAAAGTATAAGAGTTGCCTGGTAGGCTCCGTAATTGAGTGTTCATATCAATTAAATGTCTAGTGTTGGCTGTGATATCATCTATGTTTTGTAATATAGATTGTCCTAAGCGATGGATAGAGTGAGAATATTGTTCGGACATAGAAACTCCCTTCTAGCAATACGGTATACTTGTGGTAAAATAAATTTATTATATGCTTATCTTACTACAATGCACTGTTTTGTGAAGAAGTATATTACTATATACCTGGAGGTGCAGGGTTAAGTTGAACAGGTCTGTAGAAGATATGAAAACGACGCTTGATGTTGTCTGTGGGAAGTGGAAAGCTGTTTTGCTGCTAGAATTAGTGGAGAAGCCTCTTCGGTTTAGCGAGATCAAAAAGGTGATTCCGCGCATACCTCATCAAACGCTTATTAAACATTTGAAAGAACTTGAAGTGGATGGGTTAGTGAATCGTGAGGAATCAGATGATATCCCACCCAAAGTTGAATACTCATTGACGTCTTATGGCTATGAACTTGAACCACTGCTTCACGAGATGGAGAAGTGGGGAAAGACCCATCGCACTCGTTCAGAAGAAACGATTGCAAACTAAAAAGGAGTGTGCAGATGCACGCTCCTTTTTTTTGTATCTTATGGCTTATCTTGATTCTCTTAATGGAATATCCGGATTTTTATCCTGGAACCATCTTAGCGCAAAGTCATTTTGGAATAGAAGAACAGGGCGTTTTAGCTGATCATAGACAAGCATATTACGAACGCTATCTACTTTATCTTCCGGGTTATCCGTTTCAATCCAACGTGCATGCTGGTGAGGCATTGTATCGAACTGAATATCAACATTGTACTCACCTTTCATGCGGTATTCAAAAATCTCAAATTGGAGACGACCGACAACGCCAATAACAATTTCATCCCAGTGAGCGGTACGATAAACTTGAATTGCACCTTCTTCAGAAAGCTGTTGCACACCTTTGTAGAAGTGTTTTTGCTTCATCGCTTTTTGGGCACGTACTTTCGCAAAGTGCTCAGGTGGGAAGGTTGGTAGAGCTCCGAACGAATAAACGTTTTTAGAGCCTACGAGCGTGTCGCCAATTTGATATGTTCCTGAATCATAAAGACCGACAATATCTCCAGGGTACGCTTTTTCAACATTACCTCGGGAGGAGGCAAAGAAAAGCTGACCTTGAGAGAGTTTCAAACTTTTACCTGTGCGCTCAAGCCATGCTTCCATCCCTTTTTCAAAAGTACCCGATACGATTCGTAAAAACGCAACGCGGTCACGGTGAGCAGGGTTCATGTTCGCCTGGATTTTAAAGATAAAGCCTGAGAACGTTTCTTCATCTGGCTTCACTTCGCCTTCAGAACTCTCACGAGGAGCTGGGGAAGGAGCAAGTTCAAGAAAGTGATTTAAGAAAGTTGGAACGCCGAAGCTTGAAATCGCACTTCCGAAAAATACTGGTGTCTGCTTCCCTGATTGCAATGCTTCTTCACTATAAGTTGCACCTGCTTCATCAAGTAGCAAGACGTCTTCTTGAAGTTGATTCACAAGATCTTCGCCAGCTTTTTCTTTAAGGACGGGATCATCTAAATCTGAGATTTGGATCGCCTGTTTATTGTCGCCTTCTGTATCGTAGAATTCAACGGCTTTCTGATGACGATCGTAAACGCCCTGGAACGATTGACCAATACCGATTGGCCAGTTCATAGGGTAAGACTCGATGCCAAGAACTTCTTCAATTTCTTCAAGTAGTTCTAAAGGTTCACGGCCCTGACGATCCATTTTGTTAATGAACGTGAAGATGGGGATACCATGCTCACTAACAACTTTAAAAAGCTTCTTTGTTTGAGACTCAACACCTTTTGCAGCATCAATAATCATTACAACGCTGTCTACGGCTAGGAGCGTACGATACGTATCTTCACTGAAATCTTCGTGTCCTGGTGTATCCAGAATGTTAATCGTATGTCCCTTATAGTTAAAGTTCATCACACTCGATGTAACAGATATACCACGCTGTTTCTCGATTTCCATCCAATCTGATGTCGCGTACTTGGATGATTTTCTTGATTTAACTGTTCCTGTTGAACGGATCTGGCCGCCAAGGAACAAAAGTTTTTCAGTCAAAGTCGTTTTACCAGCATCAGGGTGAGAGATGATCGCAAAGGTCCGTCTCTTCTTTATTTCTTCTTGTAATTCTTTATGGTTACTCATTATGTCAATTAGTCCTTTCAATATCACTTCTTATGTAATATAACATATTCTTACGGTTGTTCCTATTGCATGAAGGGTACGAAAATAGTGAGAAAGGATTCGGTGAAAATAGATCGAAATGAATAGCGAAAGGGGAATGAGCGATATGAGTGGATTTGAAGATTATTTAGATGATTTTCTATCAAGCTGGCGGAAGTCTTCGTTAGATGAAATAAAGTATAAAATAAGCGATACTTATCAGGCGAGAGAAATCTCAAGTCAATCTGAGCTATATGATTTTGGGTATGAGGAATCGATTCAAGGCTGGGATCAAGCGTTTTCGGCTTTTCAAAAAAACGGAACGAAATGGGTACTAAAGAAGCTCGCTGTTACACCGGTTCGAAGAAATGAAATGCTTGCAATTATTTTTGCTTCTATTGAGGTAGATGGCAAACAAAGTGAAACTGGGAGTGTCTTTTTTGATACTTTTCGAAAAGGGGTACAAGGGAATTGGAAGCTTGTGAGAAGTTACATTGAAGCTGGGGTTCCGATTGAACACATCACAGCGTTTCAGACGGAAGAAAAATAGTTAATACATTTGAAGCTCCTGATAAACGGATCCGTTTATCAGGATTTTTTTGTGCAGAGAGCTTGTTATGACTCATTAGGCACTTCAAGGTACCTATATTACAGTAAAGTGCGTACTTACATATCGGCTTGGAAGACTGCATAATCAGTTGTACAGCCGAGAGAGAAGACGTCTTTCTGCTTGGCACTTAAAAAATTTCAAGGAGGAATTCGCTTTATGAGTTCTCAAACACATACAATGTCACATTCGAAAGAAAAATCCAGTGGTACTCTTGCCCTTTTAGCGCTCGCGATTAGTGCATTTGGAATTGGAACAACCGAATTTGTTCCTGTTGGCCTTCTTTCTTCTATTGCAGATGACCTATCGATTTCGATTACACTTGCTGGCCTATTGATTTCAGGTTACGCCATCGGAGTAGCAATTGGTGCTCCGGTTCTAACTGCTTTAACGGGAAAAATGAATCGGAAGACGCTCCTCATGTCATTAATGGTCGTTTTTATCATTGGTAACCTTGTAGCTGGAATATCCACATCATTCGGTTTACTACTCGTTGCCCGATTTATTACAGCATTTTCACACGGGATTTTCTTCTCAATCGGATCAACGATTGCGGCAGACCTTGTTCCAGAAAATAAGCGAGCAAGTGCGATTGCCTTTATGTTTACAGGATTAACTGTCGCGACCGTAACCGGGGTTCCGCTTGGAACATTTATTGGACAAGCCTTTGGTTGGAGAGCAACGTTCCTTGGTGTCGCCCTACTTGGTGTGATTGGGATTATCGCAAGTGCGATTCTCGTGCCAAAAGATTTGAAAGAATCACCGCCAGCGAAATTTAGTGAACAGGTGAAGATCTTAACGAATGGAAAATTACTCTTAGCATTTGCGATTACAGCACTAGGTTACGGTGGTACGTTCGTTGCCTTTACGTATTTAGCCCCACTTCTTGAAGATGTTACAGGACTTAGCGTGAAATTTGTTAGTGTGATTTTGCTCGTTTATGGTGTTGCCGTAGCGATTGGAAATGTCATTGGTGGGAAAGCGTCGGATAAGAACCCATTAAAAGCACTGTTTTGGATGTTCGTAATGCAAGCAATCATTCTCTTAATTATGACGTTAGCCCTTCCATTTAAAGTGGCCGGCATCATTTCGATTTTCTTCATGGGTTTGTTTGCCTTTATGAATGTTCCTGGTTTGCAAGTACTTGTAGTGAATCTTGCTGAAAAATATATGCCATCTGCCGTTAACGTGGCATCTGCACTTAATATCGCTGCGTTTAACGTTGGAATAGCGATTGGCTCATTTGTTGGAGGCGTCATCGTTGATTCCATTGGTCTGATTCACACGCCTTGGATTGGAGCAATTATGGTTGTCGGAGCGGTTGCGCTTACAGGATGGCTACGAGCTATGGAGAGAAAAGCATAGGAGGATGATGTAGAAAGTTCTTTAGTGTTCAAACCTATCTATTTAGCGTCTAAAAAATTTAAGTCGATCTTCATCCAATTTCCGCATTTCGTATTACATTAGTTTGTTAGTGAAGGAACAATTGAATGATTGCTGAACAAAGCGATTCCTACCACGAATATAGTGGTAGGGATCGTTTATTCATTCATATTGACTTAAGCCTTTTTTAAACGCAGCAAGATGATTTTTTGAGGCATCACCAAGCCTTGTCATTACGGTTTGGACATCCTGCGGCAGGTCTGATAGATCCGCTAATTTCTCATACATGGCTATGTTGTCCACTTCTCCTTGAACGCCAGCTTCGAACGCTTCTTTTAACGTTTTGGGAGTGGTTGTATACTGGCTAGCATTATTTTCGGGCACGGTTATGTTATACCTTGTAAATAAGGGGAGAAGAGCTGTAATGTGCCTTTGCTCGGCAATTTTAATTTGAGAGAAAGGTCTTATGTCACCGAATTCTTTGATGATGGCATCATATCTTGCCTGTGCTAGGTACTCATCCTGAATCGCATACGTTAAGGCTTCCTTCAATGTAATGGAAGTGTCTTGTAGTGCTCCTTTTGCTCCGTAGTCTTCTGGAAGTGCTTCTGCTTTAGCATTAAGAAAACTTAAGTTGAAGAAAATGAAGCTAATGATCGCAATAATCGCTACTTTTTTCAATTTGCACACCTTGCCTTTTTGTTGATTAACTTTCCTATAAAGGAAGAGTTTTATGTAATTTTTAGTTGGTAAAGTCATTTTGTTTGATTTCCCTTTATGAACAGCTTATGATCATAACTGTAAAGTATGAAATTACAGTAGGAGGAACAGTCATGAGCAAACGTATATTAATGGTTGTCACAACCGCGGATACAATGAATGAAGGTCATAAAACAGGTCTCTGGTTATCAGAGTTTGGGGAAGCGTATATCGAATTTGAAAAGCTTGGCTATCAAATCACAGTAGCTAGTCCTTTAGGAGGAAAGGCACCTGTTGATGATCGCAGTCTTGAAGGTGGAGAAACGCCTCAAGAAATTCTCGATACTGCCAAATACCTTGAAGATACAGTGAAGCTAGAGAAAATCGTTGGGGCGTCTACTTTTGATGCGATCTTTATGCCGGGTGGGCACGGAACAATGTTTGACCTTCCAGAAAACGATAAGCTTCAGCACTTGATTCGTGAGTTCTATGAATCAAACAAAATTGTTGCTTCCGTCTGCCATGGTCCCGCTGGACTCGTTGGCGTAACTCTTTCAGATGGTACGCCGCTTGTTTCAGGTAAAACGATTACGGCGTTTACAGACGATGAAGAAAGAGAAACAACGCTTGATCAATTCATGCCTTTTTTACTGGAAACTCGTCTTCGCGAACTTGGTGCTAATTTTGTTACAGAAGATAACTGGTCAGATCACATGCAAGTAGACGGTAATTTAATTACTGGTCAAAATCCGCAATCAACCACTAGCGTTGCGAAAGAAGTAGTCGAGAAACTTAGCTAATGATTAAGATCCCTAGAAGATAGATAATATAAACGAAAAGGACTCCGAATTTAGGAGTCCTTTTCGTTTATATTTTTTTACTCTTTATCTTTGTCTTTTTTCTTACCGAAAACCTTTTTAGTAGCTCCTTTAAATACATTAGAGGCCGTATCAACAGATTTACCAACGACTTTGTTTCCTGTTTTACTCACATTCTTAACAAAGTCTGTTGAAGCGTCAGCAGCTTTTCCTACAAGACCGCCTTCTCCGCTAACTGACTTGACAATATCGTTCGCTGTGTCAGCGGATTTATTCACAAGATCACTTGCGGTTTTTGATGTCTTCTTCACAATATTATCTTCTTTCGTTGAATTTCTCTCAGACATCTCAATCCCCTCCTTCGCGAATTTTGATACAACACTATGCTATGAACGGAATGGTATAAATATGATTTTCAAGTAAAACGTCATTTGAATTTGAAATTTTCCCCATCTAACTGCGAAGAGAGAAGGTATTCGATAGGAAGAAGTGGAAGGATTATTGAACGACCATATCTAGAAGGAAGTGAAAGGATAGATGAATCATCAGTTGGATGTACGAGCTTTATTAAAGGGCATTGCCATATGGGAAGTAGTATTGTTTCTTCCAGCTATTTTGTTGTTTTCTTATCTGCCTGATGAACGACTGATCGACATCTTTATTAACGTATTTATTTTCTTTTGTTGTACAATTGGTCTCTTTGCGATATCAAGGTATGTTCAGCGGTTTGTGAAGAGAGGATAATAAATTACTAAAAAGAAGGATGCGCATCGTGCACATCCTTCTTTTTAGTAGTCTATTCGATTTTTATGCTTTTCCCAGCTTTGAAATGGTTCGTTCTTCTCATCCATTTCAATATGGTGAAACGGAATGGTTCTTTGTTCAGGCTTTTTCTCAATTTCGTTATAGATCACGGCATCATCAAACCCAGCGTCGGCTGCTTCATTTCTAGATGCAGCAAAATATACGCGGTCTTTGCGAGACCAGTAGATCGCTCCAAGGCACATCGGGCAGGGCTCGCAGCTTGCGTAAACGACACAGCCTTCAAGCTGATGCGTCCCGAGTTTTTGACATGCGTTTCGAATCGCAACGACTTCTGCATGGGCAGTAGGATCATGATCCGTTGTCACTTGATTGAAACCTTCGCCTATAACAACGCCATCTTTGACGACGATTGCACCAAATGGCCCACCGTCATGTTCAGTTACGCTTTTAGATGCTAGCTGGATCGCTTGTGTTAACCAATCTTTCTCTGTCATTTCATCACACTCCTGTACACTAATAATTAGACATATTCCACAGCATTCCCTATCTGATCAAATAAATTTCCTTACAGGAGATTGGAATGTTAAGGCGAAGTGTTTTCTTAACGACTAAAGAGCGAGGGGGAGGGGGTTTGGATTATTGTTATAATAAAATAAGGGGGAAATGAGAATGGAGCTATTAATCCTTGGTGGAACACGTTTTATTGGAAAATATGTAACAGAGAGAGCTTTAGAGAATGGACATACGGTTACGCTATTTAATAGAGGGACTAATAAGCAGCAATTTTCAGAGGTTGAAACGATTATCGGAGATCGTGATGGAGATTTATCCAGTCTAGCGGGAAGAAAGTGGGACGCCGTAATTGATACGTCAGGGTTTATTCCGAGAACAGTGAATAAATCGACGAAGCTATTACAGGATAGGGTTAACCATTATACATATATATCGAGTGTTTCAGCTTATCAAGATTTCGGAGAAAAGCCATGTACAGAAAGTTCGCCTCTTCAGGCAATCTCAGATACGGAAGCGGAACGTATCACGGCAGGAACAGCTGGACCGATTTACAACGAGCATTATGGTGCACTAAAAGCGAAGTGTGAAGCTGTTGCAGAAAAGAATTTGAGTGGCCGGGTTCTTCATATTCGACCTGGACTCGTCGTAGGGCCGTATGATTATTCAGATCGCTTTACTTACTGGGTTAAGCGAATTCACGAGGGTGGTGAAGTTCTAGCGCCAGGAAACTCTGAGCGTCCGGTACAATTCATAGATGTGCGAGACCTTGCTGATTGGGTATTGCGAATGACGGAACAAAGGGTCGCGGGCGCGTACAATGTGACCGGGAGAGAAAGAATGAATACAATGGGGGAAGTGCTTGCGTCATGTAAAAAGGTGAGCGGAAGTAATGTGGTTTTTCGTTGGGTAAACGAAGAGTTTCTTCTTGAAAATGAAATAGCGCCGTGGACTGAATTACCGCTCTGGCTTCCTGAATCAATGAGCGCAGCTGAGACGAATATTGATCGGGCGCTTCGTGAGGGACTGAGCCTTCGTCCTCTTGAAGAAACGATTCACGATGTTTTAAACTGGCTACCCATTCGAAATGATGAGAACCCATTCAAAGCTGGACTTACAAGAGAGAAGGAGAAAGCCCTTTTACGTATGGCAGAATCACGATGAGTTTTCCCCTCCGAAAATGAGGCGATCTTAACCGAGTGAGTGAAAAGGACAGAGCCTGGCGGCGATCCGTCAGGTTTTTGTTGTTATGCTAGAATAATCTATTGTATGTAGTTGAACGATGTGAGGGAAGAATACTCGGTTTCATCAACGAAACAGAAGGAGGTCAAGATGATATCATTTCTTCTTACTTTAAAGAGGATGTTGTCAGCATTATGGAAAGCGATAAAGGATAAAGAATTTCAAGTTCTTTTCTTTCTTACAACGATTACACTCGTCTCAGGAACAATTTTCTATCACACTGTCGAAAGTTGGTCCGTGTTAGATTCGCTTTACTTTAGTGTTGTCACGCTAACAACTGTAGGATTTGGGGATTTTAGTCCACAAACCGATTTCGGGAAGATTTTCACGATCATTTATTTGTTCACAGGAGTTGGTCTTATTCTTGGATTTATTAATAAGCTTGCTTTACATATGGGGAGAAGTAAAAGAAAACAAGATTAATATGTAGTGATGACAAAGGGAGGGCTCAACTGGAAATGAAGTTGGGCTTTTTTTATTATTCATTAGGACGCACTCAATGCGGAGTTTGATTCCTTGCGTTATAACGAATACAAGCATATAATACAAACCGTAACGTTTACGATTTATAAAAAGCACGCTGTCGGTATAGGTTGTGGATAAGTACCCTATGCACGGTGCCAAAACGAATAGCATAAATTAGAATAGATGAAGGGATGAATTAAGTTGGCTAAGAAATCGAAAATAGTAAAAGAACAAAAGCGCCAGGAGCTCGTCATGAAGTATGCTGAGCTACGAAATGAATTGAAGGCAAAAGGAGATTTTGAAGCGTTACGAAAGCTCCCACGTGATTCATCACCAACACGCTTGAATAATCGGTGTGAAGTAACTGGTCGTCCTAAAGGGTATTTAAGGAAATTTAAAATGTCTAGAATAGCGTTTCGTGAATATGCTCATAAGGGGCAGATTCCTGGGGTGAAGAAGTCAAGCTGGTAAAAGGGTAGGGGAAGATATGGAGTGCAATGAACATTTGTTGAAGATGCTCGTTCGTGATATCGTGGCGAAGCTTCCTGAGAAGGAGAAAGCCCTCTATCAGTTCATCGATGAACTGGAAGTAAGATTAATACAATCAGCGGCTACACCGGATCAATACCTTAACCTTCTGAAAAAGTATTCCCCATATCATGAAGCAGCGAATCAGTTTGGTATCTCAGCTTATAAGGCGAGAACAATGATGCATCGGATTGAATGGAAGATTGCCGCAAGATTGGATGAAAAGCTTCAGCGTATGAAATGGTTGGAGCAACCTTCGAGTGGAAAAAGAGTCATAAAAGGTTATCTCACGTTCTAAATGAAGATAGGCAGCTCGCAATCGAGCCGCCTATCTTTTTCATTAGGAACTACAGTGATTTGAAGTAGGTACAAACCGTTTCAATTCCTTTTGTGAAATTATCAATGTGAAAATGTTCATTTGGAGCATGCAAGTTTTCTGATGGTAAGCCGAAGCCCATAAGGACGACGGGTGCTTCGAGAACGCGAGCGAATACTTCTACGATTGGAATTGATCCACCTTCTTTAGGGAATAGAGCGCGTTCGCCGTATACTTTTTCATAAGCATCTGCCGCTTTTTGAATCATCGGATCATTTGAATCAAGCGAGACTGGGCGTGCTTGAATAAATTGATTAACGGTCATCGTCGTGCCTGCAGGTTGATGCTCGAGTAGGTGTTTTTCGATTAATTCATAGATGTGCTGTGGATCCTGCTTCCCAACGAGACGACAGCTAATTTTACCAGTTGCTTCTGATGGAACAATCGTCTTAATTCCATCACCCTGGTAGCCACCTGAAATGCCGTTCAATTCGAGCGTCGGACGAATGCCTGTCCGTTCCTTGAAGGAGAATCCTTTCTCACCAAATAAGGAAGTTAGTCCGAGCTCTTGCTTCATCGCTTCATCATCAGATGGAATACAAGCAATCTCTTCTCTTAATTCTTCTGTTAGTTCTGGTACCCCTTCGTAAAATCCTTCAACAGCAATGGATCCATCTTCGCTATGAAGACTATCGAGTAGCCGAACAAGGGAATGAACCGCGTTTGGAACGCCGCCACCATAAACTCCTGAATGCAAATCAGTATTCGCTGTTTTCACCTTCACCTCCATCGCAAGAGCGCCGCGTAGAGACGTACAAATGGCAGGTAATCCTTCTTTAATAAAAGAAGTATCTGAAATCACAACCGCGTCAGCAGCGAGCTTATCAGTGTTTTCTTCAATAAAAGGTCCAAGATGTGGACTTGCGATTTCTTCCTCACCTTCTATACAGAACTTCACATTGACGGGTAGCTTGCCATCTTCTTGCATCAACAGTTCCATCGCTTTGATATGAATAAACAGCTGCCCTTTGTCATCCGTTGCACCGCGGGCATAGATCTTATTATCACGAATAACGGGTTCAAATGGCGGTGTTTCCCAAAGTTCGAGTGGGTCAGCAGGCTGTACATCATAATGGCCATAGATAAGGATTGTCGGTTGATCTTCCGCATAAAGCCAGTCGGCGTAAACGATTGGATGGCCGTCTGTTTCGATGACTTCAATGTTTTCCATGCCAGCTTTTTCTAAAGAATTTGCGACCCACTTAGCCCCTTTTTGAACGTCTGACTCATGGGTGGGAACGGCTGAAATACTTTGGATTTTTAGAAATTCTTCTAGCTCGTTAAGAAACGCATTTTTATGTTGTTCGATGGTTTTTTGCATATAGGTTTTCCTCCTCTATTATGTTGTCCTTATTATAGTCGAGTGTGCCTGATTTGCACATTAGGGCGTATTATAACGGTGGATAAAAAAGGTAAAATGATAACATTGGCTTGAATATAAGATTAAGAATATTACATTCACATTAATCAGCTGTCATAATAGATGAGTCTAAATACCCCTATGTGGAATCGATTCCTGATACGAAAGAACTATTTATTTTCGGTTTGGAAGCCTTTTCAATATACGATTGCAAACCGCTTTCTTTTCTGAGGGATTAGGGTTTACGTATCAAAAGTTGTGTATGAAATGTGACTTTTCGAGCTTATTGACGGGTTCACATATTTTCCATACAGTTATGGCGAACGAAACATTTTACTAAATTTTAAGGAGTGTGGCAGATGGGGAACGTGAAAAAGTCTTCTGTTTTTAAGGGGATTGCACTATCGACAATTATGCTAGTAAGTGGATTTGCAGGTACGCCATTAACAACGAATGCAGCTGAAAATGAAGCTGAAACAGCTGTATGGTCACGTCAAGATGCGCAGGATTATGACTTATCAAAAGATAACACTGCACCTAACATTGACAATGTAGATGAAGTCGCTCCAGACTATTGGGTTTGGGATACATGGCCGCTACGTAACCGTGATGGATCAATTGCTCAGGTAAACGGTTACCAGGTTGTTTTTGCACTTACAGCATCTAGAGAATATACATGGTGTGGCCGACATGACGAAGCTCAAATTCGCTACTTCTACTCGAAGAACGGGAAAGATTGGAAAATGGGCGGACTTGCTTACGATGCAGAAGACGCACTAGGGGCTCGTCAATGGGCAGGATCTGCCATGATGGATGACGATGGGAAGGTACACCTTTTCTATACAGCAACTGGACGTAAAGGCGAAGAACAAACAACATTTGAACAGCGTCTTGCGAAAACAACGTTTGATATCGAAGCAGATAAGAAATCAAAATCTGTTGAACTAAGCAACTTTGGCGAGCACGAAATTCTTGCTGAAGCAGACGGCGAGTATTATGAAACGCAAGAACAAAAAACAGGAAATATCATTTATTCATTCCGTGACCCATGGTTCTTCCAGGACCCTAAGACAGGGAAAGAATACTTAATCTTTGAAGGTAATACTGCTGGAGACGACAAGTCACTTGATCCAGAAAACATTGGCGATGCTGATTTCCGTTCTTCTCACGATGTACCAGCCGGCGCTGAAGATTACAACGGGAACGTTGGGATTGCTGAAGCGCAGAATGAAGATCTAACAGACTTTGAATTGCTTCCACCACTACTTGAAGCAAACGGTGTTAACCAGCAGCTTGAACGTCCTCACCTTCTTGTTAAAGGCGGAGACTACTACCTCTTCACAATCACACATAAATTTACGTTTGCTCCTGGATTAACTGGTCCTGATGGTCTTTATGGCTTTACGAATGATTCTCTTCGAGGAGACTACGAGCCGCTTAACGGTAACGGTCTTGTTGTAGCAAACCCTGAAGATGATCCTTTCATGACATACTCTCATGCAGTTATGCCGAATGGTACAGTTATTAGCTTTGTTAATGAGTATCGTGATGAAAATGGTGAGCTTCAATATGGCGGTACATTTGCACCAACGCTTAAACTTTCGATCCATGGTAACGAAACAAAAGTAAACGGCGCACTTAAGCCAGGGCAAATCATGCCATCACACTAAAACTGGGGAACCAGACTAAAGGAGACTTACAAACATGAATAAGTTTTCAAAAACAGTAGCGACTTCCGTACTCGGATTCGCTACCCTGTTTTCAAGCTTTGCTCCGGCAACAGGCTTTGCGGCTGAGAGCGAAACGTCGAACTGGACAAGAGAAGATGCAGCAAAGATTGTGCAAAACAAGGATAATACAGCACCTGAAATTAATACAAAAGATCTTGAGCAAATTGCGCCAGATTATCATATCTGGGATACGTGGCCTCTTCGAAAAAAGGATGGCTCCATCGCAACTGTGAACGGATATAAAGTGATCTTCTCACTGACAGCACCAAGTGATGTATTGCCTGGTAAGCGTCATGATATCGCTGAAATCCGCTATTTCGTTTCAAAGAACGGTAAGGACTGGGAGCTTGGTGGAACTGTTTTCAATGAAGAACAGGCACTAGGTTCACGTCAATGGGCAGGATCTGCCATGATTGAAGACGGCGAAATCAATTTCTTCTATACGGCAACTGGACGTAAAGGCGAAGAGCAATTGACTTATGAACAGCGTCTTGTAAAAGCTTCTGCTGATGTGGATGCATCGAAAAAAGGAGTCGAATTTACAAACTGGTCTGATCATGAAGTTATTCTTGAGCCAGATGGTGAGTACTACCAAACAATGGAACAAAGTAAGCAGGGCGACATCGCTTATGCATTCCGTGATCCATGGTTCTTCGAAGATCCTAAAACAGGCGAAGATTACATTTTGTTTGAAGGGAATTCCGGAGGCACGCCTGCTGAACGCTCAATTGAACAAGAACACATCGGTTCTGAAGACTTCGCTACTGTAGACGAAGTACCAGAAGTATCAAAGCTCTTTAACGGTAGCATTGGGATCGCAAAAGCAGAGAACAATGACTACACTGAGTTTGAAATCATGCCTCCGTTGATGGAAGCGAACAGCCTAAATCAGGAACTTGAGCGTCCGCATATCGTGACAAAAGGGAATAAATATTACCTTTTCACTGATACGCACAAGAACAAATTCGCTCCTGGAACGAATGGTCCAGATGGTCTCTATGGCTTCGTATCAAACTCCCTAACAGCAGACTATGAACCTCTTAACGGTAGTGGTCTTGTTGTAGCGAATCCAGAGAATGAACCATATCAAACATATTCATGGATGGTTATGCCGAATGGCACAGTAGTTAGCTTTGCGAACTTCTATGACCTAAATGGTTTAACGATCGATGAACTTGGAGCGCAATCAGAGCAGTACCAATTTGACCACTTTGGTGGCACACTAGCACCATCTCTTAAACTTTCCATTCATAATGATGAAACGAAGATTGTGAAAGAAATGGATGCTGGCGTATTTAAATAATCTTTTATGGTAACTGTCGGGGGACACACTTCGGCAGTTACTTTTTTATTCAGAGATACCTTATTCGTAAACACGATGGACAGGAGAGCTTGATACGATGAGAAAATGGTTGCTAGCTGTCGGAGCTATTTTAGTAATCGGCATGATTATACTCATGATGAACTTGAATGAAAACAATGAATCTTCTAAACAAGATGAAGTAAAAGATGCGGGGATCCTAGAAGACTACAATCAATCGTATCGACCCCAATTTCACTATACGCCGATGCAAAACTGGATGAATGATCCAAATGGAATGGTCTTTTTTGAAGGGCAATACCATTTATTTTATCAACATAATCCTTCTGGAAATGAATTTGGCAACATGGGCTGGGGCCATGCGGTTAGTAGCGATTTGTATCATTGGGAAGAGAAGCCAATGGCGCTAGAGGCGGATGATCAGGGAATGATTTTCTCAGGTGGTGCTGTCTATGACGAGAATAATACGAGCGGTCTTTTTGAAGAAGGAAAAGGGGGTCTCGTAGCGTTCTATACGATCGCTGGAGAAGAACAAACCCAGGCGCTTGCTTATAGTGAAGATGGTGGCGATACATGGAAAAAGTACGGTGGTAACCCTATACTTCCAAATCCAGGAATCAAAGATTTTCGAGATCCAAAAGTGATCTGGCACGAGGAGTCTGAAAAGTGGATTATGCTTCTCGCTGCTGGAGATAAAGTTATCTTTTACGGTTCGGATAATTTGATCGATTGGCAGCAGCTTAGTGAATTTGGTGTCGATCAGGGAGCGCAGGGTGGCGTTTGGGAAACGCCAGAGCTATTTAAACTACCTGTCGATGGCGATTCGTCGAATGAAAAATGGGTGCTACAGGTGGATATGAATCCAGGCAGCATCGCCGGCGGATCCGGTGGACAGTATTTTATCGGTAATTTTGATGGAGAGACGTTCACGAGAGAAGGTGCAAAAGAAGACATTAACTGGGTCGATTATGGAACTGATTTCTATGCGGCTCAAGCCTTCAGCAATCATGAAGGCAATCCGATTTGGATGGCGTGGATGAGCAATTGGATGTATGCGTCTGATTTGCCAACGGATCCGTGGAAAGGGGCGATGTCACTCCCTCGTGAAGTTTCATTGAAAGATGTGAATGGTGAAAAGCGCCTTATTCAAGAGCCAGCGGGTGACGTTGAATCAAACCGTTCTGAGAAACTAGTGGATTTATCTAATGAGGAAATTGAAGGAAGGCTTCCTCTCGATCATTTTGAAGCAGATACGTTTGAGGTGATCGCTGAATTTGATTTAGACACGTCAGGTGAATTCGGCTTCCGCGTTCGAAAGGGAGAAGAAGAGGAAACGATTGTAGGTTACGACTCCAAGAATAATCTCGCGTTTGTTGATCGGCAAAATAGTGGCGATACAGAATTTCATGAACAGTTTCCTGGTGTGTATCGAGCTCCGCTCGAACCAACGGAAGATGGCAAAGTGAAGCTCCATCTGTTTGTCGATCGCTCCTCAGTCGAGTTGTTTGCGAATGATGGAAAGCGAGTAATGACAAATCGGATCTTCCCATCTGAGGATAGTGATGGTTTTGAGATCTATGCGATGAATGGCAAAGTGACACTTGATTCTTTAGAAGTGTATAAGCTTGATTCTTCATGGAAAACGGGCGGGAAATAGTAAAGGTTACATGTTGAGAGCGGTCATCTGTGATAAAGATGACCGCTTTTTCGTATCGGAGACTTCTTGTTGAGAGGTGAATCTCGTTATTTCCGCGAATTCTGGAATATATCCGCAATATTTTATTTTATTCCGCGAAAAACGTGATTTTTCCACGATATTCTTAATAATTCCGCGAAATGCTCGATAATCGAAAATAAATAGGTCCTTAGAAGTGGTTTCCTTTTCCTGGATTGGGGTACAAATAGCTATCTTGTAAATAATGGGGGATGTATGGAAATGGAAACATCATTTTCAAATTCAGAACAGCAAAAGTTTGTCAGTACTCTTCAGTCATTCAAGGAAAACCGTCAGAATCCCGTTGTGTTAGAAGAACTATTATCAGACGCTGCCGTTCTCATTGACCAGAATAATCTCGAATCCCTTTATCAACTCGCTAGTGACTATGATAAGGCGGGCATTTTTGAAGGTGGACCATGGGAAGAACCTCGTAAATTACAACCGCCTCTTGTAGGGGGATCTTTTAAAATAGACGGAAACTATTCGATCTTTGAAGTACTAAGTGAGCTTCGTATGCTTGCGATTGCGAAAGAGGAATATACTCATCCAGATGTTACGAGCGAACAGGCTCGCACTTTTCTAAACAAAGTCATGGCGCTAAATCTTCAAATGATTTTCCCAGCTGAGACGGAGGAAGCAAGAATCAATCAAGGTCAAGAACAAAAGAGGGGCATGATCCTTTTTCAATTTTTAGCAGAAAAGATGTCGCTCGGCTCGCTGTCGGCTACGTTTGTGGATGAAATAGATCGACTAACCGCGCAGCGCCCGATCATGGTAAAGCGCATTAAAGAAATGATCGGTTATGCTGAAAATCTCTTGTCTTCAGAGGACTTAAGCACAGAAGGACGCGCGAGCATTCAGCGCTATCTCGATAGCGTGCATGCTCCGACGGAACTGAGTCAATCCTATTCGGACTTCATGGACTATCGCGATCAATTCAATGCGTTATCTGAAATGGAGAAAGAGTTAGAGGCGGAACGGTTCGCTGATGTCATGCGTGATACAGGTCTTGTTTCTCCCGTTCACGCACAACTTGCTCGTACCCTTGCAGAGGAGGATGCTTCTCATCTACTCGTCCTTACGCTTGGACTGACTGAAAAAGGTGAAGCTAATTTAAATGAGCATTTTTCTTTAGTAAAAGAGCTCATTTTACTAGCCATCTATCCTGTCACAGCTCAGTCCCTTTATGGACTTGCTCGCATGCTTGAGCGTGGGGTTTTATCTTCTCCTCCGGTGATCCCAGGACTTGAAAGGATCATTGAAATCGATATGCTACCAGAAGTAGAAAAGGATTTAATGGCTTCACGGAATCATCCTGAGGATGTGACGCCCGTAGGGATATTACTTTCAGGGCTATTGAGTGTGCTCGGGCAACCGCTCGGCATTGGACAGGGGATGAATCCTACCTGTCAATCTGCGCGAGGAATCAGCCTTTGGTCACAGCACGACCCTGGATTCCTTCTAGAACTTGTTGCAAGAGCGTGTCGGGATGGTGAAGTTGATATTTCGTTTGAAGGGGCTGAAATTAATTCTTCTCTCATCTTAGGAGGTCTAGCTCCGGATCTTCACAAAGAGCTTGATGCCGTTTCCCTTATCCTCGTTCCGCATCTTGATCGCATTTACGATGAAATGATGAAGCGCAGTGCCCTTCGTGGGGAAGATGGTCATAAATTTGTGAATCCAGAATTTTACGGTCAGTGGATATCCAAGGAGTTTTCTTCTGTTATCAATCCAGTTACTGGTGCCGTGTCAGATTATGAGCAGTTTGCAAGGCTTTTTTACGCGACGCATCATCCAGACTACAACGCAGGCCACCAGCTCATTTATCCAAACCCGGTCGGAATTTTCGTTACGACGGCTAATGCAGACTTACTCGGATTGCATGCCATTTCGATTCAACGTATTGCTGCGGATTCATCCGGACAAATGAGAGTTTATTTCTATAATCCGAACAATGATAGCGGTCAAGATTGGGGGCAGGGCATTAAGTCAACGGTTCGGAATCACGGCGAAGAGGAAGGGGAAGCGAGCCTTCCATTTGATCAATTCCTTTCACGTGTTTATGCCTATCACTATAACCCAAACGAGATGGGCGATTTAGCGTTCGTTCCAGATGAATTGATTGATCGGGTGACAACACTCGCAAAAGAAAGCTGGGGACAGAAATACCAGTGGGCAGATTTAACGAATCCGTTTTTAATTTAAAGAGTTGATGGGTTCCCTTCGTCTACATAGAAGGTGGACCCTTTTCTTATTAAGGGGTAGAGTAGAGAGAATAGATGATTCACTAATTAGGAGGTACATAGAATGGAAGCAAAACTAGTTATTGATGCACGCGCGATACTTGGAGAAGGTCCTTGCTGGGATGATCAAAGCCAGCTTCTCTATTGGGTTGATATTGAAGGAAAGAAAGTTCACGCCTACAATCCAATGACAGCAGGTAATATTGAGACGCAACAGGAGCAAATGGTTGGCACAATTGCTCCGCGAGAATCAGGCGGACTTGTGATGGCGATGGCCGGTGGTTTTTATGCGATGAACCTTTCTACGGAGAGCGTGGAAGCAATCACCGATCCGGAAAGTCATCTACCAGATAACCGATTTAATGATGGGAAGTGTGATCCTGCTGGCCGGTTTTGGGCAGGTACGATGCACTTAGAAGGGTTAAAAGGAGAGGGAGCGCTTTATTGTCTTGATGAAAACCTTGAAGTGACGAAGAAAATTGATCATGTAAGTACATCAAATGGTTTGGCATGGTCGCCTGATACGCGCTACATGTACTTTATTGATACCCCAACGAAAAAAGTTGTCCGCTATGATTATGATTTTTCTACAGGTGATATTCGTAATCCCGTTGAGGTGATCACCATTCCAGACGGAGAAGGGATGCCGGATGGGATGACGAGCGATGAAGAAGGGAATCTATGGATTGCCCACTGGGGTGGGTCCAAGGTAACGAGATGGAATCCTGATACGGGTGAGCGACTGCTAGAAGTAAGCGTCCCTGCACTGAACGTAACATCATGTGTATTTGGTGGAAAAGAGCGGAATGAGCTCTACATTACTACCGCTAGAACAAATACGAGTGAAGAAGAGCTAAAGCAGTTTCCGTATGCAGGGGGAGTGTTTCGAGTGAAAACAAATGTGATAGGCAGTCGAACCTACTCATTTAAAGGTTAGTCCTTTTCCCTTCCTTCTTGTTTAAAAGTCTTCTATAATAGTAGGAAAATAATAGAAAATGAATAAAAAAAGAAGGGGAGGCTGAGTGTGAAACTAAAATCACTCATCGCAATGGGGCTTTTTTTATTGCTACTTGCGGGTTGTTCGGATCAACCATCGGCGGTTGATGCGTTCGATACATATGTTAAGGACTGGAATAAACAAGAATTTAGCAGCATGTATAAGAAGTTATCACCTGCTACGCAAAAGGAAATATCAGAAGAAGACTTTGTTGATCGCTACAAATCTATTTATGGCGATGTAGAAGTCGAGGATTTGAAAGTTACTTTTAAGAAACCGGAAGAAGAGCCTGAGCCAAATGATGAAGGGGAAGTGACGTTTCCTTTTTCAGTGTCGATGCAGACACTAGCTGGCGAAGTCTCGTTTGATAACGAAGCAACGCTAGTCCTGACTGAAGGAGAAGACGCTGAATCTTACGGTGTGAACTGGAGTCCTTCGTTTATTTTTAAAGAATTGAAAGAAGGCGATGAGGTTGCCATACGTTCTTCAGTTCCGGTTCGTGGTGAATTGACCGATCGGAATGGGGAAGGCTTAGCGATCAATGGTACGGTTAAGCAAATTGGCGTTGTGCCGCAAGCCATCGAATCTGATCAAGAGAAGATAGTGAATGAGCTTAGTGATGCGTTGAAGGTGAGCGTAGCGGATATTGAGAAAGAGCTTAATCAGGGCTGGGTGCAGTCTGATCCAACACAGTTCGTTCCGCTAAAAAGCGTGATGGAATCAGAGGAAGAGTTACTTGCTGACGCAAGTGAGATTACAGGCGTTCAGATAAACAATACGACTGAAAGAATCTATCCTTTTGGTGAAAGCGCCGCCCACTTAACAGGTTACATTCGACAGATGCAAAAGGAAGATCTCGAGAAGTATGCAGGAAAAGGGTATTCCAGCTATGAAAGCATTGGAAAGGCTGGCCTCGAGCAAGTTTATGAAGAACAGCTCCACGGTCAAACAGGCTGGTCAATTGAAGTGAAGGGCGCTGATCCTGAGAAAGTCATCGCCAATAAGGAAAAGGTTGATGGCGAAAACATCCAGGTAACGATCGATGCCTCTATTCAAAAGAAGTTGTTTGAAGAGCTAGGAAAAGATCCTGGTACTGCGGTGGCGCTTCATCCAACAACGGGTGAAACGCTAGCTTTAACAAGCTCCCCTTCTTATAACCCAAATGATTTTACAATTGGATTCGATGAAGGCGAGTATGCGAAGTTAGCTGATAATAAGGATCTTCCTTTTTCAGCGAAGTTTAACAAAACGTATTCACCAGGCTCGACGATTAAGCCACTTACTGCTTCAATCGCACTACGGGATGGGGATTTAGATCCGAATGCAGTTGAGAAAATTGATGGTTTGAAGTGGCAGCCAGACTCAAGCTGGGGTGGATATAAAGTGACGCGCGTGAAGCCTGCAGATCCGGAAGTAAACCTTGCAGAAGCGCTTATGCATTCGGACAATATTTATTTTGCACGTAAAGCGCTGAATCTTGGCGCAGATAAGTTCCAGAAAGGATTGGAGTCGTTCCAGGTTGGTCAGGAAGTTGAGTTTCCTTTCCCAACTGAAAACTCATCGATCTCAAACGGTGGGCTCGGTGATAATGACATTCTTTTAGCTGACTCTGCCTATGGACAGGGGGAGCTTCAGATTTCCCCTTATCAGTTAGCGATGACCTATACGACGTTTGCGAATGATGGCGTGATGCTGAAACCGACGCTTCGAACGGGAGAAGATGAGTCAGCGGAGGAGTATGAAGTGATTTCCCCTGAAATCGCCTCGATTGTGAGCGATGATCTTGAGAAGGTGGTTTCTGATCCTGAAGGTACCGCTTATGATCCAGTGGTTAAAGGCATTTCGCTCGCTGGTAAGACAGGAACGGCTGAGTTAAAAGCAGCAGGCGAAGAAGAAGGCCCAGAAAATGGACTGTTTGTCGCGTATAATACGGACAAGAAGGACTTACTTGTCGCGATGATGGTCGAAGGTGCCTCAAGTCACGATATTACAGGTAAAGTGAAGGACGTTTTCGCTGAAATGCAGTGATGTTGGGTGGACTTGGGATGGCTGATCGCCGTTTATTGGCCAAATTCCTGATATATTGGCTAAACTGAGATTTTATTGGCCAAAATGCAAATATATTGTCCAAAATCCACTTTTATTGGCCAAACACACTAAAGCCTCGATTCTCACACAGAATCGAGGCTTTTTTTCTGGAAAAGTAAGGAATCTTAAGAGGAATTCTCGGCACTCCTATGGAAAATAATAAAGATAAGCTAGATTCAATTGAAAGGAGGGTGTCGAACGGTGCAGCATAACGATCTTTGTATGATTGATCGAATAGAAGGATTCACGCCTGAGGTTAGTAGATTGGTTTCGATGATGAATTACGCCAGACATACGACGGAAGAGACGATAAAAGGATTAACTACCGAACAGCTCGATTTTCACCTTGATGAAAAGAGCAATTCAATCGGCATGCTGCTACAGCACATGGCTTCGGTTGAAAAGGCGTTTCAAATTATGACGTTTCAAGAGCGAGAGTTAAATGACGAGGAATGGGAGGAACTTGGGACAGGGATTGAACTTGGAGAAAAGGCAAGATCAGTCATTCGCGGGCGCGATCTGGATGATTATTGGAGTGAGCTCAGTTTTGTGCGTGCTAATACGCTGGATCACCTGCGGAAGAAGGACGACAAATGGCTCCAAAAAGTCACCCCGTTTGGTTGGGATGAAAAGGCCAACCATTATTTCAAATGGTTTCACGTGATGGAAGATGAAATTAGTCATCGCGGGCAAATACTCTTAATTAAAAAAAGAATAAAGAGTTAGAGGTGAAACAAAGTGCATAATGGAACACTGATGACAATACGAGACAAAGCATTATATGTAGAAGTGCATGGTTCAAAAAATAACCCGCCTCTTCTTTATCTACACGGAGGGCCAGGAGAGAGCTGCTTTGATTTCTCTTATCATCAGACGGATCGACTGAAAGAGAATTTCAGAGTGATTGCGATTGATCAGCGTGGCGTTTGCCGTTCAGAAGCGGTGAATAATGGTGAAGAATTTGGCTTGATGGACTTAATCGAAGACTGCGAAGCGATCAGGAAACAGTTTGAATTAGAATCGTGGTCAGTGCTCGGTCATTCGTTTGGTGGCTATCTTGGTGTACTCTACGCCAGTCTTTATCCTGAATCAATTGATCATTTACTGCTCGAATGTCCGACGTTTGATTTTACGTTAACATCGAGAAGCTTGTTGAAAAAAACGAGTGTGCTCTTAGACAAATATGGGGAGCATCAGAAAGCAACAGAGAGCTTAGAAATTGCCAAGGATTCTGATCTTAAGAATCGAGAGCTAGCAGAGCTTTATGGAACATACAGTGATTATCTTGAAGAGAACCGAATGGAAATATACATTTACAATACAAACGAGCCTACAGACTATAGCTATTATAGTGAGGCGAAATGGGATGAGCTTTACGATAAATCAGAAGTGCACTATAACTTGTTAAGAGAAGAAGGAAAGATCTTTCATTCACTCATTCCACATCTCTCAAAGCTTACGATGCCAACTCTCTTATTAACAGGAGAGCATGATCCTGTGACATCCGAAGAACAGATCGACGCTTTCAAGAAGTATGTCGAAAATGGGGCAATCTATCATTTTGCAAACAGCGGCCATACCCCCCATGATGAAGAAGCCGATCACTTTGCACACGTTATAACCCAATACATAGGTGATAAAAGAGGAGAATAGACACATGTTTACATATCAAATTAATGACGATCTTTACCTAAGGATGTATACGATAGACGATGCAGAAGCGCTTTATCATTTAATCGATGAATCAAGAGATTACTTGAAAGAATGGTTAGCATGGGTTGATTACAATACGGATATTGAGGCTTCCAGAGAGTTTATTCAAAGTACGTTAAAAGGCGTGAGTGAAACAGGAGGATATCCGAAAACGCTTGGCATGTTTTATAAAGGTGAGCTTGCTGGTACGGTTGGGTTTAATGAAGTGAATCGAACACATAAGTACGCGACGATTGGATACTGGCTGAGCGAAAAGTTTCAGAAGAAAGGTATCGTAACGGAGGCGTGTCGTGGAATGATTAATCTAGGATTTAACGAAATCGGGCTCAACCGGATAGAGATTCGTGCTGCCTCAGGAAATAAGAAAAGCCAGGCGGTCCCAGAACGACTAGGTTTTACGAAAGAAGCGGTGGTCCGGGAGGCGGAGCTCGTTAATGGACAGTTCTATGATCACATTGTGTACGGAATGCTAGCGAGAGAGTGGTTAACAAAAGAAAAAGAAGCATAAAAAAACTCCAGGGGAGAGAATCCTCTGGAGGAATTAAGGTAGATCAATTTTCCTCATTAAATACTCTAGTTCTTCCATTGTGCATTCATAGAGCTGTTTATCTTTTAATTTATAAATTCCACGGTCTAATAGACGTTGAATGAAGGACTGTTTTTGTTTAGGGTCTTGCTCGGATGATATGAGATGTGACATGTTTCATTCCTCCTGTTAAGTATATCCAGGTAATATGTTCCACTTTGGGTCCAAGCTCAAACCTTAAAGAGCACATTTCTAAAAAAGGATAAAGCGCTTTCGTGACGAATGCTAGATGATAACGATTAGGAGGGATACGATATGGCGAAATATGACGTACTACTAGGGGCAGAGCCTTTTTACTTTGAAGGGAATCACATCGGTGTGCTTGTTCTCCACGGTTTTACAGGTTCGACCCAAAGCATGCGTTATCTTGGAGAGCAATTGGCTTCAGAAGGGTATACGGTTTGTGGGCCGAGATTGAAAGGTCACGGTACTCACTATGAAGACATGGAGCAGAGTACATATGGAGAATGGATCCAGTCTGTTGAAGAAGGCTATCAATGGTTAAACGAACGATGTGAGGAAATCTTTATTACAGGCCTGTCGATGGGCGGCACGCTAACGCTTTATTTAGCTGAAAAACATCCTGAAGTGAAAGGGATCATGCCGATTAATGCTGCGATTGATTTACCAGGTCTTGAACAAATGAGAGGAAAAACAGAGCCGCGTTTCCTTGATGCAATTGGATCAGATATTAAAGCGGAATGTGTCGATGAGCTCGCATACGAGAAAACGCCTACGAAGTCGATTCAAGAAATTCTTGCTTTAACAGAGATTGCACGAAAAGGCCTTGAAAAAATATCGGTGCCGGCCTTAATTTTTAAATCACTAGAAGATCATGTCGTGCCGCCAGAGAATTCGACGATGATTTATAATGAAATAGCTTCATCGAATAAAGAAGTAATCGAACTAAAAGATAGCTATCACGTAGCGACGCTCGATCATGATAAAGAGCTAATTGCAGAGAAGTGTAAAGCATTTGTGAAAGCTCTTCTATAAAGGAGGTTTTAAGATGGAAGTCAGACAGCTAACAGCGGATGACGCTGAAGCTTATTGGGAACTTCGGTTAGAAGCGTTAAAGAAAAATCCAGAAGCATTTGCCTCAAGCTATGAAGAGGCGATTCAAAAAGATGATCCGATTAAAAGTACAGCGAGAAACATGGAATCAGGTGCCACTTTTGGCGCTTTTGATCAAGAAACATTAATTGGTGTCATCACTTTTGTCAGAGGCAGCGGCATCAAGGTTCGTCATAAAGCTGATTTATTTGCTGTTTACGTGACGCCAGAATATCGTGGCAAAGGGGCAGGGAGAGCTCTTTTATCCTGCGTGATGGATTATGCGAAAAGTCAGGATGCTCTCATTAAGTTAAGCGTTTCAGTTGTATCTACGAATGAACGGGCGAAGCATCTGTACAAAAGCTATGGCTTTAAAACCGTTTACATTGAAGAGAAGGCCCTTTATGTTCAGGGAAGGTTTCTAAACGAAGAACATATGGTGCAATACTTTTAAAGACTAGCAGACGTCAAGATGACGTCTGCTTTGTTGTGAAATCTTCATTATAAAGAGCAACGCTGTAAGGAAAGAGCTCAGCTGTCATAATCCCATTTCGAACAGCGGGATCACTTTTCATAAGCGCTTCAGCCTCTTTTTCAGAAGAAACCTGAATGACGACAATTCCAAAAGAAGAAGGGTCGTTGTTTAACGTTCTGCCAGCCATAATGAGCTTATTATTCTTCAGCAGCTGCTGAAGGGCATGGAAGTGCTCTGATACGATGCTGTTCTCTTTGTCAGTCCAGTTCTTTTCTTCCAATAGCTCGGGGATTAGCGTTAGCTTGTATAGAAATTGTTTCATTTGTAACCTCCATAAGTTGTTTACCAAATGCATAAAGCTCTTGTGATCTATAGGTTACTATCTATTAGCTAGATTCTCTACAAAAGACAGAAATCCTCTATTTTGCTTAAAGGAGGCACTTGTCTTTGCAAGAAATAGTAACAGATCTGATGGCGCGACTAGCTTAATTATTAGTACTGTTCTAATGTCTTTTTGAAATGAAATCAGACCTTCTTGACTGTTCTAAAGCATGTCCGAGTATTTAAACAGGATAAAGCAGGTCAGCGAGCATTTAGCCGTGTAACTAAATAGATCAAATAAGTCGTTACCAAAAAGGTAGCGGCCTTTTTGGTAGTTCGAACCCCATCATTCCTTCGTTTCTGGTGTCTCAACGTTATGTTGTATATAATGAAACCTGAAACGAATGAGCTATTTTACGATAAGGCATCCATAGATTTACGACGTTTGAAGGGAGGAGCCAAATGGATGAATTACTTTATCTAGGTGTTTTCCTCATCTACACCATTGCTATTCTTATCTTTGGGAAACACGGTTTCGATAAAACCGATGAGCTGAAGGGTTATTTTCTAGCGGGAAGAAATCTGCCTTTGTTTCCGAGTATTGCGTCCTTCTGTGCGACATGGTTTAGTGCAGCATCGCTTCTTGGTCTCCCTGGCTTGATTTATGAAGGGGGAATGGCCGTTATTTGGACAACGGCAATCGCCTGGTTACTTGGATTAATCGGATTGTTTTTTATTTCAACAAAACTCTATACATATAACGTTGTAACGGTTCCAGAGTTTTTCTTAGTACGCTATGATTCAAAGCTACTGCAAATTTGGGTTGGGATTATTCTTAGTGTTAGTTATCTCTTATACGTAGTCATCCAAATCCGAGGCTTCGGTATTGTGGTTAGTCAAATGCTTGAAGTGCCTTATACGGTAAGTGTGTTTTTGATCTATATTTTCGTTCTCTACACGACGTTTGGAGGGCTTCACTCTGTTGCACGCACGGATATTTTTCATTTCTGTTTAATCCTGTTTGGAACGATGCTAGGAGCTCTATTTATTGTGAGCGAAATAGGAGGGCTATCTGAATTTATGACGGGCCTATCAGCCATTGCGGATCGAAGCGATGATTCTTATTTGGCTCTGTTTCCTGAAGGAGGCTTATCGTTCTGGGCGTTAGTTAGTGCGTTCTTATCACTCGGAATTGGCGTTGCGGCAAATCCTCAATATGCTGTGCGGATTCTTTCGTCTCGATCGAAAGAAGTGGCGTTAAAGATGGTTATCACGAGTACGGTCTTTTTAGTTCTTATCTATTTTTCTATTTTTGTAATAGGTATAGGCTCAAGAGTATTGGATCCTAACGTTTCGTTTAGTAGCACAGATGAAATTTATCCTTTTATTATTACGTATTTACTCCAAACGCCTCTGAAGGGGATTCTGCTTATTAGCGTTGTCGCTGCTGCTATTTCTACGGCTAATTCTCAGCTCCTTATAATGGCGACGAGCTTTGTGTATGATATCACGCTTCCGATCCGCAAGAAAAAAGCGATTGATCTAAAGGTGATTTCATGGACGCGCTGGATGATTTTTATATTCGCGACGTTTTCTCTTATTATCGCCTTCACGCCGCCAGAGGGAATCGTACCATTTAGCGGACATATATGGGGGATCATTGCCGTTTCGCTGTTTTTCCCTTTATACGGGGGGCTGTACACGAAAGTGGCGAAACGAAATGCCCTTCGTTCATCTTTCGGAGGCTTAATCACCTATCTTATTGCCTTTCTTCTTATTCCGCAGGAGGTTCAGTCAACTTATCATCCCGTTCTCCCGTCCCTTGCGATAGCAGGACTTTTCTTCTTTTGGAAAGGGGGTAGATCTTCCTAATGCGTCATTCCATTGAACGGAAAATATTAGTCCCTTTCTTAATTATCGTTCTGCTACCGATCTTTATCATTGGTGCTGTATCGATGTGGTCGAGCTATCAGTCTGAGAAACAATTAAAACAGGCAACAGCTCAAGAACAGTTGATTAGTCTTAATCGCTATGCGGATAAGCTGGATGAACGTGTTCAGAACGGAAGTATGAGTGAAGAAGATGCGAAGTCATTGATCAAAATCATGATAAATGAAACGAAAGGTTTGTATATAGAAGAAGAGGATGGAACCCTATCTTCAGAGGGGGAAGTCGTTCAACCGAATGAAATAGATTGGTACAATGGAGAAGCTAACTCCAATTTATGGACAGAAAACACCGTGCTAACAGAGCAGCTAGAGCAGTGGAACTGGACACTTTATCATCCGCTGACATTCTCTTTCTATTCCGGATCACTCCCGAATATTCAAAAATATACGCTGTTAATTAGCATTTTTACAGGTGTGATTGCCGTTCAGTTTACGATTCTTCTTTCTTATCATCTTTCAAAACCAATCAAAAACCTTGCTGCTTTTTGCAAAAGGATTGCTCTTGGTGAGAGAGAGGACGATCTTCATATGAAAGAGAATCGTAAAGATGAAATTGGTGTGCTTTCCACCTCTTTAAAAGAAATGGTGCAAACACTTGATGAAAGAAATGTCCAAATTGAGAAAATAAAGAAGTTGAATGAAACGATTTTGGATAGTGTTCACGTTGGCATCGTTCTTGTAATAGAAGGAGCTAGCTCTGTTTACAATGAGGCGGCTCAGACGATGATGAAGGAAGACCCTCTTTTAAGAGAGCGGTTTGAGAAATTAACGATTCACGAAACGAAAAAAAGAAGTGAAGAAATCTGGAATCATAAACGTCATGAAGAGAAAGTGTTCTATGCGGTGAGTTATAAAGTCTTAAACACCACAGAAAAGCAGCGATCCATTATTACATTTGAAGACATTACACATAGAAGAAAATTAGAGCAGCGCGTGGAGCGAATGTCTCGTCTTGCTTCATTAGGTGAAATGGCATCCGGAATTGCTCATGAAATTCGGAATCCACTAGCTGGCATTAAAACGACGACAGAGCTATTAACACGAAGACTTAAGTTGTCAGAAGATCAGCTTGCGTTGACAGAGAACATGATGTTGGACATTGATCGTGTGAATAAAATCATCACGAATATTCTCCAATTCTCAAGGCCAATGGACACGAATCCTTCTGTCATTCATGTAGACGATACGTTTCATTCACTTGTCTTGCTTATGAAGACAGTGGCGAGTGAAAAGAATGTCACGCTAGATATTGAACGAAACGAAGATGAAATCATCGTAGACCGCGATCATCTTCGTCAAATCCTATTGAATTTAATTCTAAATGGTATCAACGCTATGCCTGATGGCGGCAAACTGACGCTTTCAAGTTACAAGAGCGGAGCGAATGTAACGATGACGGTGTCAGATAATGGCGTAGGTATGGAGGATTCTGTAATGGAGAAGATCTTTGATCCATTCTTTACAACACGTTCTGAAGGAACAGGGCTTGGTTTGTCGATCGTCCATCAGCTAGTCGTTCAGAATAACGGGGAAATGGATGTAAGAAGTACCCTTGGAAAAGGCACGACGTTCTTTATCACATTTCCAACGAGGAAGGGGGAGGTTTAGATGGCTGTGAAAGTAGGGATTATTGACGACGAAACAACGCTTCGTCTTACACTCCAGATGTTTCTTGAAGATGAAGGTTATGAAGTGCGAGTTGCCTCAACGCTTGAAGAAGGCTGGACGCTAGTGGATGAATTTAGTCCTCAAGTGCTGCTATTAGATATTCGCTTACCAGATGGGAACGGTCTTGATACTCTGCACAAGTGGAAAGATCATTACCCTGAAATGGCTGTGATGATGCTTACGGCGTATGGTGATGCAAAAACGGCCGTTCGTGCGATCAAGGAAGGGGCTTTTGATTATTTAACAAAGCCTTTTGAACTCGAAGAACTGAAAATCACCCTGGAAAAATGGATGAAGCAGCACCATCTTGAAAAAGAAGTAGAGCGATATAGAGAAGAGGAGAGAAGAACCAAACTCGTTCGAATGATCGGCGAAAGTGAACAAATGAACGAGTTGAAAGACAAAATTTCTCTTATTGCAGAGAGCAATGATACGACTGTGCTCGTAAGAGGAGAGACGGGGACAGGGAAGGAGCTTGTGGCGAGAAGCATCCATCAACAAAGCCATCGTCATGAAGGACCTTTTGTTGCGGTGAACTGTGCGAGTATACCTTCAGATCTCATTGAAATGGAACTGTTTGGTCGTGAAAAAAATAGTGCACCTAATCAATCTCAACCGAAGATCGGGTTAATGGAATGGGCAGATGGTGGAACTCTATTTCTTGATGAAATCGGTGATTTATCACTCGATATTCAGGTAAAGCTTCTGCGCTTTTTAGAAGATAAGAAGATTAAGCGAATTGGCAGTGTGCACGATATTGAAATGGACGTTCGTGTCATTGCTGCAACGAATCGTTCTCTTGAAAAGATGATACAGGAGAAGGAGTTCAGGTCCGATCTTTATTATCGATTGAACGTCGTACCGGTGAAGCTACCACCCTTACGTGAACGTGAGAATGATATTGTCATGCTAACAGATTATTTCCTAAATGAATTTTGTCAGCAAATGAGGAAAGAAACGCCAATGCTTCGAGCAGATGCGAAAAAGCGACTGTTGAACTATGATTGGCCAGGTAATGTCAGAGAGCTCAAAAATACGATCGAGCGCATTGCCATTTTACATCGAGAAGATGAGCTTGCCGCTCATCATTTTGATTTCTTAAATCCAGTTGAAGGACAAGTAGAAGGGTCGAAATCAATTGAAGAGGTTGTTTTCGATCGGGATTTTTCATTAGAAGATCATATTGAATCTATCGAAAAGAAATATATCGAGAAAGCGATTCAAGACGCGAAGTGGAATATTACGCAGGCCAGTAAGCTACTAGGCATCAGTCGATATGCCCTGCAGCGTCGAATTGATAAATACGATATAACATGAGCGAAATCGCCCGATATGGGCGGTTTTTTTGTGCGGAATCTTATAAAATTATCTGAAAATTACGTGATATCGTAGAGATAAGAGAAAAAACGCATCGATTCATGCAACGGATGAATCATATAAAAAAGGGGGAATTTGATGGCTTCGAAAAATAAAGCACCATTATCGATAGAGAATCGTCCAACGAAAAGCAAATGGGGCGTCATTCTTGGCGCTGCCTTCTTAATGGGCTCATCAGCTATTGGACCAGGTTTTCTAACCCAGACGGCTGTCTTTACCGAACAACTTCTAGCAAGCTTTGGGTTTGTTATTCTAATGTCCATTATTTTAGACATTGGTGTACAAGCTAATATTTGGCGAATCATTGCAGTATCTAAGAAAAAAGGTCAGGACATCGCCAACATGGTTGTCCCTGGACTTGGCTATTTTCTTGCGTTCGCCGTAGCGCTTGGTGGACTTGCCTTTAATATTGGGAACGTCGGTGGTGCCGGACTCGGGATGAATGTTCTCTTTGGCATTGATCCTCGTATCGGTGCAGCGATTACAGGCGTGATTACGATTGGAATTTTCCTTTCGAAGGAAGCTGGCGTGGCGATGGATAAAATCGCGCGAATTCTCGGTGGAATTATGATTTTACTTACATTGTACGTAGCGTTCCAAAGTAATCCACCAGTCGGAGATGCGATTACGCATACATTTGCGCCAGATAAAATTGATGTGTTTGCGATTATTACATTAGTCGGTGGAACAGTTGGGGGATACATTACGTTTGCAGGGGGACATCGTCTGCTTGATGCGGGGATTTCAGGTAAAGAAAACCTCCACCAGGTAACGAAAAGCTCTGTTTCAGGAATTTTAATTGCGTCGATCATGCGTGTCTTTTTATTCCTTGCGGTGTTAGGTGTTGTTTCAACAGGATTTAAATTAGATCCTGCGAATCCTCCAGCTTCTGTTTTCCAACAAGCAGCCGGGGCGATTGGTTATAAAATGTTTGGTGTTGTTCTTTGGGCAGCAGGAATTACGTCAGTCGTTGGTGCGGCGTATACATCTGTTTCGTTCCTAAGAACGCTATCGAAGAAAGTGGATCGTCATCATTCAGGAGTAACGATTGGATTTATTGCCGTATCGACGATCATTTTCACTTTCATCGGAAAGCCGGTTCTGTTACTGATCCTTGCTGGAGCATTTAACGGATTGATTTTACCGGTTGCTCTTGGGACGCTCCTTGTAGCTGCTTATAAGAAATCAATCGTAGGGGATTACAAGCATCCGCTATGGCTAACGATCTTTGGTGGGTTTGTCTTCCTTATTACCGCTTATTTAGCCATCGTTACACTTATTGATAAAGTGCCACAGCTTTTTTCTTAATTGTTAGGAGGAACATGTGTGAAACTTGATTATTATCCGCTTGGTGATACGGGCATTCAGCTTGTATTTGGTACCGAGATATCAGAAGAAACGAATCAGAAAATAAGAATGTTTGCAGACGAACTTGCAAAGCACCCTATTAATGGAGTCGAAGAATGGGTGCCAGCTTATACAACGTTAACGATTTATTATCTTCCAAGCAAAATTTCTTACAGTACACTGAAAGAAAAGCTTGAAGACATGAACGAACAACAACATGGAAGAGAAGCAGAATCTGCTTCTCTTGTTTATATCATCCCAACCTATTATGGGGATGAAGTAGGATCCGATTTGGAGTTTGTAGCGGAGCATAACGGATTAAGTAAAGAAGAAGTGATCTCAATTCACGCAGATAAAGATTACCTTATTTACATGATGGGCTTTGTTCCTGGATTCCCTTATCTAGGAGGAATGTCTGAAGAAATCGCAACGCCAAGACGTGAAAACCCACGTGCTGAAATAGAACCTGGATCTGTTGGGATTGCTGGAGCTCAAACGGGCGTTTATCCGCTAGAGTCACCTGGTGGCTGGCAGCTTATTGGACAAACGCCTGTTAAGCTATATGACCCGACAAGTGAGGATCCGATTTTATTAGAATCAGGTCATTACTTACGTTTTGTTTCTGTTAGTAAAACAGAGTTTCTAGAAATTAAAGAAGCAATTAAGCGTGGAGACTATGTCGTTGAAACCGAAGAGAAGAAGGTGGGATATCATGAAGTCAGTTGATTTAAATAGTGATTTAGGAGAAAGCTTTGGGGCGTACAAAATCGGTAATGATGAGAATGTTCTTCCTTTTATTTCATCAGCCAATATCGCGTGCGGTTATCATGCGGGGGATCATAACGTCATGATGAAAACAGTTGAGTTAGCCAAGTCTCTTGGGGTTTCTATTGGTGCACATCCGGGATTTCCTGACCTCGGAGGGTTTGGCAGGCGAGATATGAACATGTCACCTGATGAGGTATATAATCTCGTCGCATATCAAGTCGGTGCCATTCAGGGTGTTGCGAATGTCCATCAAGCCACTGTTTATCACGTGAAGCCTCACGGTGCGCTTTATAATAAAGCATCGAAAGATTCTGCTATTGCCAAAGCGATTGCAAACGCTATCTATGCTGTTAACCCTGATCTCGTTTTATACGGATTGGCAGGAAGCGAATTAGTGAAGGCAGGAAAAGCATGCGGGTTAACCGTAGCGGAAGAAGTTTTCGCTGATCGCACGTACCAGCAAGATGGTACGCTGACTCCAAGAACGGAGCCGAATGCGATGATTCATGATGCGGACGAAGCTGTGGAACGAGTCATTCGCATGATAACGGAAGGGAAAGTAACCGCCGTCAATGGCAGCGATATTAGCATTCAAGCTGATACGATTTGCGTGCACGGAGATGAGCCTGAGGCGCTGCTTTTTGTTCAAAAATTGAGAGAACGTATCGAGGAAAATGGAATAGAGATCAAGCGTGTTGGAGTGAATGCCAGTGTCTAACTCACTATTTAAAGTAAAAAAATCAGGTCTTTTATCCACCATTCAGGACGAGGGGAGAAAAGGGTATCAGCAGTATGGCATTGTTGTATCAGGAGCCATGGATTCTTTTTCAATGAATATCGCTAATTTTCTTGTTGGTAACAAAGGGAATGAAGCGGTTCTTGAAGTAACGGTTATGGGCCCTGTTTTAGAAGTGTTAAATCATGCTGTTATAGCGATCTGTGGCGGTAACCTTTCCCCAAAAGTGAACGGTGAAAAGGTTCAAATGTGGAAGAGCTTCGAAGTAAAAGAAGGGGATCGGCTAGAATTTGGGCAGCCGCTTTCAGGAGCAAGGTCATATATCAGCGTCGCAGGCGGCTACGATGTTCCATTCGTTATGGGCAGTAAATCAACTTATTTAAAAGCAGGGATTGGCGGTATTGAAGGACGAGCTCTTGAAAAAGGTGACGTGCTTTATCGTGCAGAAGAATTCAAAGGAGTTAGCGGACGTGCCCTTCACCCTGAAGAAATTCCTGACTATCATAAAGAGCTCGATATACGCGTCGTCATGGGCCCTCATGCTTTTACTGAAAAAGGGACCGATACCTTTCTATCTACTCCTTATGAAGTGACGCCGCAATCAGATCGAATGGGCTTTCGCTTGAAAGGTGAGAAAATCGAGCACGCGGGCTCGGCCGATATTATTTCTGAAGCGATTCCGCTTGGCGGGATTCAAGTGCCTGCTAGTGGCGATCCGATCATTCTTATGTCAGATCGCCAGACAACCGGCGGTTATACACGAATCGCCACTGTTATCTCAAGTGACATTCCATATCTCGCTCAAGCGATGCCAGGTAGTACGATTCGTTTTCGTGAAGTAACTGTAGAAGAAGCGCAAGAAGCTTATGAAGAGAATGATCGTTTTATCCGTACGTTAGGTAAAGTGTCTAATCCCCGTCGATAAAGGAGAATACAACATGTTAAGTTCAAAAGAAATTATTGAAATGATTAAATATGTGGATGGTTCAACTGTAGATGAGGTTCATTATGAACATGATAGCTTCGTAGTAAAAGTGAAAAACCAGAATCCTTACGGAGATGGCCAAGTTAAAAGAGAAGAGCAGGAGTCTGCTAATGTCACACCAACGGCCGTAGAGGAGCGCGGGCAGGGTAATGTTATCCCGAGTCAAGACGAGGAAGAGATCTCAGAAAGCACTCATACCGTTACGTCACCAATGGTTGGGATGTTCTACTCCTCACCTTCACCTGATGATCCCGCCTTTATCCAAGTAGGGGATGCTGTTCAGGAAGAAACCGTTGTTTGTGTACTAGAAGCGATGAAGATGTTCAATGATGTGCAAGCAGATGTGAATGGAGAAATCATCGAAATTCTTGTCGAGAATGGTGACCTTGTTGAATTTGGTCAACCGCTATTCTTAGTAAAGCCAGAATAGGAGGGATCAGATGGGTATTCATAAAGTACTAATTGCAAATCGAGGCGAGATCGCCGTTCGCATTATTCGCGCCTGCCACGAGCTAAACCTTACTGCTGTAGCGGTATATTCAGAAGCGGATCGGGACGCGCTTCATGTTCAACTAGCAGATGAGAGCTACTGTATTGGACCAACAGCTTCAAGTGAAAGCTACTTAAATGTTGGGAATATCATGACTGTTGCTATAAATAGTGGTGTAGATGCCATTCATCCGGGATACGGTTTTCTTGCAGAAAATGCAAGTTTTGCAGAGATCTGCGAAGACTGTGACATTGCGTTTATTGGTCCTAGTAAAGAGGCCATTAATCGCATGGGAACGAAGGATGTTGCGCGAGCGACGATGGAAGAAGCGGGCGTTCCAGTAGTCCCGGGTTCAGACGGCATTATTGAAACGAAAGAAGAAGCGCTTGAGCTTGCGAGTGAAATGGGATATCCCATTATTATTAAAGCAACTGCAGGCGGTGGCGGCAAAGGAATTCGAGTCGTACACGAGGAAGAAGAACTGATTAAAGCGATCAACATGACACAGCAGGAAGCAGAGAAAGCATTTGGTAATCCAGGAGTCTATATTGAAAAGTTTATAGAGGATTTTCGCCATATCGAAATCCAAATTATTGCGGATCTCTACGGAAACGTCATTCATCTAGGTGAGCGAGACTGCTCGATTCAAAGACGTATGCAGAAGCTCGTTGAAGAAACACCTTCACCTGCTTTAGATCAATCAATTCGTGAAGCAATGGGAGAAGCGGCTGTTCGGGCAGCTAAAGCTGTGAATTACGCTGGGGCAGGAACAGTCGAGTTTATTTATGACCATAATGGAAACTACTATTTCATGGAGATGAATACTAGAATCCAGGTGGAGCATCCCGTAACAGAAATGGTCACCGGGGTTGATTTGATTAAAGAACAAATCAGAGTGGCCGATGGAGAAAGACTTTCCCTCACACAGGATGAAGTGATTTTGAAGGGATGGTCAATTGAATGCCGCATCAATGCAGAAGATCCTGAGAACGGATTTATGCCATCACCTGGGAAAGTAGAAACGTATTTACCTCCAGGCGGTTTTGGCGTGAGAGTTGATTCAGCCGTTTATCCAGGCTACGTGATTCCTCCGTTTTATGACTCGATGGTAGCGAAACTTATTACATACGGCGCTACTCGTGAGGAAGCGATGCAGCGTATGAAGCGGGCACTCAGTGAATTTATGATCAAAGGTGTGAAAACAACGATTCCCTTTCATCAAAAATTACTAAGGCATGAGAAGTTCGTTGAAGGTGATTTTAATACAAAGTTTCTTGAGATCTATAAAGAGCTATAAAGGAGATGACGTGTTGGAACCCTGTACACAGCGACATCAGTATCGTGAAAATCTAGATAGTGAAACGACATCAGGTAAATGTGATGGCTACTTACAGGCAAATATGATTACGCTTCCGGCTGAGTATGCGTTCGAGTTTCTTCTATTTTGTCAGCGCAATCCAAAGCCTTGCCCTGTCGTGGATGTACTTGAAGCAGGTCAAGTTACACCTCGTATTGCTGATGCCGACATTCGAACAGATCTGCCCAAGTATCGCATTTATAAAAATGGCGAGCTAGAAAGGGAAGTACTTGATTTAAAAGACGTCTGGCAAGATAATTTCGTTACGTTTCTGCTTGGATGCAGCTTTACATTCGAGCGAGCGCTCGTTGAAAAAGGGATCAGCTTGTTGCACCAGGAAATGAACCGCGTTGTTCCGATGTATCAAACGACGATTCCTTGTGAAGACGCGGGTCGCTTTAATGGGGAGATGGTTGTAAGCATGAGAGCGATTAACAAAGAAGAGCTCGATGAAACGATACGCATCACATCGAAGTTTCCGCTGGCGCACGGAGCGCCGATTCATGTGGGCCATCCATCAGAAATAGGCATTGAAAACATAGAGAATCCTGATTACGGGGAATTTACCCCTTTTGATGAAGAAGAGCGAATCCCAGTTTTCTGGGCGTGTGGCGTTACACCTCAATATGTTGGGTTAAACGTGAAGCCTGAGATGATGATCACGCATGCGCCAGGACACATGCTGATTACGGATCAAAAAGAATAGCAGCCAGTATTTTGATGAAAGAAGTTCGATTCGTTAGCGCAGTTAGTAAGCTGTGCTAGCGATTGAACTTTTTTTGATTGTCTTCGTTATGAGAGAGTAGGTCATTTAGATCATATGATAAAATAAAAGAGATCAATTGAACGTTTCGCCAAAAGTGGGAGGGGTGTAAATCATGACAATTGTTAGCTTCTTACTTATTGGTTGGATCTTAAGCTGGTTTAAATTTGAGGAGCTGTTTATTCAAGCTTTTCAAGAGCTTTTTAATAAAACGATTACGAAAGCAAGCTACTACTTTATTTTTTTCTGTATCGGTTTGATCGGAGATATTGTGCTTCTATTGAATGGAACTTTTTTTGAAATGATGTAGCTATAAATAAAGGTGGAGAGCACGAAATGGTTAGAAGATCAATTGGGGACGTAGCTGGGTTATACAATCTATTATTAGCACTCGGAGCCATTTCGACAGGCGTTTATATGTTAGGTGGCATGGGCTTTTTTTCTAGTTATCCACCGGAATGGCAGGGGATTCTTCCTTTTTAAAATTGAGGAGTGCTCGCCCTTATTACGATCGTATTGTTTGGGTTTGGCAATGTTACGGCATTGATAACCAGCTTTACCAGGAAGCATAGTAAATCCTATCAATTCTCTCTTCTAAGAGTCATCTAAATGACATTAGGTTCTTTTGTCTTCGCTTTTCAAAAGAATAAATCTTAGTGAAAAGTCACTTCCAAAATAGGAATGGCTTTTTTATTTTATAACATTACGAATGACAAAATGACGTAAAAGTGAAAAAATGGAAAACGGAGGTGTTAACTATAATGACGAAAGCTAACCGGCTATCTGTTGCGATGTTTTGTCTCATATTGATCAGTATAGGAACAGTGATGATCTTTATTTATTGGCGAGATGGATACGCGTATTCAAGCGAAATGGTGCTCGGGTGTTTAGGTGTCTTTTTTCTCTCTATTTTGTACTTTGTAGTTTTAACTATTTGGAAAATGAGACTGCTAAACAAGTACGAATTAAAAGAGAGGACGGGCACATTTCTCAAATGGTTTGCGGGTCTAAGCGTCATGAATCTGTTGTTCTCTTATTTTACTGCATCGGATATAACCGGATATGAATTTTTCACCTCATTTGGACTAGCGGTGGGCATCGCATTTAGTGATGTGATGTTTCTCAAAAAGAAATCTTATTAGATAAACATTGAAATTCATTTGAAAAAGGAGGATACATAATGAATGTTGCACTTCGATTGGTTAATAAAGATGATCTTCCGTTGATTCAAAAATACGTCTCCTCTGAAGCCGTTTCTAGGATGACAAACGTTCCTGATCCCTACCCACCTAATGGCGCAGAAAAGTGGTTTGCGATCGTATCAGAAGAACATAAAGCAGGAAAGCACTTCCCATTCGCCATCGTCGTTGATGGTAATTTCGCTGGAAGTATTTCAGTCAGACGTGAAAGGGAGGGCGTCGGTGCGATCGATTATTGGGTAGCACCACCTTTTTGGAAGCGGAGCATTGGTACAAAAGCAGCTGAGCGTGCAATTGAGTTTGGGAAAAAGGAACTTGGCTTCACGATGTTTGAAACGGTTTGTCTTGTTGAAAACAGAGGATCCGCTCGAGTGCTTGAAAAGGTAGGGTTTCAGGAAGGGAAGGAATTTCAAATTCGAATTGGAGAAAAGCATGAGGGGAAAATGGCGAGGACGTACGATTTGAATTCATTATGGTCTAGTATATAAATAGAGACAGTCTGATAATATTATCAATTTTAGTAGGCTATGGAAGAAATCCTTAAATATAGGTCAAGGAACTCCTAGAGGAGTTCTTTTTTTTGCAATTTTCTTGGTTGTAAATAAAGATAAACAAACGAACAATCCGACTAATAACTTAATAGCAGCAATTGGTGATAAATTATATAATTATAATTTGTTACCAATTCCTAGATGTTACTAACGATCAAAGTATGAACGTTTTTAAATCACGACGTTGTACATAAACTGTCCGACAATTTGGGATGAAAGCGTAATCATTGAAAGTGTGTTGGGTGCTACAATAAATATTGAAAGGGGGGCTACAGTTGTCAAATAGTGATAGAAGCAAGCTAATATTGGAGGAATTAATTAGTAATCCGAGGATCACTAGTATGGCTTTAGAGAAGAAATATAACTTAACTCGTAGACAACTTGGTTACAGCGTTAACAAAGTGAATGAATGGCTGTTGACTAAGAACCTTCCAGTAATCGAGCGAACAAGACAGGGGCACTTCATCATTGATCAAGAGGTTTTTACGACTCTTACCGGTGATGAGAAAGAACCTTCCATAACAACCGCAGTTCTACCAGAGAAGCAACGAGTGTATCTCATTATATTGATGCTGTTAAGTTACGAGGAAGAGCTTTCACTGAATCATTTTACAAGCGAACTAGCGGTAAGTAAGAATACGGTTTTAAGTGATATGAAGCAGGTTCAATCTTTTCTAGATGACTATCATTTGATTATTCGATATTCCAGGAAAAGCGGTTACGTGTTGGAAGGGAAAGAGTTTCAAATTCGTAAGCTACTCATTAATGTTACTTATATGTTGCTTCAATATCATGGGGGAAGGGTGATTTTGAAGAACTTAGCTAAGATTGAAGAAAGTGAAGTCGATGAGTTTATGAAACGAATTGAGAAGATTGAGACTACATTGAACTTGAAATTCACGGATGAAAAGATTGGTACGATGCCATATGTTTTCATTTTGATTCTAAAACGAATTCAACATGGTCGGATACTTCAATCATTTTCAATTAAATATGAAAATTTATCTAACACAAAGGAATATCAGGCTACTGAAGAAATATTCCGTCATTCCAATGTTGAAATACCAGTGGAAGAAAGATTGTTTTGTACTCTGCACTTATTAACATCGAATGTATACTGGTCAGAATATCTAACCGAAGCTGATACGATTCCTGACTTAGTACCTGCAATCGATACGATGCTCGAGCTTTTTGAGAAGAGTACTTGCATTTATTTTCAAAACAAGGAGCAATTGCTAAATAACTTATTACAGCATATTAAACCAGCCTATTACCGCATCAAATACCACCTTACTGACACCATTGAGATTCATAACTCTTTGAGTAAAGAATTCAAGGAGTTACATCATTTGATAAAACGGTGTATTGGGCCACTCGAAAAACTAATTGGTAGTAAAGCTCCTGAGAATGAAACTGCGTATATCACAATGTTAATTGGCGGATGGATGAGAAGACAGGGCGATAGCATTGAGAAGAAAATAAAAGCAATTGTCGTATGTCCACAAGGTGTCTCAGTATCAGGACTCATGTTTAATGAGTTAAGAGAGTTATTTCCGGAATTTGTATTTCTTGATTCCTTATCAGTGCGAGGGTTTCAAGAGTACGATCTAGAGTACGATATTGTCTTCTCCCCGACATTTCTTGAAACTGAAAAAAAGTTGTTTGTTTCAAAAGCTTTTCTTGGTCGGGATGAGCAATATCGTTTACGAAAGCAAGTCATGTTAGAACTATATGGTTACATTCCAAACGATATAAACGTTAACCATCTTATCGATATTATTAGAAATCATACGGTGATAAAGAATGAAGAAGAGCTTACCCGAGATCTACAATCGTATATCAATCGTGAGGAAGAATCCTCAGTGAAACACACTGTGAAAAAGCTGGATAGTCATTTACATGAGCTCATTCTCCCCGAGTATATTACGAAGAGAAAATCAGTTGGTTCATGGGAAGAAGCGATTCGAATTAGCTCAGAGCCATTGATTCGGAAAGGTCATATTGAACCTAAATATGTAGAGGCGATGCTTCATCGGACAAGTGAGGATCCATATATCGTTATTGGCTCAAACGTTGCGATCCCCCATGCAGCTCCTGATGAAGGCGTGAACGAAGTTGGAATGAGCTTATTGAAATTAGAAAATGGAGTAGCTTTTACTTCGGAATACAAAATCAACCTAATTATTGTTATCGCAGCGGTAGATAAGCAGAAACATATTCATGCGTTGATGCAACTTATGAAGCTTGCTGGTTCTGAAGTTGATCGAAATCGAGTGATTCACTCTGATTCAGTTGAAGAGATTCATGAAATAATCAAAAGCTATTCTAAAGAACAGAACGTTGTAACTGAAAAAGTTAATGAGGTGAAAAGATGAGTGAGTTATTTTTTGATGAATCTGTCATTCTTCTGGATCTAGAATGTTCAGTAAAAGAAGAAGTACTAACCACAATGGGCCAGAATCTGGTGAACAAAAATCTCGTGAAGGAAAGCTTTATTGATGCCATTATCGCAAGAGAAATTGAATTTGCTACTGGATTACCAACAGCTGGTATATCAGTTGCGATTCCCCATACAGACGTCCATCACGTTAATCGAAAGACGATTAGTATGGGTGTGTTGAATGAAACAGTAGATTTTGGAGTGATGGGGGATGACAGTGAAACCACTCCTGTGAAATTAGTATTCATGCTTGCAATGGATGAAACTCATTCACAACTTTCATTATTGCAACAGTTAATGCAGGTATTTCAGAGTGAAGAAACGTTACAGTATCTGGTGACAGAGAAGGATAAGACAACAATTAAACAGATAATTAAAAAGAAAATAATATTTGATTCCCTTGAAGGAGATGAGAAAGAATGAAAAAGAAACAAGTATTAGTAGCATGTGGAGCAGGTATTGCGACATCAACAATCGTGAATGGAGCTATTGAAGAAATGGCCAAAGAACATCAGCTAAAAGTGGATCTTATTCAGATCAAAATCACTGAAGTGGGTAGTTACGTAGACACGGCAGATTTGCTTGTCACAACGGCTATGACGAAAAAAGAATATTCGTTCCCAGTCATCAATGCTCGTTCTTTTCTAACTGGAATCGGAACGGATGACACGAAACAGAAAATTCTTGAAGAGCTAAAAAAATAATCAGAAACAAATAGAGTTTGTTACTTAGGATCATTAATTTCTATTTGAAAGGGAGATGAGAAAGAATGAAAAAGAAACAAGTATTAGTAGCATGTGGAGCAGGTATTGCGACATCAACAATCGTGAATGGAGCTATTGAAGAAATGGCAAAAGAACATCAACTTAAATTAGACCTCGTTCAAATCAAAATCACCGAAGTGGGTGGTTACGCTGACACGGCAGATTTGCTTGTGACAACGGCCATGACGAAGAAAGAATATCCGTTTCCAGTCATTAATGCCCGTTCATTCCTAACAGGAATCGGGACGGATGATACGAAGAAGAAAATACTTGAAGAGCTGAAGAGGTAGAGTGGAAGTGCAATGAATTCACTTCATTTATTAGAAGATAAGTAGATTAATTTCATAATGTTGGGAGGCAAAGTTGATGGAAGGATTCGTCAATATCGTACAAGGCTTTTTAGATTTAGGTGCAACCGTTATCTTGCCAGTAGCTATCTTCTTACTGGGTTTATTATTCGGCCAGAAACCGGGTAAAGCGTTTCGGTCAGGCTTAACGATCGGTGTAGCTTTTGTTGGGATCTTTTTAGTAGTTGATTTGCTTGTGAATAATTTGGGACCTGCAGCGCAGGGGATGGTAGATCGATTAGGGGTCGAACTAAATGTGATTGATGTCGGTTGGCCAGCGTCCTCATCTATTGCCTGGGCATCAGGTGTTGCGGCATTCATTATCCCGCTCGGTTTACTAGTGAACGTGATTATGCTAGTGACGAAAACAACTAAGACGATGAATGTGGATATTTGGAACTTCTGGCACTATACCTTCATGGCTGCAATGGTATACGCCATCTCAGGTAGCATCATTCAAAGTCTAATCGCTGCAGTGATATTCCAGGTTATCGCACTTAAAGTTGCGGACTGGACAGCACCAATGGTAAGCGAATTCTTTGAACTACCAGGAGTGTCTATCGCCACAGGAAGTACGATTTCTTATGCACCAGGTATCTTTTTAGTAAAATTATTACAAAGAACCCCAGTCGTGAAAAATTGGAATGCAGATCCGGATACGATCCAAAAACGCTTTGGTATTTTCGGAGAGTCAATCTTTATTGGACTTTTTCTAGGTGCCGTCATTGGTATTCTAGCAGGCTATAGCGTTGGTGATGTAATTGAAATCGGTATGGCAATGGCAGCCGTTATGGTCTTGATGCCTCGTATGGTAAAGATCTTAATGGAAGGGCTAATGCCAGTCTCGGAATCTGCAAGAGAATGGTTATCGAAACGGTTTGGTGATAGAGAAATACATATCGGTCTTGATGCAGCAGTAGCGCTGGGACATCCGGCAGTTATTTCGACAGCTCTTATTCTTGTACCGGTTACCGTTGCTTTAGCAGTTATTCTCCCTGGTAATGCGCTATTACCTTTTGGTGACTTAGCTACGATTCCGTTCGTAGTGGCATTTATTGTCGGTGCTGCAAGAGGGAATATCGTTCATTCCGTTATCGTAGGTACGATTATGATCGGAATTTCGCTCTATATAGCAACAGACGTCGCTCCGATGTTTACCCAAATGGCAATCAATGCTGATTTCAATATGCCTGAAGGTTCAACCAAAATTTCTAGCATCGATCAGGGTGGTAACTTAGTCAACTGGCTTATCTATAAAGTGTTTAGCTTGTTTAATTAATTCTATGATCTCGAATTATAATGCTAGATTGACCAGGAGGAATGTATATGAAGGCTTTAGTGAAAACAGCACCTGGATTTGGGAATTTAGACATTCAAGAAAAAGAAGAACCCGCTGTAGCGAAAGATTTAGTGAAAATTGAAGTGAAATACGCTGGAATCTGTGGATCAGATATTCACACTTATGAAGGGCATTATAAGGTTCGGTTCCCTGTTACACTTGGACATGAGTTTTCTGGAGAAGTGATTGAAGTAGGACCAAATGTTACAGAATTCAACGTTGGAGATCGAGTTACTTCCGAAACTACTTTTTATATTTGTGGTGAATGTGAGTATTGTAAGTCTGGTGATTATAACTTATGCAATTATCGTAAGGGGTTGGGAACCCAGCAAGATGGTGGGTTTGCTAACTATTTAATTGCACACAAAGATAGTGTCCATATTCTCCCTGATAATGTTGATTATAGGTCAGCAGCTATGACCGAACCCCTCGCATGTACGCATCATGCTGTAACAAAAACGAATATCATAAATGGGGATATAGTCGTTGTAATGGGGCCAGGACCGATTGGTTTGTTTACGGCCCAGGTGGCAAAAAGTAGAGGAGCAATCGTATTAATTACGGGCCTTACGAACGACAAAGTCCGTTTGGAGAAAGCGAAAGAACTAGGCATCGATTATGTAGTGAATATCCAAGAAGACAACATTCGAGAACTGGTTAATAGCCTTACAGATGGGTACGGTGCAGATGTCGTATTTGAATGTTCCGGAGCTGTTCCAGCAGCCAAACAGGGGTTAGATCTTTTGAGGAAGAAGGGACAATATGCACAAGTTGGTATTTTCGCTAACCCTGAAGTTCAATTTGATCTTGAAAAAATCATTCAAAAGGAAATTCGCGTGATCGGAAGTAGAAGCCAGAATTCAGCTGACTGGGAGCCGTCTCTAGAGTTAATTAATAACGGAAGCGTCAAAGCGAACTCTTTAGTCACACACGAATTTGATATTACTCAATGGGAAGAAGCTTATAAAGTGATTAAAAGTGGAGAAGCAATTAAAGTGTTATTGACTCCAGTCGGCTAATCATACAGAGTCAATAAACTGAAATTTTAGTTTATTGAGCGCAGGCTCATCAAGAAATGAGGGATAGGAATGACGGAAGCACTATTGGACTTTATGCTCGGACCATTTAGTATTGTCGGAGATTTCTACTTTGAACATCAAGTGACTTTTAATACAGTCATTGTTTGTGTGGCTTTCTATAAATTAAGCAGGCGAAGATCAGGAAATGAATCAGCATAAACGATTGATTAATAATAAATAAAAATAGAGAGAAGGATAAAGATGAAATCTCTCAACTTGTATAAAGAGCAAGATATTCGATTTGAAAACCTGTCTGAACCGATCATCGAGAATGAAGAAGACGTTATTATTAAGGTGAAAGCAGTTGGTATATGTGGCTCGGACATTTCCAGGTATAGGAAACTAGGGCCGTATGTACCTGGTATGACTTTTGGTCATGAGTTTGCAGGAGAAGTTTCGAAGGTTGGCTCGGAGGTTAGTCACGTTCAAGTAGGTGATCGAGTTGTCGGGTGTCCGACATTCTATTGCGGAGAATGTGAAAACTGCCAAAAAGGTGATCTAGCTCGTTGTGCTAAATTAACCGTGATTGGTGCACGTCACCCTGGTGCTTATGCAGAGTTTGTAAAATTACCTAAATCGCATATTATGCCTCTACCGAATAACGTTGATTACGATACTGCTGCACTTGTCGAGCCATCTTCCGTCGTAGCTCATGGTTTCTATCGTACGAGTATCAAGCCTGGTGCTGATGTCGCTGTTATGGGATGCGGAAGTATTGGATTACTAGCTGTTCAATGGGCAAAAATCTTCGGCGCAAAAAAAGTCTATGCAATTGACATCGACATGGCTAAGCTTAAAATTGCAAAAGAATTAGGCGCAGATGTCATTATTAATTCATTGGAAAAGCCTGCTCATGAACAGCTTATGGCATACACGAATGGTATTGGTGTCGATTTAGCTATAGAATCAGCAGGTTCTCCAGTTACCTCTTCTCAGGTATTTGCATTACCAAAAAAAGGTGGAGAAGTTGTGTTCATGGGTATTCCATATGCAGATATCAAAATAGAGCGTTTTTATTTTGAAAAGATAGTTCGAAATGAATTAAGGGTGCTAGGGTCTTGGAATGCTATATCTTCCCCATTCCCAGGCGAAGAATGGCATTCTTCAATTCACTATATGAGTACGGGTGAAATTAATGTAAAACCAATGATTTCACACAGGTTAGCTCTTGAAGATGGACCAGAAACCTTTGATAACATTATTAACAGAAAAGGCTCCTATGTGAAGGTTCTCTTTTATCCTGACAAGGAAAGAAAATAATGAAGTCTATTTTCTAAAATAAAATGGATGACGATTACCTCGAATGGGTAGAGGTAATTGTCATCCATTTTTAATTTCGAACAATGCAATATGCAATGCTGAGTTATTTCAGATATTTTTAATGATTGGTATGTGGTTATCGATCATTCCATAAATCCTGGGGTACTCATGTGTTTCAATTTTCTTTTTGCACTTCAAAACTGAGCGGCTTCCTGTGAATTTTATTCTTCTCCTTCTGTAGAGTACTCTGCCAGCACTATAGCGATTTCGTCTTCGATGTCCTTGATGTCATCTTCTTCAACAAATTGATTCAGTAAAATGGAAAAGACGAGACCGTTGCCTTGTTCCACATATCCTGAAAGGGAAGAGACGCCGGTTAATGATCCGGTTTTGGCATGGACGATTTGTTCTGCAGCTGTGTCTCTCATGCGATATCGTAGCGTACCGCCCTCAGATCGGTCTGAATCGCCTGCAATTGGAAGAGAACGATAAAAGGTGTCAAACCAGCTTTCGTTTTGGATGTTGAATAGAAATTTGGAAAGTTGATTTGGTTTAACTAATGTAACGTGAGAGATACCTGAACCGTCTCGCAGACGCATATCGTCGGTGTGAAGGCCTTGCTTTTGAAGAAAGTCTGTCACTACTTCCAATCCAGCTTCCCAACTGCCTTCATCTTTCTTCACTTTCCCCATCTCTTTCACTAATATTTCAGCATGACCATTATTACTTAGCTTCATAAATGGAATAAGAAGCTCCGATAATGCCATGGATTTCTTTTCAATGAGAAGAGTCGCATCTTCAGGTGTTTTGCTTTGTTGGATGCCACCCTTGAATTTAATTCCAGCTTCTTTTAGTGATTGGTTCATTAAGCTCAGCGCATATTGCGGGGGATCCCATACCGCAATCCATTCACGCTTACGTGAGGCATCTTCAGAAATTTCACCTTCTACTAAAATTGTATTCGATCCATGTTCTCGTGAAATAGTTAATTCGGCATCCTTGTCCGCTTTGACTGTTATGGCACGGTTTTCAACTGTTAGGACATCTGAAGAAGGTGAAAGTTGAACATCGGCTTGATCGCCAGGTTGTTTTCCTGGATAAACTTCAATAATGATCGTACCCGCGTCGTAATCTTCGTTTGGTGAAGCTGTTAACGCTGAAACTTTGGCTCCATAATAGTTGTCTTCATCCGACCACACCATGTCCTGTGAGAGAGCTTCTTCGTCATACCAGCTGTTATCGCCAATGAGATCGCCCTGTATCTTATGTACACCTTTTTCTTTTAAAGAGTGTGCAAGTTCATCAAAGTCTTCTTTAAGAAGGGTAGGGTCTCCTTTTCCTTTTAGATAAATGTTTCCTTTAAGGTTATTTTTTTTGAGTTCTCCATCAGTGAGCAGTTCAGTGCTAAACCGGTAGTCTGGACCAAGTGTTTCAAGTGCAGCTCCGGCGGTGAATAATTTCATATTAGAGGCAGGAGTGAGCCGGGTTTCGCCATAGTTCTCATAGATTAACTCACCTGTACTAGCCGCTCGGACGCTTATCCCTGCGATTGCGCCATCTAGAAGTTTATTTGATAGGATCTCATTTAACTGTGTTGAGAGAGTACTGTTTGTTTTGTCTGCACTTGCATCTTGATGAGAAGTGAGAGGGGGGAAGATAAGGAGGAATAGCAGCGATATGATTAAGCAACTTTTCAGTGTTTGTTTCAATTCATCATCTCCTCGTTGTTTAGTATGATCAAATATGGTTTCAACTAAAATACATTGTAGAAGGAACTCTACTTAATTTTGTTCACCTCCGTTTAATTAACTGAATGGTCGTTTCAATTTAAACCTTTCGTGTAACGCATTCAAATCCCCTTTCACTTCAATAAAGTTGAATCTTTTTACACATGCCTATCTGAGAAAAATAGTGAAATAAGCCTATAATCATTAAGACATAAAAAAGCAGCTGCATATTAGCAGCTGCATCCACTTTATTAATATACTTTATCCCCATTAAAAATGGAGTTCTTCACTACAACATAATCTACCGTACGAATCGATTCAAGCTTGTCTCCGCCTGAATAAGAAATGGCCGATTGAAGATCCTGCTCCATCTCTGTTAGCGTGTCTTGAAGATCTCCTTTATGCTCAACGAACATTTTCTTACCTTCAACGTTTTTCTTCTCACCTTTTTGGAATTCAGAGGCAGAACCGAAGTATTCTTTGTACAGCTTACCATCTCGTTCGAACGTTTCACCAGGTGATTCTTCGTGTCCTGCAAAGAGAGAACCGATCATCACCATCGAAGCGCCAAAACGAACGGATTTAGCGATATCGCCATGCGTCCGAATACCGCCATCTGCAATAATAGGTTTACTCGCTGCCTTGGCACACCAGCGTAGAGCGGCGAGCTGCCAGCCACCAGTACCAAAGCCGGTTTTAATCTTCGTAATGCACACCTTACCAGGTCCGATGCCGACTTTCGTAGCGTCAGCGCCTGCGTGCTCTAGCTCTCTGACAGCTTCAGGCGTGCCAACATTACCAGCAATCACAAAGCTTTCTGGCAGATGTTTCTTAATATGACCGATCATTTCAATGACCGCATTTGAATGCCCGTGGGCAATATCGATCGTAATATAGTCAGGTGCTAGGCCTTGCTCTTTAAGCTGTTCAATAAACGTGTATTCTTCCTCTTTGACGCCGACGCTAATAGATGTGATGAGCTCACGAGCGTTCATGTCTCGAATAAAAGAGATACGCTTTTCCGGTTCAAAACGGTGCATCACATAGAAATATCCTTTTTCAGCCAGAGTAACGGCAATTGTTTCATCAATAATCGTCTGCATGTTTGCAGGTACGACTGGCAATTTAAATGTATGCTTGCCAAGCTTAACGGAAGTATCACATTCTGATCGACTGTTTACAACACACTTAGCGGGAATTAGTTGAATATCTTCATAATCGAATACGTTTTCCATGAGATTCACTCCTAAAAACGAATAATACGTTTTAATTTAATTTAAATGTTCGTCCATTTGATAATTTACAGGAATTCATTGTAATTGTCAAAGATTTTCTTGAAATCCTTTACATATGAGGAGGGAAAGAAAGGGATTCGAACAACGAATATGGAAAAGTAGAAGAGGAATCAAAAGAAATATGTCTAGTGGAACAGTATAGTCATAAGCGTTTGCTAGAAAGAGTGAGCATAAAAGGGAGTTGGTCTTATGATTCGAGTTGGCAGTATTTTTATACCCGTAACGGATCTTGAAAAATCAGTAAAATGGTATGAAAAGCATCTAGGTATTCATAAAATTCAAGAGTGGGGAGGAGGATTGGCTGAAGGTGTCGGCTTCTATTTTCCAAATGATTCGACTCAGCTTGCGTTAGTACAAGTGGAGAACGTTCAGCCAACTGAATTTCATGTCAAAGCAGAACGTCGGAATAGCTATTTCAATTTTCTTGTTGATGATATTGAAGCTTTTTATGAGCAGCTCAATAAGAGCGGTGTTAAAACGAATGAGCTAGAACAATTTGGAGGCATGACATGTTTTGATTTCTTTGACCTCGATGATAATCCTTTTAGCGTGGTTAGTGAAGTGGTAGATTCTCCGTTTCATGCTGATCAAGTCAAAAAAATGCAGGGTATAAAACGATGAAGGAAAATGAAAAAAGTTGCCCTGAGTGTGGCGAAAAAGAAACACGAATAGGAGAATTTACTGGCTACGGCTCATTATTTAAGAAAAAAGGATTTGCAAAAAGTTCCCCAGTTGATGCTTCTTTCTGTGTTAATTGCGGTACGATCCTTTCTCTTAAGGTGAGGAACCCAAAGAAGTTTATTTAGTAAAGCTTTTAAGGAGGAGTAAAGATGGCGACTGATTTGTGGATGAACCTTCCTGTGCAAAATGTAGAAAAGTCGAAAGCTTTTTTTACACAGATCGGATTTGCGGCTAAGACCATAGGAGACGGCGTTCAAGTAGCGATCGGTGCTCAAGGGACGAAGGTTATGCTGTTTCCTTCTTCAAAGTTTGAAACGTTTACCCATCACAGAGTAGCGGATTCTATGAAAGCGACGGAAGTGCTTTTCTCAATCGGGGCGGAAGATCGAGAAGAAGTAGATGCAATGATAAAGAATGTGGAAAAGGCAGGGGGAGCCATCTATGCCAAACCCGGCTTAACAGATGGATGGCTCTATGGAGCGGGGTTTATTGATTTAGATGGTCATCGATGGAATGTGTTGTATATGGACATGGAGAAAATGCCGTAATCAAATGTGCGGGCTTTAAAGGTAACTCTCATCACAGTAGAGTTACCTTTTTAGTTAATTATTGAAACTTCCAAGTAGTTTCCATCGTAAATAAAGTAGGATAAAAGAATAACAGTAAGGAGAATAAGATGTACTTTAAACAGACGAAATGGTTGTCGATCATACTCGTTATGCTGTTAGTGACTGGATGCTCCAGTGGAAATGCGTCGTCGGATGAACAGAGTGTGAAAACGATTGGTGGAATCGATCAGGTTGAATTGCTGAAATTTAGCGGGACATATGTTGGGGACAATTCAGCTGTTCTAGCCATTCTAGCTCAACTTCCGGGAAGCGGAACAGTTAATAAAGTTGATTTATCGGGTCAGAAGATAAGTGTTACGTATGACGAGGAGCGAGCAAGTTCTGAATTAGACTTCTATTCTACCTGGTTTGATGGAGCGAACAGCGCTCAGAGGATTTTCCATTATAACGCGATTTACTTAACGATCTTAGTGCCGAACGCCAAAGAATATGAATTTCGAGTGCAAGATGAGAGCTTCCGTATAACGAGAGATGAAATGGTAGCCACATTAACGAGCAAATTTGGTGAATTTCCAAGCGAGGAGCAGCTTATGGAGGAAACATTCGCCGAGGAATATGTGAAAAAGCATGAAGAAGAATTAGAGAAAATGGCAAATCACTATGAGGACTATTTTAATTGATTAGAGAGGTAAAAGTAGGTGTTAAATAAATGAAGAAAGTTCGTTACATCTTGGTCCTTCCGTTAGCATTTATCTTATTGATAATTGGATTGGCGTCTTATAATAACAACCGAGCTATGGATATGGCGGTTGAAGGATGTAAAGAAGTAGGAGGAAAAGTCAATTTAGAAAAAGATCTATTGGGCATAAATTGGCGTTTTTCTTGTGAGAAATAAAAGAAAGAAGGGAGAAGAGATCATGCCAACTTGTCAGACTTGTGGTTATACATGGAATTGGAAGGAAGCAATGAGATTAATCTATCGCGCAAAGGCCAGCTGTCCAAACTGTGACGCAAACCAATATCTATCTGCAAAATCGAGAAAACGATCGAGTTATACATCAATGCTAGTCGTTATTCCTCTTGCGATTACTTCAATTTATAGGCTTTCTATATGGTTCTATTTGAGTTTTTCATTTGCTCTACTAGTACTCATTCTTCTTCTTTCTCCTTTGTATTACCAGTTAAGTAACGAAGAAGAACCACTTTGGTGAATGAGAGGAAGTCAATTGGATTTTCATCAGTTGATGATGCTGCTCACGAGGATAGGTGGAATGTAGTAGGTATAGAAAGGGCATTTAAGAGAGGGTACATATATTAATCAATAGAGGATTAGTAGGTTGTTGTAGTCTTCAAGATAAGGGCAGGATTATGGAAGACTCAGTTTCGAGATGAATTTAAAAAAACACTCTATAATGAAAGCTTTCTTCCTCTCAAAGCTTGTTGGTTTACTAGGGTTTAAGACGCTTGCTCCAGTACCTTTTTAGTAAATGACATAAAGTAGTTTAGTATTAGACCACTTAAGCAGACGATTAATAAAGTTCCTACGCCAATTGGTCCTTTAAAAATCATGGCCATTATTAAAAATATTAGGTAAATGAATGATCTGGAAAAGAATATATTTGTTCTGGTTAATTCTTGTATGATTAAAGTTAACCGGTCTACCGGGATCGGTGCAAAATTTGTGTGTAGATAGATTGCAGTACCTAATCCAATAACAACTAAGCCGATTCCAAAGTAAGCAGCTTTGCTGAACCATAGTTCAGGTGTGTGCAAAATTTCTAATAAAAAGAGCCACATATCGATACTCACCCCCGTTATAAATGCTGTTAACAATCCCAAAACTTCTGGTTTTTGTCTTTTTAAAAGTGAATTACACCCTATTAATATCAAAGCAATGATTATTTCCCAAGTACCTACCGTAAAACCCAAATGGATAGACAGTCCTACCAAAAGTGCGTCAAAGGGGGAAGTCCCAAGGTCAGATTGTATTGTGAAAGAAATGCCGAGGGTTAAAAGCAAGATTCCTAATACATAAAAGAAAAATTTCACATTAATCTACCTCTTCGTTGATATTTTTTGTTGCAAATACATCAAAATTAAGTTAGGTTAAGTATATAGTGTTAAATATTGCATATGCAACAAAAAATATTTCATGAGAGGTTAAATATGAAGGAAATACTACGTGAAATTGGAATGATAGCGAGGGCGTTAGATTCAATAAGTAATATAGAATTCAAAGAATATGACCTAACGAGAGGGCAGTATTTATATCTTGTGCGAATCTGTGAAAGTCCGGGAATCATTCAAGAGAAGGTAGCTGAGCTGATAAAAGTAGATCGTACCACAGCAGCTCGTTCTATTAAGAAACTTGAAATGAATGGCTTTATCGTGAAGAAAGAAGACGAACATAACAAAAAAATAAAAAAACTCTTTCCAACAGAGAAAGGGAAAAGGGTTTTTCCTTTTATAAAAAGAGAAAATGATCATTCCAATGCAGTTGCTTTAGAAGGTTTATCCGAAGAAGAAATAGAAAACTTTTTTGATCTTCTTAAAAAAGTAAGAAGAAATATAGAAAAAGATTGGGAATTAGTAAAAAAAGGAAACAAGAGAAGTTATAGATTGTAGAGAGGAGCGAAAGGTTTTTTTATGAAAATAAATATGACAAGATGTACATTGGAAGATTCACGAAAACTTCAAGAAATTGGTTATGAAACATTTAAGGAGACGTTTGAGGATCAGAATTCTACAGAAAATATGAAGGCTTATTTGGAAGTGGCTTTTAACATAAAGCAAGTAGAAAATGAGTTATCCAACCCTTCAACGCATTTCTTTTTTGTTTCTTTTAATGATGAGGTCGCTGGATATTTAAAGGTTAATACGGGGGATGCCCAGTCTGAAGAAATGGATGATGATTCCCTGGAGATCGAACGGATTTATATTATTAATAAATTTCAAAAGCTTGGCCTTGGTAAATACTTGTTCAATAAAGCTATGGATATTGCTTTGAAACAGAATAAAAAGAAAATCTGGCTGGGCGTGTGGGAAAAAAATGAAAATGCCATTTCTTTCTATAAGAAATTGGGTTTTGTTCAAATGGGAGCGCACTCTTTTTATATGGGGGACGAAGAACAAACGGACTTAATAATGGTTAAAAAAACGCCAATAATTAAGTAAAGAGGTGAATGAGGATGTATATCCCAAAGCATTTTAAAGTGACAGACTTCGTTGAAATCATAGACTTTATTCAGAGGAACTCTTTTGGAACGATCGTAACGACAGACGAAGGAAAACCTATAGCTACTCACTTACCTTTGGAGTTGCATAAACAAGGGGATGATGACTACTATCTCACAGGACATTTCGCTTATGCGAATCCACAATGGAAAACTTTCGGGGATGATCCTGTGCTTGTTATGTATCAAGGCCCACATGCTTATATTTCATCCTCGTGGTACAAGTCTGAAAATGTGCCCACATGGAATTATCAAGCTGTCCATGTATATGGAACGGCTAGTCTGATGAGTGAACAAGAATTGCAGGAAGACCTGAAGTCTCTATTGCAAAAGTATGAACAACACCGTGAAAATGGAGCGTTATGGGAGAACTTCTCTCCAAAAACCAAAAACCAAACTAAAGGTATTGTTGGATTTAAAGTAAAAGTCCAAGAAGTTCAAGCCGCCTATAAATTGAGTCAAAATCGAAGTGAAGAAGATTATGACAATATTATTGATAAACTAAATATGGAGAAAGACTTAAACTCTCAACAATTAGCTGAAGTGATGAACGATAGAAAAACGAAGTGATCAATTCTCTAGATAGCCTTTATTAAAGATATTTATATCTTGAATTCGAGTCTTCCACAATCTCGGAGCGAAAGTTGAGGAAGGTGTCTTTGCAGCTATTTCATTATTTAAGAGCAACCCAGGAATAAAGGGAGGTTATTATTGAAAATGGAAGTTGCAAATAAGAAGAAAAACCAAAAAATAGCTGCTCTAATACTACTGGTAATAGTAATAGTTTTGTCCCCATTTTTGCATGATCATTTTAATCCGTTAACTTTATTAATAACTACAATTATTATATATGCTATTGTCATGTTCATTGTTGGACTGTTATCAAAAGAAGAACAGTCTTAACCTTAAGACAGAAGGATCGTTATTTACCATCTTTCAGTATCTCGGAGCTATTGCTGCAAAATGCTATAGCTTGTTAAACAAAAGGAGTAAGGTGGGACAACAACATGATTAAGCGCGGGGGAGAGAAAATATGAAAGAATTAGGGACGCTATACTTTTTCTGTGGAAAAATGGGCGCAGGAAAAACAACTAAATCAAAACAATTGGCGCTCGATAAACATGCGGTACTATTGTCTGAAGATGAATGGCTTTCATCTCTTTATCCCAATCAGATTGTATCGTTTGAGGACTATCTAAAATTCTCGGCATTACTCAAGCCGTTGGTGAAAAAGCATGTCCAAAACATATTAAGTGTTGGTTCAGATGTGGTGATGGATTTTCCAGCAAACACTCAGAAACAGCGGAAGTGGTTTTTAGATTTGGCGTCAGAGGTACAGGCAAGTCATCAACTAATTTTCCTTAATGTAAATAACGAACAATGCTTAAGTCAAATTGCACAAAGGCGTAACGAAGAGCCCGAAAGAGCAGCTTTTGATACAGAAGAAGGGTTTATCCATGTTACTAAATTTTTTGAAGCGCCAGAAGCAAGTGAGGGTTTGAATATCTTAGAATTTAGTGGAAAAGAATATTAAGGAATTTAACGCAGCGTTATAAGGAACAGAAAAAAATCGTTTGCAACGGGATAATGGATGCGATAGTTTAAAATCTACTCCTATCTATCTTGAAAGTAAGTCTACCGCATACTAAGGGGAATTGAGTCTATGGATTTAAGAAAGGAGAAACTTTTGTTTTTGAAGAAATTCTTGTTAGAGTAGTTCAGATTAGAATTGAATTCATCGTATTATAGGTAATAAATTCTGGATATGAAGAAGATGAAGGAGTTCTTATGGAAGTCCCAAATTGGTATTTAGAAACTAATCACGATGAGTTGAATGGATAAGCATTAAAACGGTATGGAACATTCTCGGAGTTTATCTGTAATAAGGTGGCTCCTTTTCGAGGATTGAAGATTAAGTTATATAGTTTCATTTGAAATAATGGGTATAAGAATTTTGAACAAGATAACGGAATAACAGAGTTTCGTTCAAAGACATTGAGGGGGATTTATTCTTGGAGGGAGAACAAAAACAGAAAACTGGAAAGTGGATACTTCTAACAATAAGTTGGATTTCAGCATTTTTACCTTATCTATTCAGTCCGTTAGTATTTGGTCCCTTTGCTTTTTTTCTTGGCTTGGTGCTAAAAAGAGATTACGAAGTTGGTAATCAAGGTAAGATCATTATGATTTTGGGAGTAATAAATACAATCCTAGGATTCATGTTTACCTATTGGGTAATAAATGTATTAAATAGTATCTGAGTGATCAAATTTCCTATCGTATTCAAGTATCTCGAAGGATGTTCTTAAGAAGTAGAAGGACACTTTTTTGTGAAATAAGTGTTCAAAATAAAGATTACTGCTGAAAAATAAGGTATATTATATTGTTGAATAGATTCTCTTGTAAAAGAAGAAAAGTGGTGAACAAAGTGGGAAGATATCAATTGGATCACAAAAGTAAGGTAGCTGTGACAAAGTTTCATGAGAAACAGCCGACTGCTAAATTTGATAAAAAGAAGCATCTTGAAAAAATGCGTGCGGAGTATTTAAAAAAGAAGCAAAAACAGACAGATAAATAATGTTATGGAAAACATAGGGAGATTAAATTCTTACTATGTTTTTCTTATGAAAAGTTTTCTTTCGAACTCTTTTGCAATCGAGTGCAATTCTGATATAACAAATCAACGTTACGTTGAAGAATGATCTTCACTAATCGTTGCTATTTAAAGGAATTTGGTTAAGTAAGTACGAAGGATTTTAAGGAGTACACTGGGATATTAAATAACGGGGTGAAAGAAATGGTAAGAAGAAGACGTTTAGCCTTCCTGAAATAGGTATTTGTTTTAATGATTTTAGGAAGGCTATCTTAAAAATAGGAGTGTAATCATAATGAAGCAAAATAAATATGATGATCAAAATTTCTTTAATGCGTATGAAAAAATGCCTCGTTCAGTTAAAGGACTTGAAGGGGCTGGAGAATGGCATATATTAGAAAAGCTTTTACCGGAAATGAGAAATAGTAATGTACTGGATTTGGGATGCGGTTTTGGATGGCATTGCCTTTACGCTCGTGAACAAGGAGCAAGTTCGGTTACTGGAGTGGATCTATCTGATAAAATGCTTCGAAAAGCCCGTGAAATGACGGATGATCCTTTCATTACTTATATTAAAATGCCGATAGAAGATATTCATTTCCAAGACTCGCAATTTAATGTGGTGATTAGTTCATTGGCGTTGCACTATATTAAGTCATTCAAATCAATCAGTAAAAAGGTATATGACTGTTTAAAGCCTGAAGGCTCTTTCGTTTTTTCAGTTGAACATCCTATATTCACTTCTCGTGATGAACAAGATTGGTATTACAATAAACAGGGTAAACGTCTGCATTGGCCAGTCGACAACTATCAAGTAGAAGGAGTTCGTGAAACAACATTCTTAACTGAAAATGTAACGAAATACCATCGTACGATTTCCTCATATATAAATGACTTAATTGACACTGGATTTATTATAAGAGCAGTTAATGAATCCGTTCCTTCAAATGAAATGCTGAAAAGCGTTCCTGAAATGAAAGATGAGACCCGAAGACCCATGTTTTTATTAATCTCAGCCGAAAAAACAATCAAGTAATTCGATTTCCTCATTAAGGAGAATTTATTTTTCATAATAGGGGGAATTCAACATTAATAGATTTTGTCCTCTGTTTCGTTATTTCGCAGCTTTAATTGAATGAAAAAAAGGGGAACTCCATTCTCATTGGAGTTCCCCTTTTACAATTTAACGGTTTAAGCATGCGTGCCAAGCAAAGCATCGTTTGCTGAAACATAGTCATAGCCAAGATCACTTGCCACGGCTTCGTAAGTAATCGCTCCGTTTGCTACGTTCAATCCTTTTTCTAGTGCAGGATTGTTTTGGATCGCAGCCGTTACGCCTTTATTAGCGATTTGGATCGCGTATGGAATCGTTACGTTTGTTAGTGCGATTGTTGATGTTCTTGGAACTGCGCCAGGCATGTTCGCTACGGCATAATGAACCACACCGTGCATTTCGTAAGTTGGGTTATCATGCGTTGTAATGTGATCAACTGTTTCAATGATTCCGCCCTGGTCAATCGCAACATCGACAAGAACAGATCCAGGTGCCATGCTTTTCACCATTTCTTCTGTTACAAGCTTCGGAGCTTTTGCTCCTGGAATGAGTACGGCTCCAACTACAAGATCCGCTTCTTTAACAGCTTGTGCGATGTTTAGTGGGTTAGACATTAGCGTATTAATCGCATTTCCGAAAATATCATCAAGCTGACGAAGGCGCTCAGCGCTTAAGTCAAGAATCGTCACATCTGCGCCAAGACCCATCGCGATTTTCGCTGCGTTTGTACCTACAACGCCACCGCCGATAATGGTAACCTTGCCACGCTTCACTCCTGGAACGCCGCCAAGCAAAATGCCTTTTCCGCCTTTAGGCTTTTCGAGAATTTGTGCACCGATTTGAGAAGCCATGCGCCCTGCCACTTCACTCATTGGTGTAAGAAGTGGCAATGTTCCACGATCGACAACTGTTTCGTACGCGATCGCTGTTACGCCGCTATCTTTAAGAGCTTTTGTTAGTTCAGGCTCAGCTGCTAAATGTAGATAAGTGAAGAGAATGAGTCCTTCACGGAAATAAGTATATTCAGAAGAAAGTGGTTCTTTTACTTTCATCACCATTTCTTGATTCCAAACAACGGCTACATCTGTCGCAATTGTGGCGCCTGCTTCGCGATAGTCGATATCCTCGAAACCGCTTCCAATTCCTGCCTCAGTTTCAACTGTTACGTGATGACCAGCCTTTGTTAGTGCGATGACACCTGCTGGAGTAATCGCTACGCGATTTTCATTGTTTTTAATTTCCTTTGGAATACCAATATACATCATTTCATCCCCTTAGCCTTAATTAATGATCAATTACCTACGATTATAGACGCCATATATGGATTTCACATTGTGTAAATAAAAGAAAATAAAAGGGGGTGTTTGTGTAATTACACAAACACCCTATGATTTCATTTGTTCTATTTTTAAATCGAGATAGAGCGTGACTTTTTGATTAGCGTCTTTTAAATCAAGATTTGCCACATCAGTGATGCGTTTTAACCGATAGTTTAACGTATTTGTATGAACGTGGAGAACGTGAGCCGCGGCCTTCACGTTGCTATCGTGCTGCAAATACACTTCTAACGTTTCTAGTAGCTGAGTGTGATTAATCGCATCGTACTGCTTGAGCTTCTCAATATAACTGTTTTGATAATGCTTGCGCTCTTTATAGAGAAGATCAATAAACTGATAGATCCCAAGGTTTTGATAGCTATAAATCGACATTACTTCACGCTTGAATCGTTCTTTAATGGATAACACATGAAGTGCTTCACGATAGCTGTCTTTAATGGAAAGAGGACTTTGGTAGAGCGTACCAGCCCCGCCTTTTAGTGTATCGACACCAAGGCGATTACTAATTTTCTCAACAAACACCTGTACAAATTCTGATAGCTGCTCTGCCGTGTTTTTTTGATCTGTTGGTCGAACGAGCAGAATGAGCTGATTCTGATCCAGCGTACTATAAATTAATTCGATTTGGTGAGAAGCCTGAATGTAATAGTTCATATGGCGTTCAAGCGATTGTTGAATTTCATCATTAAACTCAAAGACAACGATTGCCATTTCACCCTTTAGCTTAATTTGGTAGGTGGAGGCTTGATCCAGTATATTTGCTTCTTTTGTATAATGTCCCGTAAGCAGTTTCCAGAAAAACTCGCGATGGCCTTCCTCTGAATGTCGCTTCTTTATTTCAAGTTTGAGAATTTGATTTTTAACGACCTTAGCCGCTTTTTTTAGAAGCGCTAATTCTTCTTGCTCTACTTCCCAATTAAGCTGAGCCCAAATAAAGCCGAGAAGTTCTTCGTTTTTTCGAACCGATATCGCCACTCTTTGTCCGAGCCCAACTTCTGGGATCGCCGGAATAATAACCGGATCATCACTCTCAAATAGCTGAGGGATAATGCCTTTTTTCCATAGACTTTTGATCACATCTTCTGGAACTTTTCGTTTCATGATGGTGGCAATACGAGCAGGGTCCACATTTTCATCGTGTGAACTATACGCTAGAATGCGATGATCTGAATCTTCAATCGTGACGGGGCAGCCAAGGTTTTCTCGAATGCAGTCAGCTAAATCTTCTAACGAACGGAATGGCCCCTGAAAAGGGTTATGACGTTCTTGATCGGTATGCAATTCTACCACTCCTTTCTTATAACTCGTAAACGATGTCCTTACATTCATTACTTCTGATTAGAGTATACAAGAAAATGAACACCTTTGTGGGATTTCACAAAGAGAAGTTAAGAAATTGTTAGGATTCACAAAGGAAAGTGGAATCGTATCATAGGTGAGGTGAGAAAAAATGAGGAAAATAAGAACCTATCAACCTATAAGTTCATCATTATTAATCTTTTAAAATAAATAGTATGACATAATTAAATTAATGTGTTATTCTAATAATCGAATCTAGTAGGGAGGCGTTGGATAAATGGTGGAGCAAAGTGCGATTCGATGGTTTCATGAAATAAGAAAAGAGGATATTGCTCTTGTCGGTGGTAAGGGAGCAAATCTTGGAGAGCTTACGCAGAGCGGTGTACACGTACCGCCTGGTTTTTGTGTAACAGCTGAAGCGTATGCCACGTTTATCTCTGAACGAGAACTTGATCAGTCGATTCTTCAAAAAATGAAGACGCTTGATTATGAAAATAACGATCAGCTTAATGAGGTGAGTGCTGAGATAAGGGAATGGATTCTACAGACAGATATGCTTGAATCTCTTGAAGTAGAGATCCGAAATGCCTATGCAGCGTTTAGTGAGGATCTTAACGTCACGGATCCGTTCGTTGCCGTTCGAAGCTCGGCGACGGCTGAAGATCTTCCGGAAGCTTCTTTTGCAGGTCAGCAAGATACATATCTTGAGATTTCCGGAATCACAGAGCTTCTTTATCACATTAAGAAGTGCTGGGCGTCGCTCTGGACATCACGAGCCATTTACTATCGCGAAAAACAGCAGTTCAACCATTTCGATGTCTCTCTTTGTGCGGTCGTACAACTGATGGTGAATAGTGAAAAATCAGGCGTTATTTTTACAGCGAATCCAATTACAGGTGAACGCGAACAGATGATGATTAATGCGAGCTGGGGACTTGGTGAAGCGGTTGTATCAGGGATGGTTTCACCAGACGAATACATTGTCGATAAGAGAACGTTCAAATTAATCGAAAAGCACGTAGCCGAAAAGAAAGTGCTTGTCGTAAAGAAAGCCAACGCAATCGGAACGGATACGGTTGCGGTGAAAGAATATTTAAGTGAGGAACATGTGAACCAACAATGCTTAACGCAAGCTGAAATCGCGCAACTTTCTCGTGACGCTGTTCGAATTGAAGAACTTTATCAAACACCTCAGGATATTGAGTGGGGCCTTGATTGCCAAACAAATGAACTTTACATTCTGCAAGCTCGTCCAATAACAACACTAAAAGAGGAGGAAACAAAAGTGGTTGAAAAGGTAGAAACGCCAAAGAAGATGCTTGTTCGAGGATTAGCTGCCTCTCCTGGGTCTGCTAGTGGAAAAGTCCGCAAGATCAAAGATATTAGTGAAGTTTCTCTTGTACAAGAAGGCGATATTCTAGTGACCATTATGACAAATCCGGATATGATTCCTGCTATGAAAAAAGCGGCAGCGCTCGTTACGGATGAAGGCGGGCGTACGTGTCACGCGGCTATTGTTTCACGTGAGTTTGGGATTCCTTGTATTGTTGGATCTTCGATTGCGACAGATGTGTTAATGGATGGAATGGAAGTAACGGTTGATGCGACGCGTGGAGTAGTATATGAAGGACTTCTAAAAGAAACTGAACAAGTGAAAAAGAAAGAACCGGCCAATGAAGTGACGAACAGCACTGAAGGATTCAATGAAGCACTTCTTCATCAGCTTGCACCGATTACAGGAACAAAAGTTTATATGAATCTTGGAGAGCCAGATCTGATCAACAAATACAAACATCTGCCGTTTGACGGCATTGGCTTAATGCGAACGGAATTTATTTTTTCAAATATCGGTATTCACCCGATGCATTTGCTAAAAACCGGACAGGAAGAGATGTTTATTGAAAAAATGTCCGAAGGAATAACAAAGGTGGCCCAGGATATCTATCCAAAGCCAATGGTTGTTCGCTTGAGTGACTTCCGCTCAAATGAATTTCGTGGACTCATTGGTGGAGATGAAGTAGAGCCAGTTGAAGCGAATCCGATGATCGGCTGGCGCGGCGTCTCACGCTATATTTCCCCACAGTACGAAGAAGGCTTTCGTCTAGAATGTCGAGCGATTAAAAAAGTTCGTGATGAGTACGGCTTAATTAACGTTTGGACAATGCTTCCATTCGTTCGGACAACGTGGGAAGTTGAGAAAGTGAAGAAAATCATGGCAGAAGAAGGGTTGATTCAAAATCAGGAATTCAAAATTTGGATTATGGCGGAAGTGCCGTCTGTCATTTTTGAAGCGGAGGAATTCGCGCAGCTTGTGGATGGCTTCAGCATTGGAAGCAATGATTTAACACAGCTTATTCTAGGATCTGACCGTGATTCTGGTATTTTAAACAGCATGGGCTACTTTGATGAGCGCAACCCTTCTGTAAAACGAGCGATTAAACAGCTGATTCACGGGGCGCATAAGTATGGCAAAACCGTCTCGATTTGTGGACAGGGGCCGTCGACTTACCCTGAATTCACTGAGTTCCTCATTAAAGAAGGAATTGATAGCGTGAGCATTAATCCAGACACGGTGGCAGCGACTAGAAGGTCGGTTGCGTCTGTGGAGCAGCGAATGATTTTAAATAAAATAAGAGGCTTGTAAATAAGCATTTACAAGGTGTAGCCGTACTGGTATTATATAACAAAATCAAGTGCGATGATGAGAAGAGTAGATGATGCGACCTTACACAGAGAGCTCCGGTAGCTGAAAAGGAGTGAAGGTAACATGATTGAACCAAACCTCTGAGCTGTACATCGGAACCGAACGTGGGGATGGTGTAACGGGAGCTCCCGTTAACGAGCTATGGTATAAGCAGCTTCTGCCGTACCTGATAAGAGTCATGTGGCGACACATGACTGAACCGGGGTGGCACCGCGATAAGCAATCTCGCCCCCGGGACTATACGTCCTGGGGGTGAGGTTTTTTTATTGGTTAAAAACTTATCGCGATCGGAGCTGATGTAAATGAAGAAAGGGAAACGAAACAAAAAGAGTCAAATCATCTTCCTTGCCAGTACGGGTATGGCGAATATTGGGGAATGGGTCTATCACATTGCTATTAATTTAATGATCTTTAATCAAACTGGATCAGCTCTTGCGGTAACAGGTCTTTATTTACTAAAACCGCTCGCAACGCTTCTCACAAACGGATGGTCAGGTAGCATCGTTGACCGGGTAAATAAACGAAAGTTCATGACCTCGTTGCTCTTGTTTCAAGCGATGATTCTTTCGATACTACCTTTAGTTACTTCGCTGTGGTGGGTTTACTGTCTCGTTCTAGTTGTGAATATGGGGCATGCCCTGTACCATCCGGCATCAATTATTTACATGACAAAGCTTGTTCCTATTCATGAAAGAAAACAATTCAATTCATTTCGAAGTTTAATGGATTCAGGCGCTTTTGTCATAGGGCCTGCGATTGCTGGATTTCTTTTTATCATTAGTACACCTGTGACAGCAATTTATGTTAATGCGATTGCTTTGATGCTCGCTGGATTTCTGATTCTTTTATTACCAAACCTTGAGTCATTCAAAGCAAAAGAAACCACAACTTTTACATTCAAGCAATTAAGAGAAGACTGGCGAATTGTTTATGAGTTTAGTAAAAAGTTTCGTTCCGTCGTTATCATTTACTTTCTGTTTAGTGCCGTTATCGTGATGACCGCGGGTGTGGATTCTCTTGAAGCAGCGTTTTCGAAAGACGTGCTGAATTTATCGAACACCGAGTATGGGTTTCTCGTTAGTATTGCTGGAGGGGGCATACTGGTAGGTGCCGTTATGAATACGTTCCTTGTAAAAAGGCTTTCTACATCGATGTTGATGGGAGCAGGATCTCTTTTATTAGCTTTAGGTTATGTGGTATTTGCGACTTCTTCTGGTATGACAATGGCGGCAGTTGGCTGCTTTATTCTCTCGTTCTCACTCGCATTTGCAAATACAGGCTTTCTTACGTTTTATCAAGAGCATATTCCTGTTGAGGTGATGGGACGAATTGTGAGTTTGTTTGGGGTTGCGGAGGCCATTGTCATTATCATTGTGACGGTCGCATGTGGAGCTATGGCAGAGTTTGTTTCCATTCGCTTTAGTGTTACTGCGGGTGTTCTGGTGATGGTAGTAATTGCGATCGTAGTTTTTGTGCATTTACTCATTCCGATGAAAGCCTGGAAAACCCCCAGACTGAAAAGTGCGCGTTGAACCAAACGATGGTTCAATGCGCTACAAGGGAAACTTTCTAAATCTTAAAATGCTGATTCTCGAGTAGGAGCACTTTTTCCGTCGTTTGGAGAGCTTGTTTTTTCGTATGCACAACGAGATCATAAATGAGCGGACTGCACTTTTTAGTCCCTTTGATGAGAAGCGGTACTCCGAGAGTATCGATGCCAAGCCCTCGAGAAAGACCGCCCCCAATTGACATAACAAACGGTACGGTTGGTGACGTGTTTGAGAGGATAATCTGATCGTCTACTTGAAAATGGTCAAATAGCATTAAAGTCATATCATATAAAGCGGGCACAATCAGTTTCGACGATTTTTTACCGATTGTATAAACTTTATGGCCATCTGAATCCCGTCCGTGGAAAAGGAGACGTCCGGCGTCCTTTTTCGTTAATTTGTTAAAAAAGGGCACGGCAAGAACTTCTTCACTCGTTAAAGGAAGAGAAGAGGGCTTTAAAAGATGTAAATGAAACGCTGCAGCTATTGATGTGGTGTGTGTTCCACCGTAGTCATGATAAATGTAAATCATATGCTCATCCCTGTAATTGAATTTACTAACAAGTATTACCTGATTAACGGGAAACAATCCTGTAATCCACCTTTCAATTATAAAAACCGCTCAGTCAAATGACTGAACGGTTGAATGAAAAATGTTCGTTTAAGCATTAACAGACTTAGGCTGATTCCGGTTGTTCGTAACCGGAGCTTCATTCGATTGCTTGTATTCTTGTTGAGGCGCGTTCTTTTTCACAAAAAACGAAAGCACAAGCGCCACAATCGTGAGAGCAAGAATGACGAGAAATGCGATATTTACGCCATAAATATCTGGCCTTGAGATCGATGGCTGCTGCTGAGCCGTTTGAGCGGTCGTTGTCATGACCGTCACTAGGATCGCCGTTCCGACTGAAGCCGCAATCTGTCGCATTGTATTATTCATGGCAGCCCCGTGTGGAATAAGGTGTTTCGGCATTTGATTCAATCCAGCCGTTGTGACCGGCATCATGACCATCGATAAACCAAACATACGAATCGCATACATCACCGTTAAGAACGTAATGGTAGTCGATGTGTCGAGAAATGAGAAGCCGAGCGTTGCGCCAGTTACTATTGTTAAACCAACAATTGCAAGGAGACGCGCACCGATTTTATCAAAAATCCGTCCTGTAATCGGAGACATAAACGCTGTAATAACGGCCCCAGGAAGTAGGACAAGTCCGGACTCAAATGCGGTAAAGTCTCTCATGTTTTGCATATATAGTGGGATCAACGTTTCTGAGCCGATTAACCCAAGAAACATCATCATCCCGATGATGGTCGTAATGGTGAAAATCTTATCTTTAAACACTCGAAACTCGAGCATCGGCTGTGAAAGACGTAGCTGTCTTAATATGAAAATCGTCAGCGTGACGACACCAACGATAAGAACAACAATCGTTCTCATGCTGCCCCAGCCTATGTTCCCTGCACTCGTGAACGCATAAAGCAATCCGCCGAAGCCGATCGATGAAAGAATAATGGAGATCGGATCGACTTTTGGAAACGTGAGCTCTGTCACATTTTTCATAACGAAATAGGCAACGGCAATAATCATAATCGCGAGCGGCAGCATTGACCAAAAGAGTATGCGCCATGAATAGGCAGCTGTAATCCAACCGGATAACGCGGGACCGATGGCGGGTGCGAATGAAATCACGAGCCCGATGTAACCCATTGCAGCGCCTCGCTTGTTCACTGGAAAAATCATCAGAAAGACGGTTTGCATAAGCGGCATCATGACCCCAGCGCCGGCGGATTGAATGACACGCCCAATTAACAACACGCCAAAGTTCGGCGCGAATCCGCCAATCACCGTTCCCACTGAGAAAATACTCATCGCGGAAATAAAAAGCTGTCTCGTTGTAAATCGTTCAAGAAGAAAAGCACTGATCGGTATCATGATTCCATTCACAAGCATAAAGACTGTCGTCAGCCATTGTGCTGTATTCGCGGTAATGTTCATTTCCTCCATGATCGGTGGAATCGCCGTAATCATAAGAGTTTGGTTTAAAATTGTAATAAACGCTCCAGCTAGCAGAAGCGTCGCAATTAACACTTTATTATAAGGTTTGGTGCTCACGATAGGACTCCTCTCGCAATTTTTTATCATTTTCATTAGTAGTAGTTAAGTAGTTTTCCCCTCAATCAATTATCAAATTATACTCTCATCATCGTCTCGTTACAAACGTCTTGATTGTAAAAATTTCATTAAGGTGGAGAGGTATTTGTTCCATATAATGGTATAATTAGGTGTAATGATTCTAGTTAGCAAATAAACTTGGATTTTGGCCAATATATTTCAATTTTGGCTAATAAAACCGCAATCTGGCCAATAAATCTTGAATTTAGCCAATAAAACTCCCGTGGGCAAGCTCTCGTATATTTTTTGGAGGTTCCCCCTCTCCGATCTAGAAGTCTACAGGGGTGGCTTGTGTTTACGGAAGAGAGGTGCGGACCACTTTCCAGGATTTCGAGCCCGTTGAAATTAAGAGATCGGATCTTTCTAGCAGAACTTTTAGCGTAGAGGGTCTGTGAGTAGCGTTAATTAGAATGCGAGACTAAATTCAAACTAATTGAGGTGAGCACAATGAGGAAAGTAGAAGTTCAGGAGTTTAATGAGATATGGCGTGAGCTCTTTTTGTTAGAAGCTCAGAAGCTTGAACGCGTATATGGCGATAATATGATTGAGGTTCATCATATTGGAAGCACCGCGGTTGAAGGGTTGAAAGCGAAGCCTGTGATCGATATCATGCCAGTTGTGAAAGATCTTAGTCTAGTGGATCAAAAAAATGAGTACATGAAAGAACTTGGATATGAAGCACTTGGTGAAAATGGACTGACTGGCCGCCGTTTCTTTCGAAAGGGTGGAGATCAGCGCTCTCATCATGTTCATCTATATGAATTAGGAAATCAGGACATTGATCGTCACCTGGCATTTCGAGACTACTTAATGGAACATCGGAGTGATCGCTTGCAATACGGACAGACAAAGGCTGAGCTTGCGATGCGATATCCTGAGGATATGGAAGCTTATATCGATGGAAAGGATTCACTTGTAAAAGAAATAGAAGAGAAAGCGCTCGATTGGTATGCATCAAAATAAGATAGGTTACTGAAAGAAAGAGAGAAAGCGAGCTATAAAATTGGCTGCTATTCTCTCTTTTTTATGTTTATTTATTTCTAATGAAAAGACATAAATAGGTTGCGCGACACAGTGATAATGATTATCATTATAAATTAGATGCGTATGGTAATAGAATTTAGCCAAATCTAGTAAAGGGAAGAGTGAGATGAAGAAAAGATACTTAATTAGTTTATTTATTTTATTATCCTTTATATCCCTGTTTATTGGGGTCAAAAGCATGTCACCACTCGAGGTATTTAATTTCACGGAGGAGCAGAGTCAGGTGTTCTGGATTAGTCGAGTTCCGCGTCTCGTTAGTATTATTATTGCCGGAGCCAGTATGAGTATTTGTGGACTTATTATGCAGCAGCTTAGTCGTAATAAGTTTGTCTCTCCAACAACGGCGGGTACGATGGATGCTGCTAGACTTGGGATTCTCGTTTCCCTTATCTTATTTTCCTCCGCTAGCTTAATGCAAAAAATGATGATTTCGTTTCTGTTCGCTTTAGCGGGTACGTTCCTTTTTATGAAGGTGCTCGATCGAGTGAAATATAAGGATGCGATCTTCATTCCACTAGTAGGGTTGATGTTTGGGAATGTCCTGGGGTCAATTACTACGTTTTTCGCGTATAAGTATGATTTAATGCAGAGCATCGGTTCATGGCTGCAGGGGGATTTCTCAGTCGTATTAAAAGGACAGTATGAACTATTATACATAAGCGTTCCAGGACTTATCATCGCCTACATTTACGCCAATCGATTTACGATTGCTGGAATGGGTGAAGACTTCTCAGTTAATCTTGGCTTAAAGTATAAACAGATTGTTAACATCGGACTCGTTATCGTTGCTTTGGTGACAACCGTTGTCATGTTAACAGTAGGAGCCATTCCATTTCTCGGTTTGATTATCCCTAATATCGTCTCGATCATGATGGGGGATAATCTGAAAGCGAATCTGTTTCCAACTGCCATGATGGGCGCAGTATTTGTGTTAATCTGTGATATTCTTGGGCGATTGATTATCTATCCTTATGAAATATCGATTGGTTTGATGGTTGGCGTCATCGGAAGTATTCTATTTATTTACTTGTTGTTAAGGAGAAGAGCTTATGTCTAAACGTATGAAAAACAGTCTCCTTTTTGTGCTAAGTTTGCTGCTCATTAGCGCGTTTCTATTGATCGACCTGGGAGGAAATGTAGGCTATATTTTGCCGAGGCGTGCAATCAAGATTGTGGCTATTATTGTAACAGGAAGTGCCATTGCATTCTCTACGGTTATCTTTCAGACAATTACAAATAACCGAATTCTAACACCTAGCATTATTGGGCTTGATTCTCTCTATATGCTCATTCAAACCGTCATTGTCTTCTTGTTTGGATCAATGAACATTTTAATCTTAAATAAAAATATTAATTTTCTTTTGTCAGTTGTCTTAATGATGGTGTTCGCAAGTCTATTATTTAAGCTGCTATTTCGAAAAGAAGGTCAGAATATCTACTTCCTGCTTTTAATTGGGTTAATCTTCGGTACACTATTTGGAAGTCTCTCATCGTTCATGGAAATGTTGATCGATCCGAATGAATTTCAGGTTGTACAGGATCGAATGTTTGCGAGCTTCAATAATGTGAACACAGATGTCTTACTTGTATCGATTGCTGCTTTCGTCATTGTATTGGTTTATGCCTGGAAATACATAAAGTACTTGGATGTGCTATCACTAGGGCGTGATCACGCTGTGAATCTAGGCGTTAATTATGATCACATCGTGAAACGATTGTTAATTGTCATTTCGATTCTCGTCTCGATTTCGACCGCACTAGTTGGCCCAATTACGTTTCTCGGACTACTCGTAGTCAATGTGGCACATGAGTTTCTTAAGACGTATCGACATAGCTATCTCATATCAGGATCAATTTTTATGAGCGTGATTGCTTTAGTCGGAGGACAGCTTATCGTCGAACGCGTTTTTACGTTCTCAACATCGATCAGCGTCATTATTAATTTTATTGGCGGTGTGTACTTTATTTATCTTCTACTGAAGGAGAGGAAATCATGATTGAAATCAAAAATGTCTCAAAATCATATGGTAAGAAAAAAGTTGTTCAAAACGTCTCACTCACTGTTCAAAAAGGGACGATCACTTCCTTTATCGGTCCAAACGGAGCAGGAAAAAGTACGCTAATCTCAATGGTGAGTCGCTTGCTTTCGTGTGATGAAGGAGAAGTTTACATCGATGGGAGTGACGTTACAAAAACGAAAAGCAATGAGCTTGCAAAGAAAATCTCGATATTGAAACAATCTAATGAGCTAAACGTTCGGTTAAAAGTACGTGAATTGGTTTCATTCGGTCGTTTTCCTTATTCCCAGGGACGATTAACGAAAGAGGACTGGGCGTATGTAGATGAAGCGATTCGCTATATGGAGTTGGAAGAAATCCAAGATCAATTTATTGATCATTTAAGCGGTGGTCAGAAGCAGCGGGCTTTTATTGCCATGGTTATTGCACAGAATACGGAATACATCATTCTTGATGAACCGTTAAATAATCTTGATATGAAGCATTCTGTTCAAATTATGAAGGTATTAAGACGCCTGGCTGATGAATTGGGGAAAACCGTCTTAATCGTAATTCACGATATTAACTTCGCATCGGTTTACTCAGACCAAATCGTTGCACTTAAAAATGGATCGCTAATAAGAGAAGGGCGAACCGAAGAGATGATTACGACAGAAGTACTGCAAGAAATTTATGATATGCATATTCCTATTGAACAATATGGTGATCACCGTATTGGAATTTATTTCTCATAAAATTCAAAATTCATATTGACAAATGATACTGATAATCATTATCATTAAGTTAAATGATTCTGGTCATTCTTTTTTATTGTAAATAATTGAGAATTGATATCAATTCTATCTACACTTCAAAAAAGGGATAAGGGGAGAAGAATAATGAGGAAATGGATTTTGGTTTTAGCTCTATCAGCTCTAGCACTAATCGTATCTGCATGCGGTACGAATAATTCGGAAGCAACAGAAGTAAATGCAGAAGCGAAGGGATCATCAGAAACAGAAGAAGTAACCGTGAAGCACGACCTTGGAGAAACAACGGTTCAAAAAAATCCTGAGAATGTTGTTGTCTTTGATTTTGGTACACTAGATACTCTCGATAAACTGGGTGTAGAGGTAGCGGGTGTTCCGCAAGCTAATATTCCATCTTACCTTTCAAAATATGAAGCAGATACATACGAAAACGCTGGCGGTTTGAAGGAACCAGATTTTGAACAAATCGCAGAAATGAACCCCGGGTTAATTATCATTTCAGGCAGACAGTCGGATGCCTATGAAGAATTAAGTAAGATTGCACCAACGATTTATATGGGAGTCGATACAACAGACTATATCCCTTCATTCAAAAAGAATGTCACAACGCTTGGTGAGATTTTTGGGAAAGAAGCAGAAGCGGAAGAAGAATTAGCGAAAATTGATGAAGAAATTTCATCTGTTCAGGATCTTACATCTTCTTTAGATGAAAAAGGATTAATTACACTCGTGACTGGTGGTAAGGTAAGTGCTTACGGAGCTGGGTCAAGGTTTGGACTCATTCACGATGTGTTAGGGTTACCTGAAGCGGATGCAAATCTTGAAGCATCGACGCATGGACAAAGTATTTCATTCGAATACATTGCAGAAAAGAACCCTGGGTATCTTTTCGTTGTTGATCGTGACGCTGTTGTAGATGGTGGCGAAACGTCTGCAAAGGAAGTAATTGAAAATGAACTTGTGAAAAATACAGATGCTTATAAGAATGATCACATCGTTTATTTAGATCCGAACTACTGGTATTTATCTGGTGGCGGACTGGAGTCAGTGACAGAAATGGTTAGCGAGATTAAAAAAGGAATCGAGTAACATGAAAGCCCCCTTCGAACGTTCGAAGGGGGTTTTTTGATTAAGGCTGATACACCTTACCATCCGCATCAATGTAAACCGTATGAAGAATTGTCCGCTCAAATGAAGCTCCTTTTTTAGTATGACCGTTCACATCAAGCGTGATGTGATAAACGCCTTCACCAGCATTTTTAATAGGAAAGGACTTTTGAGCACTCAATTTTTCCTGAGACACTTTCTTTTGTTTCGTTTTTCTATTTTTACTATATTGAATCACAATATCTCCTTCGATTGAATCTTTCACTACGTTGTTTTCGTCGATATTCAGCTTCACTTCTTTTGCAGAGCTCTTCAGTTGGAGCTCTTGATTTAGTTCGCTTTCATAAGCAACTTGCATTACGTAACTTTCTTTCTTTGATTGCTTTACTTTTAGTTTCCATTTGCCTGCTTTAGGGAGATCTATTTTCAACTGATGATGAAACGCTCCTTCAAACATCTCCTCATCTTGAGAGGTGGCTGTCACCGGATACGTTTTCTGATCGGGCCCTTGAAGGGTGATCACCGAATCCTCGTTTTGACTCATCCAATCGAGTGAAATGCTTTTCGTATCTTCTTCTACATCAAACTTTTCCACTTGCGTTCCTTTAAATTCACCACCTCGAATGAGGACATTAGCTTCATCAGAAGCTGCCGTTTCATTGATAGAAGTAAGCGGGGCAAAGGCAGGGATCGACTGTGTTAAGTAAGGTTCAAATAAGTTAAACGTAGCGCCTCCAGTTCGAATGGATGAGTGATCCCAATTCCCAATGCGAATCTCATTTCCATAGGGAAGTCTCGAACTGTTCACCGTAACGGCGCCATCATTTGAGCCATATTGTCGTAAATACAAACCGCCCCAGTAGAGCGCGCCACCGAAATTCCCCCAACTAGTTCCTCCAAACGTGTAGTATGGTGTGGATGAAATGTTCGGTGTTGAATCGGTAACGGAGCGGAAATAGCTCATATAGCCTGTCTGAAGCGAATAAGTGGCGTCATTTCGATTTCCGATAATCGCAGCTAACCACCCCGCCCAGCTGCTGTGGGCAAGATCAGCTAGCTGTGAACCTTTGTGTGGGGTGGAGAGCGTAATGACTTTATCAACATATTGCTGCGCATTTGCATGAACGATGGCAGCCTGTGCATCAACCCCGCCTTTGCTGTGGGTAACAAGAATCACTTTCTTCCCAAAGTATGTGTTGATCTCTGCTAGTTTGTTAGCAAGCAGCTGTCCGTTGTCCCACATGTTTTTCGTAGGGTATAAATCAATGAAAGCCGTTTGGTAGTTCTTGTTGTATGTAAGTTCATCCATATCGTTTTGATCAATCCAGGTGTTCGACGAGCTGTTTAAGCCGTGGACAAATACGAGTGGAAGAGAGCCGGGCTTGACGGTCGTGGGTTCATCGCCAATGTACCATTCGCCGGGTGTACCAGTTGCATCACCTTTTCCGATAATGCCGGCTTGTGCGTCCTGAGCGAAAGGGGGGGCGAGCAAGAAGATCATCACCAATAGTGACACCAACCATTTCTTCATAAAACCCTCCTATTTGAAATGAGTCTTATACTTCTTCAACTATAAGAATATTCAGTTTATTAAACAAGGAGCGTTTTCACTAACTTTCTTAGTTGGATTATAGGTCAATAGTACGGCAATCGCTGTTCATTCGACGGGTTTCTAGAAAGTTCTTCTAAGCGTTTCCTCTCTCATTGAAAAGCTGTGTCAAAGGTACTATTACAACGTTCCACAAAAAACGATCCAGACTTATAAATGTCTGAACCGTCAATTCTTAGTTTCTATTCGTTTTCTTCTTCAAGACCATTCTTTTCTATAATCGCATCAGAAAGGCGGAGTTGCTCTGGTACCTTTTCGATTTGATCATCACATTTATCAAGCGATACTTTCTCTTCCGTAGAAACGTCATAGCACGTTCCATTTCCGGCATCTTCTGTTAAATCAGCTTCGTAATAATAATTACGATAGCGGAAAGACCCATCTCGAAATGCAGTGAGGTTTGGTTGATCATCCAGAAGAGAATTCCCCATCATATACGGCATTTCCATATTTAACATGTCAGCGATTGTTGGGGCGATATCGATTTGCCCGCCGTTTTCTTTGATCACCTGGCCACTACCTTCATTTGGTTTCTTAATGAAGAGGGGTACTTGACGATCGAGTTCAAAAGCATCTACGGCGCTTTCAACATTGGCTTCCTTTCTCATCTCGCTGCCTTCGTTCGTCAGTCCGCTATCATGGTCACCATAGAAGATCACGAGGGAGTCTTCCCACATCCCTTTCTGCTTTAACTCGTCAACCATTAGCCCAACGGCCTGATCGACATAATAAACAGTTTGATAGTACCGTTTTAACATCGGATCATCATATCCCGATAAATCCAGATCCCTTTCTTCTTCCGGAATTTCATATGGCGTGTGGCTCGTTAATGCCACCATGAACGCAAAGTAAGGTTCTTTTAACGTTTCCATATGTTCAATAGAGGTCGTGAGAAAGTTTTTATCATTTAAAGCCATGCCGATTTTTTTCTGATTAGGGTAATCTTTGTTGCTAAAGAAATGATTGAAGCCAATGTTCTCATACACTTTGTCGCGATTCCAAAATCCTTTGTCATACGCATGCATGGCTGCTGTGTCATAGCCATTCTCTTTCAGTAGCTCCGGTAATGATCCAAATTCATTTTCCGGAAAACGTGTATAAACGGATCCCGATTTCAAGGGGTAGAGGGACGTATTTGTTATAAATTCAGCATCAGATGTCCTTCCTTCATGTGTTTGATGATAAAACGAAGAGAAGTACAACGTTTCTTCTTTTAACTCGTTTAAGTTGGGGGTCAGTTCCTTCCCGTTGATTTTCTGCTCAATCAGAGAACCTTGAAAGGATTCTAGTTGAATCATAATGATATTCGGTTTTATAGGAGAACCATCCGCGTTTTCAGAATTATTTTCTGCAAGCTTTTTTTGTTGTTTCACGGTTAAGTTCTTTTCAGAGTCAAGGGCTCCCATCACACCTCTCCAAAGATCAACACCGTGGTAGCCCCAGAAACCAAGCTTGTAGTAGTCTCGCATATCTGAAACAGATTGGTTTGGCGACTGATCTTCTTTAACAGCGCTAAAAATTAACGGTGTCGCAAACAGAACGACTCCGATTAGAAATGTGGTACTTGCCATCGTTCTTCGTTTTTTCTTCGTTACTTCAAACGTTTTCGTTCTCGTGAAAAAGAGTATCAAAAGAAAGATCATAACATCAGCGAAAAGGAAAAAGTCTTGGAAGCGAATGAGCGCCATAAATCCACCGCCAACATCGCTCATTTGAAGCATTTGTGAAAAGAGGGAGACGGAAAGCATATCTTCAAAATAGCGGTAATACCAGAGATCTGAGATTAGAAGAAGACTATGTAAAAATAAAAGCGTGAGCCAAATCCACCGTCGTTTCTTCCATTGAATCAGAAGTGTCCAGCTAGATAAAAGCAGCATGCCGGCAAGATTCATAAGGAGAAATTCCAATGGAAAAGCTGTATTTGTAAAGTAGCTAAATAGCATAAATTTTAGAACGGCGAGAAGTAAATAGAGAGCATAACCGAAAAATATCATGGGATCCTCCTAACGTCTGTCTTCAGTGTCGACTATTCTTTACCCAAAAATGCATGAGGAGGAACGTTAGAATGTGCTATATGTGTGTTTTTTCCAATGAGTGTAAGGAGCACGCGTCTTTTAAGGAGATTAGGAATCTGTAAATAAAGAGTTGAATGGTCCGATCTTGTTTACTCTCTGGCTCATACTGGGAATACCTTTCAAAAAGGAGTGGTATCGATGGCATTTGACTATGATCTTGATTTTGACAATATTAATTTTCGAGAACAGCCTGAAAAATATCGTGTTGGTCGAGGTGAGCAGGGGGTTCTAATGGTAGAGCCTTATAAAAGTGAAATCCTCCCACACTGGCGCTTTAAAACGCCTGATATTGCGAAGGAGTCTTCTGAAAAAATCTATCAAATGTTTCGAGACTATCAGGAAAATGATGATTTCGTAGGAATGGATATGGCCCGCAAGTTCATTCAAATGGGTTATACAAGAGCTCGTCGCTATGCGAATTACAAAGGCGGTAAGAAATACGACAGTGACGGTGACGTGAACGAGCGAGATATTGATGAGGAAAAAGCCGAATCTGCGAGGATTTTTGAAGAGAAGTGGAAGATTGTCCGTACGGATGAAGCTTATTTAGAGAAGAAGAAGGAACATCAGAAGAAGTACGGGTAATTCACGCGTCTGCAGCGGTTTCGCGGAATTATTTTAAATATCGCGGACAAACCGGTGTAATTCGCGGAATTAATGTGAAAAGCGCGGAATAAAGTTGATTTTCGCGGAAATCTCCACTAATAGGGGGCTTTATTATTGTGTATCGAATTAAAACAACGAAGAACTCTTGTTGATAGGAGTTCTTTTTTTTATAATGAAGGATCAACTGTGCTTCAGTAAGTTATTCTTCACTTGCGAAAGCATCCTTGCAAGTTGCTTCGTTTCCGTTTCATTTAAATCTTCAGTGAGCTGATTTTCTAATTCATCTCTTACATGATATAGCTGTTGTTGTTTTTCTTTCCCTAGTTCTGTAAGACAGATAATTTTAGAACGAGCGTCTCCATCTAGTGATTCTCTAGTAACCAACCCTTTTTGTATTAAAATATCGATTAGCTTAGATAGAGAGGAGGCTTTTATTCCAAGGTTTTTTTGAATGTGTGACTGGTTTACTCGATCTTCTTCATAGAGAACAAACATAACATTCATATGTGAGATGCTAAGATCTTCTTTCAGTAATCGTTCGTTTTGAAGCTGCTTTACTAAATGAGATATTTGCTGGACTTGATACCCGATGTCGTCAATATGAGATTTATGCATAAGCGTTTACCTCCTAAACTAATTGTATTTTAGCATAGTGATAAGAAGAATATCGATCACAGTTTAATTAGTTTCCTAACTAATTAAACTGTGTTATGCTCTTCTTTGTAATAAAGGAGGATGAAAGATGAACAAATTATCCAGAGCGGGTGTCTTTTCATTAATGCTTGCTGCTAGCTTAACAATCATGGTAGGAAGTGCTATTACACCGGCACTTATTCAAATATCAGAGCATTATGGAGTAGAGGATATGGCGACATGGCTGACAACCTTGCCTGCACTTGGCGTTGTGTTATTCGCTCCAATTGCTGGCCGATTGATTGATCGGGTCGGATCTTATATCGCTTTATTTAGTGGCTTAATACTGTATGGAGCGATTGGAGTTTCAGCTATTTGGCTTTCAGGAACAATTCCTATTTTTGCTGATCGTATCTTGCTAGGTGGAGCGACGGCGATCGTTATGTCATCCTCGACAGGCCTATTGGCCGAATTTTTTGTGGGTGAAGAGCGGTTGAAGATGATTGCTCTTCAGGGAATGTCCATTGAAGCAGGCGGTATAATTTTTCTAAGTATTGGAGGAGTACTTGGTGGATTAGGATGGCAGTGGCCTTTTATGATTTATTTAATCGCATGGGTTGCCCTATTGTTTCTCATCATTTTCGTACCTTTTCGAAAATCGAGCAATTTGGAAGAAGAGCAAGAGTCGAATACAGCCAATGCTACATCTATTTTGTCCGTCTTACTTGCGGCATTATTAGCAATGACGATGTTTTTTATCGCTTTTATCACCTTACCATTCTATCTAGCAGAAAACTTCGGGTTGGGATCTGCCAGTACAGGTTATTTTTTAGCAATGATTTCTTTAGTAGCTGTCATTTCAGCGAGCGTTATGCCTAAAATGGTGAAACGGTTTTCTGATTACCAAACGCTTCTTGCCGGTTTTTCTTTGTTTACAATTGGCTTTATCATCTTGACTGTAGGACAAAGTTTATTTGCATTGGCAATCCTCGCCGGAATCGTGATAGGTTTTGGTTTCGGATTTACCATTCCTTTGGCGAACCATATGGTTGTTGAAAAAAGTAATGTAAGTAATCGAGGGAAGAACCTTGCTTATTTCTCTTCTTTTACGTTCTTAGGACAATTTCTTTCTTCTTTCGTTGAAGGAATTTCAAGTAATTTAGTGGTTATTTACCTGATTGCTGTGATATTTGGATTATTGATTATTATATTTTATAGTCTATGGCTTAAAAGAAACAAAAAGCGTCAAATACTGCAAGTTCAATAAACTTTCAGCAATATAAAAGCCACATCCTCAGGATGTGGCTTTTGTCGTTATCGTCTTAACTTCTGAAGCAAATGAAGAATCTCAATATATAACCATACGAGCGTAACCATGAGCCCGAATGCGCCATACCACTCAAGGTGTTTTGGTGCACCGCGGTTTGCGCCGTTTTCGATAAAGTCAAAATCAAGGACAAGGTTAAGCGCTGCGATGGCAACAATGAATAGACTAATGCCTATCCCCACGACGCCGTTCGAGTGTAAGTAAGGAACGTTGGCGTTCAAGAAGAGATTCAGCCCAAGGTCAATAATATATACAACAAAGATCGCAAGCGTTGCGGATACGATCATTAATCGGAAGTTCTTTGTTACCTTAATAATTCGAGCAGCATATAAGAAGAGCAGAACGCCCATAACGGAAAAGGTAAGAGCGGCGGCTTGAATAACGATTCCGGGATATCGGGCTTCTAGAATTGCGGATAAACCACCAATCGCAAATCCTTCAAGCGTGGCGTAGATTGGACCTGTAATCGGTGCAGCACGATGAAAGAATGCTGTAATCAGTGCAAAGATCAGTCCACCGATCGCACCAATGACCATCATCGTATACACATCTTCTCCCTGAGCATAGCGGTACCAGGTATAGATGGATGAACCGAGTAAAAAGAGGAATAAGAAGAACGTCTTTGCTACCGTTCCTCCAATTGTCATCGCTTCACCTTGATCACGTGTTTTGTTAAAGGTATTATTTTTTAAAACGGGATTTCCGCTTCGCATCATGTATACTTCATCCTTTTCGTAAGAGTAGATTCATTATAATAGATATGTTCCCAATTTTAATTCTAATCTAACTTACGATTAAAGAGCTGAGAAAGTTTCAGGTAGTATTTTCCTCATGAGAATGTGAGGGATGCCATCTTCCATAAAAACATCTGACTTTGTTTCATAACCAAGCTTATGATAAAACCCCTCTGCTTGTACCTGCCCATGTAGCTTTACATTCGTAATGCTTTTCTTTATGGCAAGCTCTTCAAGCTTATGTACGATTAAATTACCGATCCCAAGCTTGCGGTGTGACTTTAAAATACAAATTCGTTCAAATTTACCTTCCCCGTCAACAATACGCCATCTAGCCGTGCCCACTGCTTTGTCCGCATCCAAAACGAGAATATGCTCTGCTGTATCGAGAGAATCAAATTCGTCATATTCCTCGTCTTCAGGCGTGCCTTGTTCTTCGATAAAAACTTCTTTTCGTATCTTAAAGGCTTCCTTTAATGCTTCTTCTGTTTCTATTCTTACTGCAATCATTCTTTAATAGCCTCCTAATTCCAACCTATTGTATAGATTGAGTATAATCATTTTCTATAATATCTGTAAACGAAGACGTTTTGTTGATTTCTCGATTTTTTGCTCAAAACGATCGATGATTTGAACTGGGTAGATCAAACTCATAATAATAAGTATAAATCTAATCAAATTCGTGCATTCCTTATATGAGGAGTGAGCGAAAATGCTATTTAACATTGTTGCTGCGTTTGTAATTCCATGGATCGCTGGAATCTATCTTGTGAAAAAAGATTTTACGCTTTTTCTTCTGATTGCCCCTTTTGCTGCCTTTGTAGCGATTATTTTTGATGTGGTAGGAATACATTTTGATTTCTGGCGTATTGACCCTGAATATGAAATGGAAACCATCTCAGCGATGCCGATGTATTTTGGTATTTATCCGATTCTAGCAGGATTTTTGTTTATGTCTATTAAACGAACTTCATTTCATCCTTTTGTTATTATCCTATGCTTTTCTTTGATCACAACAATCATTGAAGGGATTGGGGTGTGGATTGACCTTGTACACTATTCTAATGGATGGACGATCTACTGGACATATGTTTCATACTTGCTTATCTCGTATGCTATGGATACTTTTTAGTATTAAAAAGGCACGTGCCGATATAATGAAATCAAAAGCCCTTCCTACAAAATAGGAGGGGCTTTTGATTTAAGCTAGAGGTTATAACAATTAGAGCTGAACTTTAAGTTCTTCTAGTCCGCGTAATAAGAACATATTGCGCCATTTTGCATCCTCAGGAGCTCCTGCTAATTGAATCGAAGGGAAAGCAGAAAGTAATTTTTGATAGGCAATCTTTCCTTCTAACCTTGCTAGTGGAGCACCAAGGCAGAAGTGAATGCCATAGCCAAATGCGATGTGAGGATTTGGTTTACGAGTAATATCAAACTTATTCGGATTGTCGAACTTCTTCTCATCTCGATTAGCAGATGAGATGGAGGCGAGGATCATATCTCCTTTTGTTAATTGAACACCTTTGAATTCAAAATCTTCTTCTGCCCAGCGAGCGGTCGAGAAGTCGACGGGGCTATAAAAACGAAGCGCTTCTTCGATCGCACTTTCTGTTAACGAAAAGTCACTTTGCAACAGTTCAAGCTGATCTGGATGTTCGAAGAGAGCGAGCATACCGTTGCCAATTAAGTTAACAGTCGTTTCATGCCCGGCAATAATGAGTAGAAAAACCATTGAATAGAGCTCATCCGAACTTAACTTTTCTCCATCTTCTTCATGTTTAATAAGGTTTGAAATCAAGTCATCTTGTGGATCAGCTTTTCTTTTGTTAAAGAGAGTTGTGAGGTAATCGGTAAACTCCTGTACATCTTTCATGAATTCGCCTTCCATATTGTCGGAAGCGGAGACGATGGAGTTGGACCATTTTCTGAACTTATCTCGATCTTCTGTTGGTACACCAAGCAATTCAGAGATGACGATAATTGGTAGAGGAAAAGCAAAATCATCAATTAGGTCTACGACATCATTCTTTTGCTTCATTTCTTCAATTAATTGATCAGCAATGGCTTCTATACGCGGAGCTAGTTGTTTAATCGCTTTAGGGTTAAAACCAGGCTGAACAAGTTTTCGTAACCGCGTGTGATCTGGTGGATCAACATCTAGCATCATATGATGAAAAATCTTCGTTTCCATTGGCTCGTCTTCCATACGAGCGCTTTTTGAGAAGAGTTTTGATTGGTCTTTAATAAAGGAAGGACGTTTTAGCAGCTCAAGCACATCATCATAAGAGGTGACGATCCACGTATTGTTACCATTGGAGTTTCCAATGGACGTAATCGGCTCGCTTTGGCGCAAATTTTCGTAGAAAGCATATGCACCTTTTTTAAAGTTGGATTGATAGACAGATTCAACGGATTGCATACAATGTTCCTCCTTTATTGTTTTAAACCATTAGACTGACTGGTCAGTCAATATGGCTAGTATAGATGAAAAACTAAGAATTCTCAATAAACAGTAAGAAGTGTCACACGATCCTCAGATTTCATAGAGAAGCCGTTTTCATTATGGCGAATTAGGAACAAGTAGAACCAGGAACTTGTTGAGGGATAAAACGAGTCTTACACTTTAACTATATTGTGAAATGCTGAACATTAGATTGGAGTTGAGAGATTTGGAAAAAGAAACGATTGATATGATCTGTCGCAGTGCGGTTTCTAAGCGCGATTTACAATCAGACAGAATGGCTCATTATGTCGTTCGTGCTATGTTAGCAGGAGTCTACATCGGTTTTGCTTTGGTACTAAGTTTTACGGTAGGTCAATTTTTCTATGAAGTACATTCGCCTATGACATATGTGATGACCGCTTTATTTTTTGGAATAGCCTTCATTCTCATTGTTTATGGTGGAGGTGAATTGTTTACATCGAATACGATGTATATGACAATTGGGACGATGAAAAAAGTGACGACGTGGAGAGAAACCATTCTCGTTTGGATGACGTGCTATGGAGGAAACTTTCTTGGTATTCTGCTTTTTACGACGCTTCTATACTTTAGTGGAGTATTTCAATCGATTGGTGAGGACCATCTGTTATTAACGATAGCTGAAAAGAAAATGACATTACCGACTTCCTATCTCTTCTTTAGGGCGATTTTTGCAAACTGGCTTGTTTGTCTTGCTGTATGGATTCCTATGCGTGTGAAGGAAGATATGGCCAAAATTATTCTTATGATGCTTCTTGTTTTCACATTTTTTATTTCAGGCTATGAGCACAGTATTGCGAATCTAGCTGTATTTCTCATTTCACTTACTTCTCCTCATTCTGAGGTTATTAATATGGGTGGATTTATTCATAATCTCATCCCTGTAACGATTGGGAATATCGTAGGTGGAGGATTTTTTGTAGGAATGCTCTTTTTCTTTCTAAACGAACCTATAAAAAGGAAAGAAATCCAAAGAAATCCAATAATCGTTTCGGCTACGAAAGTTTCTAATCAAAAATTGTAAAAATTCAGTTTTTCTTATTGGAACAAAGGCGTAAGAGTGATAGGTTAAAGTATAAGGGAGTGATGCTCCTCTCTTCTCTCATCCAAGAGAGGAAGTGGCCGAAGCTCGATGAGTCAACAGCTATTAAGCAAGTATACAAAGATTATGTATCAAGCAATGGTAGCCATTCAATTCATTAGGCAGCATCAGAAAAAGACATGTGACATAAGACAAATCTCCATATTAACCGGCTTTTCAGAAGAGGCCATATTGGAGGCGATGGAGTTTGGGGATTATGATCAGCAAAATCGGCACGAGGAAGCTCTTTAACAAACGATCAGGATGAGGAAGAGAATGAGCGTCCTCCTATTATGGGAATGAATGTTTTTTACATCACAGTATAAGATAAGGATAAAAAGAGTTGCAATCAGGATTTGATTGTAACTTTTTTACTGCCATAGAGGTGAGTTATATGACAGCTCAAGTTCTTTCTACGAATCGACTGATCTTAAGAAAAATGAGAGAGAAAGATGTTGATTACCTATTAGAGATTTTTTCTGATAAGGAAGCAATGAGGTACTATCCTGCATGTAAAAGTAGAGAAGACACGAAGAAATGGGTGGAATGGACGCTGCATCATTACAAAGTATATGGCTTTGGCATGTGGATCGTTGAAGAGAAAAGAAGTGGCTGTTTTCTTGGGCAATGTGGGCTTGTACTTCAAAAAATGGACGGTTGTGTTGAAGTAGAGATCGGCTATCTTTTTGCTAGAAGGTATTGGGGAAGTGGTTATGCAACGGAAGCCGCGTTGGCTTGTAAGAAATATGGTTTTGAAGAAATAGGTCTTTCGAAGCTAATTTCATTAATTGATCCTGAGAACAAAGCTTCTATTAAAGTGGCAAAACGAATTGGGATGTCCTATGAGAAAACGATTCGTAAATGGGATAAAAAGCTTGATTTGTTTTCCTGTATTCCGAAAGTGGAAGAAATGTGAGTTAGCTTTAACAAAGAAAACGCTCGATTATCAATAGAAATGAATAAGATTACTCATCTTTAAAGAGGAATTAGACGGAAAGATAAAGAATATTTACTATGACAACCTTACTATTTATTAGAAAAGTGGTGGCAATGACGATGATACTTACTGCAAAGAGCTTCCTACTCAATTTACTACTCGTTTTTGCACCGTTAAGTATTATTCAGATTCTTTATCTATTGAAGCAGACTTCCTTTTTGAAACGATCATCAGGTTGGTTACTCGCGATCTTCCCTCTTCTTTCCGTTATTCTCTGTATGATGTATCCCATTGTGATTAATGAAAATTTCATTTTAGATTTTAGAAGGATCCCGTTTATTCTTGGGGCTTTATACGGTGGGAAATGGGTATCGCTTATTTACTTGGTCGTCTTATTAAGCTATCGTTTTATGCTTGGAGGAAGTGGTTTCTACCCTACATTGCTTTCATTTTCACTCGTTGCCATTTTCACTTCTTTAGTATCAACACACTTTCTTAAACTGGACCTTAAATGGAAGTTAGCAGTTGCTGCTGGGTTAGATGCCTGTCTGGGGAGTGTATCTACAGTCCTATCACTCGTTTTCTTTGATTCGCAAATAAGCTTAGAAACATGGATTTTATTCAATTCTATTAGCTTAACGGGTGTCGTCCTAGCCACGCTCATTTATGAAGTATTTATTAACCAGTTTAAGTTGCTTCACTCAGTGATGGAGAGCCAGAAGCTAGAGGTGGCGAGTCACCTTGCTGCAAGCATCTCACACGAAGTGCGCAACCCCTTAACCGTTAGTCGCGGTTTTCTTCAATTGATCAACAGTGATTTAGAAGATAAGAAAACGAAGGGGTACATGGAGCTTGCTATTCATGAGCTTGATCGAGCAACAGAAATTATTAATGATTATTTAACCTTCGCCAAACCTTTTCCAGAAAAGGTTGAGAAAATAAATGTAAAAAGTGAACTTGAACAAAGCCTTAGCGTCATTCAGCCTCTTGCTACAATGTCGGATGTGACCATCAACTCAAACATTGATATATCCCCCACTTATATTCAATCAGAAAAGCGTAAATTTCAGCAGTGTCTGTTAAACATCTTAAAAAATGCCATTGAAGCGATGCCAGATGGAGGCGAATTAACTGTTGATGCTTTACATAAAGGTTTTGAATTAAAAGTTAGTATTTCAGACACCGGCATTGGTATGTCAGAAGAGCAGATAGTAAGAATGGGCGAGCCTTTTTTCACTACAAAAGAAAAAGGGACAGGGTTAGGTATGATGGTCTCACATAGCATTATGAAGGCCATGAATGGGGAGATCATTTATGAAAGCTCCCCTAATAAAGGGACAACCGTGATCCTTCTTTTTAAAATAGAAAATGAAGGGTCATAAGTGATGTGTATTCATTTTTTTGGTGGCAAATAGGAAGGTTTTGTTAATGAACAAGAAGGCGCTGGAATCGATGGAGCATAGTGGCTAAGATGGGCTAGGAAATAACAGCTTTCAGGAAAATGATGTTCAAGAAATCGTAATGTCGTATTGTTTAGAACTTCATCGATTTTAAAGAGAGACATCACTTCTTCGACAAGAGCGTTTAAATCTTGAATCGAATGTGCGACTTCATTTGCAAATCGTTGCTGAGCTCGAAAGCCAGATGGTGTAAATCGAAGAAAACCCCGCATGGCTCTGTTTTTTGAGATATACACACGAAATTGGTTTTGAATATTTTGGGCTTTCGTGATGAATTCGACTTCAATCGGATCGAGAATATCAATTAATAGCGAGGCGTGGCCAACTTGATCAGTTAACCATAAGTCCATTAAGTCGAGAAGAGAAAGAGGGGGCGGCACCTTTCCTTCGATGTAGAAAGTAAGCTGACGCAAATATTCTTCATTCTCATCTAGCGTTCCATTAAAGTAAGATGGACTTAGGTTGATGTTGATTTCGTTCCGAATTCTAAGGCGTTGTATCGTGCCTTCGAAATTGAAATAGGCCCTTGCCAGGTGATAAGCTTTACGTGAAAAGGAAATCATAGCGTCAGAGCTTGCGGGTTCATCACGCTTAAGAGGTGTGAGTTGCGCGCGAAGCTCGTCGAAGGCCATAGCAAACTGATTCGCTTCATTCACAAATTTATGTTCCGACGGTGATAAGTAATCACGTACAAAGATCGCGTGATCAGCAAGAATTTCAATCCAGAAATGATGTTCCTGCCATGGAGTAAGTGGTGTCTGAACCAAGTGAGGTGCCTCCTTTGGGCGCAGTCTTTTAGTTAAAAGTATGAAGCTTAGAGCAGGTTATACCAATGAAAGCTCTTTCTGATACATCCTTTAACGAATGATTTTGTTGTAATTGAAACTAATTTGCTTTGAATACGTAAAGAATAAAGAATAGTAAGAAACAAAATGAATGGAGAGTGCCTTATGAAGAAAATCTACAAATCAACGACGAATAAAAAATTAGCGGGTGTTTTAGGCGGATTAAGTGAGGTTATGAATATAGACGCAAATATATTAAGGATTGCATACATCGCACTAACGCTCTTAACATCTGGAATCTTTGTGCTCGTTTACTTTGGGGCTGCTCTTATGCTTCCTTCAGATCAGGAGGTTAAGTTTAAGGATTGAGAAGACGGTTGCATACGTTGGTATGTTATTGGAGGTTTAAATGAAGAAAAACGGTTTTTATTATATCGTGGGAATGATTAGTTCTTTCTTGATATTCTGTTCTGGACTCTTTTCCTTGTTTGGATGGATCGACTTATCCTCAAACTTCCTTTCTGCGATTTTTGCAGTGATGGGATTCCTAGGGGTTCTTACAAATAGCATGCAGCTGAAGATGGCTTTGAAAGAAAGTTATACAAATCACCACTAAGGTGAATTGGTTTTGTAACAACGATCATATTTCCTTCACTGAGTAAGATAAGAAAAAGGGCTTAGCGATTATGCTAAGCCCTTTTTTTAGTTGAAGATTGTATGCGAAATGAACATAATGAAGGGAATGAATGAAAACTAATGTTGGTTCATTTTAATCCATCACGTTACGTTGACGATTAGGAGGGAATGGAGGATGGATCATAAGTTTACAATTGGCCAGATGTCAAAACTCCATGATATTCCTGTGAAAACACTTAGGTATTACGATGAAATTGGGCTTTTCAAGCCATTTGAAGTCGATGATCAAACAGGTTATCGCTATTATTGTTTAGAACAATTTAAAAAATTGGACATGATTTGGTATTTGAAAAAGATGGGCATACCGTTAAAAGAAATAAAGAAAAAAGTAGAGCATAGCACCGTAGAGGAATTTATTGAAATTCTATCTGAATATGAACGAATTAATGATGAGAAAATCAATGAATTAGTAAAGATGCAGAAGCATTTGAAAACGAAGATATTGGATTTAAAGCAATCGAGAGATATTCTCTTCATTGGTGAACCGCAAATTCGTACACTCCCTCACCGCTATTTATTAGCCATTCAGGGTCAGTTCCATACGCTAGATGATATTGAAAGCGTGCTACGCGGTTTAAAAAAGGAGATTGATCACGTTACTCCGATCATGGTTGGGAAAGTAGGGTTTATTCTATCAGTCGAGCATATGAAAACACGAGAAACGATGGAGTATGACGGATTGTTTATTTTAATTGAAGATGATAGTGAAATTGATCATCAAAAGATTATGACACTTGAAGAGGGGGAGTATGCGAGTGTTTATATGAGAGAAGGGAGAGAGAAAGATAATGCTTATTATCAAACCCTATTGAGCTTCGTATCTGAACAGGGTTATGAGCCAGATGGACCTTTTTTCATTCGACAAATTGTTGATTCGTTTATCTCACATAAAGAGGATGAACGTTTGCGAGAGATTCAAATAAAAGTAAAAGCTGTAGGGGAGAAGAAGTCCTTCCCAAAATAGAAGACACCTTCTGTTTTTTTCTTTAGTCCACCTATCTTTAATATAAATGTTCGGAAAATATAGCTTGTATAACTAATGGTATTAGTTATATTTAAACTAATCATATTAGTTAACGGGGAGGATAAGAAATGAGAATAATAAAGGAACAAACCGTCTATCAGCTTTCGTTCATGGCCAATTGGTTTCCTGTTAATTGTTATTTTGTTGAAGAAGAGGAGAGTTTAACGTTAATCGATGCAGCCCTTTCTTTTAGTAAAAACGCTATCCTAAAGGCGGCCGCTCAAATTGGGAAGCCGATCAACCGAATCATTATTACACATGCACATACGGATCATATGGGAGCACTTGATGGGTTAAAGGCAAGTCTTCCTCATGCGGAAATTCTTCTTCCTCAAAGAGAGTTGAAATTGTTAAATGGTGATTCATCACTCGAGGCTGGCGAAGGAGATCTTCCAGTAAAGGGCGGCGTACCTAGAAACAGTAAGACGCAGCCAGATGTTCTTCTTAAAGAAGGAGATATGGTTGGCTCACTGATCGCGATTGAGGCTCCTGGACACACGCCTGGCATGATGGCTTTTATAGATAAACGAAATCAAATACTAATAGCCTCAGATGCGCTCCAAACAAAGGGCGGCGTAGCGGTAGCTGGTGATTTACGCTGGCGGTTTCCATTTCCTACTCTGGCTACGTGGGACAAGGAACGTGCGATTGCCACAGTGGAAAAGCTAGCTTCGTTTAACCCATCCGTTATTGGGGTGGGACATGGAGATTTTCTATATGAACCAGAAGCGCTGAAAAGAGCTATCCTTCAAGCAAAAAAGCGGGTGGAGGGATAAGTGAAAATCACAAAGGATATCGTGATTAAAGAAGCACTCGATATTGCAGAGCGAGAAAATGTTTCAAAGGTAACGATGGCAACCATTGCCCGTAATCTATCGATAAAACCCCCTTCTCTTTATAATCATTTCGATGGCTTAGATGACATCAAAAACGCCATGGCTGTTTCGGCGTTGAACCAGTTTTTCAATTGGTTGTCAGAGAAGACAGAAAACCAGACGGATGGGAGAGAAACAATTCTAGCCTTAACAGAGGCGTACATAACCTTTGCACTTCAGCACCCAGGTTTGTATGAAGCTACTTTAATGGCGGCGAATCCTCTTCAGTCTGATGTCCAAGAAGCCGGAGAAGCGATTGTCACCTTAACGATGAAGGCGTTTGAGCCATATCACTTGTCAGAAGTGGAAAGAATCCATATCGTCCGAGGGCTTCGTAGCTTTTTACATGGAATGGTTGATTTGTATCATAAAGGCGGCTTTCAGCTACCTATTTCTTTGGAAGAGTCTTACCGGATGATTGTTGAGACCTATTTGAGTGGAGTAGTAAATCGAAGAACATTAGAAGGAGAAACCATACTAAAAAGGAGAAGACCGTAAGACGGCTTTCTCCTTTTTAGTATGATTTAATTGTTTTAAGAAGGTGTTGCTTCAGCTGAAATAGCCTGTGCCAGGTTTGAAGTGATGCGAATTTCACCGAAATCAATGCCTAGTTGAACGGCTGTTTGAGCAATTTCTGGACGAATGCCAGATAGTGTAGCAGTAACACCAATTAATTTAAGACCTGTAATCAGCTGGAATATTTGTTGAGCTACCCGTGTATCGACGAGATACACGCCAGATAAATCAATGAAAAGATGATCGACTCGTTTACTTGTACACCCTTCAAGCGTGTTCTCGAAGATCGCCGATGCTCGATCTGAGTCAATGTCACCGACTAGCGGCAGGAGAGCTTTTCCGTTAGGGAGGTCAATCAATGGCGAGCTTAGTTCATTAATCGTTTGCTGTTGTTCTTCAATACGGGCGTTCAAATGATTTGATTTTTCTTCAACGACGCGGGTCATGAGCACATCAATGGCTTCAATCACAGCATACTTCCAGATATCAATACTTTTCTGTGAGACAAGATCTTCTGTTTCTTTTGTATACATGTCAATGAAGTCCATATATTGCTCGCGTACGCGCAGAAATTCCCTCATGATCAGGGGAGTCGGAGTGTTCAAATGTTCAGGATCACGTCCAATTTCTCGTACCCAGTCTTCGAATTCCTCAAAGAATTCGTCTTTCTTCATAATGAAGATTTTGCACAAATGTAGGTGGAATTCAAGATTCTGAGCTTTAAGTCCTTTGATGACTTCTGGATCAGTAGAAGAATAAACACCAGTTCCACTTTTATCAAGTGATGCATACCAATCTTCTGTTAATTGTTCTGCTTTATTTAATAAAAATTGATAAAGTTCTTTGTTTCTTTGCATGAATAAGTGCTCCTCTCGATCCTTGATAATTATTTAATTTATTTCAGCGATAAAATCGTTGTGCTCACTCTATCTCTAATAAAATACGATAACTCCTTCTCTGTATTTATTATACCAAGCTTTCACATAATCAACGAATAGATTTACTTAAGTTGCATTAACAAAGTTTTTAAGCGACTCACAAATAGTAGAACATAAAAGGAGGCCTTTTGTTTAAGGCTCCGTTTTTGTTTGGTAGTTGTTATGGAATTATGAGATTCTAGAGCAATGAGTATTGGTAAGCTTGAGGCAAAGTTTGGTTATGGCAATGGAAAGGTGTTTTTCTTTATGAAGGATTTGCGGTGAGGCCCAAATCTGAGTGAAAAGCTTAGTGATTATTTCTTCGTGATCAGATCGAGGAGTGTCACTGTTGGACAGGATGCGAGAGACGTGGTGAATATATGTATCATACAATTCATTCAAGGAACTTCTGTCTTTGGCAATTAGTTTTTGAATGAGTTGAGTTTGGTTCTGCATGTTTTATCTCCCTATAATAGTAGTCATAATTTTGTAATTCCACTATACCAATTATTTCAAACTCTAAATTCTTGAATTCGAGATATATAATGTGCAATTTGTGTTTAATAGAGAGTTAATTTTGCGGAATTTTCTTGAAATGACTGATAACTATTTGATATAGTGAATGCGGAGATGTATGGAAAGGGGATCATGAACATGTGTGGACAAATCCTGTAATGGTTTAGATTTATTGATAATCCTATTTAAGTAGGGATAGGTATGTCAATGGAACCTATACAGGGGACACCGCGTTCATGATTGATAAATGATCAGGACAGGGCCTTAGGCTGCTGTCCTTTTTCGAATCATCTCCTTTCACATTGGTCAGGTGTTCCTCATAAGGAGGAAATTAAATGAATAACCAAAGGAATCGCATTGCCATTGTTACAGGCGTTAGCCGTCCGAACGGGATTGGTGCTAGCATATGTCGTGAGCTTGCTAGGAAGGGCCATGATATTTTCTTTACTCATTATTTGAAGTATGACGTTAGCACAGGTTATAAGGATGCTACCGAGACGTTCCCAGTCATATTCAAAAAAGAGCTGCAGGAAATGGGTGTCATAGCTGAAGAAATGGAACTGGATTTAAGTGAGCCTAATGCATCAGAGAACCTTTTAGCACAAGTGATGAAAATGACCGGAGAGCTTGTGATTCTAGTAAACAATGCGACGCACTGTGTAGAAGTCGATCATGATGCATTATCAGCGGAAATCATTGATCAGCACTGTGCTGTTAACGTAAGAGGAACGTGCATGCTGTCTGTTACTTTTGCGAAGCAGTTAAAGAAGCAACAAGCGGAAGGCAGAATCATCAACTTTGTTTCTGGACAGGACAAAAGCCCACAGCCTGGCAATCTTGCATATATTACGACAAAAGGAGCAATCTCAGCGTTCACGGCATCACTATCAACTGAGCTTGCGCCTTACAACATTACAGTGAATGCCATTGATCCTGGACCAACTGATTCAGGGTGGATGGATGATGAACTCCAAACTTTTCTAAAGCCGAAGTTTCCGACGGGACGTATCGGCACGCCTGATGATGCGGCGAGACTTGTTGGTTTTCTAGCGAGTCATGAAGCAAGGTGGATTACAGGACAAATTATTCATTCAGATGGCGGCTTTCGAGACTAACGTTTTTGAAATCATCAAAAAGCGTGCTGACAACAAGTCAGCACGCTTTTTATTAGAACAAAACATAGGAAACAACGACATATAATAACGCCATCACGAGTGAAGGAGCAGCATAGCGCCACTGACTTCGGAGTGTTTGTGGACGTAGAAGCAAGTACATAATCACGATCGTCATTAACAAACCAAGTCCTGCAATGAAGATATGAGACAGATCAACTGCAGCTAGAATCGGTCCTTTTCGATAGAGAACATCAGTCAGGGCTAATAGCTGAATGTTAAAGAGATTGCTTCCAAGAATCGATCCAATCGCCATATTGTAGTTTGCTAGTTTGAAAGCAGCAAGCACCGTGACAAGCTCTGGTAAAGAGGTTGAAGCAGCAATGAGAAAGCTACCGACAAAGCTTGCATTCATACCCGTTGCCTCAGCTAGTCTGTCTCCCGCAATGGATAAAATACTTCCTGATACGAATACAATGAGTGCTGCGACGATAAAGCCAATGACGGCAGTGCGAAGAGAGTAATCTTTTGTAGGTACATCTTCCTGCTCCCCATCGTCGCTTGAAATGTATTTCATTGATAAGACATATAATAAAACAATGACAACCATTTCAATCCCGACACCAAATATGGAAATCGTTCCTGGAATTAACAGAGAGACGATTAAAATGACGAGGAAAAGGAGACCGACGAGGGCAGATGGGACATTTGCCTTCGTGTTTACCTTCTGAAACAATCTTCGTCGTCTATAAATTAAGTCCACTACTGCTAAAATTAAAAGGTTAAAAACGTTACTTCCAAGCATGTTACCGACTGCGATATCAGGATTATCGATATACACAGCTGTTAAACTCGTTGTTAATTCTGGAAGTGATGTGGCTCCCGCAATTAAGAATGTCCCTACAACAGCTCCACTTAATGAAGATTTCTTACTAATAACATCACCGAACTGATTCAGGTAAATAGCGGCACCGACAACTACGGCAGCTGCAAGAAGAAAGATAAGAATGATCATGTGTAACTCCTCTCCGCCAGCGCATACGAAAAAACCCTGGCACAACAAAATTGTACCAAGGTCTTGCGTACTAAAAAGCTTAGCCCGATGAACCAGGTATCGTAATACCGTATTGATGATTAATCAGCCGTTACCGGTCGCTACTCCCCTTGTTACTTTAACTATAGCTCGGTTTAAATTTAAAGTCAACGAGAAGGATTGAACATTGTGTGAGTTTAAGAGAAAAAGAAGGGAGGCAGTTTGGGATGAATCTAAATTTGTTAGTGATTGGCATTTTACTTCTAATTGTTTCTTATTTGGTAGGCGTATTGAAACAAACGTGGTTATTGGCTGGATTTAATGAAAAAGCGATTCGTGATAAAGCTAGGTTAGGAAGGGTGGTAGGCGGAGTTTTTTTACTTCCTTTAGGGATGGTATTCATTGTTCATAGTTTCATTGCTTATCCGTGTGATCAATGGGTTCTTGTCTTTACTATGATCCTTTTGTTACTGAGCGTTTCTCTGTATATCAATCAGAAATTATTTGAGGAATAGCGGTTAATAGAGGATAGAACTTCTCTCTTCTCTAATAAAATGATTGAAACTTCTTTCTCACCTCAGTCGTAAAAGAAGAAAGCGTTTTATTGAGAGAGGAGGTAGAGAGATGATCGAAGTAATCGTAACGATTATTTTCTCAATCGTCTTTTTAATAGGGATCTATATACAAGTAACGAGAAGAAAACAGATGGGTTTAACAGGCTTTAAATCAGCTATTTCCCCGATTTGTTTCTTGATCAGTGCTGCGCTCAATCCTTTAGGATACTGGTTTGGTTTCCTCGGGTTATATAGTTTACTAGGATCGATGCTTTTTCTATTAATAGGAGCTTACTTTGTAAAAGAGATGCAGGTGCCAAAAGCACATGAAAGAGGGGAGAACGTATGAAGGAAATATGCTAATGATAACGCTCTTGACGTGACTCACGATGATTAGTTTGTTATCCATATACTACATAAACAAATCACCAGCAGGTATTTCGAAGGAAGTGATCATGTCTATGGTTGTTGGAGTGATGTTCATGCTAGGAAATAGCATAAGGATAGGCCGTAATGGGGAGGAAAGAGAATGAAAATCATAAGAGTTCTCTTGTTGAGTGTTATGATTATTGCTGCTAGTAGTATCGCATGGTTAGGGTTTTCTGGTGGGAACGAAAACCTGTTTCGCTTAGTCATCAGCATCACTGTATTCGCATCACTTTGTTTCTTTTATATAGAAGAAACAAAGAAAAAGCAGCGAAGAGTGACGCTGATTTTCATTGGACTTAGCTTTTTTTCAGTAGTGGTTGGAATTGTTCAATTAATGAATAGCTAACAAGCGTATTAGGTCAGGAGCGTCGCTGTTGGACTCTTTTGTTGTCTACTTCACCATCAGATCGATAAATTGTTGCAGCGGTGGTGAAATCCATTTTCGTTCTTTGTATACAATTTGCGTGTAGAGAGTGATGTTATTCGAATGAAATGGAAGCACGGCAACATGCCCATTTTGAATTTCTCGCTCAACCGCTATTCTTGGTAGAAGCGCAATACCGAGTTGATCCGCGACACATTGCTTAATGGCTTCAAGACTACTAAAGGAAATGATCGATTTCGCTTGTACGTTGGCTTCTTTTAGCCACTTTTCTAGAAGAACTCGATAGGCGCAGCCTTCTTCGGTCAGAATGAGCGTTTCCTCCTCTAATTTCTTTAAATCCAATACACCAAGTTTCGTGAAATGATGTTGGGGAGGGGCAATCATGACCATTTCTTCCTGACGTATGGGGATCGTTGTTAGATCAGGATGATGTTGTAATTGGTCTAACAAAATAGTGATGTCGTACGTGCCATCTACTGTGCCGCCAATTAAGTTTTGACACTGACCAGATTCAAGTCGGATGCGTAATTCAGGATGCTTTTCTTTGAGCGTTTTAATATAAGGTGTAATATAATACGCTGCAAGTGTTTCGCCAGTTCCAATGCGAATGGTCCCTTTTAAATTGGCATCAGTTCGAAGGTGAGCTTTTGCTTCATCTGCAAGCTTTATAATTTCCTTCACGTAATCATAAAGCTGTTCTCCTGATGACGTTAACCTCATTTTCCTTCCAACACGCTCAAACAGTTTCACGTGATAATAGTCTTCAAGCTTCTTGATTTGAGTCGTTACACTCGACTGAGCATAACCTAGTTCTTCTGCTGTTTGTGTGTAGCTTCCTGATCGAACGACTTCATTAAAAGTATAAAAGTAATTTAAATCCATCAGACCCTCCATTAATAATTTCGATAGTTAGTATCAATTATTATAGATAACGTTGATGTTTGTTGCAATGATATACTTCTAAGGAATAGACGCTTCACTGTAAAAGGAGAGTGTAGTATGAAGATTATGGCACTATTAGGGAGTACTCGTGAAAATGGAAACTCAGAGTACCTGACAAAAAGAATGCTTGAAGGTACGGACCATACGATAGTTTCTCTTGCAGATAAACATATAAATTCGATTGTCGATGAGAGACATTCAGAAGGAGGGTTCTCACCAGTAGAGGATGACTATGACGAGTTACTTGAACTACTGTTAGCCCATGATGTTCTCGTTTTCTCAACACCTCTATATTGGTATGGAATGAGCGGTCCAATGAAGAATTTCTTTGATCGCTGGTCGCAATATTTACGTGATGAACAATTAAATTTAAAAGAAGAGCTAGCAAAGAAAAAAGCTTATGTGATCGTTACGGGCGGAAGCAGTGCGAAAATTAAAGGACTTCCTCTTATTCAGCAATTTAGCTATATCTTTGAGTTCGTGAACATGGAGTTCGTCGATTACGTCATCGGTAGCGGTGTGAAGCCGGGGGAAGTAAAGGAAGATCAGTTAGCACTGGATAAGATAGCGAAGTGGAGAAGTGAGTTTCAGATTTGATGTATTGAGAGTATGGAAAAGGACGAGATCAATGAGATCTCGTCCTTTTCAGTGCCTTCTATTGTCCGTTTTGAAACTGCTGATCGAGTTCCCTTAATTTATCGTAGGACTCTACTAGGTCATCAGGAACCAATTTCCGCCCAAAATCCCAGGCATTTCGTTCGATTTCAGCAAGAAACTTTTGCTGCTCCTCTTCTTCCTCGTACATTAAAATCCTAAGATCGTGTCTATGCTTCTTGAAATCCAAGTAGTAACCGATCTCATGGTATAGAAGAATTTTTGCGATGTTTTCTTCGGTTTCTTTCAGTTTGAAGTTTACTTTGGCTTGATAGCCGTTCAATTGTAAATAGTTAAACTTAATTGTATTCGTCGATACGTTATAGCTCATAGGAGCGTTTAATTCGTTATTAAATTCATAGTTGATTGGTAATTGGTGAAATGCCAATGTGTCTTTAACCAATTCTTCAATATCCCATATATATAGCATGTTTTTAATCACTACCTTTTTGTAAAGCTTTTCTCATTAATGACTTATTTTAAACCATCCACCGCAATACTACCACTATTTTTTTTAGTTGAAACAGTGTGGATTAAAAAAAGAGACATTTCAACTGAAATGCCCCTTTGTAACGTTATAGAAAGACAAAGTAAAGAATGAACAAAGCACCGAGTGTATACATGATCGGATGCACCTGCTTCCATTCTTTTTTAGCGATCATCGCAAATGGATAAAGAATGAAACCGAGGGCGATCCCTGTTGCCACGCTAAACGTGAGTGGCATCATAATAATCGTTACAAAAGCAGGGATCACTACTTCTAATCTGCTCCAATCAATCTGCTTCACTTCTGTTGCCATAAGCGCACCAACGATAATTAAGGCTGGGGCTGTTACTTCAGGTGTTATCACGCCAAGAATGGGTGAGAAGAAGAGAGCAATGAAGAAGCAAATGGAAATAACGACAGATGTGAATCCAGTTCGGCCACCAACGGCAACGCCAGCGGATGATTCTACGAATGAGGCAGTCGTTGATGTACCGAAGATCGCTCCAACAACTCCAGATGTAGAATCAGCAAGTAGCGCTCGGCCTGCATTCGGAATTTCATTGTTTTTCATAAGTCCGGCCTGACTTGCTACGGCAATAAGAGCACCCGCCGTGTCGAAGAAAGCAACGAATAAGAATGTGAAAATAACAGCTAGAATTTCAGGCGAGAAAATATCTCCTAAATGTTGAAAGACAACCCCAAAAGTTGGTTCAAGGCTTGGCACCTGTCCAACAATCGAGCCTGGTACTTGCACAAGACCAATGATCATTCCAATAATCGTGGTTATGACAATACCATAGAAGATGCCACCTCGAATGCCGCGTATCAACATCATTAAAGTAATAACAAAGCCAAAAGCAGCTAATGCCGTCGTTGGATTTGTAAGCTGTCCGATCGAAATAAACGTTTCTTCGTTTCCAACGACGATTCCTGCATTTTTAAGTCCAACAAAAGCGATAAAGAAACCAATTCCTGCAGCAATGGCGTGCTTTAAGTCTTTTGGTATGACGTTAATAATTTTCTCTCGTATTTTAAGTAAGCTAAGAATCATAAAGATAATACCGGCTATAAAGACGCCTGTGAGTGCAATTTCCCAATCAATTCCCATCCCAATAACAACGGAGAAGGTGAAGAAAGAGTTTAATCCCATACTTGGGGCAATGCCGACAGGGAAGTTTGCGAGTAGGCCAATAAGTAAGGACCCAACGATTGCAGATAGAGCAGTTGCTGTGAAGAGTGCGCCTTTATCAATGCCTGCTTCACTTAGGATTATGGGGTTAACAACTAATATATATGCCATGGAAAGAAACGTTGTAACCCCAGCTAACGTTTCTTTTCGGTAATTCGTTTCCCGTTCAGCGAACTGGAAGAAGTTTTTCATGATGGACCCTCCTGATCAATAAAAAAAACTCTGGCCAGCAACCAGAGTCAAATCACAAGGAATATGAATGTATTCATAATTCCTTGTAGACAAGCCATTTTCGGTAGCTGGTAGAAACGTTCAGGCCGTATTCCTGAACTTATACAAGGTTTATTTAGATGAAATTTATAACGAGAATCATAACAATGAAAAAAAGGAGGGTCAATCATTTTAACGAATGTTCCAGTATTCAATGTTTTCACACTTGTATTACAAATGTGTTAATGATTAGCAAAATGTTAAAAATTATGTAATTTGTAAGAATATGAATCAGACAAGGTTTTTTTGTGGTAATGTAATAAAAAGACAAATTATAAGGGAGAGCGCTATGTTGCTACAAAGCCTTGAAGATGAAATTCATACGCTGCGAATGGTGCTTTATGATCTAGGACAAGAAGCTGACGATTACTCAAGCGGGAAAATACTTCTCTTAAGTAAACGATTAGATGAGAAAATAGTGAAGTATCAAAAGCTGAAAAAATACACACGCAACCATTAAGCTTACATCATATAACAAAAAAACAAGCTACCTCTCGATGAGGTAGCTTGTTTTTTGTTTACTTATTACTTATTCATGTAGCGGTCCACTTCCCACTGACTTACGTTAAGGGAGTATTCGATCCACTCTTTTTGTTTCTCTTCAATATATACTTTTGAAGTATGATCTCCTAATGCTTCCATAACTACTTTATCTTCACGAAGTGACTTGATTGCTTCTTTCAAGTTAGTTGGAAGTGTTGGAACGTCATCTGTGCTTACTTCATACAGGTTACGCGTTTCTGGTGCGCCAGCATCAAGATCATGACGAATACCTTCAAGTCCAGCGTGGATAACAGCAGCTAGCGTTAGGTAAGGGTTAGCTGTTGGATCTGGGTTACGAATTTCAAAACGAGTACCCATGCCACGAGTTGTTGGTACGCGAATCATACAGCTTCGGTTAGAGTGAGACCATGCCACACTTACTGGTGCTTCATAACCAGGAACGAGACGCTTGTATGAGTTAATGTTCGGGTTAGTAATGGCAGCAAGTCCATTTGCATGTGAAAGAATACCAGCCATAAATTGCTTCATTGTTTTAGAAATGCCCTCTGGATCGTTCTCATCATAAAATGCGCTTTCGCCTTCAGTAAAGAGGGAAAGGTGACAATGCATACCAGAACCGTTCTCACCTGCGATTGGCTTAGGCATGAAAGTAGCGTGATAATCGTGACTTGTCGCAACGTCTTTTACAACGTTTTTGAAGGTCTGGATGTTATCAGCTGCTTTAATGACGCTATCGAAACGGAAGTTGATTTCATGCTGTCCCTGAGCTACTTCGTGGTGGGAAGCTTCCATTTCAAAACCGAATTTCTTAAGTGTACGAACGATGTCACGACGTACCTGGTCACCTTTATCTTTTGGTGAAGCATCGAAATAACCTGCGCGGTCATTCATCTTACGAATTGGATAACCGTCTTTATCTAGCTTGAAAAGGAAGAATTCTGGTTCAGGGCCAACGTTTACTGTATAACCCATATCTTCAGCTTCCTTCATCGCTCTTTTCAAAATGTAGCGTGGATCCCCTTCGAAAGGTTCGCCGTCTGGCGTATGAATATCACAGATAAAGCGAGCGATACAATCCTGATCAACAGCGTCCGGTAGGACTTTGAATGTTTCAAGGTCAGGGAAGAGATACATATCACTTTCCTGAATATCAGAAAAACCTGCAATGGAAGAGCTGTCAAACATTGCTTCATTATTCATAACGCTTTCCAATTCTTCAATTGGAAGTTCAACGTTTTTTGTTTCACCAAGCATGTCCGTAAATTCAAGACGAATAAATTCGACTTTCTTTTCTTTTGCTTCCTTCATGATGTCCTGTTGAATACTATTCTTTGTTAGTGTCATGGATTAAATAACCTCACCTTTAATTTTTTTGTTAGTGTCCATTCTAATGATATTTACAGATAATTGTGTTTTTATGTAAGGATTCCTAACATAAAAGTTAAAACACAACAATTTATTTGAATATGTCAGTAATAATAACCTTAGATAAGAGGGGATAAACCACTTTTTTTCTCACTAAATTTTCATAAAGAACTAGAAAGCGCATACAAAACCTTCTATGTAGCTATTTTGAAGCAATAAAATTGTTTGTTGATATCTAGACACCTGTAATGAGAAGTGTTATCATTCTAAATGATAATGAATCTCAATATCACCAAAAAGGGAGAGGTACATATAATGAAAGCTACAAAAAAGAGGGTTACTTTTATCTTGATGCTTGCGCTCGTTCTTATATTAGCAGCGTGTGGGAACGAGAATGAGAAAAGCGAATCAAGTGAAGGTGAGAAAACAAATGAGATGAAAACTTTTACTTTGCCTGACGGGCAAGAGTTCGATATTCCGGCTAATCCTGAACGAATTGTTGCAACCGATTACGTTGGCTACTTCCTGGCGCTTGGGATTACTCCAATAGGAGCTCCAGATCAATTTGTTCTTGATAATCCTTATTTTACAGAAGAACAAATTGCGGATATTGAAGATATTGGTACGCCGCCATCTGTTGAGAAAGTAACGTCGCTTGATCCGGATTTGATCGTTGTGACGGACCAAGAACAATACGATCTCCTATCTAAAATTGCCCCAACTGTCCTAGTTCCATTCGGAGCTTATGAGTCACTAGATGAAGAAGTAACGGCTATGGGAGAAATCGCTGGTAAAGAAGATGCAGCGAAAGAGTGGATTGAACAGTTTGATGAAAAGGCAGCCGCAGCGCGTGAAGAACTAGACGGGGTGATTGGGGAAGACGAGACGGTTGGCATATACGAAGTACAAACAAAAGATTTCTATGTCTTTGGAGATAACTTTGGTCGTGGTGGTCAGGTCATCTACGATGCTCTTGAGTTAAAAGCACCTGAGAAGATTCAGAAAGAAGTGATTGAAGGAGACAACTGGAAACAGATTTCGCTAGAAGTATTGCCTGAATATGCAGCCGATCACATGTTTTATACCGAGTATGCCGCTGAGGATAATCAAGATGTACTAAAGGAAACGAAGGAAAGTGCTCTCTGGCAGAACCTTGATGCTGTGAAGAATGGTCACCTTTATGAAATGAACTTTGAAGAAATGTATTACTATGATCCAATTGCAGTAGAAGGTCAGCTAGATCAAATCGTGAAAACATTCAAAGAAAACAATGAATAATGAAGAAATCCTGGTGCCTGGCACCGGGGTTCTTTACTACATAAAGCAAGGAGTTATCACATGTCAAAGAAAGTTGAGCCGACGGCAAATAAAATAGAAGATCAGCTAGCTGTTCAATCTCGACCTGTCACGGCAATGCTTATTCTAGTTGCCGGAAGTGCGGCCCTCATTCTGAGTCTTGGACTATCAATCGCGCTTGGAGCAGCAGATATAAAGTTAATGACAGTCTGGCAGGCGATTTTTCAATTTGATCCAACCTCAACAGAACATTCGATCATTCGCGAATTTCGAATGCCGCGTTCAGTTGCTGACATATTAATTGGAGCAAGTTTTGCTGTTGCTGGCGCCATCATGCAAGGGGTAACGCGAAATCCTCTTGCTGACTCAGGGTTACTAGGTTTAAATGCAGGAGCAACATTGATGATTGCGCTTAGCTTTGCCTTTTTTCCGGGTTTATCTTATAACAATTTGATGCTGTTTTCCTTTATTGGTGCTGGTATTGGGGCTGGACTAGTGTTTGGTATCGGTTCCTTATCAAGAAATGGTCTCTCGCCTGTCCGGCTTGTGCTTGCAGGGGCTGCTGTGAGTGCTCTCTTTACTGCAGTGAGTGAAGGAGTCGCTATTCATTTTCAGCTATCCCAGGATCTTGCCTTCTGGTTTGCCGGAGGAACGGCTGGTTTGAAGTGGCCACAAATTCAGATTCTATTGCCGTGGATCATTGTAGCTCTCATTGTAGCGCTATTTCTTTCCAAATCGATTTCGTTACTTAGTCTTGGAGAAGATGTTGCTGTAGGTCTTGGTCAGCGTACAAAATTAATAAAAGCTCTAGCAGCAATTGTTGTACTAGTGTTAGCAGGTGCTGCCGTGTCAGCTGTAGGTCCAATAGGGTTCGTAGGACTAGTAATACCACATATAGCAAGGTTTCTTGTTGGTGTTGATTATCGCTGGATTGTCCCATGCTCAGCCGTTCTTGGAGGACTTTTGATGATTGTTGCCGATATGGGAGCAAGAATGGTTAATGCACCATATGAAACGCCAATCGGAGCGATATTTGCTCTTATCGGTGTTCCTTTCTTCCTCTTTGTAGCGAGACGCGAAGGGAGGGAACTATAGTGGATTTAGATTCTTTATTTGACGTCCAGCGGAAACGTAATCGGCGTCGGTATTTCATTATGGCGATTTTTCTTATATTGATCGTTATCACCTTTTTAATTAGCTTGAATACTGGATTAACGAAATTAAGTCCTCTTGAAGTATTGAACACGTTAGTTGGAAATGGAACAGAGCAACAATCGTTGATTCTATTTGAATTTCGCTTACCCAGAATTGTGATTGCTGTTCTCGTCGGTGCTGGTCTTGCCATTTCAGGCTGTATCCTTCAAGGAATCTCTCGTAATGCCCTTGCAGATCCGGGGATCCTTGGAATCAATAGCGGAGCAGCCTTAATGGTCGTGATTTTCATTTCTTTCTTCCCAAAAACAACGGATGCACCCATTCTACTCATGCCGTTTCTTGCATTAATTGGTGGATGTGCAACGGCCATCATCATTTATGCCCTTTCTTATAGTAAAAGAGAAGGGTTGATGCCCCAGCGGTTAATTCTAAATGGAATTGCCATCGCCGCGGGTATTGGTGCCCTTATTACAATCTTAACGCTGCGAATGGATCCATTCGATTACCAATTCATTGCCATTTGGCTTGCCGGTAAGATCTGGGGAACGACGTGGGTTCATGTTCTGACGTTACTGCCGTGGATTATCATTTTATTTACGTTCATATTCTATAAAGCGAGGACGCTAGATGGATTAACTTTTGGTGAGAAGCTTGCGACCGGAATGGGTGTGAAAGTAGAGAAAGAGCGTTTCTTGCTCCTAGGTGCTTCTGTTGCACTTGCATCTGCTTGCGTCTCAGTTAGTGGCGGAATTGGTTTCGTTGGTCTTGTTGGCCCACATCTTGCTCGACAATTAGTCGGAAATGATCACCGATTCCTATTGCCGTTGTCGGCTCTTGCTGGTGGACTTGTTCTTTTAGTAGCTGATACGATTGGTCGAACGATTCTCGCACCATCTGAAATTCATGCCGGTATTATGGTTGCGATTATAGGAGCTCCATACTTTTTATATTTACTTGCTAGAGCAAAAGCTTAGGAGGCGAACGATGTGAAGAATGAAATATATGACGTGACGATCATTGGCGGAGGGCCTATTGGCTTATTTACAGCTTTTTATAGCGGTATGCGCGAGCTTAAGACGAAAGTCATTGAATACCTTCCGCAAGTTGGTGGGAAAGTGACCTACTTCTATCCAGAGAAAATTCTACGAGACATTGGAGCGATTCCTGGCGTCTCCGGAGCTGATTTGATTAAGCAGCTTGAAGAACAGGCGAGCACATTTGATCCAACAATGGTGTTTGGGGAACGAGTAGACGATCTTGAGCGAGAAGAGGACGGAACCTATATTTTAACGAGTCATAATGGAGAAAAGCATTACACTCGGACCGTTATTTTAGCTATTGGACATGGGACGCTTGGGGTGAAAAAGCTTCCAGTTGATGGCGCAGAGCATTTTGAAGGGAAGAACCTTTATTATGCAGTGGATCGTGTGGAAAGCTTCAGAGGTAAGCACGTTCTGATTTCTGGAGGAGGCGATTCGGCGATCGATTGGGCGAATCGGCTTGAACCAATTGCAGATAAAGTAACGATCGTTCATCGCAGAGAGGCTTTTACTGGTCATGAAAGTAGTATTACAGAGATGAATAATTCGGAAACGCACATCAAATGTTCGTGCTATGTATCTGACGTGATTGGTAAGGAGCGTATTGATAAGGTTGTTCTTACTCATGTCGACACAGGTGAAAAAGAAGTAGTTGAAATCGATGCCCTCCTTGTTAATCATGGATTTAATCTCGACTTAGGCGGCATCCAAAACTGGGGAATGACGATGAACGAAGGAAAAGTCGTTACGGATGCAAAAATGGAAACGAGTATACCAGGTGTTTTCGCAGTAGGGGATATCGTCACATATCCCCATCGTTTAACGCTCATAGCAGGTGGTCTTGCGGAAGGACCTAAAGCGTTAAATAGTGCAAAAGCCTTTCTTGATCCTGAGGCAGAAGCCATGGCGATGTATTCTACGCATCATAAGGATTTTGTAGAAGTATAAGCGAAAGGAGTGAGTGTGGTGATTCAAACAGAAGATCTTAAGATCGGTTATCAGGAAAACATCATTGTAGATCAGCTGAATTTATCCATACCTGAAGGAGAGATTACGGCTCTTGTTGGAGCGAATGGATCAGGAAAGTCGACCATTCTCAAAACGCTATCTCGATTAATGAAGCCAAAAAGTGGAACGGTTTACCTTGATGGACGTGCTATTCATGAGCAGAAAACGCGGGACCTTGCGAAGGAGTTAGCGATCCTTCCTCAAAACCCCACGGCTCCAGAAGGGCTAACAGTTCTAGAACTTGTCACATACGGGCGCTTTCCACATCAGAAAGGACTAAAAGCTCTTACGTTAGAAGATAAAGAAAAAATTGCCTGGGCGATTGAAATGACTGGAATTGGAGAGTTTGCCAACCGCCCGATTGACCAGCTTTCTGGTGGCCAGCGCCAGCGCGCCTGGATTGCGATGGCGCTCGCTCAGGATACGAAAATTCTTTTTCTAGATGAGCCAACCACTTTTCTTGATATGGCCCATCAGCTTGAAGTGCTTGAACTTCTTCAAAAGTTAAATATTCAAGAAAACCGGACGATAGTCATGGTCGTTCATGATCTAAATCATGCCAGCCGCTACGCTGGTCATATGGTGGCGATCAAAAAAGGGAAAGTGAAGAAAACGGGCACTCCGCTTGAAGTGATGAAATCTGATGTATTAGAAGATGTGTTTGGTGTTCGAAGTGATATCATTTACGATCCTCGTTCTGGCCAGCCGCTATGTTTGCCTTATGGATTATGTAACGAACTAAGTTATGCTGCTGTGAATGAATGAGCCTGTCCTATTATGGGGCAGGTTTTTTTGATGAGAGACGGAAGGTTTTTCTGATAAGAAGGATCAGTTTCTTGTCTGGCGAATGCCTATAGTCATGGAGTTGGGCTGGGGAATACTTTTGTTTCATTATCCATTATTTTTATTCACCGGAGGGATATTCTTGATTAAAGAAATGAAAACGAAGGAACAGTGGCTTGATGCCTATCAGATTATGAAGGAGCTTAGGTCGCATTTGGATGAGAAAGAGTATCTCGCTTTAGTGGAAGAAGCTCAACGTAAGGATATGTACCGACTTTTTGCTCTTTATGATGGAAATGAAATCGTCGCGGTGACGGGATTCAAGCCGATGATTACACTTTACTACGGACGATTCGTTTGGGTATGTGATCTTGTCACTAGTGAACAACACCGTTCGAAAGGGCACGGTGAAAAGCTGCTATCTTTTGTTGAAGAGTGGGCAATTGAAAATGGATATGGGGCGGTGGCTCTTTCTTCAGGCGTTGCTAAAAAGGAGGCTCATCGCTTTTATCAAGAAAAGATGGCGTATGATCAGGTAAGCTATGTGTTTAAAAAGGTATTGAAGTCGTAAAGTCAGATCTTAGTAGATTTGTTTCACCGAATGCTATACTTGGTTAGAAGACAAATGAAGGATGTGGCGAAGGCGTGAGAAGACTAGGAAAAACAAATTATGAGATTTCTCCGATCGGTCTCGGAACGTGGCAATTTAGTCAAGGGAGCGGCTTAATTGGAAGCTACTTCTCTACGATTTCAGAAGCCGATATGGACGCGATTGTGAAGATGAGCTTAGACGGCGGGATTAACTGGTTCGATACAGCGGAAGCTTACGGAAAGGGAAAGTCAGAAGAAGCCCTGGCTGGAGCGTTAAATCGTCTTGGAATAAAAGAAGAAGAAGCGCTAATTGCGACAAAGTGGTGGCCGCTCTTGCGTACAGCAGGATCGATTACAGGAACAATTCAAAAACGAAAAGACGCATTAAAGGGGCGGCGTATTGACCTTCATCAAGTGCATCAACCGTTTTCCTTTTCTTCGCCAGAAAAGGAGATGAAACAAATGGCCTCGCTCGTTAAAGAGGGTCATATTGGCGCTGTTGGTGTCAGTAACTTTAATCGCGATAAAATGGATCGTGCAATTCAAGAGTTGAACCGTCACGGGGCAAGCCTTACTTCCAACCAAATGAAGTATAGCTTACTCGATAGAAGAATTGAAACGAACGGTGTACTCGATCTTGCGAAGCAAAACGGTGTGACGATCATTGCCTATTCTCCACTTGAACAGGGAATCTTAACTGGAAAGTTCCATGATAATCCCGACTTAGCGGCAAACCTTTCAGGACCGAGAAAGCATATGTCCCAGTTTAAACCACAGGGATTAGCTAGAACGCTGCCACTTATTAATGTGTTAAAAGAGATTGGGAATGCTTATGGAATTGGAGCAGGCCAGGTGGCGTTAAACTGGCTCGTTCATTTCCATGGGGACACGGTTGTAGCGATCCCAGGCGCTTCGAAATTAAAGCATGCAGAAGATAATGTGAAAGTGCTAGGATTTAAGCTTACACAAGATGAGATGAAGAAAATTGATGAAGAGTCAAGAAAAGTTGCGAAGATGTAAAAGGAATATGTAAAAGCCGCACTCAAAGTTGGGTGCGGCTTTTAGTCGATTAAATTTTTTCGACTAATTCAAATCCGATATAATCCAGAGCGGATTCAAGATTTTGCACGGTTTTAAAACGAGGAAGCTGTTCATTCGCTACTTCTTGTTGGGCGATTGAAGGTGTAACTCCTGTAATGATTGTTTCAATTCCCATCAGTTGTATAGATTGAAAGAGATCGCCAAGAATTGTTGGGAAATACCCATCTACAATTTTTAAGCCTGATAAATCAACGATAAAATAATCAATTTGGTTACTTGCCCCATATTGAAGGACTTGTTTAATAATGTTCTCCGCTCTTCTCTCATCAATCACCCCTTGCAAGGTTAATATAGAGATTCCTTTTGTGATTGGAACAATAGGTACGCTTAAGAAATCCATATTATACTTCGTTTGATCAAGTTCAATCATGTACGAAAGAATTTCAGCCATTGATTTTAAATAAGTAATATCCTCTTCATTGAATACCTTCTCTTCTTTATCCATCACGCAAAGCGTGCCAAAAATCTTTCCGTTCGTATCTGTTAGTGAAACACCGAGAAATCCTTTTACCTTTAGTTGTGAAGTTACTTCTAGCTGTCTCGTGAATTCATCATGTGCTAAGTTAGCTGTATGCATGACGCTTTTTTCATTATTAATAATCAACCGACAGTATGTACCACTATACTCCACAGCGTATCCTTCAGGAATGATTTCTTCCTTTTCATTGTAAGAGCTTACAACGGTCATTGCATTGTTACCGCGTTTGGTTACATAAGCGGTATTTACGTTTAAACGGTCACTTATCAATTTAAATAATCGTTTGGATGCGGTTTTAAGTGAATAAAACTCTGTAGAGTCTAAATTGTATTCATTCTGCATGGAAAGTTACTCTCCTTATAACGATTATCTGAGTCGTCGAGTGTCCCTTACATTCTATAATAGAGGTGGGGAGAGGATCAAATTGTTGGAACTTTTCAGTAATCAAAACGTATGACTAGTAACGAAGGGAGAGAGTGTATATGAAAGAGCGACCTCGAATAAAAATTGAAAAGTCATTTGTTCAGAAGGGGTTTGATGTTGCAGCCATTACCTTTCTTCTTCTAAGTATTGTCTACATTTCACTCGAGTGGGGTAGCATACCGAATCAAGTTCCAATCCATTTTAATGCTTCTGGTATAGCGGATAATTGGGGACCAAAGGGTACTATTATTTTGTTGCCAACGATGGGAGCTTTTCTCTGGGGAGGTCTCACGATCCTTGAGCGCTTTCCTCATAAGTACAATTACATTGTGAAAATTACAGATGGCAATGCAGCTCTACAATACAGAAGTGCAGTTGTGCTCATGCGCTTTTTGAAAAATACGATTGCGCTATTCTTTTCCTATGTGACGGTAGAAAGTGTACAAATGGCAAAGGGGATCGAGGAAGGTTTGTCTGGATGGGTGATGCCTCTCTTTCTTACGATGATTTTTGGTGCGATTATTCTCTATATTGTGCATTCTATTAAGTGGAGATAGAGAATAAAAGGAAATACTTCGAATGATGAACAGTAAAGCGCATACAGGGGAAAATCGTGAACAATTTGATGATTTTTCATTAGAATTCCAAAAAAAATCTGCAGAAATTGAGCTTCCGTGTATGGTATAGTGGAGGAGAAGTTTAAACTAAATACATATGTAAATGTTTCATACACAGTTGTATTGTGAATGGACCATTCGTGGGATAAACGAAAGATAAAGGAGCTACGCTATGCTACGCCATGAAGAAGATGTGAAAGTGTTCGCTTTGAACTCAAATCCGGAGTTGGCTCAAGAAATTGTAGAGACACTTGGGGTTAAAGTTGGAAATTGTTCCGTCAAACGCTTTAGTGACGGTGAAATCCACATGAACGTTGAGGAAAGCATCCGTGGTTGCGATACATACCTTGTACAATCCATCGCAGGCTCAGGAAACGATTATTTGATGGAGCTCTTAATTATGATTGATGCATTAAAACGAGCATCAGCCAAAACCATTAATGTTGTGCTACCGTATTATGGATATGCAAGACAGGATCGAAAGACAGGACCTAGACAGCCGATCACAGCAAAATTGATTGCGAACATGCTAGAACGTTCGGGCGCAACGCGCGTGTTAACCATTGATTTGCATGCCAATCAAATTGAAGGATTTTTCAATATCCCAGTTGACCAAGTTTCTGGTATTCCGATCCTTGCTGAATATTTTGAGAACAAGAATTTAGAAAATGTTGTTGTTGTGGCACCAGACAATAGCAGTGCGCTTCGTGCACGTAAATTAGGGTCAATGCTAGATGCGCCAATCGCTTTGATTGATCGCCGTTCTTATGACACGGGAGAACCATCCACTGTGAATGTTATTGGTGATGTTCAAGGGAAAACAGCGATTATTATTGATGATATGATTGATACTGGTAGAAACGTTACGTTTACTTCACGTATCCTTGAAGAAAACGGTGTGAAGGACGTCTACGCGACATTTACCCACGCTGTTCTTTCTGGTCACGCAACGGAAGAAATTGCTGAATCGAACATTAAAGAAGTGGTTGTAACGAATACCATCTCTCTTCCAGATTCAGAAGATCTTGATAAAATTAAAGTCCTATCGATTGCTCCGCTACTTGCTGAAGCGATTCGAATCGTTCAGGAAAAGCTTTCGATTAGTCAAATACGCTAACATGATGAAGGGAACTGATGACTCAGTTCTCTTTTTTTATGGAAATGTTAATGAATGTTGTTGATTTTGGTCATCAGAGAGCTGAAAGGTGAGTGAAACTATAATTTCACTCGAATGAGCCAAAATCGAGGGATCAACAATATAAGCTAACATAGCTATTTTGTTGCGGCACTTCGAATTAGGGGTAACTCAGGATTGGGAGTCACTCCCGTCATCGACTTGTATTAAACTTGCCTGAATGATGTAACGATCTGGTGCGGAGCCGAGATAATCAAACGGATAGCACGTGGTGAGTGTGAGAGTGGGGGAATTCTTATCCACAATAACGCTACGATCATGCTCGTCTGTAATCCATGTTTTGCGGATTTGATATTCATATGTTGTATCGTCTAATGTGAGGTAAAGACGATCACCTTTTTTTAGTTGATCAAGGCCATCAAAAACGGTATCGCGGTGTCCTGCAAGTGCAGTGTGGCCTGCTTGACTTGGTAAAGTTGTGAAATCTGTGTTATACATACCAACTCCCTGTTTCAACGTTTGTTCATCGGTTCCCCAATAGATCGGGTAGAGATATCCTAATTGAGGGATTGTTAATTCACCGATTTTTTCCCCTGTTTTCGCATGAAATGCTTCACTTGATGGAGTAGCATCACTTGTCTGAATCACTTCTCGATTAACTGTCTTTTGATAATCAGTTTTCTCCCAATTCCTTGAAATGGCCTGGGCTTTTTCAGGTTGAAAGGTTGCGACACTCTTCTGACTCCACCATTCATATCCGCTCCAGCCGGTTACAATCATGCCGATTAAAATGAGTAGAATACTGAGCTTCTTTACCAACAGTAATCACCTTCTTTAGAAATCGAGATAGGCGTTCGCCTATCTCGATGGGATGGTATGTGTATTAAGAGTGGACGCGTCTTTTTAAAAGTAGAAGAGAGCCGAATGCTGCGATGGCAAGGCCAAGCAACATATAAACAGGATAGCTAGTCGCTGTATCGGCCATTTCAGCGCCTTCGCTGTCAGCTGCTTCTGAGCTTTCTTCGCTTGTCATCTCTTCATCGGAAGATTCGCCGCCTGATGTAGCTTCTTCATCAGATGAAGTAGAGCCGCTATAGGAATGAGTTTCACAAGCTTCACCATCATTGTCACGGTCAAGGTCGCTTGGGTCCGCATCAGGGTCGTTGCTTTCATAATAATTTTGCGCTTCTTCTTGAGAAGAGAAATCATCGCAATTCTTATCATCAGCCGCATACCCTACGTTCGTAAATCCAAATACCAATAAGAAAGTTGCTAACAAAGAAACGAGCTTTTTCATGTTCTTCCTCCCCGGATTAAGTATTTTTTTGCCATCCCTTGTTATATGGTAACAGCTTCCAGTTGTTAGGTCATGTAATATGTCAGAATAAATAGAATAAAGAGAATATTTTACTATGGTTAGAAAATGAGTTTCAGTAAAGAGGGAATACCTGGGAAATTTAATTCTTCCAGTGATTAAGTGATCTATGCTGATATTTTTTCCGTTAGCTTTGTATAAAGAGAAACTTCTCTAGGCAGGGAAGTTAGGTGGAAAAGGAGATGGATCGAGTGAAGAGACTATCACTTACTATAGGGCTTGCCAGTTTGTTAGCGCTAGGCGCATGTTCAGGAACGGGGGATGATGCCACCAATTCTGGTGAAGAGGTGAGCGATTCTAGTATGAACAGTGAAGAGACTGGTAGTATGTCGAAGAATGAGGAGGCTGAATCTTCAGAAGAAGAACAAATGAATGAGTCTTCCTTTAAGGTTATGATCTCTGAAGAGAAGACAGATGAGCACGAAGGTCATGGTGCACACGTTAGCATCTCTCTTGAGAATGATGAGATGAATCCAGGTGTTCTGAAGACAACAATTACTGAAGAGGAAGAGCTCCTTACAGAAGCTAATGTGCGTTTTGAATACTGGAAAGAAGGAGAGGAAAAGCATACCTACACAGAAACAGAAGAGAACGGTGAAGGTATGTATGAAGGAATGATAGAAATCTCCGAGCCAGGAACGTACAAGCTGAAAGTTCATGTTGAGAAGGGGGAAGAGCTTCATACACATAAACCTTATGTGCTTGAAGTCACGGAGAAATAAGCGTGAAAAGGAAAAGGCGCAGTGGAGTAAATCCACTGCGCTTTTTTCGACATTTATTGAGTTTATTCGGGCGGTGACAGGCACCATTATCCCTTCAATACTTGATCTATAGCGTAAGCAACGCCGTGCTCGGTGTAATCTTTTGTGACCCAGTTTGCGGCTTCTTTGACGCGGTCTTGAGCGTTACCCATTGCGACTCCAAAGCCAGCTTCGCGGATCATCGCAATGTCATTCATGCTATCGCCAACGGCCATGACGTTCTCCATGGAAAGGTCAAGCCAGTCGCAAACTTTCATGAGTGCTGCAGCTTTATTAACGCCAGATGGATTGATTTCAAGGTTTGTTGGGCTTGAATTCGTCACTTCAAACGCCTCATTCGCTGTTACTTCATCTGTAATGATTTTGCGAATATCATCGTCTTTAATATCAAAGCCGAATTTCAACCATGTGTAGTCATTGATTTCTCGGTCAAACGGCTTTTGCGTATTAAAGACGCCTTCTGTTGTAGATGACCAGAAATACACATCATGCTTTACTTTTAGTTCCCACAAACGTTCAACAAGTTCATAATCCAGGTGAGAGCTATCAACTAGGTTTAGTTCTTTATCAAAAATCTGTCCGCCGTTTACTGTAACTAAGTAAGCGGAGTGTCCAAGTTGTTCTGCGATATCACGGCAGAAAGGCAGTGAGCGTCCCGTGCTTAACACGACGTGAATGCCTTTCTCTTTCGCGCGCTGAACAGCCGCTTCATTTTCTTCTGACACGTCTCCGTCATGATTGACAAGAGTGCCGTCCATATCTAATGCAATTAGTTTGATTTCTTTTTCCATCTCTACCACTCCTATTTTTCGCTTCTTCTATTCTAATACAAATTCAATAGAATCTGTAGTAATCTTACTCTATCCAAAACCTTCAAGTGATTTTCAATGAAAAATTAGTCAAGAGTTTTAGGATAAGGTAGAGGTTTCAAGTATTTAACACTAACAGAGGCTATAGCTAAACTAAAACATTAACCTTATTAAAAAATCTTTGTATAAATTTCATGTGGAATTCCCTTGCATATTTTTATGGTACATCATAGTTCAATACAAAAAATACTAGTTTTCTGAACTGAAGCAACAACAATATAAGTTACTATAGCCTAAAAATATAAAATGAATTCTCCAAAACAATAAAGGAGTAACTATTAAGATTTAACTGAAGTATTCTTTTTGAATAATTTCCCAGTAGAATCACCCTCCACCAGAGTTGCAGGTAACAATGTTTCCTCGTAGGGTTCACTTTTATTCTCTGTTCTCCAAAATAATCTTTCGACCGCTTTTCGTCCAAATAGTCGAAGGTCAATATCCATAGAAGTAATTCTTGGTGTTGAAAGGCGGGAAAGCTGTCCGTTATCGAAACTACAAACGGAAGCATCTTCAGGTATGTGTACGCCATTTCTTTGTAGACCAGAGTTAACAAGGTATCCGAGGCCGTCATTCACACAAAACCACGCAGTAGGTTGGACAGGTACTTGGCTTATAAAACTGTTTATGACAGCTTCTTCTTCAAGAGCATCTTTAAACATAAATTCCTCTCGAGGTTGCACTCCGTAGTCCCTCAAAGCTAATAAATATCCCTCAAGACGTTCCTGATAACTGGGTGAAAAGCCTATGTTTCCAACGTAAGCGATATCCCTATGTCCAAGTTCTAACAAATGTTGAACCGCAGTGTAAGCTCCGAATCGATTGTTTGTCAAAATGGCATCAGCTTGTATTTTGGGATGGTGGTGGTCAATTAGTACTGTCGGAATCCCCGTGGCTAGTACTTTATTAATATAAGCACTATTTAAATGTGAAAGGATAATTATACCATCCACTGATTTTTCTTCAATAAAAGAAGGTAATTTCAATTTCTCATTAGCCTGCTTGTTTATAGATTGAAGCAAAAGGTTTTTATTCCGTTTTTGGACTTCTTCCTCTACTGAAAGAAATATATCTCCAAAAAAGCTTTTCATCGAGAAAGCAAAATCAGATGCGATCAAGCCGATATTACCGGTTCTATGGTGGTCAATTTGCCTGAATGTTGTTTTAGGAGTATATCGGTAGCCAAGTTCATCAGCTACTTTCAAAACTTGCTTTCTGGTTTCTTCACTGACTCCAGGTTTTCCGGTCAGCGCTTGCGAGACAGAGTTTTTTGTAATGGTTAATCGATCGGCAATGTCTTGCATCGTGACTCTTTTTCCCATTATCCATGCAACCTTTCCGTTATAGAATACTTATTTATTTTGTAACGTTACAAAATAAATATACATCATCTGTACAATTTAAGCAAAAAGTATAATGTTGTAAAGGTTTACAGAGTGTTTAAATAGTTTGATTTTTAAGTTGACATCCAATAGAAAGGATGTATAATAAGTTGTAACGTTAATTACAAAGTGGAATTACAATGAATTACAAAAAGTTATCCTAGCTTTGATTTCTATCTTCTCGCTTCTTTAATCATACAATAATTTGAGGTGAGGCGCTTCCTATTTAGGCTGGAAGTCATTTTTTAACAATTTATGAAAGGGTTTTCAAGGTTTAGGGATGATAACTTAATCCAAGCAAATTGAAGAAGATAATTACTCGGGGGAGACTAAAAAATATGAATGTAAAGCGCTTTAAAGAAAATCCACTGATAACACCAGAGGATGTTAAACCATTTCACGACAACCACGAAGTTATCGGGGTGTTTAATGCAGGAGTGGCAGAGTTTGATGGTGAAACACTACTGTTACTTCGCGTAGCAGAACAGCCAATCAGCGAGCATCCGGAAGTAGTAAAAGCTCCGGTCATTGATTTTACAAACGGTACAGGTAAATTAAGAATTGTTGATCTTGACAAAAGTAACCCTATTTATGATTTCTCGGATCCTAGATCCATTAATTTTATTTCTGACGGTCGTGGAGCATATCTTACGTCATTATCGTATATCCGCCTTGCTCGGAGCAAAGATGGTCGCCATTTCACAGTTGATGACACTCCATTCATATACCCTGGAACAGAGAGAGAAGCGTGGGGAGTGGAAGATCCAAGGGTGACACATATTGGTGAGACGTACTATATCCAATATAGTGCGGTTTCGCCTGAAGGGATCGGCGTAGGATTAATTTCTACTAAAAACTTTTCAACCTATGAGCGTCATGGACTGATTCTCCATCCTGAAAACAAAGATGTTGCTATTTTCCCTGAGAAAATAAATGGAAAGTACTATACATTACATCGCCCCGTACCTAAGGGGATTGGCCGTCCGGAAATTTGGATAGCAGAGTCGGACAACCTTCTTTATTGGGGCAATCACCAGTATCTTCTCGGCTTAAGTGAAGATGGTTGGGATAATGGGCGAATTGGTGGAGGGGCAGTTCCTTTTAAAACGGAGAAAGGCTGGCTTGAAATTTATCATGCTGCGGATCAAAACAATCGTTATTGTCTCGGAGCTGTCCTCCTTGATCTTGAGAATCCAGCAAGAATATTAGCGAAGACGGAAGTGCCAATTCTGGAACCTGAAGCTGAGTATGAAACAAGTGGATTTTTCGGTAACGTGGTCTTTACTTGTGGAGTAACGTTACGAGGAGATAATGTAAGAGTTTATTATGGAGCTTCCGATACATCGGTGGCTGCAGCAGACCTAAGCCTGGAAGAGATCTTATCAAAATTAACCTATCTGTGAGTTGATGAGGAAGGAGAGCTAACTTGTACACTGTAAAATCATTAGTAGATTCTTATCAAAAAAGTAAGAAGGTAGAAGGGGCAAAGAAATTAACCTTTACTGGTGTTGGCGATCGAGATGTTTATAACATAACTGCTCCTTTTGAAAATAATGGTCAAATGGTGATCGCTGGTCGAGTGGAAGCGAGGGACACTGAACATTCGGAGGTCGTCTTTTTTACTGAAGTGGAACAAGTTTGGACCCCGATTAAAGGATCAAAATCATTTGAGCTTCAAGATCCATTTATTACACATATTGATGATTTACTGGTATTCGGTGGAGTAGAAACCTTTCCTCACCCCGAAAATGAAGACGCTCTCTCATGGAGAACTGCCTTTTACAAAGGCGTTGATTTAAATAGTCTGGAACATTTTACGGTTGGTCCTGATGGAATGAAGGATATCCGGTTGCTTCAATTAGAGGATGGTAGAATTGGAGTGTTTACACGTCCTCAAGGTGATAGAGGTGGGCGTGGCAAGATTGGGTTCACCATAATTAATCATCTTGATGAGCTTCAGGCTGAACTAATTGAAGCTGCACCATTAATTCAAGATCATTTTGCTGAGGATGAGTGGGGAGGAGCAAACGAAATTCATCTTCTTACAAATGGAGACATTGGTGTCCTTGGTCACATTGCATGTTTTGATCAAGAAGGCAATCGACATTATTATCCTATGACATTTCTTTATGAACCTGAAACAAATGAGATTAAGAACATGGAAATCATAGCGACTCGCGATGATTTTCCTGAAGGTCCTGCTAAGAGACCAGATCTCCAGGATATTTTGTTTAGCGGTGGTTTACTTCGTTTTGAAAATGGACAGGCAGACCTTTATGTTGGTGTTAGTGATGCAGAAGCCCATAAGGTAATTCTTCCTGATCCATTTGCAAAATATGAGAGAACAGGTATGACCAAATAAAAGGGGGAAAATAGAATGAAGAAATACTCGATGCGTTTTATCATGATGATGATAATTGTTGCAATAGTAGCATCAGGATGTCAATCAGGTAGTAGTGGTGGAGAAGAAAGCAGCGAGGGAACGGTGTCTTTTAACTTCTGGTCAGCTCCTAACCCATCCCAACAAGCATTCTGGACTGAAATGGCCGATAAGTATATGGAAGAAAATGATGGTGTGAAGATTGAAGTAACGCCTATGCCTGAAAGTCCATCATCTGAAGCTGGTATTCAATCAGCGATTGCAGCTGGAAATGCACCGGCAATTTCTGAAAATATCTCCCGAGGTTTTGCCGCTCAATTAGCAGCAAGTAGTGCTATTGTTCCTTTAAATGAATTCGATGGATATGATGAATTAATTCAAAAACGTGAAATGAAAGAGACGATTTCCACATGGAAATTCTCAGATGATAACCAATATGTGTTACCAATCTACTCTAATGCGATGTTGTTTGGTTGGAGAATTGATGTTCTTAATGAACTCGGATTTGATGAAGCTCCAAAAACGTATAGTGAAGTTATTGAAATCGGTAAGAAACTGAAAGAACAAGATTCTGAGAAGTTTTTGTGGGCAAGAGCTGATTTAGTGAAACCAACGTGGTGGGCAAGATGGTTTGACTTCTTCATGTTATATAACGCGGCATCCGAAGGCAATAAATTTGTAGACGGAAGCGAGTTTATTGCAGATGATGAAGCAGGCGTTGAAACGCTTGGATTCTTAGATAATCTTAGTAAAAATGATTTGCTGTTAACACGTGAAGCAACTGATCCATTTGAAACAGGACAGGCTTTAATGATGGATATTGGACCTTGGACTTTCCCCTATTGGGCAGATAAGTTCCCTGAAATGAAGATGGGCGAAACATTTGAGCTATCGATGCCTCCGGTACCAGACGGTGTTGATCCAGCAAATGCAAAAACATTCGCAGATACAAAAGGAATTTCGATCTATGCATCTGCTACAAAAGAACAGCAGCAAGCTGCATTCGATTTCGTGAATTGGGTGTATAGTGATGCAGAAAATGACATGAAATGGTTTGAAGAAACAAACCTTCCACCTGCACGTGATGACTTATCAACAAATGAAACATTTACATCTTACTTTGAGGAAAATCCTCAATTGATTAAATATGCTGAAAATATCCCGAATGCAGTACCGCCTATTGATAATGAGAAGACAGTTGAAGTTCAAGAGTTAATCGGTAAAGAAGCAGTTAATCCTGTTATTAAAGGAGAGACAGACCCGAAAGAAGCATGGAATAATATGAAAGAGGCTATCAACGGGGTGTTGAAGTAACATGAATAAAAGTAATGCGAGGTTGGGGTGGCTGTTTGCGAGCCCCTACCTCATCTACTCGCTGATCTTCTTTCTGTTTCCGTTAATATGGGCGACGTATCTTGCATTCACGAACTGGAATTTGATTGCACCGGATTATGAGTTTGTTGGTATACAGAATTTCATTCAAGCATTTTTTAGTGAAAGTGTCAGAGCGGCATTCTTTGTCACATATAAATTTTTAGGAATGTTTGTTCCAATTGTTGTAGCAGGGGCGCTGTTTCTTGCGGTTATGATCCATTCTTTACCTAAATTCAAAGGGTTGTTCTCGGTTGCTTTCTTTCTGCCTTATCTTGCATCCGGGGTGGCATCAGCTATTGTCGTAAACGGTATCTTGTCTTATAACAGTCCTTTTAATATTTGGCTAAGAGGCACGTTTGGTCTTGATATAGACTGGTTGGGTTCTTCAATCCTTGCTCCACTCATTATTGCTTTAATGATGGCATGGAAATTTGCGGGTTATTACGCTCTCCTTTTCGTAGCTGGATTGGAAAGTATTCCGAAAGAAATCTATGAAGCTGCTGAAATTGATGGAGCAGTCGGATGGAAGCGTTTCTGGAAAATTACCCTACCGATGTTGTATCCATCTTTTTATACCGTTACGATTCTTGCGGTTGGATTAATGTTCGGTATTTTCACAGAACCGTATGTCTTAACAGGTGGTGGACCAGATTTAGCCACGCATACCTGGCAACTTGAAATCTATAGTCAGGCATTCGAACGTTTAAATGCAGGATTTGGTACTGCTATTGCAGTAATTAACTCAGTTGTAACGTTTGGATCGATCTTAATATTTCGAAAAATTCTAGAGAAATGGGGTGCCAAACATGGTTGGGAATAAACCGTTCAAAACGACAATGCTCTATATTCTTGCTTCGTTTGTTCTAATTGTGATGGTATCTCCTTATCTCTATATGGTGCTCGGTTCATTATCACCATGGGATCAGGTGGATCGAAGGATCATACCGACCGAATTCACTTTGAGATCGTATGAGTGGCTCTTCTTCGGTGGAGAAGGGGTACTCGCAAGACCGTGGCTCAGAGCCCTTTTTAACAGTCTCTTTGTAACGTTATCGTCAACGATTTTAATGATGACAACTGCTATTTTGGTAGGTTACTCACTAGCAAAATTAAAATTTAAAGGCAATCGCTTAATTAATAATGTTATTTTATTTCAGATGTTCTATCCAGCTGTTATTTTGTTAATTCCCCTCTTTTTAATCATAAGGTACTTAGGTTTGTATGATACTTACTGGGCAATGATTCTGCCTAAAGCAGTGAATTTGTGGGCGATATTCATGTATACGAATTTCTTTCGTAGCTTACCAGATGAACTACTTGAAGCGGCAAAAATTGACGGTGCAAGTCAGCTAAAAATCGTCTGGAAAGTCGTTCTACCAATGTCGAAGTCCATTACAACAATCATTTTCTTGTTCCTATTCATGGAAAGATGGGTTGAGTTATTATGGGACATGCTTGTGGTGAATAGCGAAAACATGCTGACGCTAAACGTCTTATTAGCTCAGATGTTCGGTCCTTATGGAGGCTATCCAGGACCTATGTATGCAGCATCTGTGTTATTAACACTTCCGATATTGATTTTATTTATTATCTTTAGTAAGAACTTTAAAGACGGTATGCAGTTTGTGTTGAAGTAAAAACTTAAGTCCCTGATTGGGGGCTTAAGTTTTTTTAGATCGCATCTAATAAATACTTGAGGTGATTGCTCTAATTCATAAAATTATTATGGAATTAAAAACTAATTTCCCAAAACAAGTTTTATCGTTTCTTTTTCGAGGAACTGAAAAAGTGGACTGTTCGTATCACCAATTTGGTGAAGCAGCTGCCTCATTAGCTGAGGAATCATAAAAAACCAAAGAGGTGAAAGAAATGAATCCGGAACAAATTGGATTCGCGTTGTTGTATATCGGTGTTTTTCTTCTAATAGGGAAGATCATTCGTTTGAAAGTAAAGGTCTTACAGAACTTATTTCTACCTTCCTCCATTATCGGTGGATTTGTCGCATTGCTTCTCGGGCCACAAGTGCTAGGGAAAATTATGCTGAACTTCGTTTCTGAAGATCATTTTCTCGCAAATGGAATTATGACAGGAACCATTATAGAAGTATGGTCAGCATTACCAGGTTTAATGATTAATGTTGTCTTTGCATCACTATTTCTTGGAGCAACAATGCCAAAGCTCCGCGATATTTGGACATTCGGTGGTCCACAGCTAGCATTCGGTTGGGCGATTGGCTGGGGGCAATATGTGATCGGTTTACTTGTCGCCATTCTAATCTTAACCCCATTCTTCGATATACCGGCAATGGCTGGGGCGCTGATTGAAGTAGCGTTCGAAGGTGGTCACGGTACGGCTGCAGGTATGGCAAGTACATTTGAAGAGCTCGGATTTGAGGAAGCATTTGACCTCGCTATCGGTCTAGCGACGGTAGGTGTGCTTTCAGGTGTTATCTTCGGTATTATACTGATTAACTGGGCCGTTCGAAGAGGTAAAACAAAAGTAATCAAAGACGTGAATGGCTTCTCTGATCTTCGTAAGCAGGGCATTATGGAATATCAAAATCGTGAACCAGCGGGTAAAATGACGACTCGTCCTGAATCAATTGAACCTCTATCGTTTCACTTATCGATTGTGATGCTTGCGATTCTGATCGGTTGGTTAATTCTTCAGGGGTTAATTGGTCTAGAAAGTATTACGATTACAAACTGGACAGGCTCAAGCTTCATGAAGTATATTCCGCTATTCCCGATCGCGATGTTCGGTGGTATTATTCTTCAAGTCTTTTTCAATAAGAAAGATAAATATAATCTTGTCGATCGCCGTATGATTAATCGTATTCAAGGTCTTGCGCTTGATGTGTTAATCATCACAGCCATCGCAACAGTTTCCCTTGATGTCATCGGAGAGTATCTCGTGCCATTCTTAATTTTGGCTGTAGCAGGAATTGCCTGGAACTTATTTGGCTTCCTTACACTTGCTCCAAAAATCATTCCAGACTACTGGTTTGAACGAGGGATCGGTGATTTTGGTCAATCAATGGGTGTTACAGCAACAGGATTGCTACTGATGCGAATTGTTGACCCTGATAATGAATCTCCAGCATTTGAAGCATTTGGTTACAAGCAACTCGTCTATGAGCCGTTCCTTGGCGGTGGACTAGTAACGGCGCTATCTGTACCATTCATCGTTCAATTTGGTGCGGTAGCTGGCCTGATTTTCTCGATCATTATGGTGATCGTAGGAATCGTTTCAGGTATTTTCTATTTTGGTAAAGGAAAGCATATTAAGAATAAATAAAAGCGCTGTTGAGAAAGACCATCTCTGTTCGAAGGAGATGGTCTTTAGTTTGTGTAAAAATGAAAAAACGAATAAAATGATAGAAAATCGGTTAGGGAGGTGGAGAATATGGAGGAGTTAACGCAGGCCGTTTGTGAAAAACGCATTTATACGGAGGAAGCCAATACACATGAGCATATGTATGGTCAATTTTTATTTCCGTTAAAAGGGTTGCTATCAATGGAAACAGATAACGGTATGTTAGAGCTTGATAGGAACCATGCATTCTATTTAGCCCCATCTCGTCGTCATACTTTTTCCTCCTCTTCCTGCAACGAATGTCTTACATTGGATATCCCGAGTCATTATTTCTCTGGTTCCCTCACAAGCTTAGAGGAACAGTATATTGATTTAAATGAACAATGGAAATCAATCCGATATTTGCTTTTAGAAGAGGCGTATCAAGATCGTTCTTCAGTGGCTTTAACTCAATTAGTACGATTCATTGGCACAAAGCTAAAGAAGAAACGGTATGCTTCTGTTCAATACATTCATGATCACTATGCTTCAAAAGTGGACCTAGAACTCTTAGCGAAAATCGAGCATTATCATCCATCGTACTATTCAGCCTGGTTTAAGAAGGTAACAGGTAAAAAAGTAAGCACTTATATCCATCATGTTCGCTTAGAAGAATCCAAACGCTTATTGCTGGAAACGAGCTGTTCGATTACCAACATTAGCCAAGAGGTCGGTTATGAATACCCTTCCTCCTTTACCCGTTTATTCGTGCAATATACGGGATGCTCTCCTCAGCACTATCGAAAGATCATGAAATTGGATAAAAAGGAGCTTCATTCTTGATAAGCATCTCTGAGAAATCTCCCTTATGATAAACATATGGACTTCAGATTCAGAGGGGGAAGAGGATGCAACATAGAAAATCTGTCGTATTGATTATTGTAGGTGCTATGTTATGGGGAACAACTGGTACGGCGCAATCTTTTGCGCCGCTTGCAAGTCCGATTGCGATTGGAGCGATTCGTCTTGCATTTGGCGGATTAACCCTATTAGTGCTTTTATTCGTTCAAAGAAAACTGTTGATAAGCAGTAAATCGATTCCGTACATTATCGCCGCATCTATCGCTATGGCCGCTTACCAACCACTTTTTTTCTCGGCTGTTTTACAGACAGGTGTGGCGATTGGAACAGTGGTAGCGATTGGGAGTGCGCCGGTTTTCTCAGGGATACTAGAATGGCTCATACAAAGGCAAATTCCGGGGAAAAAGTGGTGGCTCTCCACCGCCCTTTCTATTCTCGGCTGTGCTTTATTAGTCTCCAATGGAGATAGTATACGTGTAGATCTCATTGGGATCGTTATGGCGCTTGGTGCTGGACTATCTTTTGCTGTTTATACATTAATTAGTAAAAGGTTGGTTAGAACGTATTTACCTGATACTATTGTTGCAGTTGTTTTTACACTAAGCGCTCTCATGCTGTCGCCACTTCTCTTTTTCTATGATCTGTCGTGGCTTCTAGAGATAAACGGTCTATTAGTTGCCCTCCATTTGGGTATCTTAGCGACCGGGTTAGCTTATCTATTGTATGCAAGAGGATTAGTAGGAGTATCGTCTGCTACAGCTGTAACGCTCTCATTAACAGAGCCCTTAACCGCCTCACTACTCGGCGTTTTAATTGTAGGAGAGGTACTTTCCCTTATGTCTTGGATCGGAATCGGGTTACTATTTAGTGGGTTAACGATCTTATCGCTTCCTTCGAAAAAGCGGCATCGGGGCTCTCTATCTCTATGAGAGCGAATATAAATTTCCATTCATTTTCTCGGTGTAAAACCTTACTATTGAAAGAGCTTTAGAAAAGAAAGTTGATGTTGAAAAAAATCCAACTTGAGAGTCTCAAAAATGAGAGGCTCTTTTTTTGTGAATAATTTCTTGATCAATTAGAAATTTATACCTATTCCCTGTATAATTAACAGAATATATCGAATTCTCAACATGTCATTTAAACTCTCACAAAGGAGGCATCAATCCATATGGCCACTTCCCATAATCGCCTTCAACCAAAAACCATAACCCCGCCTTCGCTCCAAGATATTTGGATCGCCAAGAAGCGCATTGCATCATTTATTAAAACAACTCCTCTTGTTCAATCAGAAAGACTTTCAAGTGTAAGTGATACAGCGGCTTATCTTAAATTAGAAAACCTTCAGGAAACAGGTTCGTTTAAATTACGAGGAGCAGCCAATAAGATTCTGAGTTTGTCAGAGGAAGAACGGAAGAAAGGTGTTACGACGTTCTCTACCGGTAATCACGGATTAGCGGTTGCTTATGTAGCAAGGCAGCTTGGAGTGAAAGCACATATTTGCATCTCGAATCGCGTTCCTATAAATAAAGTAAAGAAGCTTAGTGAGATGGGAGCGGAAGTTAGGCAGGCTGGTCAAAATCAAGATGATGCTGAGGCGTTTAGCTATGAACTGCGTGACCGGGAAGGGATGACGGTCATTAAACCATTCGATGATCCTGAAGTCATCGCCGGGCAGGGAACGATTGCACTTGAACTACTTGAAGCGCTTCCGAACCTCGATACGTGTGTAATCCCTTTGTCAGGAGGAGGCCTTCTATCAGGAATTGCACTCGGATTGAAAGCGACTAATCCGAACATTCAGGTGATCGGGGTTTCAATGAAGCGTGCAGCTGTGATGTACGAAAGCATTCGCGCGAATCGTCCAGTTATTATGCCTGAAGAAACAACGCTAGCCGATAGTTTACTAGGCGGGATAGGAGCGGATAATCGATACACGTTCATGATGGTGAGGAATTATGTGGATGATATCGTGTTGCTTTCAGAAGAAGAGATTGCGCGTGGCATGTCCTTTTTATTCCGACACCATCAGATTGGAGTTGAAGGAGCTGCAGCAACAGCTGTTTCAGTCCTTTTACATAAAAAAACGAGAAAGATAGGGTTGAGAACAGCGGCGCTTGTAAGCGGGAGTAATGTGGATGTTGACCGTTTGCTTGAGATCATTTCCACACATAAGGGTGATGAAATTGGCTGTTAATCTTAGTGAAATTACATCGTTAGCAATGCTTGCGGATGCAAGAGTCCTTTCTGGCAAGGCTCATCTTGAACAGAAACAAGTCGAGTGGGTCTCAGTGATTGAGACACCTGTTGAAAATTTTGTGCGTCAGCATGAGTTTGTTCTTTCCACTGGCGTGGGACTTGGCAACGATTCAGATGCTTTGCTTCGTTTTGTCCAGGATGTTTATGAATCAGGCGCGTCAGCCCTTGCCCTTGCAACAGGTCGACATTTATACGATATTCCAAAGCGAGTGATTTCCTTCGCAGAACAGAGGGATTTTGTCCTTATTGAAATGACCTGGGAAATTCGGTTTTCCGATGTTATTCATTCTTGTATGGAGAAAATTAATCACTATCAGCAGGAAGAGCTGAAGCGATCAGAAGAGGTACAGCAACGTCTCTTAGAAATGGTTCTTCAAGGCGGAAGCTGCTCAGATATAGCTCGTTATGTTCATAAACATCTTGGTTCTCCTGTCCTGATCACTGACCTTTTAGGAAGAGTGAAAGGCAAAGCAGGGTGTACCACTGAACATGTTACTCATTGGCAACGCCACTGTGAGTGTCATGTGACCGTTGTTCATGATGGAAATCTTCATCCTCTTCATAAAAAAATGGAGAAAATCGTCATTGGCGATACTCCTGGGCTGTTGATGAGAATTCAGTCTGCAGGTAAGGAACAGGGTCAAATGGTGATATTTTCCGTCAATCATCCGAACAATTTGGATACGAATCTTCTTGAGCATGCCACGACTGCTGCAGCCCTTTCTTTTCTAAAAGATAGCGCGATCGAAGAGACAGAAATGCGATTAAAGGATGATTTTATTCTTAGTTTAGCAAATGGAGAATTTGTATCAAAAGAGCGTCTTCTTTCGAGAGGGAAGCTTCTCGGATATAACCTCACGCTCCCTTATGTTTGTGTTGTAGGAGAGCTGGATAATCTGGAGGAGCTGTTCAGAAAGAATAAAGAAGGATTTGCTTCGTATCAACACTGGTTTGAAAGCATGATCTATTATGTGAGCGAGGAAATTCTTGTTGCTGGAGAAACGATTCAGAAGAGAATTCTTACCACCGTTCAAGAATCGAAGCTACTTATCTTTCTAGAAACGACTCCTGGAACGAATGAACTTGTGAATCAATACCTCGACTTATTGGAGAGGAGGTTGAGTCGATTGCTTCCTGGAGTCTTGCTGACGTGGGGGATCGGGCAGCATGGTGATGGCGTAATTGTTTTCGAAGAGAGCTACAGTAAAGCATGCGTAGCACTAGAGCTTGGAAGAAAACAAAAAGGCGCGGGTAGTCGAATTGATTATGAAGATACGAAAATCAATCGGTTGTTGCAACGTCTCTCGTACGATAAGGATGTGCAGGAGGTTACGATGTCAACGATCACCCCGCTCGTTGATTACGATGAGAAGCGGAAGATGGATCTTATCGGTACGTTCACTGCCTATCATTTAAATAATGGGAACGTAAGTCAAACCGCTCGAAAGCTCAATCTTCATAGGCAGTCTCTTCTGTATCGACTACGAAAAATTGAATCGTTGACAAGGCTATCTTTAATGAATCCTGATGACGTGTTTTTACTTGATTTAAGCATCAAAATTTGGTCGGTTGGGTTAAGAGATTCCGACGTTTTAAAGGAGGGACGCTTTTGACTTCCACCGAATTAAGTCATGATCACTTGAAGCTGAATGAATTAAGCTATATCAAGATAAATGCGTTTCTGCTTCTAGCTATTATTCCGCTATCAATCATTGGCTACTTTCTAGCGGTATCGGACGAAACGTTGTTTTTTGTTTACGAGTGGTCCCTTGTTGTCCTACTTTCTTGTACTTTCCTATTGTCGATTGTTACTGCTTTCGTTTACAAGAGCTCATTAATATGGCTATCACTCTCTTTTTTAGCTTTCATTTTTCAGTTTGCAGTGTTCTGTCTGTTTCTAGGCCCTTACACATTTTATCCGCTGTTCTTTGCTTACTATGCAGTGGCTACTATTTCGATTATTGTTTCGATCATCACTTTTAAAAAAGGTCTACCTTATAGGTTTATTACGGTGATTTTCATGGTTGTAACGGTCATTATGACATTTTATATGATGCTATTGCACAGTCTATGGGGGGTGAACTGGATTTAGGAGCTGTCTTATTTGAACATACTTTAAACTTAATGGAGGCGAATGAGTGATGGCGACTGCCAAAGGCAAGTTACTTCAGGAGTTTAACGAAGCATTTATACGAGGGAATAAGGAAATTGTTTTAAATAGTGTGACTGAAGATATTAAGTGGAGTATGGTAGGCGAAGATGAAATTATTGGAAAAGATGAATTCGAGAAAGCGTTTCAGGAGATGCCTCGAGAAGGAAAGACTGAGTTGACCATTAAGACGATCATTACGCATGGCATAACTGCAGCAGTTGAAGGAACAATTCATACAACGAATGACTTAGAAGAGAAGAAAGTCTATGATTTCTGTGAAACCTATCGATTTAATAAGTTCAAGGATGGAAGAATTAAAGAAATAACAACTTATATCATTGAAGTAAAATCGTAATGTTCAGAAGGTGGTACCCGGGCGGAGGTACTGCCTTTTTTGTTTACAAGAGAACTCTCATGATTAAAATTGTCTAAACCGAAAAGGTAAACTTCATACAATTTAGCGGATGTCTTAAAAACCTCCTGTTAGGTATGATGAATGTAATTAATTAACTAAATATTCAGAAATAAAGCGGTGGGAGGGGGAATGATCTCGATGCAATCATTTGAGATGAGTGAATTTCAGGAGCGGATTCAGCGCACGAAGAGACGGATGGAAGCGGAAGGGCTTGAAGTGTTGTTGATCACTGATCCAGCAAATATGAATTATCTCTCTGGTTATGACGGTTGGTCCTTCTATGTTGATCAAATGGTCGTTGTCATCATTGATGAAGAGCATCCGCTCTGGATCGGCAGAAAAATGGATGCGAATGGTGCGAAAGCGACGACGTGGCTCTATCGTGAGAACATTATTTCCTATACGGATGACTATGTTCATTCAGACGTCAAGCATCCAATGGATTTTGTAGCAGATATCTTAAGGCAAATTGGTCAGGGTAATCGCGTCATTGGTGTGGAGATGGGGGCTTATTATTTCTCAGCTCTCGCGTTCGAACATTTAAAAAAGGGGCTGCCGAATGCGGTTTGGAAAAATGCGACGCTGCTCGTCAATCATGTGAGGATGATCAAGTCAGATCAGGAAATTGCGTACATTCGCAATGCGGCAAGACTTGTTGAAGGTGGCATGACAAAGGCGATTCAGTCCATTGCAGAAGGGGTTCGAGAATGTGATGTGGTTGGTGATATATATCAAAGTTTGATTCGTGGTACGCCTGAGTTCGGCGGTGATTATCCTGCCATTGTGCCCATGCTCCCTTCTGGTGAAAACACATGTACACCGCATCTAACTTGGACCGATAAAAAGTACCGAGATAAAGATCTCGTTATTATTGAGCTGGCAGGCTGTTATAAACGATACCACTGTCCAATGGCTCGAACGGTATCGATCGGTCCTCAGGAGGATCGAGTGAATGACATCGCAAGTGTTGTCGTTGAAGGCTTGAATGAAGCTCTTGCATTTGCGAAGCCAGGCGTCACGTGCGAGGAAGTGGAGGAAGTTTGGCGCAGAACGATTGCGAAGTACGGTGTTATCAAGGATTCTCGGATTGGTTATTCCATGGGGCTGAATTATCCTCCAGATTGGGGTGAACATACGGCGAGCATCAGGCAGGGGGATCGAACAGTATTGAAGCCGAATATGGCTTTTCATATGATTCCAGGAATCTGGTATGACGATTTTGGTATTGAAATTAGTGAGTCTTTTTACGTCACTAATTCAGGCATTGAGGTGCTGGCAAACATGCCGCGAAAACTAATTACCGCAACAAATCTTTTTGCGATGGATAATGATGCGGTGTAGGAGTGATGTGATGATTCTTTTAACAGAGGAAGAGATTCGAAAGCATGTTGTTCTGAATGCGGAGACCATTCAAGTAGTGGAGGATGCGTTCACGAGTTTTGCTACAAAGCGAGTAGAGATGCCTCCGATTATGCGGATCGATATTCCTTCTTACAACGGAGAAGTTGATGTGAAATCAGCTTATGTGGAAGGACTAGATTATTTCGCGATCAAAGTATCAACGGGTTTTTTCGATAATTACAAACGAGGATTACCTAGTGGAAATGGTCTCATGATGCTTTTTCACTCACAAACAGGAAAGCCTGAGGCGCTCCTTCTCGATAATGGTTATTTAACGGATATTCGAACTGCAGCAGCAGGGGCAGTGGCGGCGAAGCATCTTTCAAGAGAAGACGCACGAACGGCAGGAGTTATTGGATCAGGAAGTCAGGCGCGCTATCAGCTTGAGGCGATTTCGCGCGTACGTCAAATTGAAAGAGTACTAGTGTATGGGCGGAAGGAAGATAACGTTGCGCGCTATATGAAAGACATGGAGGCTGGGCTTGGGATAAAGGTTGAGGCAGCGAGCGCGGAAGACGTTGTACGGAATAGCGATATTGTTGTGACAACCACCCCTGCGACAACCCCGATTATCAAAGAGGAATGGCTGCACAGCGGCCTTCATATTACCGCGATGGGATCAGATGCCCAAGTGAAGCAGGAGCTTGAAGCGGGAGTTCTAGAAAGAGCGGACCTTCTTGTATGTGATGTGAAAAATCAATCTCGTAAACTAGGAGAAATTCACCATGCGGTTGATCAGGAACAAATGATGAAGAAGGCAGTGGAAATTGGTGAGATTACGGCGGGGCGTATGAAAGGCAGAGTGACTAACGAGCAAGTAACGGTATGCGATTTAACTGGAACGGGTGTCCAGGACACAGCGATCGCTCTGTATACGTACAACTTGCTTAAGGAAAAGAAAGCATGGGCATCCATTCACTAGTTAGAAAAAGGAGATGACGAAGATGAAGAAAACAAACAATGGAACAAAAGCGGTATGGGCAGGGGAAAAGGATTATCTTGTACATGGGGCCACTCAGGTTCCGGTCGTTCTTAGTGTAGCTTATGGGTATGACGATATGGACGAATGGTATGAAGTGGCGGTTGGAAACAAGAAGGGACATATTTACGGACGAAATACGAATCCAACTGTTCAGGCTTTTGAAGACAAAGTGAAAGCTCTTGAAGGGGCTGAGTCAGCTACTAGCTTCTCGACGGGAATGGCCGCTATCAGCAATACACTCTCGACTTTTCTTTTGCCTGGCGACCGTATTGTATCCATTAAGGATACTTATGGAGGTACGAATAAAATCTTCACCGAGTTTTTGCCAAGGTTAAACATCGAAGTGGTGTTATGTGAAACAGGAGATCACGAGATGATTGAGGAGGAAGTGGCAAAGGGATGTAAGATTCTCTATCTCGAGACACCAACAAATCCAACGGTAAAAATTACGGACATCAAGCGCATGGCGAAAGCAGGTCACGATGTTGGTGCACTTGTCGTTGTAGATAATACGTTCGCTACGCCAATTAATCAAAATCCGCTGGAGCTCGGTGTTGACCTCGTTCTTCATAGTGCAACGAAGTTTCTCGGTGGCCACGCCGATGCACTTGGGGGCGTCATTTGTGGAAGAAAAGAACTGATCGAGAAAATCTACCACTACCGAGAAATCAATGGAGCGACAATGGATCCGATGGCCGCGTATCTCCTTTTAAGAGGTATGAAAACATTGCATCTAAGGGTGAAGAAACAGTGTGAAAACGCAATGAAGGTTGCGAGATATCTCCAAACTCAGGAGCTTGTAGAAGCTGTTTTTTACCCGGGGCTTGAAACGCACCCAGGCCATGAGATTGCAAAGAAACAGATGAAGGATTTCGGAGGAATGTTCAGCTTCTCTGTGAAAGGCGGGGTTGAAACGATGCGTCAGTTACTTCCGAAACTAAAATATGCCAACCGAGCGGCGAATCTCGGGGCGGTGGAAACGACAGTAGGACCTTCTCGTACAACGAGCCATGTTGAATGTACGCCAGAAGAGCGGGCACTCATGGGTATTCCAGAAGGTCTCGTCAGATATTCAGCGGGAATTGAGGATGTTGAGGATTTGATTGCTGATCTTGAACAGGCGTTCCAATCCGTATCCAGCGAGGCGAAGGTGTAGACAGAAGGCAAAGGAGGGACGGTCATGGCGCCGAAGCATACGGAAATGGAGCGAGCGGAGGCGATGAAGGAGGAGTTAGTTAGATTCCGGCGAACGCTTCATGCGCATCCTGAACTGAGCTTTCAAGAGAGGCAAACGGCTGAATTCGTTGCTACGACTTTACGAGAAATAGGTGTGCCTCATATTCACGCGTGTGGGGGGCATGGAGTGGTTGGAACAATTAGTGGAGGAACAGGCCCAACCATTGCCATTAGAGCGGACATAGATGCCCTCCCCATTCAAGAATCAGGTACTCACAACTATCGGTCGAAGTACGATGGCGTGATGCACGCCTGTGGTCATGATGCCCACACGGCGATGCTACTTGGCGTTGCAAAGCTGCTTGTTGAGGATCTGCGTAATGGAATTCTTCAAGGTACGGTGAAGCTCATTTTCCAACCTGCTGAAGAAGCAACGGATGAGAGCGGCCTTTCAGGTGCTTCTTATATGATTTTGGATGGGGTGTTAGACGACGTGGAAGCAGCTGTTGCCCTTCATGTATGTCCATGGCAGCCGGTAGGTGTTATTCAAGTAAATGATGGAGAAAGCATGGCGAATGTCGATATATTTGAAGGAGTGATAACTGGCTCAGGAGGTCATGGGGGATATCCGCATATGGGATCGGATCCGATCTGGATATTATCTTCTGTGCTTCCAGCGCTCTATAGCATTGTGAATCGTCGCATTTCGCCCCTTGAGACAGCAGTGGCAAGCATTGGTGAGATTCACGCTGGCAGTGCTAGCAACGTTATTCCAGATGAAGTTAGGATAGTTGGAACATTTCGGTCTTATTCTTCAGAAGCGAGAGAGAAATTAACCATAGAGCTTGAAAAAGCATTTAAGATAGCGGAGGCACTTGATGGGACATATGAGTTTCATGTTGAGCATGGCGAGCCGGCTCTCAGAAATTCACCGCGCGTGAATCGCATCATTGAAAAGGTTGCGACTGAGTTAGATCCAGAAATGGAAATTGCGCGCGGACCATTTGGCCTGGGCGGTGAAGATTTTGCCTATATGGCAGAGCGAGTGCCGGCAGCGATGTTTTTCCTTGGTAGTGCAATAAGAGACGGGATTAGTAGAGAGCTTCATACACCTATATTTGATATTGATGAACGATGTCTTCCGATTGGAACAGCGATTCTAACGAAAACAGCGCACGAAATGCTTCAAACAATCTAAACGGAGGTGTCACAAGTGGCGCATCGCATCGCCTTCATAGGCTTTGGGGGAGTTGGTCAGGGACTCGCCGACATTATTCAAAATCAAGGTAATGAACTTGTTGAAAAAGAAGGGCTGGAGCTTAAAGTAGTCGCCATCTCGGATATGATGAAAGGTTCTCTTTAGCATCCAGAAGGTCTTGATCTCAAATTAGTTAAGGAAACGTTGAATTCCACAGGATTGCTTCAGTCTTATCCTAACGAACCTGGACTTATTAGAGGGCTTGATAGTATGCAAACGATCAAGCAGTCAAATGCGGATACGATTGTCGAAGTAACGTTTACGGATGTGAGGACAGGGCAGCCTGCGATTGATCACTGTAAGGCAGCATTTCAAGCAAGAAAAAATGTCGTTACAACAAATAAAGGACCTATTGCACTAGCGTATCGAGAACTGAGTCAGCTTGCGAAGAACAACGGAGTGTTTTTTGGATTTGAAGGAACCGTTATGAGTGGAACTCCAGCTCTCCGAATGCCCCTTACGACGCTCGCTGGAAATGATATTTCCGAGATAAGAGGGATATTTAACGGGACATCCAATTATATGTTAACTCGAATGGAAGAAGGTTTATCGTTTCAAGATGCATTAAAAGAAGCGCAGAATCTTGGATTCGCTGAAGCTGATCCAACGAACGATATTGAAGGATATGACGTTAGATATAAGACTGTTATTCTAGCAAATTATGTGATGGGCGCATCTTTGGCAGTGGAGGAGGTAGCCTGCAAAGGTATAAGTCATTTAACGAATCAGGATATCGTGGATGCAAAGCGAGACGGGGAACGGTGGAAGCTGTTAGGAACGCTAAAGAAAGGAAAGAATGGCGTCACTGCAACCGTAGGACCAGAACGGCTACCGCTTACTGATCCTCTTGCTACGATTAGTGGTGCAACGAACGCGATTACGTATGAATGCAGTCTTGCTGGGCCGATTACTTTATCAGGGGCAGGAGCTGGAATTAAAGAAACGGGCTTCTCGCTATTAATCGATTTAATTCACTTTCATCGGGAGAAAAAAGCGGTCACTACCTAATGGGAAGGATGGATGTGAGGATGACGACGCAAACGGCTGTTCAGGGCATGTATCTTGCAGGGAAATGGACGACGAGAGAGGCAAAGATTGAAGTGTTGGATCCGCATGATCAATCTCTTATTTGCAGTGTTCCTTCTGCATCTGCTGAAGATATGCATCATGCCATTAACGAAGCGAAAATAGGAATGAAAATCGCTGCTGAGCTTCCAGTTCATAAGCGAATGACGATCCTTCACAGAGCTGCTGAGTATGTTGATGAGAATCGAACACGTTTTGCTAGAACCATTGCAATGGAAGGTAGTAAAACGATCAGAGAAGCAAGAGGAGAGGTTCAGCGTTGTATTGAAACGTTGAGATTATCAGCTGAAGAGGCAAGGCGAATTAACGGGGAAACGATCCCATTTGATCAGCGTCCCGGCAGTGAAGATCGACTTGGTTACTATTTTCGCTTTCCCGTTGGCATTATCGGAGCCATCACGCCGTTTAATGATCCTCTAAATCTTGTGGCGCATAAGATCGGACCAGCTATTGCAGCGGGCAATGCGATCATCGTGAAACCTGCTACAGTGACTCCGCTTAGCGCGCTTCTTCTAGCGGAAGCATTCGACAATGCTGATCTTCCACACGGAGTACTCTCTGTCATTACCGGAAGAGGGAGTGAGATTGGAAACGTGCTTGTGACACATCCTGACGTTCGTATGATTTCATTTACCGGTGGCCTAGAAACAGGTGAACAGATTACACACCAAGCAGGTTTAAAGAAAATCAGCATGGAGCTAGGCTCGAATTCCCCGGTAATCGTATTGAATGATGCGGACCTCGAACATGCTGTAAAGGCAACCGTATCAGGCTCGTTTTCGGCAGCTGGGCAAAATTGCATCGGCGTTCAACGCGTGTATATTCAAGAAGGAATCTATGACGTTTTTGAAGAACTGTTTGTTAAAGAGACGGTGGCTCTGTCTGTTGGTGATAAAATGCTTGAAACGACTGACATGGGGCCGATGATTAATGAAAAAGAAGCGATAAGAGTGGAAGCGTGGGTAGGTGAGGCACTGGAGCAAGGGGCGAATCTCCTTACTGGCGGTGTGAGAGAGGGGGCTTATTATACACCAACTGTCCTTACGCACGTTCCTCAGGATTGTATGATTGCCAAGCAGGAAATTTTCGGACCTGCTGTTCTTCTTTACCCTGTCAGTGATTTGGATGAAGCCATTGATCTAGCAAATGGTGTGAACTATGGATTACACGGGGGGATTTTTACTGAAAATCTCGAAAAAGCCTTTGAAGCCATAACCCGACTGCAAGTAGGTGGGCTAATGATTAATGATAGCTCAGATTATCGAATTGATGGAATGCCCTTCGGTGGGATTAAAGGTTCAGGAATCGGGCGAGAAGGTGTGAAGAGCTCCATTCTTGAAATGACAGAGCCACGAGTCGTTAGTTTTAAGCTGAAACATCGAATGAAAGCTTAAGTAACTTCAGTCAGGGAAGGGGGGATCCTTCTCTGACGGTTTAGAAAATTTTCTGTGCTTAATGGGCAGTTCCCCACTAATTGACCGACTTCATTTCAAGTGATTTTGGAAGCGGGGTACTACCCTTTAAGGATAGAATACGAAGAATGATACAGACCACACGTCCATTTAATGAAGGGGAGAAGCATATGAGTTCGAATTACAGAAATCCAGTTTTCTGGGTATCCGCGCTCGTCATTACACTGGTTGTCGTTTGGGGAGCTGCTGCTCCAGCTGGATTTGCGAAAATTGCAGGTTCGGTTTTTAATTTTACGACGAATGCATTTGGCTGGTTGTACTTAATCGCGGTCATGTTCTTCGTCGTATTTTGTTTATACTTAGCTCTAAGTAAGTATGGGAAAGTTCGTCTTGGTAAAGAAGACGAACGTCCAAAATATGCCTATTTCACTTGGATCGGCATGCTCTTTAGCGCTGGATTTGGCGTTGGACTTGTTTTCTGGGGAGTGGCAGAACCGATGACTCATTTCGGTACCCCTCCAACTGGTCTGGGAGTTGAAGGCGGGACAGAAGAGGCTGCTCGGACAGCGATGCGCTATTCTTTCTTTCATTGGGGCATTCATCAATGGTCGGTTTTTACCGTTGTTGGTCTTGTGATGGCATACTTTCAATATAAAAAAGATCGCGGAGCACTTATAAGCTCAACGATCACTGTGAAAACGCCGAAGAAAAAGGCGAGCTGGAAAACAATCGTGAATACGCTTGCTGTTATTGCGACCGTTATGGGTGTTGCGACATCTCTTGGGATGGGAATTCTGCAAATTAACGGCGGTTTAAATTATATGTATGACCTGCCGCAGAATGCAGGTGTTCAACTGATCATAACCGGCATTCTTCTTGTGCTCTATCTCTTTTCATCGACAACAGGACTTGATAGAGGGATTAAATACTTAAGCAACCTGAACCTGGGGCTTGCTCTGGCACTCATGCTATTTGTACTTATACTTGGACCAACCGTCTTTATTTTTGAGAGCTTTACCGTTGCGATTGGTGATTACATCCAAAACTTTGTTGAGATGAGTTTCTATATGACACCTTACCAGGGTGGATCATGGGTCAAAGATTGGACCATATTCTACTGGGCATGGGTGATCGCATGGTCGCCTTTTATCGGTTCCTTTGTTGCGCGAATCTCAAGAGGTAGAACCATTCGCGAGTTAATTTTCGGAGTGCTGATCGTACCTCCATTTATCGCGATGGTTTGGATCGCTGTTTTCGGAGGAGCTGCCTTGAACATGGATCTATTCGGCGGTACGGCTATTACCGCTGCTGTTAGTAACGATGTCACGAGTGCGCTATTCGTTACGCTAGAACAGTTTCCGTTAACAACCGTTTTGTCAGGTCTTTCGATTTTCTTAATCGCTGTCTTTTTGGTTACATCTGCTGACTCGGCAACCTTCGTATTAGGGATGATGACATCGAAAGGAAGCATGAACCCGTCGATGGCGTCGAAGATCGTCTGGGGAACACTTATTGCTGCTATATCTGTCGTGCTCATTATTAGCAGTGGTCTTCAAGGGCTCCAAACCGCTTCACTCATCTCAGCTCTACCATTTACCTTTATCATGATTCTAATGTGTAGAGCGCTATTTATTTCCCTTAGAAGGGACCATAAGGAAAAGGTAAAGGAAAAGGAACGCTCTCTGATCGAAACGACTTCTGCACAAATTGCTGCTTCCAAGCAGGAAGACGATCATTAAGACTTCCTAAGCTCTAGTCTAGTAAAATAGTACAAAATTCGACCTCTTTTATTAGAATCTTCTAAACTATTGTTTAAATATCGTAAAAATCGGTTAAACTGTAATTAATCGCATAGAAAACGTTAACACGTTTCTATAAATATGAATGGAGGATTGGATGATGGAGAATCGAAACGTCTACCAAAATCAGATTTCGGAAAAGAGACAGGAAATGGTCGAACAGCTCATCGCACACATCAATGCTTCCAGTATCGAACAAAAACAAGACATTCTAAAGAAAGAAATTGACCAGGCCCTTGATTCTCGTGACCGTAAGTCATTCATGCAGCTAACCGATCGCCTTAATTCACTCACATAATGAAAAAGTTGGTATATATTCCAAACCGCTCGCTTATAATCTAGTATTCAAACACTCTGGAGGAGATGTAGATGCTAGATTTGGCAGCGGTTTTTTATGTTGTGATGGACTGGATGACCGAAAACAAAGGGTACAAACTTCAATCAGTCTTTCTCTTCGGTGGGCTTGGTCTATCTTTTGTAACTTATTTCTTATGGTACTTAAAAAAGGGATACAAAACGGTATGAAGTAGGAAGATGAAATGATCTGATAGGGAACTTAACAGCTTATTTCCGCGGAAACATCACTTAATTACGTGAAAAATAAAAAGACACCCCGCAGGGCATCTTTAAAAAGGAATCCTTATCTCCTTACTATTCGTGATCGTTTCTTTCTGGTCATCGAATACGTTGCTCGTGTGGATGGTAATCGATTCGAGATTCTCAACGTCAGTTTCGTTCAATACGAAACCGAGCTGACCGATCCGTTCTTCACCCGGAGCAAAATCTCCGTAAAGACTCTCCAAGTAAAAATCATCATCGTATCCTTTTTTCTCTCCATCACTCGTTTCAAGTAAGGAAACAGGGGCGAAGTTAACCGTTTCATCCGATGTGTTTTTCACATTGACCCGAACCTTCACATAGTTGAATTTCTCTTCATCCGTAGAATATCCGTGGAAAAAATCAATCAAGTCAGGGGAGGGCTCGTATTTCATTACTTTAACATCTGAAATGGTTAACTCAACATCACCAATTTCTGTTTTCTCGTTATAATCAGAAACAGCTTTTAACTTAATGGAACCGTCTGCATCCTGGAATGTTTGACCAACTTCTGTTAGCGAGCTGTCGTCAGGCGCCTGAGGGCTGTCGATTACACTAGTATTCTCTTCTTGTTCACTTTTCGTTTCAGGCTTTTCGGTAGTTGTAGAATTCTCTGTTTGTGATTCCGCACCCTTATCAGCATTGTTCGCTGCACACCCTCCGAGAAAAAGGGAGGCTGATAAAAGCGCAACAAGTACATAATTCACTTGAACCAAACTCCTTCATCAGTAAGAAAAGTCCCGCTGCATTTAAAGCAACGGGAGTTTCTTCCTTATTTGTCTTTCTTGTGGTGATCGTTGTCATGGTCACGATCGTCATCTTTCTCGTGATCGCCTTTCTGTTTGGCATTTAGAAGATCCATCACCAATTGCCCTGTTTCATTATTGTCGTGAAGACCTGCGAACTTTTCAGATTGTGGACCGTAAGCATAGACGTTCACGTCAACACCAGTGTGTCCGCCAGTTGTCCAGCCAGTACCTGAACGGAGATCAAAGATTTTTTCAATGGCATTGTCAATTTCCACAACGTCATTCGTTTCAGTGGCTTTTTTGACAGAAGCGATTTCTTCAGATGTTAAGTCAAGATCGATGTTTTCAGTAAGTGTTTTCTCAACATCAGAGCCATCAGCGATCTGTGCTGCCATGTAGTCAGGCGTCTTTTTCGCTGCTTTCAGTGGGGCAGGATCCCATTTGTATTCACCGTCACGTCCCATTGCGAAGCCACCAGTAGAGTGGTCAGCCGTTGTAACGACGAGCGTATGCTTGTCCTTTTTCGCAAATTCAATCGCTGCTGCGTAAGCTTTCTCGAAGTCTTCCATTTCACTCATCGCTGCCACAGCGTCGTTATCATGACCAGCCCAGTCAATTTGACTACCTTCTACCATAAGGAAGAAGCCATCCTTATCTTCACTTAAGCGGTTAAGCGCGGCATCTGTCATTTCTTCAAGAGATGGTGTATCTTCTGTACGGTCGATTGCTTTATCCATTCCTTTTGGAGCGAAAAGGCCAAGGATTTGTTTGTTCTTATCTTTCTTAAGCTCATCCTTCGATGTTACATAGCTGTAGCCATCTTCCTGGAATTCTTCTGTTAGGTTGCGATCTGAGCGCTCGAAGTAAGAGGTTCCTCCTCCAAGTAGTACATCTACTTTATGCTCACCGTTAATCATCTCATCATAGTAATCGTCAGCGATGTCGTTGTAGTTGTTGCGATCTTCATCATGCGCACCAAACGATGCTGGCGTTGCATGGTTAATTTGAGAAGTAGAGACAAGACCAGTTGCTTTCTTATTTTCCTTAGCTTCTTCTAGAACCGTCTTTACTTCATTTTTGTCCACGTCAACGGAAATCGCGCCGTTATAAGTTTTCACCCCTGCAGCCATGGCCGTTCCTGCTGCAGCAGAGTCCGTGACGCTTTCTTCAGGATCCCATGAATACGTTTCTTGAGCGCCTACTAGATACTCATCAAAAGCTGTTTTTTCCATATAAGGTGTTGTTTTATCATCCATAAATGAGCGGTAAGCCGTTGTATAGCTCGGCCCCATACCGTCACCGATTAAGAAAATGACATTCTCGATTTCATTCTTATTTTTTTTGCTGTTATCGGATTTAGCTTCTGTATCTGTAGACACACCAGCATATCCTGCAACGGCTAATGATGAAATCACAGCGAATGGAATGAGTTTCTTTTTAACATTTTTAGTAAACATGTGTAGGTTCCCCCCGAATCATTTTTTCTCACAGCCCATAGTCTACGTGATAGATTTGAAGTGAATGTTAATAGATTGTAAGGATGCTATTAAGAAAATCGGGATTAAATAACTAGTCGTAATAAGATAGTGACCTGCGAATGACCGAATAAACTTGCGGTTTCGAGACTATTTTCACAGAACTAGTTATTTGAAGAGTACTTAGGAGTTAAGCGAATAAAGTAGTCAAGGACGGTTTCAAACTGTTAGAATTATCTTAATAATGAAACAGTTGGAGGAATGCTAAATGGATTTACTTATGAACGATTCTGTTATTTATGATTTTAATAAGTCTCATAAGCCAGTAAAAGTTGTTCCATCAGGCGCGACGATAGAAATTGTGACGTATGACTGTTTTGAAAATCAGCTTCAAACCGAAGAAGATGAGATTACCGGGATTGATTGGAACCGAGTGAATCCAGCGACTGGGCCAATCTATGTGAATGAAGCAAAACCTGGAGATGTGTTAAAGGTGACGATTGAAAAGCTCGAGATTGGAGATCAGGGTGTTATGGTCGTTGGACCGGAGCTTGGTATTATGGGGCACCGTTTGAAAGAGATGGAGTCTAAGATTATTCCTATTCAAGATGGCGTAGCCCACTTCAATGGCCTTATGATTCCGCTCAATCCGATGATCGGAGTGATTGGAGTTGCGCCTGAAGGAGAAGGCATTTCTTGCGGCACCCCTGGGGCTCACGGTGGAAACATGGATAACAAGATGGTAACAGAAGGAGCCGTGCTGTATTTCCCAGTATTTGCGGAAGGAGCACTGTTTGGATTAGGTGATTTCCACGCGGCAATGGGGGACGGAGAAGTCAGTGTATCGGGCATTGAAGTGCCTGGAAGAGCGACCGTTAAGCTTGAAGTGTTAGAGGGAGAGCCACTGGTTCAACCAATGTTAGAGAACAAAGAGGTTGTTACACAGATTGCGTCTGCCGACACATTGGATGATGCCGTGAAGCTTGCGACAGAGCTAATGGTTGAGAGGGTTTCTGAAAAAACAGGCATGTCCATTGGGGAAGCGACGATGCTGATGAGTGCTGTTGGTCAGGTGGAAGTCTGTCAGGTTGTGGATCCATTAATGACAGCTAGGTTCGCTGTACCGAAATGGCTAGAGAAGCAGCTTGGCGTGCGCTTGATTTGATTCGACAGCGTTCGGGCGGATTCGGGTGGTGCCTGTCACTCGTAATGTCACGTAAAACAAAGCTTACGATCTTGTCTCTCATTGGCGCTCTTGTGCTTTTCTTCGCTATCATCACATGGTTTTACCCTTATTCTTCTCTTAGTTTGCATCGATCAATCTCCTACAGCCCGGATCCTTATCTTGTAGAAGATTATACAGAGAAAATGAATGGATTAAGCAAGAAGTATGCTGAAGGTTCAGGGGATGATCCTACAATGGATCGACTTCAATATATTTTGCAGATGTACGACCAAGAATGGCTTATGAGTGAGAAGGCGGTCATCATGACGAAAGAGGGTCTTGATAATGTAGCTTTTGATGTCAAGGAAGCGAGAAATGTATTAATCGATTTGTCTTTTGAAGAGACGTATTCCGCCGATGTTAAGAAACAATTGCGCCTTTCTATTGAGAACTGTCTTGCGATTGAAGAAAGTGTAGAAGAGCTAAAGAATGCGAATTTTTTAACTCGAGATTTAGCGCAAATTCAATACGGTAACCTTCATGGTACGTTTGATAGTAGCTTGAGGACACTGGAAACGATGTATGCTAGGTATGAAAGGGAAATAGAAGAAAGCGAATAAACAAAAGCAATGCTTATGCAGCATTGCGTTTGTTTGATTCATTTCCATTGAAACGATGCACGGACAGCGTTAAACTAAATCTAATTACATAATGTGACACATTTCGGCGTAAGGCGGGCGGTGCCTGTCACCTGCCGAACAAAATAGGAGGAATACGATGGTACGTTTTGGTGTGGTTGGGACGAATAAGATTACGGATAATTTTCTCGCGGGGGCAAATGAGCTTAGCGAATTTAAGCTAACGGCGGTTTACTCTAGAACAGAAGAGAAGGCGCAGGCGTTTGCTGAGAAGCATGGGGCAGAAGCGACGTTTACGAGTCTCGAGGAGATGGCTAACAGCGATGTGATCGACGCGGTCTATATCGCGAGTCCGAATTCGCTTCATGCAGAGCAGTCGGTTATTTTCATGAATGCTGGGAAGCACGTGCTTTGTGAGAAGCCGATGGCGTCAAATAAGCGCGAGGTTACACAGATGGTTGAGGCTGCTTCTCGGAATGGGGTTCTTCTTATGGAAGCAATGAAGTCAACTGTTATGCCAAACATGCAAATGGTGCGAGAGAACCTGCATAAGATCGGACAGGTACGTCGCTTTGTTGCAAATTACGGTCAGTATTCATCTCGCTATGATGCTTATAAAGAAGGAACGGTGTTAAATGCCTTTAACCCGAAATTCTCCAATGGTTCACTGATGGATATCGGTGTATATGGTGTGTACCCCGTTGTCTCAATGTTAGGAATGCCACAGTCGATTAAAGCAGAAGGCGTTATGCTTGAGTCTGGCGTTGATGGAGAAGGTAGTATTTTGCTTAGATATGAAGACAAAGAAGCGGTGATCATGTACTCCAAAATCACAGATTCTCATCTTCCGTCCGAAATTCAAGGAGAGAATGGTAGCATTCTAATCGATAAAATAGGTTCACCGCTTGATGTGAAAATCCACTATCGAGATGGATCAATTGAAGATCTCTCACAGACCCAGTCTCATACGATGATGTATGAAGCGAAGGAGTTCATTGAGCTCATTCAGTCTGGGCAACTGGAGTCTTCGATTAATTCACACGAAAATTCTCTTCGGTCAGTGGAAGTCATGGATGAGGCACGTAAGCAAATCGGAGTCGTCTTTCCGGCTGATCAACGTTAAAAGAATCAGATCTTTAAATTCCTAGCCTGGCATGAGCGTATTCCGCCTAATGCCAGGCTTTTTTTTATCAAGCAATGCTAGGTAGTACGGTGGTTTTTGTGATTGTGTTAAAAAAATTAGTAAGCCTTTTCATCCAGCCCGTTTGAACTAGTTTCAAAAGGGTACGATATTAATAGACTAGAAAATAATGGAGGGATGAAATTGGCTAGTAAATATGGAGAAGTTGTTCAAGAATCATTAAATGCACTACTCGAAGATGAATCGTTTTTACCAAATTTCAAGGATGAAGATCGTGAGAATGCGTTCAAGTCGCTTGAATCGATTCTCTCTACACCGAACCAAATTCAAAAATCATTTCTTCGCGTTCCTCTTGAGAACGGCAAGATTTTACGAATTCCCGCTTTCCGAGTACAGCATAATAATGCCGTCGGCCCGTATAAAGGTGGTATTCGATTCCATGAAACAGTTGAAGAGGATGAAGTGATTAACCTTGCAACGCTGATGACGCTTAAGAATGCGCTTCACGATGTGCCATTTGGTGGAGGAAAAGGCGGCGTTGTGATTAATCCTCGTGAGTTCTCGGAAAAAGAATTACATACGATTTCGAAAACGTACGTTCAAAATTTTTGCGATATATTAGGTCCGGATAAAGATATTCCTGCACCAGATGTGGGAACAGGTGAACGAGAAATGGACTGGATGATGGGCGAATACAAAAGCATACATCAAGGACGTCCTTATCGCGGAAGCTTTACAGGAAAAAGTCAGGTGAACGGTGGATCGCTTGGTCGAAGAGAAGCGACAGGAAAAGGGGTTTACTATACGCTTCGTTACATGCTTCATAATTTTGTGAAGGAGAATGAAGAGTGGTTTAAGAAAAATGATAACCGTTTTGCGAAGACGGCGCTTGAGCATTCGAAACGCCCGCTCACAATTGGGATTCAAGGGTTTGGTAACGTAGGTTCCGTAGCGGCATTGGAATCCTACAGCTGTAACTATTTAGATACTAAAGTTGTAGCGGTAAGTGATCGCAACGTTACACTTTATAATGAAGACGGACTTGATGTGAAGGCTCTTATTGAATTCACTTCGAATCATGACGGTGATTTGCCGACAACGGATGAAGCACTAAGTCAACATAATATTAAAGCAGACATTCAGGATCGCGAGGATGTGCTTTATCTTGACACAGATATTCTCATTTTGGCTGCACTTGAAGATCAGATTCACGATGACAACGTCGATAAAGTGAAAGCGCGCATGATTGTTGAAGGAGCGAATGGCCCGATTACCCTTGGCGCCGACCGAAAGCTTAGTGAAGATGGTGTGCTCGTTATTCCAGATATCCTGGCGAATGCCGGCGGTGTTATCGTATCGTATTTTGAATGGCTACAAGGAAGAGAAACACAGTTCTACAGTGAAGAAGAAGTATTCTCGCTTCTTTTTAAGAAAATGAAGGAAACGATGGACGAAATTTATCCGCAGTTTTTCAGTGACCCTTTTGCCCTTAGACAGAATTGTTATATTCACACCGTGATGAAGCTTTCGAATATTCTTTATCGTCATGGGAAGCTCTATTAATTTAGGAAGAGAGCCCTCTGTTATTTTCGACGGAGGGCTTTTTTCATTTTTTGATGCCTTCATTCGCGAGTAGATTGTGTCTTCCTTCTCACAAAAAAATACGAGATGAAAATAATCGCCATTATCCCAATGCTAATAAATAGCCCTATCCGTTCACTTTCTTGAAATGCAGCCCCAGCTATGACGATGAAGATGAGAACAACGCCGAGAATGGAGGTGAAGGGCGCTCCAATCATTTTAAAGTATCTTTTCTTCGTTGGTGTTTCAATGTAATGGCGGCGGTTTTTGATTTGGGAAGAGAGGATGACCACCCAGTTTAGAATCAACATAATCCCTGCTGCTGTTGTTAAGTATTCATACACTTTATCGGGTAACACGTAAGATACGAAAATCATGATGCCGAGTGCGATAGCATTCAAGGCCAATGCCCGTGTGGCGACGCCCTTTTTCGTGTGTTGATCAAGTAATTTAGGAGCATCTCCAGCGTGACTAAGAGAGACAAGCACCTTCGTAATGGAAAATAAGGCTCCAACCATAGTGGAAAAAGCTGCGGTGATTAAAATGATCGTAAATATCGATCCGATAAAAGGAATTTGAAACTGCGAAAGGGCGGTGACAAATGGGCTTTCCTCTTCGCTAATCACCGTCCATGAAACCATATAGAGAATAAAGAAAATCGATAACAAATAAAGAACGGTCAGAATCACAACGGTAGCGAGTCCTGCTTTGGGTGTTTCATCTTTATGTTTAAGCTCACTCGACATTAACCCTACGACCGCAATCCCTCCAAAAGAGAAGAGAACGAAGATCATCGCAGACCATGTACCCATTAAGCCGTTTGGAAAAAGGGAGATCATCTTCACTGTCTCGGTTTGAACAGAGGACGCTGGCGCAACTACATCAAATAAAAACAGTAAGCTAAAGCCAATAAATCCGATGAGTGTGGCTAACTTCACAACGGCAAACAACGATTCTAGCGTGCTGAAATTGTTCACCCCTAAGAGATTAATCCCTATGCCAAGTGCTGTATAGAGGATCATCAATAGCCAGAGCGGTGCAGACGGGAACCAATACTGGGTGAAAAGCCCTAGCGCTGTAATTTCACTCGCCATAATGAGCAAGCCTGACACCCAGTACATCCACCCGCTCATAAAACCCATTGAATGACCGAAAGCCATTTGAGCATACTTTCTAAAAGAACCCGTCTCATTGTCATGAACAGACATCTCAGCGAGTGCGCTAAAAACGAGGAAGGCGATAATCCCGGCAATTAAGTAATCGATAAGAACAGAAGGACCTGCTCGTTCAATGGATAGACCGGTACCAAGAAAAAAACCAGCTCCGATAATGGAACCTATTCCAATAAGCGTTAATTGCCACCAGTGAAGCTGGTGATCATCGCCTTTGTTCGCTTTCTTTTCCTGAGCACGCTGAACCGTTTGCTGAACAATATGTTCATTTCTCATACGGACTACCTACTTTCTCAATCAAATGAATCACCCTATTACTACTATCTTGAGAAAGAAACTGATAAAATATCCAACAAGACATAATGTGACAAATATCGGGTGGTGACAGGCACCATCTTCTACTGAATGGAGGAAATAAATTAATGAAAGCAGTTCAAGTAATGGGGTACGGTGATGTGGATCAATTAGAGGTGGTGGAGCAAGCGATACCTGAGCCAAAAGCGGATGAGGTGCTCATTAAGGTAAAAGCATGCGCCATCAATAACACGGAAATTTGGATGAGAGAAGGAGCTTATGGAACTGGTAAGAAATCTGGCTGGCGTCCAGAAGGAGTTCAGTTTCCAAGAACGCCGGGGTCTGATATTACGGGGACGGTTGTAAAAGCCGGCAATGAGCATAACGAGAAGATGATCGGAAAAGATGTTGTGCTGTTTCCATTTACCTCTAGTGGAGAAGAGGGATTGGAGCATATTTCTGAAGATATGTCATTCGTTGGTTCTGAATACGACGGTGGCTATGCCGAATACGTCGTTTGGCCAGCGGAATTATGCTTTGATATGCCCCTTCCTAACTTTACAGAAAGCGCGGTTTTCTCTGTAAGTGGAATGACGGCCTGGCACATGGTTGAACAAATTCAAGCCAAGCCAGGTGAAACGATCATGGTAACTGGGGCGAACGGTGGCGTTGGATCGCTCAATGTTCAAATCGCTTCTCGCGTATTCGGAGCTAAGGTGATTGCGATCGTTGGCGACCTTGCCCTAGAAAATCAGCTGAAAGAACTCGGTGCCACTCATGTTCTTTCTTATAAATCCGATCAGCTCGCTGAAGAAATCATCGAAGCAAACGGTGGTCCGATTGATTCGGTATTAGACGTAGTAGGAGATGCTCTATTCGCAACGTCGCTTCAAGTATTAAAGAAAGGCGGCAAGTTTTGTACATCAGGATCAGCTGGTGGCCAGAAGACAGAACTTGATTTTAGAACGATGTATTTAAAGCACATTACTCTTTACGGCTCTGTTCTTGGAACGAGAGACGAATTCAAACGCATGCTTGAAGCGATAGCGGAAGGTAAAATCAAACCCGTTATTGATCGAACTTTTCCGTTAGAAAAGGCGAGAGATGCGCAGGTATATTTTAAAAAGGCGGGTAAATTAGGGAAGATTGTTCTACTTCCAGAAGAATAGAGCGCTTGAAACACCTATTTCCTATTTGGAAATCGGTGTTTTCTTGAATTGAAGGGAAACGCTTTGTATGAGCACACCAATTTCAGGAAAATACAGGAATGTTCACCTTAGTCATCGAATAAATACAGTATAAAATCATAGAGGTGATGGTGTGAAAAAAAGGGGTTTCTTAAAACTTTACTCGATGCTTTGTCTCGTTACTGTCTTTGGGTATTCGTACTGGGCTACCTCCTGGACGGCAAGTCAATTATCGACTCTGTCAGATTGGAAAAGCCATCTCATTTTCACGCCAGGCACAGTCGTCGCTTCGAAAGATATTTATGAAATTGACATGTTTCTCTACGCTTTTAAAGTGGCTCCACTCATGACTGGGGTTTGTCTGCTGTCGTTCTGTTTGATCGTCGGCCTACTAGTTTACTTTGTGAAAAAGCAGCTTTCTTATGTGCAGAGAAAGAATATAGCGAGTTCATAACTGATGAATAGGAAAAAGCATGCCTGCGATGGGCATGCTTTTTGATTCGCTGAGTTCTCTAAACCCATCCCATTCCTCTTACTAATTGAGCAACAGCAAATGTAACGCCTAGCGCAATAACGGTTGGAATGATGAAGGCAACAAACGTCCATTTGTAGCTTTTTGTTTCTTTATAAATGTTAATCAACGTTGTGCCACATGGATAGTGAAGCAAGGAAAATAACATCATGTTAAGAGCCGTTAACCAAGTCCAGCCCTGATCAAGAAAAATGTTCTTTAAGTCAGCCAGATTATCAACCTCAAGCATCGATCCAGTCGATAAGTATCCCATTAGCAAGATCGGCAGAACGACTTCATTCGCAGGCAATCCGAGAATGAAGGCAAGCAGTATATAACCGTCTAACCCGAGTGATTGAGCGAACGGGTCGAGGAAGTTCACTCCGTACATAAAGATGCTCGTGTCCCCGATATAGATGTTCGCAAACACCCAAGTGAGCACTCCAGCAGGTGCGGCGATTTTGATTGCTCTCATAAGAACCGCGTACGATTTATTAAGAGAAGAGCGTACAACTGTATCGAAAAATTTCGGTCTCCGGTAAGGCGGGAGTTCTAATGTATAGTGCGTCGGTACGCCTTTTAGCATTGTTTTAGAAAGTACCCATGACACAACAAACGTAACGAAAATACCAAAAATGACGATACCAACAATAACGCCAGATGAGACGAGTGTTTGCATTCCTCCGGTAAATCCAGCTGCCATAAACAGCGAGGCAAGCACGATGAGGGTTCCCCAGCGACCGTTACACGGTACGAAGTTGTTCGTTAGTATTGCAAGCATCCGTTCACGCGGGGATTCGATGATGCGTGTGGATAAGACGGCAGCTGCATTACATCCGAATCCCATAGCCATTGTGAGAGACTGCTTGCCGTGCGCGCCAACCTTTTTAAACAACCGATCCATATTGAACGCGACGCGAGGTAAATACCCGTAGCTTTCCAGTAAAGCAAACGTTGGAAAAAAGATCGCCATTGGCGGCAGCATGACACTAATCACCCAGGTCGTTCCGCGATAAAGCCCGAGAACGAGTACGCCATGGAGCCAGTCTGGTGAGTTCAATGCAGTGAAGGCCATTGAAATATAATCTTCTAACCATGTAAAGAAGCTTGCAAGCATAGAAGAGGGGACGTTTGCCCCGGCGATGGTGAGATAGAAAATAAGCCCAAGCATGGCGAGCATGATGGGGAATCCCCAAATCGGCGAGGTGAATACAGCGTCCAGTCGCTCTGTTTTCTTATCTTCTTTGCTTTTCGTGAAGCGAACTGTTTTCTGACAGATTTGTTGACTCGTTTGATATAAACTTTGGACAACCTCGTCTCGTAGAGAGGAAGTTGACAGGTCGTTTGCTTGATCTAGAAGTTCTCTAAATGATTGGCGCTCGTTTTCCCCACTGTGTTCCACGTTAAGTCCTCCTCTTGCTGCATTCTCTTTTGTATTTCATCAAGTAACGATGTATCTCCATCAAGCAGTCTTAAGGTGATCCATCTTGTAGGAAACCGATCTCCGACAAGCTTTTTTACATTCGGCTCAAGCTGTGTGATTTTTGCTTCGGTTTCCTCGTTGTATTGAATCGAAAAAGGGGAGGTGCTAATTTCTCCCTGAATCATACGGTCAATCGTATCTAGGAGAGCAGGGAATCCAGTTTTATTTCGTGCGGATATCTTAAGAACTGGAACTCCAAGCTGTCTCATTAACCGCTGTTCATCTATTTCAATACCACGCTTTTTGGCTTCATCAATTAAATTGATACACACAATAACGTTTGAAGTCATCTCCATCACCTGTAGCGCAAGGTTCAGATTACGTTCTAAGGATGTCGCATCAAGCACAACTAGCGTAACGTCAGGTTTTTCGAAAACGATATAGTTACGTGCGACTTCTTCATCGGTTGAATTCGAATACAGTGAGTACGTTCCGGGTAAGTCGATCAGCCGAAACAAGCTTTTTTTGTAGTGAACGGCGCCTTCCGCCAAGCTGACTGTTTTACCGGCCCAGTTGCCAGTGTGCTGTTTCAAACCTGTCAGGGCGTTAAATAAGGTGCTTTTACCTGTGTTTGGATTACCAGCGAGCGCAATCCGATACGTATTATTCATAGTCATCTTGAATCAGCTCCCCAGTAATTTTTGTGCTTTCTTCTTTTCGGAGTGCAATAGTTGTATGGCTAACGCGAAAAGCAATTGGGTCTCCAAGTGGGCTTTTCTTTAGAACATCAACGACAGCTCCAGGAACAAAGCCTAAATCAAGAAGTCTTCTTCTCATGACCCCATCAATGGCTACCTCTTTAATTCGGATGCGATCTCCTTTTTTACCGTCATATAAGTTCATTAGTTGTCCTCCGTTTACTCTTTTAACCCTCGTCTACTATTTTTCCCTCGGGCAAACTTTGTATCCTCATCGTATGTAACAACAGGGGCATATGTCAATGGTTATTAATAAAGAAAGCGAGAATGTTTCGATATTTTTTACTTTTATGAATTTCATTGAATAGGAGATAAAAGTGATAAATAGCGTTTTACATTGAAAATTAACGGGTAACATCATTCGAGTGAATGCGGGTGGTGACAGGCACGCGCAAGTCGACTTATGTCGATTTAGATTTGCCTGGATTGGACATAGTAAAACAGACAGAAGATTTTTGAGGAGGCAAATCAGCTATGATTAGTATTCTTGTAGGGCTCGCTCTTTTGATGCTCTTAGCTTACCTCGGATGGTCGATTATTTGGATCGCCCCGTTGGTATCAGGTATTGTAGCAATTTTGAGCGGTATGAACATTCTCGAAGCCTACACTGGAACATACATGCAGGGCTTCGTTGATTTTGCAAAAGCTTATTTCCCGATTTTCTTATTTGGTGCCATTTTCGGGAAATTAATGGAGGACACAGGAGCAGCACAGTCTGTTGCTTATAAAATTTCAAACTTGATTGGTGAGAAACGTGCGATTCTCGGTATGCTTATCTCAGCAGCGATTCTTACATACGGAGGCGTAAGTCTTTTCGTTGTTGTATTCGCCGTTTACCCACTAGCCGTAGCGATGTTCCGTCAGGCAAACGTCTCACGTAAATTACTTCCATCTACATTCGTTCTTGGGGCATTTACGTTTACGATGACAGCACTGCCAGGAACGCCGCAGATTCAAAACATTATCCCAATTAATACGTTCAAAACGTCTACAATGGCCGCGCCTATTCTTGGGATTGTAGCTGGCTTAATTATGGCAGTTGGCGGTTATTTCTATCTGAAGTTCCGCGAGAAACAACTCACGAAAAATGGTGAGGAATTTACAGAGCCTAAGGGCTCGAACGAAGTGAAAAGCATTAACGAAGATGAGCTTCCAAACTGGATTCTTTCTGTTATTCCGTTAATTGCTGTAGTTGTAACATTAAACGCTTTTGAAAACTTAAGTATTCTCGTTGCGCTTGGTATCGGAATTCTACTCATCATGCTCTTTAATATTAAAAATTACAAGCAATTTATAAAAGCGATCAACGGAGGCGCATCTGGTTCCGTTATGGCGACGATTAATACAAGTGCTGCTGTTGGTTTCGGCTCTGTCGTGACAGCATCACCTGGGTTTGAAGCAGTGAAAGATCTCATTTTCGCTATCCCACTTAGTCCATATTTCTCAGAGGCCTTTGCAGTACAGCTCCTGGCCATGATTACTGGATCAGCTTCTGGTGGTATGGGTATCGCACTTGAAGCTCTCGGACCAGAATATTACGATATTGCGATTAATAACAATCTTAGCCTAGAAGCTTTCCACCGGATCACGGCAGTAGCTTCAGGAGCGTCGATTCTCCCACATAACGGCGCACTGTTAACATTGTTCACTGTTACAGGACTAACGCATAAAGACTCTTACAAAGACGTATTTGTCGTTGGGTTGATCATCCCGATGATAGCGACCATTGCGATTATCTTCCTTGCAATGATGGGTGTTAACTAATTGTCTCAAATGTAAAAAGTAAAAACCCCCGGTTCTCCTTATCAAAAAAGGAGACCGGGGGTTTTTACTTTTATTGCGCTGTATATCCGCCATCAATAACAGCTGCTTGACCTGTAATGCTCTTCGCTTTTTCACTCACTAGAAAAATCGAATAGTCGGCTACTTCTTGAACTTGAATTAACCGCTTCTGAGGGACGAGTGGATAAATAACCTGCTCAAGAGCTTTCTCTTTCTCGATATTCCGGGTTTTAGCAAGATCCTCAAGCTGATTCTGAACGAGTGGTGTATCAACGTACCCAGGACAGATCGCATTAACAGTAATCCCATAATCAGCGCCTTCAAGGGCTGCAACCTTCGTTAACCCAATCACGCCGTGCTTCGCGCTGTTGTAGCCAGCTTTACCGGCAAAACCAATTAGCCCATTAATCGAAGCCATATTTAGAATGCGGCCATATCCCTGTTCCTTCATAATAGGGAAGGCATGCTTGATACCGTAAAAAGGTCCTTTGAGCATAATGTCAAGAATTAAGCTATATTTCTCACTAGGGAATTCTTCGATAGGGGCAACATGCTGGATGCCAGCATTGTTCACGAGAATATCGATGCGACCAAACTTCTTAACTGTTTCATCAATCGCATTCTTCACATCTTCTTCCTTCGCAACGTTAGCTACGACACCTTCAACGGTAAACCCTTGGGACGTTAAACTCTCTACGGATTCTTTAAGCGTATCCTCGTTAATATCATTTAACATCACTTTCGCTCCGGCCTTCGCAAACTCTGTTGCAATCTCTAGTCCAATACCCTGACCAGAACCAGTAATTAACGCACATTTACCTTCAAGCATAGACATATCCTCCTTAAGTATCATAGCTCTTAGGATACCCAAATTCACAGAAGATATTTCGACTTTATTCGAGCTAAAGCGGGCGGTGACAGGCACCAAAAACCCAAAAAAGCGCACTATCCTAAGATAGTGCGCCTTCTCAATTCTTCTCTTATTTAATGATGTTCTGATCTCTCGCCATTTCTCTGGCTACTTTAGGAGCGAGCCAGATCATCGGCAGGAGAATGAGGGAGACCGGAACAGCTGTGACAACAATGAAGTTCTGTAGCTGCGTAATACCGCTGTCTCCAGTAATGAGTAGGATTACGGCAACAGTTCCCATTAGAATAGCCCAGAATACGCGAAGCCATCTTTGTGGATCGCCTTCGCCTGTAACGGCCATCGCAATTGTATAAGACATGGAATCACTTGTTGTTACAACGAAAAGAATCGTTAGAATCAAGAACAGTGGTGAAACAATGCTTGCGAGCGGGAATTGTTCTGTAATGGCAAACATCGCGGCTGGATTACCAGCTGCATTTAATGCTTCTGAAATGGAACCTGGGTTAGAAATTTCAAAGAAAATCCCTGATCCGCCAAGTACCGTGAACCAGAATGTTGAAATAACTGGTGCAAAAATAGAAACGGCAATAATAATATCGCGAATCGTACGTCCTCTTGAAATACGACTCACAAGAATCGCCATCATCGGACCGTATCCGATAAACCAGCCCCAGAAGAAGACTGTCCAGAATGAAAGCCAGCCTGTATCAGCACGGAATGTGCTCATTGTGACAAATTGATCGACATAAACACCAAATCCAGAGATAAAGTGGTTAAAGATAAAGCCACCAGGTCCGAAGATGACGATAAACACCATTAATCCAATAGCCAGTCGAACGTTAAAGCTACTTAAATATTGAATTCCTTTGTAAAGTCCAGTTACGGCTGAGATCGTGGAAACCACGACAACCGCTAAAATAATCGAGAACTGCGTGCTGAACTGATTTGGAATTCCGAAGATTTCTTGCAATCCATAGCTTGCTTGTAATCCCAAGAATCCAATTGGTCCAATCGTTCCTGCTGCAACTGCGATAACAGAAAACGCATCAATAAGCGTTCCAAACCAGCTGTGGCGAAGTTTTTCACCAAAAATAGGATAAAGAAGCGTACGTGGCTTCATCGGCATGCCTTTATGGTAGTGACCATACATCATAACAACAGCACTGATCGTTCCAAGGATTGCCCATGCGAGAAAGCCCCAATGCATGAAGCTTTGTGCAAGTGCTGTATCAATCGCGCCCTGTGTACCTGCTTCAATGCCTTTCCCATCTTGAGAAGGGGGAACAGTTAAGAAATGATACATCGGCTCAGCCGCTGCCCAGAACACACCGCCACCCGCAAGTAGCGTCGCCATAATAATGGATAACCATTTATAGAGGCTTAGTTCAGGCTTGTCCATACCGCCAAGTTTTATCTTTCCATATTTTGAGAAAGCCAATCCAATACCTACGAAGAACGTCGCTAGCATTAATACTTGCCAAAACCCTCCGAAAAATCTCGCAGACCAGGCAAAGCTTGAGCTAACAATGTTTTCTACCAATGAAATATCAAAAAGTGCAAGAATAACGAAGAGAATTAACACTCCACCGCTTATTCCAAAGACGGGCCAATCAATACGCCCAGTTTCTTTATTGTTCATAGAAGACTCCTTTAATCGCTTTTTAAACACAATTACTTACTCTATCACTACCGTTAGTATGGTGTAAAGAGAGAAGTTTTAATCTGATTAGTTACTTTATTAATGTAAGATTAATTTTCAGGTAATCGATTCCATTAACCCCCTTTTTTGTAAAATAAAATCGAATTCAGTCGAAATTGTGTTTTCAATTCATAAATACCCCATGGAAATAAAATAAAACCGGAAAGAAACAGCTATTTCTTCCGGTTTTACAACTCCTATTTTCAATTATTTAGACCAGTGTCCATCCTTCAATCTGTATCCGTAATTTTTCATCTTAAAATAATAGACACCGAGCACCATCACAAAGCTAAAGAAAAAGTTAATGAGCGTTATAATCAGAGCAGTGATGAGGCTATCATCATAGCGAACATAATTTCCGACGAAAAAAAGAATAAAGAGAGGAATGCCGACAAACCATGGGTGTTTCTTCATATTGAATTTGCGATCAGTTGGTGTAAGAAAGTTTTCGTCGGATTGTTTAATGAATCGCCTTGATATGTAAGCGATAAGAATCAGTAGAGCGAGAGCAATGGGGAAACCAATGTTAAAACCAAAATAATAAAAGGCAAGAAAGCCGCCACCGAAAAGAATACCAAACAGTGAGAACATAACGAGAAACTCTTTAAAAGGTGATAACACTTTTTTCTTCGTCATTTTCAGCCCTCCAAGTAGGTTATTTTATGATCGTCAGTTACGTAACCATCTCCAAAGAAATAAGCAGACGTTGAAAGTTAGAATACCGAGAAAAAGGGAGATGTTTTTTGAGGAGAAAATCGGTTCATTGTTTAAAACAGTCAAGATGGGAATGAAGAGCATCCCAATTAACAGCAATTCTAAAACTTTACGCCAAGAGGATTGCATCGTATATCATCCTTTTATATGTAAATAAATACCTTTTAAAACGAGGAAGTAAACCAATTTTGCCCATATAAAAACCGCCCCTCTATTGAGTGGCGGTTTATCGATTATTAAAAAGCGACATAAAAAGGATGCTGCGCTTCATTTAAACAGTATTCAATTCGCTGTCTAAAGTTTTTCCACGTTACCATTTCGAGCGCTGTAGGAATGGTAAAGAAGCCAACTTCAAGACTTTCGGGTGTTGTTGTGAGTTCCCCGCCAACAAACCTGGCTAAGAACATATTATTTGAGATCGAGGACTTTACATTTTGGAACACACCACAGAATTTAACGACTTCAATATCTGCGCCGGATTCTTCCTTCGCTTCACGTACAGCCGCATCGATCAAGGATTCCCCTTCTTCAACCTGACCTCCAGGCATCTCCCAACCTCTACGCGGGCCTTTGATTAAAAGCATTTCATTATCTTCATTTAAAATAACGGAAGCTGCGGACACGATGTGTTTTGGCGGGTGATACGAATAAGGTTCAGCTGTTGAAGTTAGCATTTCCTCTCGGCTATCGAGGTAAAGTTCTCCTAATTCGGCTCTTCGTTCTTGTGCTTTTGTATGTAAAGAGCTTTGTCTAATGCTACGTTCGATACCCTCATATTGCTCGATGCTATCATACTGCCATGTGGCTGTAATTTCATTTTCGCTTTCATTAACCCATCGACCAATGAGCTTTGCACCGTGCTTTAATTGATTAGGGTAGAGGTAAGTATGAAAAAACTCATTGAACTCGTTAAGCTTTTCGGGTTGTATCGCATACGTTTTTCTTCTGTAAATCAATGGAATAACCCCTCGTTTCATATAAAATAGATAATGTCATTATTTTACTGTTCACTATATTATTTCAATTAGTAGCTATTTTCGCAATATTAATAGAGGTTTCTTACTCCGCTCCGTAGTAGTAATGAAGATGTATAGCGATATCGAATGTAAGTGGAGGTTTATATATATGTATTAAGTGAAAGTTGATTCGTTTTCTTAAGAAGCCTAAAAGCTGTGAAAAAGAAACTTTCCATCATTACAATACGTACTTGTAGCTGGATAGAAGAAAGTAGTCTCTATGATCTTGAGAGGAGGGAGTTTGGCGAATGATTGATGTGATAAGCGTAAGTAAACAATACGGTCCCATTCAGGCGCTAGATGACATTAGTTTTAGCATTAAGGAAGGAACGTGTTTTGGTCTTGTTGGTCCCAATGGAGCTGGGAAATCGACGTTAATGAAAATACTTTCGGGAATTTTAATGCAGTTTGATGGAGAAATGGCGGTGAATGACCATTATGTATCGAAAGATCGGCAGGCGATCAAGAAGCAAATCGGCTACGTGCCACAGGAAATTTGTTTAGAAGAAACCCTCACAGCAAGAGAAAACCTAAGTTTGTTCGGTCATCTTTATGGGTTAAAAGGGAGAAATCTTCAGGTTCGGATCGAAGAGGTGCTTGATCAGATCGGTTTGAAAGATCGGGGAAAAGATAAGGTGCTTACTTATTCTGGTGGAATGAAGCGCCGATTGAACATTGGATGTGCTTTGCTTCATAAACCGTCCATTGTGATTATGGATGAACCGACAGTTGGTATTGATCCTCAATCGAGAAATTCGATTTTTTCGATTATCCATCATCTAAAGTTAGAAGGAAGCACGATTATCTATTCGAGTCATTATATGGAAGAGGTGGAACAGCTGTGTGATAGCATCGGCTTAATCGATAAAGGTAAGCTGATGGAGTACGGTGAAATGGGTGAATTGCTTGAGCGATATGGCAAGCCTTCGCTATACATTTCTGGAGAAGGTATATCAGAAGAACTATTATCTCCTTTCGGTAGCCCTGAAAGAAAAGGAAATGGATACTTATTAACTTCAGAGAATCCACTTGCTACGCTTGAACAAGTCATTGGGCGTTTTCGAGAAGAGGGGATGGAGCCTCGAAGATTGGAATTATATCAACCGAGATTAGAAGATCTTTTCTTTCATTTAACAGGAACTCAGCTACGTGATGCCTAAACGAAAGGAGGAATGCTCATGTGGGCTATTGTTAGAACTGAACTAAAGAAGACGGTACATGATAAAGGGTTATGGTTTTGGACGTTCATCTTGCCGATTGTGTTTATTGTGGCGTTTGTCGGGATTTTCTCTGAAATGGGGAACTATAAAGAAGTGGTTACGCAAATTATCCCAGGATATACGATCATGTTTGCTTTTTATATTATGATATCGATGGTGATCACTTTTGTAAAAGATAGGGAGAGGGGCATGGTTGCTCGAATCGCGAGTACGCCGATTTCGATCATCCATTATTTTATTGGAAAATGGATACCGTTCGTTATCATCGTTTTGATTCAGATTACGGTATTGTTCGGATTTGGAATTCTTGTGTATGATCTTTCATTAGGAGATCCGATCGCCATCATCATTTTATCTCTTGCCCTTTCCTTCATCGTCACGTGTTGGGGAATGGCGATGGCCGTTCTTGTGAAAACGGAAAACATGGGTATTGCTCTCACGCAAATCATTGCACTCGGCGGAGCTTTGCTCGGTGGACTGTGGATGCCCGTTGAAACGATGCCAGAATTTATGCAGAACATCAGTAAAGGGTTTCCCCAATACTGGGCGCTTGATGGGTATAAGGAAATTATTCTTCAGAACGGTGGCGTAAGCGATGTTTGGTTTAATCTGCTTATCCTTTTTCTAGCTGGCGCAGTAGGTGGAGCGATTGCTTTCTCGGCCTATCCACGGTTTTTGAAAAATTCTCGAAGCTAACATAAAGCTATGGCGGGCGATTTTCGTTCTGTCGTAGCTTTTTCCTTATGTCTTTGAATGAATTCTAAACATACTTCGTGTAAACTCTAGTTAAAACGCTGAAGGAGAGAGTGAAATGCCAGATTTGAACGGTGAAGTCATCTTAATTACAGGCGGTAATCGCGGGCAAGGAAAAGCCATTGCCGAGCATCTTGCTATATTAGGAGCACGTGTCGTCATTGGAGCTCGACAGTATGAAAGCGCAAAGGATGTAGCTAGTTCTATAGGAAATAGCGCCTACCCTGTGCAATTAGATGTTACGAAGCAAGCGGATTGGGAAGTAGTGATGGATGAGATTGGTGAGGAATTTGGGCGCTTAGACTCGCTCGTTAATAATGCCGGTATATTAAAAAGAAAACCATTTATTAAGTTAACGATCGACGATTATCAGGAAATGGTTAACGTAAACCAGTTCGGCGTATTCCTTGGCATGCAGTCTGTCGTTCCTTTCATGGAAAAACAGCAGAAAGGTTCAATCATAAATAACGTTTCAATATCAGCTTTTGCTCCGATTGGGCAATCTACTGCCTATGCGGCCACGAAAGCTGCTGTTGTCGCCATGTCGAAAGCAGCGGCGATTGAGTTAGGACCAAAAGGGATTCGTGTTAATATGATCCATCCCGGAGGCGTTGAGACAGAAATGGCTACGCAAGGGGAAGGGGTTCCAGATTTTTATCAGTCCATTCCACTTGGTCGGATTGGCCAGCCGGTGGAAATTGCCAGAGCCGTCGCATTTCTTGCTTCGAACGAGAGCTCCTATTGTACGGGAACCGAAATGGTAATCGATGGGGGAATGACGCTTGGTTCGGCTGATGTATAAGGTTTTGCAGAGAGGGTTCTGATCCCTCTCTTTTTTAATGAATTTCACAGGCAATTGTCTGCAAATCCGTCGTAACATCGTCATATAGAGCGATTTTTTTTGAGATTCTTTTTAAATATTTTTGTTGCAGCTTCACTTCTTCTGCAACTTTTTGCTGATGATCGTGAAGAAGCTTTCTTCTTTCTTCTATCGTTTCCTCCCCTTGATGATAGAGATTTACATACCATTTAATTTCAGCGATAGACATATTCGTTGAGCGAAGAGCTAGGATAAAGTGAATCCATTCAAGGTTTTGATCATTGTATCTTCTTACACCTTTCTGATTTCGTTCAATAAAAGGTAAGATTTTTTCTTTTTCATAGTAGCGAAGGGCTGATGCGGTAATTCCGGTTATCGATGTTATTTCCTTCATAGAGTAGTGATTATCCATTAGAACCTCCTGTCTCGAGTCAAATCATTTGTGTTAAACCGCACTTTAACCTATAGAGTGTGAAATATCAATTGAACTGATTGATGAATATAATGTATGGAGGTTCTACCAATGGCAAAAGAGAAAGTTGTTATCATTACTGGAGCATCCAGTGGAATTGGTGAAGAAACGGCGAAGCTACTATCTGGAAAAGGTGCAAAGCTTGTTCTAGCTGCTCGTCGTGAAGAACGTTTGAAAGAACTTAAGCAACAAATTGAAGCGAGCGGTGGTGAAGCCATCTATCAGGTTACAGACGTTACGTCTTCTGAAGAGATGGAGTCATTAGCCAAATATGCGTATGATACATTTGGTAAGATTGATGTTATTGTGAATAACGCTGGTTTAATGCCACTCTCTCTCCTACACAAGAAAAAGTATGATGAGTGGGACAAAATGATCGATGTAAACATCAAGGGTGTACTTTACGGTATTGGGGCAGTTCTTCCTTATATGAGAGAGAAAAAGGAAGGGCATGTTATTAACATTTCATCAGTGGCCGGTCATGAGATTTCCCCAGGTAGCTCTGTATACAGTGCAACGAAATTTGCTGTAAGAGCCATTACGGAAGGGCTTAGAATGGAAGAGTCCGTTGGAAATAACATTCGAGCAACGATTATTTCTCCAGGGGCGGTCAGCACTGAGCTAACTGAAACGATCACAGATGATGATGTGAAGTCCTCGATCGATGCAGTATATAGCGGTGCGATTAAAGCAGACAGCATTGCACGTACGATTGTGTTTGCAATTGAAGAGCCTGCTGAAGTAGCGATCAATGAAATCCTAGTTCGTCCTACTAATCAAGAGTGGTAAGGAAAAAAGGAGAAGCTGAGTGTGGCTTCTCCTTTTTCCTTGCATTTTTTTAACCTGTGCCGTTACAATGGATAATTGAGACTGAAATAAGATGTTTGGTCTTTTAAAGCACGACTTTTACAACAAACTCATAAATAACTCATAAATAACTCATAAATAACTCATCTAGGTGATGTGGTGCGCAACTTGTATGTTCATACTCATACGCAAATCACCAGGTAGAGCAATTTGTAATACTGACAACCAAACTCAAAGAGAAACAAATATATATGTAAGGTAGCAATGATCTGGACAATTAGCATCAGACATAAGCCGAAAAGGAGAGTGAATCCTTTTCGGCTTTTTTTATGCCTTAAAAGCGAAGAGAGCGTCAGTTTTATGGAAGTCATTTTTGAGCCAACATCATGTAAAAGCGTATTAGCAAGATTACTAAAATTGGCTAACATAGCCCGAAAAAAATGGAGGTTATACATGTTTACGTTAAGCGACATCCCGATGTTTTTTGTGAATTTCTTTATTATTTTGCCAATCGTTACATTGGTCCACGAAGCTGGTCACGTACTAGTAGCGAGAATCTTTGGGGGGAGAATTAAATTTTGTATCGGAACTGGTAAGAAATTATTTGATATAGGGCCTCTAGAGGTTAGGAAGAAATATTTTATGGAAGGCTGGTGTCAATACGATAAGTTAACTTACAACCAAACATGGGCACACGTGGCCATTTATCTTGGTGGTAGCCTCTTTAACGTTATACTCATACTGATGATTAATTATCTCATTCTCATAGAAGTGCTACCGAAAGCTCTCGTATTTAGACAGTTTGTTTACTTTTCTTTTTATTTTGTCTTTTTCTCTTTAATGCCTTATAAAAACGACGATGGAAAACCAAGTGATGGCATGGCGATCTACGATGTTATTCGCTACGGAAAAGCAGAAGACCCAATTGATTAATTGATGGGGTATTGACAGCGTTCGACAAGAAGCGGGAGGTGACAGGCACCCGCTCTCCGCTGCCAGCTACTTCTCTTCATAGAACGTAATCCGGTTTAAGAAAGGATCGGTGACGGTCATTTCGATTGTTTTCCAGGGAGTGTGTTTCATGCCAGGGTTGGCATAGGCGTATTCTTTCTGAGTAAGGGTGTGATGATAGTCTTCGACGTTGTTTAATTTCACCCTTATTGAACTTCCAGGAGAAGCATCTCCATGATGTTCTGTGAGATGAATAAGAGCGTCATGAAAGGAAACCTGAATGTATTCGGGCATATTATCTTCGTATCGATGCCTCCAATCAACGTTGAAGCCGAGGAAATCTCGATAAAAGTCAGTGGCCTTTTCAGTATCAAAGATTCGGAAAATCGGTGTAATCATAAGTAGAAAGAACCTGCCTTTCTTCGTAGTTTACAACATATTCCATTATCTAAATAAGATTATCCACTAAAGTAACTGAGTGGGATGTCTAACCTTATTCTTATCATATAACGAATGAGGAACTTTAAAAAGGGGATGTCAAAAAAAGGGTGAAGAAGTTATGAAAGCCTACGTGTTCGGAAATCTTGGAATTTCTAACGAAAAGATAGTGATGGGCGCATAAGTAAAGAGCCCGGCTGAGTGTATACACCGGACTCTGAAATGTCGCTATTACCCTACTGCTTCTTCTTTTTTAGATTCTTCATCTTCTTCCTCATCTTCGATCCAAGCATCTGCATCCTTGATGCCAAGCTTAGTTGGGTTGAAGACTGGGTTTTTGCCTTGCTTGCGCTGATTTTCGTAGTCTTTCAATACTTTGAATGCAATCTTACCTAGTAACCCGATTGCAATTAAGTTAATGACTGTCATCAGGGCCATGAATAAATCGGCCATTTTCCAAACGAGACTTAAGCTAGAGACGGAACCAATAAGCACAAATGCCATCGTTGCGAGACGGAAAATAAATAGCGCAGGCTTGCTTTCTTTAATAAACTCAATGTTAGTTTCACCATAGTAGTAAGAGCCGATGATTGAGCTGAAAGCAAATAGAAAGATAGCTACTGAAATAAAGATGCCTGACCAGCCGCCAACGTGGCTATTTAGTGAGTTCTGAAGCAATTCAATACCCGTTACATCACCTGTCTGGAATACAGGGGCAAGTAAGATGATAAACGCTGTTGACGAACAAACTAAGATTGTATCGACAAATACACCTAATGATTGAATCAAACCTTGTTTAGCCGGGTGTGAAGTCGTTGAAGTAGCTGCAGCGTTCGGGGCACTACCCATACCAGCTTCGTTCGAGAATAATCCACGTTTAACACCGTTCATAATTGCTGCACCAATGGCCCCACCTAATGCTTGTTCAAATCCGAATGCACTCTTAACAATTAAAGCAATAACAGACGGTAATTCAGCTACATTCATAATGAGAACTATCATCGCAATAACAATGTAAAGAATCGCCATAACAGGAACAATCACACTAGATAAATTCGCAATGCGGTGAACGCCGCCGAAGATCACAAGACCCGTAATCGCTGTAATGATTAATCCGATCACAAGACGATTTACACCAAAGGCATTCTCAAATGCTAATGAAATCGTGTTACTTTGTACTGAATTGAAGATTAATCCGAAAGTAATCGCGATTAGAACGGCAAAGATAATGCCAAGCCATCTTGCTTTAATGCCCTTTTCGATATAGTAAGCAGGTCCACCGCGAAATGCGTTTTTCCCTTTCACTTTATAAACCTGAGCGAGTGTGCTTTCAATAAAGGCAGTCGCACCACCTAGAAGTGCCACAATCCACATCCAGAAAACAGCACCAGGACCACCGAGCGTAATGGCCACTGCCACACCTGCTAAGTTACCTGTTCCAATACGCGTTGCTGCACCGACGCAAAATGACTTAAAAGGGGAGATGTTTTTGGACTCATCTTTGTAATCAGGTTTTTCACCTAATACGCGGAACATTTCTCCAAAAAATCGAAATTGAACAAATCGGGAAGCAACCGTAAAATAAATTCCGATTCCTAGTAATCCTGCAATTAATACATAACTCCATAGAATGTTATTTGAAAAATCAATAATACCGGATAGAAATTCAGCCATAGTTGTGTCGCTCCTCTAGTTGTTAGTTATTTTCTGAAAATTCAAATCTATTTTAATTATACAGTAAATCGACAAATTATCAATAAATTCCGACAAATTACAACATTTATACAATATGTAGTAATAGTTACCAGTAACTTGGCTTGAAGGCGACGTTTCATTATTAATTAAGTTTTTTAAAAGTACACAAAAAACCCGTTAAGAAGCCACCTGACTCATTTCTGGTGGTTCTTAACGGGTGATTCAATAGAATTACTCATTCATGTTCACTTCATAAGCTGCCCGCAGGCCAGATTCAATAGCGCCTTCCATCCAACCGTGAAAAGAGGAGGTGTGCTCTCCGGCAAAATGAAGCTTCCCCTCAGGCTGCTTAATAATGTCACCGAGGTTGTTTTCTTGTCCGGGTGTAAAAAGAGTAAAGCACCCAGCTGAGTAAGGATTTCGACTCCAATTAAAAGGAACGACTTTGATGAATTCTGTATACACTTCATCGCCGTATATTTTGGCTAGGTCTTTTAGCAAAATGCGCGTCAGTTCTTCATGCGGTAAACTTCCCCAGAGAACAGCATCTTCTCCCCAGGAATAGCTTGCTAATAAGACAGCAGGTCCTTTTGAACCAATCCCTTCACTCGGCACATAACTAAATCTTGTCGGTAAATCCGTTATAGCATTCCCAACGTTATTTTTCTCCCAAAAGCGATGACGAAACTCAATTCCAATTTTCACAGCAGGAACATTGATGAGTTCACGAATGGCCTGCCATTTTTTAAAGGACACGGAGTTGTAGGGAGCAATGTCAATAAATTGCAGAACAGAAAAAGGAACGGTAACAATAGCAAGGTCGCCTTTCACCTGGTACCGTTCATTTGTTTCTGGGTTGAGTGTTGTAACAGTAACGCCGCGCTTTGATTGTTTGATCTTGATTACTTTTTGATTAAGGTAGATTTGATTTTGCAACTCGTTGGCGAATGAGAGAGGGAGGCGATCATTCCCACCATCAATTTGAAAGAACTGAATTTCTTTACTGAAAATCGGATAGATGATGTCCGTTAGAATATCTGTGAAAGAAAACTCTGGAAAGCCTTCAATCCCAAGCATCACACCAATGTAACGAATGGCGTTAAGTGATAATGGCTTACCTAGTGGATTGTACTGCAGAAATTCACCCATTGAATATTCTCCGTATTCAGCTACGAGCTTCTCTTGCTCTTCAGGCGTACTTTGTTTATAAAGGTCGATGAAGGGCTTTGTTGCTTCAAGAAACAGATCTGTAGCTGTCTTTCCTTTCTCGCTTTCTTCCACAGGAAACCTGAGGATATCGGGATTCTTTTCGTATTCAGCTCGCGTCGTTAACACGTTGTTCGTGAAAATTAAATCTTCTGGTGTGGCATTTAGAAACGGATGTGTTGGGAGGTGGAAATGTCTGATGTATTCCTGTGCAAGAGCATGGTTATCTGGAATTCTCATTGCACCGGCGTCCATATACTGACCCGGTGAAAAGGGTTTTCTTAATGTATAAACTCTCCCGCCGATGCGATCATTCCCTTCTAAAATAGTCACATGATGGCCGTTCCGCTGTAGCAACGAACCTGCGACTAATCCGGACAGTCCAGCACCAATTATGATGACGTGCTTAGGACTGCTTTTTCCCGGTAGACCATGTTGAATAAGAGACAGCAAGTCTTCTGGATAGCGTAATGAAGAGAACGGTTGATCCATATTTTAGCCGAGCCTCCTCTTGAAAGCTATGAAGCCCTCTAATATTTTCCTTTCTTAATGTATGTGATAGAAAAATAGGTTATGAAAAATAGCGCATTCGTTGAAAGAATTAGGTGGATTGCGGCAAGACTGATCACTAAGAAGCACCGTTTCCTGGGCGCTTACATAGACTACGGAATAGAGCGTTAAGGGTTATTTGAAGGAGGAACGGAATTATGAGGAAAGATCATTCGAAGCCTCGCACCTCTCTTTTTACAAAACGGTGTAAAAAGCCGAATTTTCTTATATTAATGGTGGATGAGCAACGATATCCCTCAATCTATGAAAATGAGGATATAAAGAAGTGGAGCAAGGAAAATCTGTTGGTGCAAGAGTTGCTGCGAGAAAATGGATTCGAATTTAAAAATCACTACGCTGGAAGTACGGCTTGTTCACCAAGTAGAACGACATTATATACAGGACAGTATCCTTCTCTTCACGGAGTCACGCAAACGAGTGGTGCAGCAAAGACGCCGTTTGATCCAGATATGTTTTGGCTCGACCCCAATACTGTTCCTACAATGGGAGACTATTTGCGAAAAGCGGGATACCGTACGTACTGGAAAGGGAAATGGCACGCTTCTGAAGCGGATATTATTATTCCAGGGACAAACAATGCCCTACCAAGCTATACTTCTACGGGCGTGCCTGATAAAGAAAATGTTCAAGAGTACCTTAAAGCAAGTCGGTTAAATGGATTTGGCTTTAACGGATGGATTGGACCTGAACCACATGGTGCGAATCCTCGTAATTCCGGTTCATCAGCTGCCATCGGGGTCAGTGGACGAGACGTAGTGTATGCTGCTGAAGTGGTGGACTTAATTCATTGCCTTGAAAAGGAGGAGAAAGAAGAAACTCCCCCGTGGATGATCATGAGTTCGTTCATTAATCCACATGATATTGCTCTGTATGGCGTGATCGCTGAGCAACTTCCTCTTTATAATTTTGAAATCGATCCCTCTGTTCCGTTCATTCCTAAAGCTCCTACTTCTTTAGAGTCTCTTCACACAAAACCTCGTGCACAAAGTAGCTATCGCGACGTGTATCCTAAAGCCTTACAGCCTTTGATCGATACGCCTTTTTATAGAAAGCTCTATTATTCCCTACAGAAACAGGCAGATAACGAGATGATGAAAGTTTTTCAAGCGTTGAAAAAATCGATATTCTATGAAGATACGATTGTTCTTTTCCTTTCAGATCACGGCGATCTCCTTGGCGCGCACGGAGAACTTTATCAAAAATGGTATAACATGTATGAGGAATCGATTCATGTTCCACTGATTATTCACAGTCCGTCTCTTTTTTCAGGTAAAGAGAGCACAACGATGCTAACGAGTCACGTGGATGTTTTGCCAACTATGTTAGGGCTTGCTGGAATCGATGAGGAAGAGGTTCAAGAGATGTTAAGTCTTGATCATACAGAAGTTCATCCTCTTGTTGGAAGAGACCTCACCCCATTATTGTCAGGTAGAAAGCGATTTTATCGTGCTAATGAACCACTATACTTTATGACGGATGATGACGTGACGAGGGGTCCGAATCAAGTGACCGTAACGGGTGAGCCTTATGAGTCCGTTATTCAACCGAATCATATTGAAGCCGTTATTACTACGCTTCCTACTGGAAGCGATAAAAAGAAAGAAATCTGGAAATATGGACGGTATTATGATAATCCGCAGTTTTGGAGTAACCCTGGAGTCTCGGACGTTACGGTCACTCAATCCGATCCTGTTCCACCAAATGCGGATGAACAGTTTTCGGAGTGCATTACGACTACGAAAACAACCCCAGTGCCAGATGAATTCGAATTATATAACTTGACTGTCGACCCGCTAGAGGAGAAAAACCTCGCTCACCCTGACTTTGAAACACCGGAATCAAAAGAAGTACAGAAAATCTTAAATCTCGTACTAGAAGAACAATGCCGCCAAAAACGCCTCTCCCCTTCGAGTGGAGCAGTACCGGGGATGCCGCCATGTGAGTTTACGTAAGTGAGAGATTAATGATATTAATTGCTAGCGGATAGCTAAAGCTCTCCAGAAGAAAACGATCAAGAACGTCGAAAGAGGAAGCGAAAAGCGCTTCCTCTTTCGACGTTTAGTGACAAATACCGGGTGGTGACAGGCACCCTGATAGTGGGTCTAAATACCTATCTTTGTGCCTCTGGTTTTTAGTGTTTCCAGAGATTATTTAACAGATAAAGAGACTAAATAACTATTTTTATTGCATATAATGGCGTTTAAATAATGCTTAGGACACGCACCAAAAAGTTCCATAAGCACCTCTGGGTAATAATTTTATCGCTTTAAATTTCATTCCAACTGGATCTATACTGTGACAGTAAACAAAACAGCAAGAAAGGTGTGAACACAAATGAACAAGATTCTATTGATTAATGGACATGAGTATTTTCCAAAATCAAAAGGTGAGCTAAACAAAGCGATTTTTGATGAGTGGAACGAAGTGCTCTCATCAGAATACGAAGTGAAAACAACAATCGTAGATGATGAATACGATGTCGAGCAAGAAATTGAGAAATGGCAGTGGGCGGATGTGGTCATCATGCAAACGCCGATTTACTGGTTCAGTATTCCGGGAAATTTCAAGAAATACATCGACCGTGTCTATATGGATAAAATTTTCTTCATCGGCTCAGATCGCTATGGTCAGGGCGGCATGTTTACTGATAAGAAGTACATGTTCTCTCTTACATGGAACGCACCTGAAGCAGCATTCGGAAATGAACAGAGCTTCTTTGAAGGACGAGACCTTGATCAAGCGATTGATCACCTTCACAAGATGAATCAATACATTGGTATGCGTCCGCTACCTACTTACTCCATTCATAATGTGATGAAGGAAACGAATATGGCGCACTATAAAACGAAACTACACGATCATTATCGAGAAGTGTTTGGAAAGTAAACCACTCTTTCTACACCGGGATGGTTTAAAATTCATTTTTCGGGAAAACCAATAAAGGACATTTGAAAGGAGCATGTAACATGACTGTACAAACAAAAACATTAAATAACAATATTGAAATGCCTGAACTAGGTTACGGCGTATTCCGCGTTGAACAAGGCCAAGAATTAGTGGAAGCTGTGAAAACAGCGATTAAGAAAGGCTATCGTAGCATCGATACTGCAGCAATCTACGGGAACGAGGAAAGTGTTGGTCAGGGTGTCAATGAAGCGATTAAAGAAGGTCTTGTCACAAGAGAAGAGCTTTTCATTACTTCAAAAGTATGGAACGATGGCCTCACTTACGATGAAACAATTGAAGCGTATGAAACAAGCCTATCTAAGCTAGGACTTGACTACCTCGATCTTTACTTGATTCATTGGCCAGGTGATAACAAATATCAAGAGCCGTGGAAAGCACTTGAAACACTTTATAAAGAAAAGCGCGTACGTGCGATTGGTGTTAGTAACTTCCATGTGAATCATCTTGAAGATCTTCGTAAAAACTTCGAGATTACACCAGTGATTAACCAAATTGAATTCCACCCTCGTCTGACACAATTAGAAGTTAGAACGTATTGCGAAGAGCACAACATTCAAGTGGAAGCATGGTCTCCACTAATGGCTGGTGAGTTGTTAAATAATGAAACAATCTCTGGCATTGCTGAGAAGTACAATAAATCAGTAGCGCAAGTAATCCTTCGCTGGGATCTTCAACATAACGTGATTACAATTCCAAAATCAATGAACGAGAAGCGCATCGAAGCGAACATCGATCTCTTTGATTTTGAACTCACTTCAGAGGAAATGAAGCAGCTTGATGCATTGAATGACAATGCTCGTAGCGGCCCACACCCTGATGAATTTGATTTTAAAATGTAATAGCGATGATAAAAGAAGGACCGCATTTTTGATGCGGTCCTTTTGTTTGGACGTATTCACAGATTCCTAATAGCATCTTTTAACGAAGCCGGTCCCATTGTGGGGTCGGCTTTTTCTCGTTCTTGAAAATTTTATTTCCCCCCAATGTCCCTTTTTCCACTTTCCAAACGATATATAAGGTGAAAGGAGGTGATCGACATGGCAACTTCATCCCTCATGGATACGCAGCTTCGCATGGTTCTTGAAGTAGGCGTTGATGAAAACGGCAAATCCATTTTCCGCAGCAAGAACTTCAACAACGTGAAAACATCCGCTACGCCTGATGCGCTTTTTGCAGTCGCATTAGCACTAGCACCGCTTCAACAGCACAATTTGTTCGCAGTTGAGCGCAATGATTCATCTGATCTTCAATCGTAAGCAGTCACCAATAAAGGTAAGAAAGGAGGGAATCCCAAATGGCTAAAACACTAGAACTTCAATTCAACACGCGTGACAACAAACCGTTTTCCATCACTCTAAGTGATCCAGTCGAGCCCGTAAATCCTGCTGCAATCGCAGCGGCGATGGATACGCTCATTACGCAGAACTGTTTTACAACGAGCGGAGGCGATCTTGTTTCGAAAAAAGGAGCCCGCATTGTTGAACGTAACGAGAACGACATTATCATCGGTTAAGTAGTGAAGAGGAAGGGCAATTGTCCTTCCTTTTTAGTAACTCTATTAAACGAACGAGGAGGGGGAAGGAATGGAGTCCTGGATGTCTCTCATTAGCGATGTTGGCTTCCCGGTTGTGGTGACGCTTTATTTGCTGCACCGCATTGAACAGAAGCTCGATACGCTGAACGATACGATTCTGCAGCTGCCAGATCACTTAAACGCTCGAAGTTCGAATCAACATACAGGGTGATTGATTGCACAGGAGAGAAGGTGAATGCCTCTCTCCCATTTTTCCTATTACATAATGACACTATCCAACTTCATACAGAACAGCGGCTTCCCATTCTCTTTTTAAAATCCAGGGATGGTGAGGTTTCTTCAAGTGCGCCGCTGATCAGAACGTGGAACGCCTACCACACGTTTAAAAACAAAACTTGTCAGGTGAGCTGAAGCCGATGCAGAAAATTCAGCGTTCTCAAAAATACACAGTTCCCGGTTTCTGTGGTGAGAAGCTATGGCGAGAACGGCCTTTAACGGTTCGGGTAGGTAACCAGGCGTACTACGGTACGGTAGCAGCGCGCAGATGACGCACATTGGGCTGGTTTAATGTGTAGAAAGCGCGCTGTTGAAGAAATTCAAGCGTTCAAATCGGGTGATACGGTGGAAACCTCAGAAGGTCTCAGTATACTTCAGTAGAAAAGAGCGGCTACTTTTACAGCGCTGATGCTTCTTGTCGGCGCTGTAAAGGTAGTCATTCTCTGTCCAATGTTTCCTATCTGATCTAGTGCCTTCAGCGGTTGAGGAGCATAAAAGATATGAAAGATAAATAGAGAAGAAAGATGATAGGGAAGCAGGGGGAAGCGGATCAGAGTTTGACGTTAGGTTTGATAAAACGATAAGCATCACCACACTCTCAACAGTTCGACATAATAGAACAAGAATCGGGTGGTGACAGGCACTATTTAACCATCTACCAACTATCGAGACGAAATATCTATTTATTATTGAGGAAAGTCATATTATTAAAAACCGCGCCATTATAGTCTTTTACCTTAATAAGTAAACCTGTTAAATGTCTACATACAATTTATAAAGGTTGAATTGTAAATGAAAGGGATTAAATTGTTAAAGAGAAGTGAAAAAAAACCATCCATTTAGCCTAGACATATTTTGGTAGATTTCTATCATTTGACCCCCGCGAATGTAGGAACCCATGTGCTAGATTAGGAGATGTGTTAAAAATACTTCTCAGGGGGAACACGTATGAAACGTAAAGGACTTGTAGCATTGACGCTTGCATTATCAATCGCTATCGTACCAGGATTCGGGGAGACAAGTGCAAAAACAGCAGAGCTAGATTCACAGGGATCAGAGGTTACGATCGGTCATGAACTTCCCAAAGCCAAAACAAAAGGGAAAGAGAAGTTTGATCGTCCAGCTGAAGTGGAGAGTTCTTCAGTAGCGGATGTTTTGGATGAAAAAGGTAAGAAAATCGGAGAAAAGAAAATCAAGAAAAATGCGGATAAGAAAGCAGACAAACTAGCAGACAAACAAAACAAAAAGAATGCTAAAAAACAGGTTAATGAAGAAGGCGAATTGTGTATTCTATTATGCGGTAACGGAGGATCAACTGGTGGTTCAGGCGGAACGACAACGCCAACTGCAACTGATGCTAGCGTAGTGACCGTATTGATTGCTGCGGATGAAGAGTATCGTGCTGCACATAGCGACTGGCAAACGCTCACGCAAAACATTGTTGAGAACGCGGATAATGGGTTTACACGTGATCATAACATTGATTTTGAGATCAAAGCTCTTGGTGAGTGGACTTCTGAAGGGGCAAATGCATCTGAAATTCTTCAGGACATGGACAAGGACTGGAATGGAAATGGATACGACTTTGTAGTGGGCTTCACGAGAGATGCTAATTTCAACTCAGGCGGTATTGCTTATGTTTATCCGAACTCACCTTATGGTAGTGCAGTATCAGTTAACCTCGATCAGGGCGCAACGAATACATGGCACGCGGCTCAGCACGAATTCTCTCATAACTATGGACTAAGTCACGATGCTCAAGGCAGTGGGATTAAATGCATTATGAACTATGACTATTCTTATAGTGTTGATTATTGGGACGAAGATCATGATAATTTAATAGAAGCACATAAAGGTTGGTATGGAAATTAATACATATCAGTAGCAATAGGTGAGAGCGCTCAAACGATTCGTTTGAGCGCTCTTTTCATTTAAAAGGCGTAGATTAGCCGAATTATCAGGTGGTGACAGGCACTATTTAAGAAACTGATCCACCTTCTTACGTAACTCTTCTGCGATTTCTTTGTTTGTGCTGTAATAAAATGTATTCCGCTTATCCCTAATGTGAATATTCAACAATCCAGCCCCTCTTAAAATGGAAAGATGATGATGGATATTCCCTTTTGCCATGCCAAATTCCGAAACGATATTGGTGAAAGTAGAAGGTTCGTGAGATAAAAACTTCAAGATCTTTAGTCGTTTTTCATCCCCTAGCGCTTTGGTGAAACGAAGAACTTCAGTTAGTTCATCTTTCGCATCTTTAATAGGATAGGTGATGTATAGCGTATCTTTCAAATGATCGATAAACGAAATAGGTTGAAGGTGAATGGCGGGAATCAAACAAACGCTCTTCACGCTAGTCGTTTCAATGATGAAATGACTCGCTTCTAAAACAACATCCTCTTGTGATTGATTCTTAAGCTTATCGTTTTTCTCTTCTGCGTCACGATTTAATCGGCCAGAAAGATCGGGATCCATGTGTTGAAAATATTGCTCATTCCAGGCTTTTAACAACGTGAGTGATTGATCTCTTTGTGATGATAGATCAGCAGGAAGTGTTCGATCAACGTCTAATAAAGGAGCGATTCGTTCAAAAAGCTCACCGCCAGATAGATTCCCTAACCATTCAAAGAAGAGGTCGATTTTGTCTTTGTATGGTGATTGTTCAATCAATAAAACTAATAAGTCTTCGAAGTACATGTTCTCTTTTGAAGCAATCAAAGAATGTAACTCAGGGGAAATGGACAATTCAATATCCTTAGGCCACTTTGCGCCAAGATCTAAATATTTCATTAACGTTTGTCTTTTATATAACGAAATGCTTAATAAGAGTTCATAAACAGGTGAAGAAAGCGTTCTAACTTGCAGTGTCATAGGTGCCCCTCCATATTTCTCTTTTTTTCATATCTTACCATACGGTGTTCTTAATTAGAATGATCAAAATATTAATCATCTATTCATTGACTTAATATATTAGTTCAATTAGTATTGAACTAATTAAGTTATTGGGAGGTTTTTACAATGAGGTTTGCTGATCTACAAAATCGGGTGATTGAACTTGTTGAAAGTAAAGAAAATGAAGATGCTTTGCGTGTTATGCAAGAAGCGAAAGAAAAGTTTCCTCATAAAAGAGATCGGTTGGGTCATTGGAAAGCGAATATTTATGTAATGGAAGGGAAGTACGAAGAAGGTGTTGCTGAACTAAAAGAAGTTCTCAAACATGGACTGTGGTGGAACCCAGAAATTCTAACATCTGATCCAGAGTTGAGCCCCTTGCAAGCCTACCCAGAATTTAAGTCTATCGTAAGTCAATGTCATTCGATCTTTGAAAACACAAAAGCATCTGCACATGCGGAGTTAACCATTCAGGGGCATTCTGAAGCGGATACGGTCATTTTCCCTTTGCACTGGAAAGGCTCTAATGCGAAAGACTTTTCGGAGCAGTGGTCTGATGAGAAACTCGTCACCAAGTACTTGATGGGATTTCCTCAATCTTCTCAACTTTTCAGCTACCAATGTTATTCATGGGATGATGAAGCGGTTGCTTATAATGATGTAAAAAAGACGTATTATGAATTTACTAAACGGGTTGATGTGTCAGATAAAAAACGAATACTAGCCGGTGCATCTCAAGGAGGAAGTATCGCAACTCAAATGAGCTTAAGTAATGATATGGAAGAATTTAATTTATTTATTGCTGTTGCACCAGCTTTCGATCTCCATTCACTAAAAGAAATCTTGCAAAATCAGCTGAACCCTCATGCAAGAGGCTGCATCATTACAGGAGATCAAGATCCTTTCTATGAAAATGCATTGGAAGCTGCTCAACTTTTTGAAGCTTATCAGATCCCTTGCAAACTAATTGTAAATGAAGGCATCGGGCATGAATGGCCGAATGAATTTCCAAATGTGTTAGAAGAGGCGATTTGTTTTGTAACGAGGCAATAAGGACGTTGCTCAAAAATGACTTAAACAATTATTGTTTATATGGAAAATGAAACCAAATGAAAATGAGATCGTACAAGTAGTATAGAAAGTCATTGATCATCGAAAAAGGAGTGGGGGAAATGGAGTCTAGAAAACATCTATTATCGGAACCTTATTGGATGATAAATACACTGGGTCTCATGCTTTTTATACTTGTAGGTATGCTCTTAATTTTGAATGACAATCTCATTGCTTTCACGATCGTAGCAGTTTGCTATGGATTTGCTATGTTTATCGGTAACTCGTTGTATCGCTCATATCGAAAGCGAAAGCAAAATAATGCTTAAATGATTTTACGAGACTCATAGTGAAATTTCCATGAGCAGCTAGACAAGCCAGGGACAGGCATGGAATGAATTCTCTACTCTCACAAAAAGGTGTTTGTTACGTAATGAAAAAAAGCTGGATCATTTCCACTACGATCACCATCTCACTCATTTTTCTCTTAATGATTTCAACATCTGAAAATATTCTAGAAGAATTAAAGATCGGGCTAGATTTACAGGGCGGATTTGAGATCCTTTATGAAGTACAGGATCCTTACGAAGAAAAAAACATAGCAGAAGAAGAGCTTGTAAAACAAACAGCTGCTCTGATCAGTGATCGGATTGATTTGCTAGGTATTAGTGAACCGGTCATTACGATGGAAGATGAGGATCGTATTCGCATACAGGTTCCTGGCGTGAAGGATCAGGAGGAAGCGCGCGAGTTTATTTCCATTGGCGGGAATATTACGTTTCGGGATACGGATAACAATTTTGTCATTTCGTCCACTGATTTCAAATCTGTCGGAATAGAACATCCTTCTCAGGACCTTGCCCCCGTCGTCACCATCGAGTTCGGCGACTCCATTGATATGAGAAACGTGACTAAGACTTATGAAGATCAAAGTCTCGCTTTATGGCTTGATTACGTTGACGGAGATGCGTATATAAAAGAGAGAGCAAAGGAAGATTCAAAGATTCTTTTCGAAGGACATATAGATGAGACCTGGACAAAAAATTCCGGGATGGCGATTTCAGGTAAATTCACCCAAAAAGAAGCAGAACTCCTTTCCAAAGCGCTTAGCACTGGAGATCTCCCTGCTCCTTTGGAAGAGATTTCTTCCCAATCTGTTAGTGGTCAGCTTGGTGAACAGGCGTTGAAAAATACGATGATAGCGGGAATCATAGCTATGACGCTTATCTTTTTATTTATGATTTGGCGCTATCGTTGGCTAGGCTTGCTCTCGATAGTTTGTATGATCAGCTATCTTTATCTAGCTATAGGGATTTTCGTTTTTCTTGAAGGTGTTCTAACATTAACAGGACTTGCCGCTTTCATTCTTGGTCTTGGTATGGCAATAGATGCGACGATCATTACGTTTGAACGTTTAAAAGAAATAGAGGATCGTCGTTTGTCATTTGAAGAGCGAGTGATGCAAGCATCGAATCGAACGTTTCTTACGATTGCGGATGCGCATCTTACAACATTAATTGCTGCGGCAGGACTTTTTGTATTCGGCGTAGGCAGTGTGAAAGGTTTTGCGACGATGCTATTGATTAGCATAGTTGCTGGATTTCTAACATGCTATGCGCTATTGCGACTTCTGTTGTATATGATCGGGGAGACAAAGCTCGTGGAATGGAATCAGGAAAGAAAGTCTTAAATGAAGAAGTGCTGTACAATGTTGAAAAATAGTCTTATGTTGTAAAGGAAAGCTTCCTATTTTTGCACGTTACAAAGCAAGCTCACCAAGAGGTTGATGTGCTTGCCATGTGACGTGTCTTTTTGTTACTTAGCAGACTCTTCCTTCTGCTCCTTATCATCGTCCTCCTCATCATCTTCAACTTGAATAATATCGCCACTCATCCCGTCAATCTCAACTTCCTTCTCGCCGGTATCGGTTTTGATTTCGAACTCATAAACGATCTTCCCGTCCTCTTTCTCGACTTCTTTCTCAATCACGTCTCCGGAAACCTCTTCCAATGCGATCTTTTCAGCTTCAGCTTCAGAAATTTTAGCTTCCTCAATTAGTTTGCTTTCGTTATTGCCCGAGGCTAGCACATTCTCTATACCGTCTGATCCTTGATAGAGAAGAGCTCCTCCAGCTATGCCTAATGCGGTTCCGCCGATAATAAGTGTTTTTTTCATATTCATTAGTTATCCTCCTTGAACTGTTTTTTCTACAATTCTTATGATACGGATCGAATCTAATAAAAAAAGGACAGCAGCATGAGAAGTGGATGAGCTTTTTCTCATGAAATTCTCATTTTCTATTTAATGTTTCTTACGTTAAGGGTAGTTACAATAGAGGAAGATGAAATAAGGGGTGAGGAGAAATGGAGAAAGAATCAATTCTTCTTGTAGAAGATGAAATAAATGTTATTCAGTTCATGAAGTTAGAGCTTGAGCATGAAGGGTACGACGTGACAACGGCGCGTGATGGAGAGGAAGCGATGGCTCGATTTCAAGAAAAAGAATGGAGCGTCATTTTATTAGATTGGATGATTCCGAAGCTTGATGGCCTTGAAGTATGTAGGCGGATACGTAAAACGAGTTCCGTTCCGATTATTATCCTTACTGCCAGAGATTATGTTGGGGATAAAATTCTCGGTCTTGATCGTGGGGCGGATGATTACATTACAAAGCCTTTTGAAATTGAAGAATTGCTTGCGCGCATTCGTGCTGTATTACGACGCGCTCAGTCTCAAAGTAAGCAACAGGATGAAGATAAGTTAACGATTGCGAATCTTGAAGTGAATGTAAAAAGTCGGCGCGTCGTACGGGAAAACAATGAAATTGAACTCACTCAGCGAGAGTTTGATTTGCTTGTTTTTCTCATGAAACATGAAGGCGAGGCGCTCAGTCGCGAGTGGCTTCTCTCAGCGGTTTGGGGCTACGACTTTGTGGGAGAAACGAATGTGGTCGACGTCTACATTCGCTATCTTCGCAACAAGTTAGATCGAGACTACGAACCAATGCTTATTCATACGGTAAGAGGTATTGGCTACATCCTTCGCTCTTCATAAGCGTTCAATTGGAGGGAATCGCATGAAGAAACAACGAAACCAATCGCTGCTTCATCAATTTACCTCATGGTACGTGTGGCAGTTTATTATCGCCCTCATCCTAATCGGCATTGTTGTCCTTGGGGCCATCGGCTTTTTCTTGATAGATCGAACACAGGATGATGTTGGAGCGATGGAAGAAAAATTGCTGATGATTGTACGGGAAGATGATGTTCAGGAGTCACTTGATGAAGTATTGTATCCGGATCATGCCGATTATTATGTTGAAATCCGTGAAGACGCGAAAATTCTCGCGCAATCGAGAGGAGACGACGAAACACTAGATATAAGTGATGAAGTAAACCTGCCGTTGTTTGATCAGTTTATATGGAACAAAGAGGAAGGGTTATTCTATCGAAGCGATGTATCTTTTACCGATGGCAACATTCATCTGAAAGTCCATATGGAAGATGAGTTTGAATTCATTCAGCTTATTTTCTTTATTCTTCTTTTCACGGGGATAATAAGCATTATAATTGGCTCCATTTTGATTTATCAATTTACAAAAAAGAAGCTGCGCCCCCTTCTAAACATGACGGATGAAGTGAGTAAAATAGACGGTTCTTCAGATCTGCAGAAGCGGATTCTTGAACCTTCGAATCCTAAAGAGTTGAAGGAACTTGCCGGTACGTTCAATCAGCTACTTCAGGAGCTAGAAGAACAGTTTGAACGAGAGAAAAGCTTTGTTTCCAATGCTTCACATGAATTAAGAACCCCACTAACCGCATTTCGTGGTCATTTGAATTTAATTAAAAGGTGGGGGAAAGACGATCCAACTGTTTTGGAAAAGTCGATTCAAGCGTTAGATGATGAAAGTAACCGAATGAAGCATATTTTAGAACAAATGCTCACGATCGCTCGTAATGAACATTTAGAAAGTAGGATGGAGAACGTCAATCTTACTCATATCGTTGAGCGTGTGATCAGTCAATTCGAAGGAAATAAGGAAATCCCTCTTATCGGAAATCTTGAAAAGAATGTCGCTGTGTTAGGAGATGCTGAGCAGCTTCGGCAAATTGCGGTTATTTTAGTTGAAAACGCCATGAGGTATACGGAGGTAGGGACGATCACGGTTGACTTAACACATGATGATGGTGCTGTACTAAGCGTTTCCGATACTGGTATCGGCATTCCAAAAGAGGAACAGTCGAAAATCTTTTCACGATTCTATCGCGTTGACAAAAACCGCTCACGTGAAACGGGAGGAACCGGACTAGGTCTTTCCATCGCAAAGGAGTTAGTGGAGAACCATCAAGGTAAGCTCCATGTGAAAAGTGAAGTCGATGTGGGAAGTACGTTTACAGTCTTATTGCCTCTGAAAAAAGTTTCTGCTAGCATCGCGGAATGAATCCTCTTAGGAGGGTTCTTTGTTATAGATTCCCAATAAATAGAATCCCGCTAAAAATACGATGATTCCATTGAGTTTGATCGGAATTATCGCAATGATACTGTTAATCGAATTAGTGTATTCCCTTTTTTCAATTAGTGAAGTATTTCTGTATGCGATTGCGATTGTGTTTCTATTCATTGTGATAGGTGACATAAGGAAATTTTCTTCAAAAGGAAAAGGATCACAGTTTCCACTAAAGTATATTTTGATCGGCATAGCCTTTTTACTAGTAAGCTTTCTCTCTTGATCTTGAGAGGAAGCTTTATTTCTATTTTTATAGTGAAAACAAGATGAGATATTGCCCAACATGTAACTCCATAATTAGTTCAAATGTCATGTAAATTTCTATGATTTGAGAGCAAACTCACTAAAAAAGTATAGGTTTAGTTCACCGTTGAAAAGGAATAAAGAGTAGAAGATAGAAGCAATAGTTTGAGACGGTCGAGTGACGGACAGAAGTCACTTTAAGATAACAGGAGGAAATGCAATGAACGTACTAAAAGAGCAATATGATTTAGTTAAACACACGCGTAAAGTTTTGTTTCATTTCTGTGAGCAAATCGATCAGGATGATTACTTAAAAGAAGTAGATGGATACGGATGGGGTTCGATTCGTAATTTACACGTTCATAGCGCAGAGTGCTATGAAAGCTGGTTAGGTCGCTTTGCTTTGGAAATGCAAGAGCCAGTCGTAGAAGTGGGTGATGTAACGGATGTAAATGAAATGAGAACCGTGTTTGAACGTGTTGATCAGCTCGTCTATCGTTTTCTAGAAGAATATGACGAGCGGTATGATGAGAAAATAAGTCGCAAGGTATCGTGGCAAGAAGAGGAAGAAGAGTTGTCTCCGCTATGGTTAATGACGCATACGATTACGCATGAATTTCATCACAAAGGGCAGATCGTAACACTTGCGCGAGCTCTAGGTTATGAACCGACGGACACCGATCTCTTAACGCCATCCGACATCAACCGCTATTTGGACTATCCTGAACAAGGATGATTTCATAATAATAATAGGAGCGACGACTCGTAAAGGGCTACAGCCATTATGAGTCGTCGTTTTTTATTTTTCTCAATAAAAATTACCTTAATAATGGAAAACGAGGGGATCAAAATCATTGAATGAATGGTAAAATTAAGGAGGAGATCGAGGAGGGATGTTGTGAAATTCATGTTAGCCGGCTTTTTAAGTTTATTCGGAATGGTTTTACTTGGATTATCCTTTGAGAGTTTTGGAGAAGTGGGGAATACGTTATTTAAATTTCCATCATAAGTGTAGTGGCTAGTGTTCGTATTGCGATGCGTAATAAAAAGCTATTTCAAACTACTAAAGAGGCGGTTTTTATATGGGGGATATCCTATTTCAATTAGTTGCATTTCTTTTAATGTTTGGCGTTCTGGGTGGGATTGTCTTCATCGTTGTGAGTTTCAGAAAGAGAAACTCAAAGCTTGATCGATTAGAAACTAAAGTTGATCGGCTGCTTAAGAAAGAGAAATCACCGTCTGATAGATGAAAGGAGAGAAGCAAGGTTTTGGCAAAAGCGATAGAGGGTTTGTTTCTGTTTTCTATCACGTTGTTACTGATCTATGATTATTTTCCAGATATGAGTTTACAAGAAACCTTTCCTTCATCCATTCTACTCCTGCTTATGTTTGGGACTGTTGTTGCATCGTTTCTTTTCAAACGCTTGAGAGAATATACAGTAAAAGAGTTATTTCGGTCTCAGCTGTTTATGATCGTCTATTTGCTGTTCCTGCTAGCTGTTTTGAAATTAGCCGGGGGTGAATCAACTTTAGGCATTTCATTAAGTAATCTCGGGGTCCAGGTTATCGTCATCATGTCACTTCTTCAATTAGTCGTTCTGTGGAAAAAGTTGAAGAAGGAAAGAGAATTTCAGTGAGCCGAATTGCTCAATTAAAAGGATTTTCAATGCTGTTGGTGTTATATAGTGTGGTGTGTCTCATTTTATGTCCGATCCTATTCTTTAACGGCATGTTTCTAATGAATGATGGAGTGGTTTTTAGTAAAGGTGTGGAAAGTAGCCTGCTGGTAAAACTTTATCTTTTATTAATGCTACCGAACGCTTTGATTCTGTTCCTAATTCATAAAAGCTACTCGAAGTCACAGAAAATCCGAGTCATGAATCTGGTCTTCTTCGCAGTCGTAACCTTAGCGTTCGGCTATTTTTCATTAAACTTTCCGTTTGATTACATTCAGCAGTTTGATTAATAAGCGATCAGTATGAAAAAGATCAATAGGAGGACATCGATGAAAAGAGTTCAGATCATCATTGCGATTCCTTCCTGCTTTTTATTGTTATTCTCCCTTCTAACCAGCTATAAAGCGGGATTAATCATCGCGATGGCTGGTCTTTTTGTTGGGCTTATACTAAGGCAAGTTCGCCTGTGGAAATATCGAGCGATTCTCGACCATCCGAGTCGACGGTATAGTAGCGAGGAGAGCTTCGGTGATTCAGAAGAATAGAGCGTTCAGTTGGAGGTTTGAACATGAGTCAAGTGCAAGGAGTGATGTTAGGGCTTGTCATCGGCATTGCGTTAGCGATTGGGTTTGCTCTTGGACAAGAGTGGACGGATAACACGGTTATCAGTATCGTCATCGCTTTAATCGCTGGACTCCTCGCTCGAGTAGTGGGGAAGAATTTGATCAAGAAAATGAAATGAGAAGACTTGAATTGAAAGGAGATGGAAATGAAGGAAAATCACAAGGGGAAGAAACTGCGCAAGATATTAATGGGACTCATTTATGCCGCTCTTTTCATTGGAGCTATTCAATTTTTGTTTGATTCCGATCCATTTAATGATTATATAGGCTGGGGTTTTTTAATAACGTTTTGGTTTATTCGATTGCTTCTTACTGGATTAAAAAATATAGCGGATGGGCGAAAAAATCTTGCGATGTTTAATATCGGTTTGTCTATTATTGCTGGTATCGCCGTCGCTGCCACATGGGTAACTTATTTCTTCGGTATTTAGACTATAGCAACTATTGTCTAATCCATTTTTACTCTTTTTGATTTGGATTCGCTTACAAAAGTTTACACTTTTTCCTTCCGTGGTATTTCATTAAAACAGCATAAAAAACTCACTTAATGAAGAGAGAAGGAGAGAGATCACGTGAATAATCAAAACGGTCAACCAAAACAAACGCAGCCGGAACAGCCTGGTATTGAATCTGAAATGACGCCAATGCCGGATCAACCCCATGATTACATAGGCAGTCACAAATTGGACCAAAAAGTAGCGCTCATTACTGGCGGTGATAGTGGAATCGGTCGCGCGGTTGCGATTGCTTATGCGAAAGAAGGCGCGAATGTTGCGATTAACTATCTTGAGAAAGAACAGAGCGATGCCAATGAGACGAAGAAGTTTGTTGAGAAGGAAGGCGTCAAATGTCTGTTGATTCCGGGGGATGTCTCGGAAGAAAAAGAATGCAAGGATTTAATCGACAAGACGCTCGATCACTTTGGTAAGCTTGATATTCTCGTCAATAACGCGGCGATTCAGTATCCAACGGAAAGCATTGAAGACATTTCCTATGAGCAGTGGGATCAAACGTTTAAAACAAATGTCTATTCTGTGTTTAACATGACGAAGTACGCAGTGCCGCATTTACAAAAAGGAAGCTCGATTATTAACACGACTTCCATTAATCCTTATACAGGAAATAAGGTGTTAATTGACTATACGTCAACAAAAGGTGCGATCGTGGCGTTTACACGCAGTATGGCTGCTAACCTTGTAGACAAAGGCATCCGTGTGAATATGGTGGCACCAGGGCCGATCTGGACACCGCTCATTCCATCTACATTTGACGAAGATTCCGTTGCAGAATTCGGAACGGATAATCCGATGGGACGCCCAGGTCAGCCGTCTGAACTGTTCGGTCCATACGTTTTACTAGCATCTGATGACGGTTCTTACATGACAGGCCAGTGCATTCACGTAAACGGTGGGGACTATATGTCTTCCTAATGCGTTTAGACGGCCCGGCGTTAGGCCGGAAGCTCCGTTTATTGGCCAAAAATGAAATATATTGGCCAAACTGAGATTATATTGGCCAAATTCAAGATATATTGGCTAAAATCACAATTTATTGGCCAAACCGCCTTAACCAAGAAAAGCCGCACACTCATGGATCAGCATTCATGAGCGTGCGGCTTTTTTTAGGCGAAGAAAAGATTGTATTCGGTCAGTTAAAACTCTATAATTGATAATGGATCTCAATTGTGGAGAGTGTCATTGATTCGATCATGTTATAGGGAGGTTTTTCTTTGCTCAAACGCTTCTTTTCTTATTACCGGCCATACAAATGGCTATTTATCCTTGATTTCGTATCCGCCATCATCGTCGGAGTGTTGGAGCTTGCTTTTCCACTTGCGGTGAACCAGGTAATCGATCGGTTACTTCCTGAGGGGAATTGGGGCATTATTCTTCTCGCGTGTGCAGGGTTGCTCCTCATTTACTTAATAAATACAGGCCTGCATTTTATCGTCACCTATTGGGGACATAAGCTCGGGATCAACATTGAAACAGATATGCGTCAGAAGCTGTTTACGCATATGCAAAAGCTATCATTTGGTTACTATGATAATAGTAAAACCGGTCACAGCATTTCAAGACTTACAAAAGATCTCGAAGAAATTGGCGAGGTAGCGCATCATGGCCCAGAGGACGTCTTTGTGGCGGTGATGACGCTGCTTGGTTCATTTGGATTGATGCTGATGATTAACTGGAAGCTTGCCGTTCTTTCCTTTATCGTTATTCCACTTCTTATTATTCTCGCCATCTACTTTAATAAAAAGATGACGAAAACATTCAGACGCATGTTTCAGGATGTTGCTGAAATTAATTCCCGTGTAGAAGATAGCATCGGAGGGATTCGCGTCGTTCAGGCGTTTGCAAATGAACACCATGAACAGGAGAAGTTCCGTCAAAACAATGAGAGCTATCGCTCAACTAAGCTTCAATCGTATAAAATTATGGCGCAAAACGTCATGTCGAACTATTTGTTAATGAGAGTCGTTACGCTATTTACGCTGCTGTTCGGTACCTTTTTCGTTATTTCTGGAGAGCTCACGTATGGTGAGTTCGTTGCGTTTATTTTATTATCAAATATTCTCATCGGACCGATCCAGAAAATTAATGCCGTTATTGAAAGCTATCCGAAAGGGATTGCCGGATTTAAGCGTTATACCGAAATCATTGATACTGATCCTGACATACAGGATTCGGAAGATGCGATTGAAATGGCGCTTAGCGGAGAAATTCGCTATCAAGATGTCTCGTTTGGCTACGAGGGTTACGCGCCTGTATTAAATAAAATCAACTTATCTATACAGCCAGGTGAGACGGTTGCGTTTGTTGGCCCGTCTGGAGCTGGCAAAACAACGCTTTGTAGTTTGCTGCCTCGCTTTTATGAAATTCAGAGTGGTGCGATAACGATTAATGGGATCGATGTGAGAGAATTGAAGTTATCCTCTCTTAGAAGTCAAATTGGGATCGTGCAGCAGGATGTGTTCCTGTTCTCAGGAACGTTTCGCGAGAACATCGCTTATGGGAATCTTTTAGCGGGAGATGAAGAAATTCTTGAAGCAGCGCGGAAAGCAAAGCTAGATGATTTTATTTATAGTCAGCCAGACGGATTGGATACGGTGATTGGTGAAAGAGGTGTGAAGCTTTCTGGTGGTCAGAAACAGAGGCTTGCGATCGCGCGCATGTTCTTGAAAAATCCACCGATTCTTATTTTAGATGAAGCGACTTCTGCCCTCGACACCGAAACGGAAGTAGCGATTCAAAAGTCACTGGAAGAACTAACGGAAGGGCGCACGACGCTTGTGATTGCCCACCGTCTTGCAACAATTAAGAATGCTGATCGAATTATGGTTGTGACGAAGGATGGGATTGCCGAGCAAGGAAACCATGCGGAGCTTATCGAATCCAGCGGTATATACAGCCGTCTGCATAAAGCCCAGTTTGGGTGATGAATGAAACGATTCCTATGGTACGTAGGGATCGTTTTTCTTTTCCAAATCGGGGTCTTATCAATTGTAATGAAAATGCTCGTTTGCTAAAATCTATTGGACTACTAACTGATGCATTGTGCAAGAAAGGTGTTAACATTCATGCTTCATAACCCAACAGGAAAAGAACGGTTTGGTCTCGCGTTACTGCTTGGGATGCTCGGCATTATGGGTCCATTAAATATTGATATGTACCTTCCGAGTTTTCCAGGAATAGCGAGTGATTTAAATGCGAGCGCATCGCTCGTACAGCTTAGTTTAACCACCTGTCTCATTGGACTAGCAGTTGGACAAATTGTGATTGGCCCATATAGTGATGGACAGGGTAGACGTAAGCCATTATTGATATTTATTTTCTTATTTGCCTTATTTTCAATTCTTTGTGCGGTCGCACCTAACATTATTACGCTTGTGATTGCTCGTTTCCTTCAGGGCTTTACAGCTTCAGCGGGTGTTGTGCTCTCACGTGCCGTCGTTCGTGATGTTTTTAGCGGGAGAGAATTAACAAAATTCTTCGCGCTTCTTATGGTTATCAATGCGACAGCGCCAATGATCGCGCCCATTGCGGGAGGGGCGATTTTATTATTGCCGTTTGCGACTTGGAACACGATCTTCTATTTCCTTGGAATTCTTGGACTCATTATCGTGACGGTTATCGGTTTCCGACTACCAGAGACGTTACCGCCTGAGAAACGGCTGCCAAGCACGGTGAAGCAATCAGTGCGAACGATGGGAAGCCTGCTTAAGGACCGCTCCTTTATCGGATATGCGTTAACGATTGGCTTTGTCCACGGCGGTAGCTTTGCTTATGTATCTGGGACTCCATTCGTTTATCAAGGTATTTATAACGTTTCACCTCAAGCCTTCAGTATTCTGTTTGGAATTAACGGACTTGCGATTATTTCTGGTAGCTTCATGATTGGCAGGTTAAGTGCTTATTTTCATGAAAGAAGTCTTCTTCGTACGGCGGTTATTACAGCCGTCACCGCTACATCGTTTCTTCTTCTCATGACGATTATTGAAGGGCCACTCGCAACGCTAGTCATCCCGATCTTTATCTACATGACGGCTATGGGAATGGTACTTACAAGTACATTCACGCTTGCGATGGAAAAGCAGGGCCATCGCGCCGGAAGTGCAAGTGCGGTATTAGGCATGCTGCCGCTGTTATTCGGCTCAATGGTGTCGCCGCTTGTTGGAATTAATGAATCAACTGCGGTTCCAATGGGAGCGATATTGTTTACAACGTCTTCCATTGGTGCAATTCTCTTTTTTACACTTACGAAAAAAAATCAAGTTCAAGCGACTTCCTAATGGGAGTCGTTTTTTTGACATTCTATTGTAAGGATTATATAGTGTATAAAGTGGATAATTATTATCCACTTTAAAAGGGGTGTTTCTATGCAAATGAAAACAGGTGTGGAGCAGGGCGTTTATGCCATCCTCATGCTGACATTTCTACCGGAGAAAGCAGTTCTACCTGGAGAGGTGATTAGCTCTCAACTTGGTGGGTCTCCAACTTACTTTCAGAAAATATTAAGGCATCTCGTTAATGCGGACTTGATTGCATCAGTGCCAGGTAAAAAGGGTGGTTTCAAGCTTAAACAAAAAGCGAGTGATATTCGAATCTATGATGTTTACCTTGCGATCGAAGGAAAGCAATCGCTGTATTCGTCGACGGGACTTTTTCAAGACTTGCTTAACATAGAGGAAAAAGAAGTCGATCTGCTATCGAATTTAATGGATGAAGCAGAAGGCTCCTGGCAGTCTATTTTAAAAAGGGAAACGATTGGGTCGCTTCATGAGGAAATCATGAAAAAGTGTCCCCCTGAAAGTCTTGAACAATTACGAGCTTCGATTTACGAGAAAATGGTTTTATAAACAAGGAGGAGCAATAATGGAAAATCTAAATAAATACTTTGATCTTTTTGATCAATCGAGAACGAGTGACAAAGCAATGGAAGAATTAAACGGGCTTTTCTCAAACGATATGGTGTTCGTGTTAAATGGTCAAAAAAAAGAAAGGATTGAAAATTGGAAGCTCTTTATGGAGCACGTGTTTAGAAATAATCGTGATATTAAACACATGTATGAGGGATGGAAAAAGGTAGAGGGAAGCGATTTGTATGAAACTCCATGGGCTGTTTGTGGCAAGCTCTCCACAGGAAAGGTTTACACTCAGACCGGGAAAGACATCGCGAAATTAAATGAAAACGGGCAGATCACGTATTTAGAGAATGTTCCCGATCAAAAAGATATGTTTCAATCTTATAAAGAGTTATAAAAGTGGAATATACGTGTGACGTGGATTTGGTCATATCTTGTCTAGTAGTAAGTGGAAGCAACCGTCCTTACACGTTATATTTATTCCAAACGCATCGTTCACTAAAAAAGAGGTAAACCAGAGGGCTATTATCACCTCTCTGAATTTACCTCTTTTTTGTTCATTTTAGTAGGGAGAGGAGTCTCCTCTTGTTCGGAATTCGTGTCTTCATCCTTAGAAGCATTCGCTGTCTTGTATCGCTGCTGCTGTCGGTATCCGTATGTTGAGGAAAGAACCACTTCTTCATCTTCAAGGGCGGACCCAAGTGCGCCGATAATAATCGAGATGCTCGTAGCTGTCCACGTAATGTAGAAATAATTATCGTATCCAACGGAACCTGATAATTGCGATTCTAGCAGTCCCATCGGAATAAACGCTATGACCGCTACGGCGAACATAAAAAATAGTATAATATAATAGAAACTAACCGTCACAAGAAGCGTCAGGATCGTTGCTATATTATAGAGGTTTCGAAGATATTTCGCTCGATCCTGTCTTGGTTTTTCCCATAGATTATGAGCTAGGACAAGCCATCCGACCATTAAGCACGAGGAGACAATCATAAGCATAAACATTCTCCATAGACCGTAACTGTTACTTAACTGCCAGAGTGTAGGAAACACGAGAGCATAGGACCCAGTCGCAAAAGCAAAAATAATCACCTTTTTAAAAGCGGGAAAGATCGCCCACGGGCGATTTGCTCTTACCATTCCAGTTAAGATGCGAATGGCCCCACTTAACCGCGACTTTACGATATATCTTACATCAATAGATGTTTCTTCTCCAGGCCTTACCCGCTTGATAGGAGAAAAGCGTTCGAATCCCCCCTTTTTAAAGAGTCTTTTCGACCCTTTTTCCTTTAAGTAGTCGTATTCATCGTTCTCTTTCGTTTGTAATCGTCTCTGCGCTTTTTCTCGATCTTCCTCTGGGCTACCATAGTACATTTCGTTTATTAATTGAAGAATGGATTGCCTTATTCTTTTTACCATAGGGGTCGATCCAAGTCCTGGCAGACTGATGATGGCTACTTTTTTATTTGTAGAAGCTTCTGCCAAAATCGGTTTTCTATCTTGAAAGAATGGTAAGTCTGTTAAACAAACGATGTAGTCCCAATTTTCTTCTTCTTTTCTTTTATAACCTGCTTCTAGAACTTCTTCGGGTTTTTCAGTGACTCCTGTGAGAGGATCAACGGTTGAATCCACATGCCATTCACACTCATCTTCTACATAATAGCGAAGGAGATTAGGCAATTCGCTACTAAATTTTTTACTTAACTTCTCTGGATATCCAGGTGGGGTAACTAATCCAACCGACATCTTAGCTTGACTCACTTTTTCTTCCTCCCACTCCAATTTTATGTAAGTATCTAGAAGAATGAATTCCCTATTTTATCAGAGTAAAACTGTTTCTTATCTGAAGGTCGTAAGTTTAACATTCATCATTGAAATGGTTCCTTATATTTGAAATGATAGAAGGGAATAAATGGAATGAGGAGTGTGCTTGTGAGTAGTACCGTCGATTCAATTGTTACACTAAGCCTGATATACGGCTTTCCTATGATTGCGGTCATAATCAGGTATAAGAAGATGAATGCGAAAGAAAAAAGAGAAGTTCGCGAAAGCTTTGGCACACTAGAGTTTATGTGCACGGTTGGTTTTCTCATAATTGGAGCGTTTCTATTATCAGTTGGCAATGTTTTTGATTTTTTTATTGCAAAAGTAGTGGGGCTAGTCTTTATTGTCCCTGGTGCGATCTTAATGACGATTAGCGTTTGGAAAAGAAGTAAAATGCGAAGTATCATCTTCCTTCTTTTCTTTAGTGTGATGATCTTTCTAGGAACGTGGTTTTAAAGTATTTGAAGCGAGAAACAATAAATAGTGGTGCTTAATTTGGAAATTTGCTTTTACATACGTTGGGCCATCTCCTACAGCTGGAGACGGCCCTTTATTTTATTCACAAACAACCTCTACCCGGCCATACTCATCCACCCAGAGACCAATGACCCAAACTGGAAATCCCCATGATTTAATAACTTGGGTGGAAGCAGCGATATCTGTAAAGTGTTGGCGCTTGCTTACGGGATTGGCAGCACAGTCGAAATGACCAACGACCGCAATAACCTGAGAAGCATGAGCGGTGAGTGAAATGAGCGTGTTTTTTCTTATGCGCTCGATTTCACATCGTGGACCATGGGACAATACGCGATCCATACCTGGCTCTGTAATAAGATCAACGTAATCAAGACAATATTGTGCTTTTAGCCACTGTGTGACAGGAATTTGTGTTCGTCCATCTATGCAGTTTAATGCCGTTCCGAATCGTTTCTCCATATTACACCTGTCTATCATGCGCAATCATTTCATTGCCACATTGTATTTTTTAAAGGGCGGTGGAAAGTGCTCTGGCTGTGGTGAAAGCCATAACCAGGATGGTAAGTTGTTTGCCCGTGATGGTAACCATAGCCCGGATAATAAGTTCCGTGCCCGTGATGATAGCCGTAGCCGGGATTGTAACTGCCATGGCCATGATGATACCCGTAACCAGGATAGTAGCTTCCATGTCCGTGGTGATAATATGGTCGATACACGATCGTTTCCCCCTTAATTAGTTGTACGATAGTGTATGAGAACAAGGATATTATCGTATAGGCATTGGACCGTAAGTGCCTGTGACATATGCTAAAATGGAACTAGAAAACGAGTGGATAAGATGGAAGCGTCCATCACGCTATTTATTTATGAAGGATCGGGATAACATGGATATTCAACTAAACAAAAATCGAATCAAAGAAATGTGTGGGGATCTCTCTTTCAAGAAAGGGGAGGCTTATTACCGTTCAAATAAAGTATCCTTTCAATGCAATCAAAATGATCGGTGTGAGGCCACGGTTCATGGAACGGAAGATTTTTTCGTATCGGTAATCAAGGATCAAAATGGACAGCTTCAAACGGAATGCAGCTGCCCTTCCCTTGCAACTTTCCAAAAAGATTGTCAGCACATTGCGGCTGTCCTCATTGCGATCCAACAGTTTCAGCAAGCACAAGAGGAAAACAAGGCTGATAATAGAGAGCTTACAGAAGACTTCATGACGCTATTTACGAAGGACGGTTCAAAAAAGAGCGGCCATCAACGCTATTTTGAAAAAAGAACGGTGCTTGATGCGGTATTTACATGTAAACCTGTTTCGCTAAACGATCAGGCTATGCTTGGGATAGAAGTAGCGATTGAACAAACAAAAGTGCCTCGCATTCGCGACTTTCTTTCTCATGTGAAAGAGGGGAAGCCTAGTGAAATTTCCGCGAACTTTACTTATGATACAAATCTTCACTGTTTTTCAATTGAAGCAGATGCGATTCTTCATCACCTTATTCGAGTCGCTAGTGATGAGGAGGCCTTTCTAGAATCAGCGCCATACACATCCACCGATCACACGTCGAGAGACACCTTGATCATCTCGCCATCTTCGTGGCTCAGTCTGATCACTTTGTTAACAAAGGCGCCTAACGTTAAACTCCAACATAACGGTCATTCCTTTGAGCGTCTCAACGTGATCGACGGCTCACCACCGATCCGGTTTATCGTAGATGAGTCGGATGCGGACAGTTGCCAAGTCACGATTAAAGGACTCGAACGCATGACCATTTTGAATGCGTATCAATCGATGATCTATCATGGAACGGTCTTTCAATTAGAAGAGAGAGATTTTCATCGAATCGTTGAATTGAAGCAGATGCTCCCGTCACCCGGGACAAATTATATTCCCATTCCTTACACACAGATTGATCATTTTCTTGAAAAAGTTGTACCTGATTTGAAACGAATGGGAAATGTAGAACTTTCGAGAGCCTTCCGTGAAAAATTTATGAGAACACCGTTAAAGGCTAGACTTTACTTAGATCGCATTAGAAATCGTCTGCTAGCGGGGCTTGAATTTCAGTATGAAGAAGTAGTGATTCAGCCGTTAGAGAATCGCGATGTGCCGGGTTCAACCATCATTCGAGATGTTGAGAAGGAAGAAGAAATTCTTGCGATGATGGAAGAGAGCGGATTTTCCAAAACGGACGGTGGCTATTTGATGCAAAATGAAGAGCTTGAGTATGAATTTCTCTACCATACCGTTCCAAAGCTTCAATCGCTGCTTCAGTTATATGCGACGACTGCTGTTCGGAATCGTCTCGTTCGCAAAAAAACATATCCTAAAATCAACGTAAAGGTGAAGAAGCGAGAACGAACAAACTGGTTAGAATTTAAATTTGAAATGGACGGCATATCTGACAATCAAATTCGAGAAATCCTAGCTGCATTAGAAGAAAAGCGGAAATACTATCGTCTTCGAAGTGGATCGCTCTTATCGCTTGAAACGAAGGAAATGGAAGACATTCATCATTTCTTAACGACCGTTCCTCCTCAAGAACAACTGGAGCCATATTTTTCCTTGCCCGTTACGAAAGGCGCAAATTTGATGGATGCGATTGAGCAGAAGAACATTTTTCAAGCAGACCAGTCGTTTCGTGAATTTCTCGATTCCATGCGGCATCCGAGTCGAATGGAATTTGAAGTATCGCCCGAATTAGAAGGGATTTTACGTGATTATCAAATTCAAGGATATGAATGGATGAAAACACTTGCGAGCTATGGATTTGGCGGCGTACTCGCAGATGATATGGGACTCGGAAAAACGCTGCAGAGCATCACCTTTATCGTATCTGAGCTTGCAGCCATTCGTGAACAGAAAAAGCCTGTTCTTATCGTCTGTCCATCATCCCTTACGTATAACTGGTACAATGAAATGAAAAAATTTGCCCCAGAGCTTCAAACGCTGATCATTGATGGCAATCAATCAACACGTGAAAAGCTTCAGCAAACGGTCGAAGGAATGGATGTTATCATCACGTCTTATCCGTTACTTCGTCGCGATGTGAAATGGTATGAAACGAAATCCTTCCACACCGTCTTTTTTGATGAAGCACAGGCTTTCAAAAACCCTTCAACTCAAACCGCACGGGCGGTAAAGAAAATCAACGCCGATCATCGCTTTGGACTCACGGGTACGCCTGTTGAAAATGCGATTGAAGAGCTCTGGTCGATTTATCACGTTGTTTTCCCTGAGCTTTTCAAGGGGATAAAAGCTTACGGGAACTTAACGAAAAAAACGATCGCGAGAAGAGTGCGGCCGTTCTTACTTCGAAGAATGAAAGAGGATGTTTTAGCAGAGCTTCCGGATAAACTCGAATCTCTAGAGTTAACAGATTTATTACCAGAGCAAAAGAAGCTATACGCCGCTTTCCTTGCGAAGTTAAAAACCGATACGCTCAAACACCTTGATCGAGATACGATTAGTAAGAATCGCATCAAAATTTTAGCTGGGTTAACAAGACTGCGCCAAATTTGTTGTCACCCCGCATTGTTCGTTGATGGGTATAAGGGGAGCTCAGCTAAATTCGAGCAGCTGCTTCAAATTGTCGAAGAATCAAGGCGTTCTGGTCGGAGAATATTAATTTTCTCTCAGTTTACGAAAATGCTTCAAATCATTGGGAGGGAGCTAGCCGCTCGTGGACAAAACTTTTTCTATCTTGATGGGGAGACGCCATCTATGGAAAGAGTGGAGAAGTGCAATCGGTTTAACAATGGCGAACGAGATGTCTTCTTGATTTCGTTAAAAGCAGGTGGAACAGGACTGAACTTAACTGGAGCGGATACGGTTGTGCTTTACGATCTTTGGTGGAATCCAGCCGTTGAAGAGCAAGCGGCAGATCGTACACACCGTATTGGTCAAGATAAAGTTGTCAACGTAATGAAGCTAGTAGCCCGCGGCACGATAGAAGAAAAAATGAACGACCTTCAGGAGAAAAAACGCGAGCTCATCGGGGAAATCATTGATTCAGACGAAAAGGCGAACACAAACTTAACGGAAGAAGATATACGAGAAATATTGATGGAGGGATAAATGGAATAAAAACAAAATAATAAACCCCTGCGCACAGCGCGGGGATTTTTTTAGATGGGAATTTATATCTTCCAATTTAGCCTTCACTTATTTTGATTATCCAGGTTTTAGGTTGGCCGACAGAGGGAAGAAAGACGTAAATGCAAGATGGAGGTAAGGGACATGAGCGAAGTAGCGATCAAACAAAACTTACAATGTAACACTGAATATACGGATCTAAAAAAGGTGTTGGTGGTAAAGCCCTCCTTTATGAAAATAACGGAAATTATAAATGAAACACAAAAGCATTATGAAAGAAGCAACATTAACATTCCTAAGGCACTAAAGCAGCACAGTGAATTTGTTGACGTTCTTAAAGAACATTCTGTTGATGTTCATGAATTAGAGGCTAATCCCGAGCTTCCTGAGCAAGTCTTTACGCGAGACATTGGGTTTACGATTGGTCAAGAGCTATTCGTCGCTTCAATGAGTGAACAAGTTCGTCAGCAAGAAACCAATACACTAAAAACATGGCTGAAGGAAAGCTCAATTACTTATCAAGAAGGATTGCCGCTCTCAATGGAAGGGGGCGATGTCGTTATTGATGGCTCGACCGTTTACGTTGGGGAAAGTGGACGAACGTCTAACTTAGCCATTCAAGAACTACAAAAGCGCCTACCTGATTATCAAATTGAACCATTAACGTTAACCGATGATATTCTTCATCTAGATTGTGTGTTCAACATCATTAGTGAAAAGGTTGCGCTCGTCTATCCGCACGCTTTTACTAGTGAGGATTTAAAGAAGTTAAATGCTCGTTTTCATTTGATTTACGTGTCAAAAGAAGAACAGTTTTATATGGGCCCAAATGTTCTTTCGATCGGTCAAGGTAAAGTCGTTAGCCTCTCGCAAAACAAACGTTTAAATCGAGTATTGGAGTCTAAAGGCTTTACCGTACTACCTGTAGACTTCTCTGAAATCATTAAATCAGGAGGTTCGTTTCGGTGCTGTACTCTTCCACTTAAACGAGGTTAAGTCACATAACAGGCTTCGTTTTTAAAGTGAAGTTTTTATTCAAAGGAGAGAAACCTATGCTAAAGACAGAAAGTCGCTTCTTGTTAACAAAGGAAGATATTGAGAATCGTAAAGATCTTCCTGAATGGCTGTTAACTGAATACAAGACGTTCAGTGAGTTAGTCACAGATCCAACATTTCCTTGTTTTTTCGGTAGAACAGCTCAACTTAAAGGGGAGCTGCGCTATTCCTACATTGAACACGATGATTGGGCCAACTTGCCTGACGCGGTGGAAAGCTTTCTTAGCTTATTTCGTGAACCTACGAAAATAAGACATGGATTATTTATTTTTGTAGAGCCGGAAAGGGAAGAAAAGTCGATTGACTACTATCGTTCTTACTTCTGGGACATTCTACAGTATCTACATAACCAGGATCGTATTCCATGGCCAAGTGAAGCACCAAAGGATCCAGAGCACTTTTTATGGGATTTTCACTTCGCGGGAGAGCCGATCTTTACTTTTGGAAACGCACCTGCCTATAAACAACGCAAAACGCGTAACCTTGGCAACAGCCTGATCTTAGGATTTCAGCCTAGAACGATTTTTCAAGGATTGGAAGGAACCGAAAAAGGCGGCATCATGTCGCGTGACAAAGTGCGTGCGCGTGTAGAGAAATGGGATAACCTTCCGAAGCATCCGGATATTAGCCACTTCGGAGATCCTAACCATAATGAATGGAAACAGTCGTTTATCGGGGATGACATAGAGCCAATCGTCGGAAAATGCCCTTTCCTTCATAAAAATAGTTAAGTTGAATGCTAGATGAATATGAAATAAGTAACCTTAACGACACATGAGCCGGCTCATGTGTCGTTTTATTAATAACCTATCATTCTTTTGGAATCCCACGTGGAATAATATGTTAAAATGGTACAAATCAAACGGCTTTAAGAAAAGAGACGTTAGTAATGTAAGGGTTACCAAAGTAAGAACTGAATATAAAGCTCCTGGAAATGGATTGACTATTTTGCGGATTCATTTGGGAGGTACTCAGATGAAGGGTCAAAAGAAAGAGAAGAAGAGTTTCTTTAAAATTCAGAATGAGTATAGACGAAAAATAAGGAAGAAACAGGAAGAACCTTCACCGGTAGCGGAAATGAAAAGCATCATATTAATTTTATTTGCTTTGCTTTTCATGAAATTTTTATATTTATGGATGTAAGCAGAGTAACGAATCATTGCATTAAGATATGAATAGGTGTTCGATTGAATACGAAAATATGGATTTAATCAATGTTCTTTAAAAGAATGTATTCCTGAAATCATACGTACATCGTCATAGAATGGGGGGGCAATTATTGAATTCTTTAAAAATACCACAGTTAGAAACGGAACGCTTGATTCTACGAAAAATCACCGAGGGTGATCTTCAAACTATTTATCAATACGGCTCCAATCCCAATGTATCACAGCATGTAAGCTGGGAAACGCACCAGTCTATAGAGGATACGAAAGGATTCGTTCGAATGATCCTTGACGGTTATCGTCAAAAAAACAAAGCACTATGGGGCATGGAGCTAAAAATTTCTGGTCAGCTTGTCGGTACGATCGATTTTGTAAACATTGAGAGTAAACATCGAAAAGCAGAAATAGGCTATGTACTTGCTGAAGATTGCTGGGGGAAAGGGTATATGACTGAAGCGGCTAAGCAAATCATAGCATATGGATTTAATGAATTAGATTTAGAGCGAATTCAGGCAAGATGTTTTGTCGCGAACGAAGGATCGGCTAGAGTGATGGAAAAGGCGGGCATGACGTTTGAAGGCATTATGAGAAAAGCGATGTTTGCGAAGGGGAAGTTTCATGACTTAAAGATGTATTCGATTCTTTCGGATGAATGGAAAGCTACGCTATAAAAAATCAATGTGAAGGGGCTGCTTTCCATTGAATACTTTTACGATTGTATGCTTAGTTAGTTTACTAGCGGTTTATCTGTGGATTAGCGAGTATTATTTGAAAAGGAATTTAGGTATTAAAAGCAAATGGAGCTGGATGTTTGCGGAGGGTCGTTACAAGATTTCCATGATTATTGATATCGTTTTAGTCGTGGCATTTATTAGTAGTTTTTTAAGTCTTAATATCGATGCTAACAGTGAAAACAAGCCGGTTATGATGAAAATCAGTCCGGTTTTTGCATTGTTTTTCCTCCAACATTTGAATCAAGGGATCGAGGAACGACTGAGAAATTTTAATGATAAAGCTTATTATCATCAATTTCTAAGCTCTTTCATGATTGGACTTTCTTTTCTCATCTTTCTCATTGGACATTCATGATAATTTAGACAGGAGAAGTTCTCTGGAAATATTAAAATCTATCGAAAGAGTGGTCAATAGAATGAGATACTTATGGGTCGTGTTGTTAGCCATGCTGGTCGTCTCGTGTTCAAATTCATCTTCAGGGCATTTACCTGATGGGATTTTAGCCGGAACGAGCGAAAATTGGAATGTTCAATACGATTTCCGTGAGGAGAAAGGGAAAGAGTTGAGAGGAATCACGCTAGAATATATTGGCGATGGTGAAAAGCCTTCTACGAATGTTACATATGCTTTCAGTGGGGAAACAGCTTACGATATTGATTGGCAGAAAACCGGAGAAGTAGAAATGAATAACTCTACGATCGAGATTGAAGATACATTAGGCTGCGTCTACCCGTGTGATGAGCTTCAGCTCGATAAGGGAATCCATACAGTCATCGAGTGGGACGGTCAAACGGAAAAGTTCGTTTTAAAAGGGAACAAGTAACGCCATTATAGAGACATGAAAAAAGGTTGAGGATTATACTCAGCCTTTTTGTTTACGGAAAAGCGAAACGATTCTAAGGTGAACTTCGTATAGTTAGTAAGGGAATACGGAACTTCTTTGTGAGAGGGAGAGGATGATAACAATCGAACTAAGAACAGGATCGCTAAAAGGATGTGAGAGTTGAATGGGGATGGGAGGTTTGTCGATTGCGTTAGTGGCGTTTCTATTCACCGTACTTGGCGCTTTAGTCGTCTTTTCTTTAATCAAATGGATTGTGAAAAAATAGTTGGCTCCATTCATGGTCTTAGAGAATTCAGTGAAACGTATGGAGTAACGCTTAGTGAGAAGCCGATCGGAAAGAAGCATTAACTGTATTGAGGTGATCTCTTGAAACGAATCTTCATTTTTTTCTTTGAAATTGCTGTGTTTGTTTTAATCCTCTGGTCAAATATTCAAGAAGGTATTAAGTTCGATGATTTTACTGGCGTCTTTGTAAATGTAGTTGGCATTGTAGGATTATTTGTTTGTGTAGGTGGGGTTGTGAATGAGCTATGGAAAATAAGAACGAGTGAATGAAAGGATTCCTTCATTAATTTGTTAGTGCAATCATACATATCCAAACCATGTTTCAACTCTATCAAAAGGGGCGAATGGAATGATGTTTAGAACGTTAACACGCTTAGGGAAAGCCAATTTTGCAGCAGGTGTTTTCTTTATCATCGCTGGGGTTATTTTGTTAGCAATAAAGCTAATTGAAGGCAATGCGAAAGAGGATCAATCGATGATCGTAGCCTCCATATCTCTAGGACTAGCGTTGTTTTTCTTATCACTTCTTTCTAGAAAGAAGCAACAGGAATAAACCGATAAGAGAGGGCTAGAGAAAAGTTGAAAATATTTATGAGTTCTATGTTCATGTGTTGTTACTTTAAGATTTGAGGGTGATGTAGTGGAAACATTTTTCCCGAAGGTAATTATAATGATGACGGTTGCTGGATTTGCACTTTATTTCATAAATAAAGCTTTGAGAAAATGGCTTAAGGTTGAAAAGAAACCGATCTTCTCCTATAACCATGTGAATGAACTACATAAGAAATGAGATTGGGGCATTCGGATTAGTTTTATCGTTTTACTGATCCTTAGTTTTGTCGTTCATATTTATCGAGGTTTTCATGATCCTATTTGGTACCTTCAAACACATATTCTTTTGTTTGTTTTTATTATTGCGTCGGAAGCTGTTCGAGTCATTATGGAGAAGAAGTATGCAGCTAATAAAAATGATTATATTTTCACATCGATTCAATTGGCGCTCATCATTATCTTCTTAACATCAATGTTTTCAACAAACTTTTTTGGGTTGTTCACTGCTTAGTATTAGTCGTTTTTTGAAGTGAATAAAAACTAAAAATAGTAGCTGATCAAAGGACTTAGAGTTAAGTCACGAAGGGAGAACACGATGATTCAATTTGAAAAACCGGATGTTGAACAATTCTTTCGAACGTTTGGAATTCAGACATTTGCCGTTAGTCCAGACGAAGAACAGTTGGTGTTCAGTACGAATTTAAATGGAACGTACAATTTGTGGGCTTTGGATCTTCCACACACGTTTCCTTATCCTTTGTCATTTCAGAATCAAAGCTGTCAGGAACTCATTTATGACAAAAGTGGGGCGTATGTTATCGCCGTTATGGATAAAGATGGCGATGAGAATGGACAGATTTATGCTGTTTCCGCTAAAGGCGGACAGGTGAAAACGCTAAGAGAAGCAGAAGGCTTTAGTCATCACATGCCAATCCTATCAAATGATGGGAAGCAGTTATTTTATACTTCGAATAAAGAAGATCAAACGTTCATGAAAAGCTATGCTTACAACCTTGAAACAACTCTGGAGGAGACGATTCTCCATGGAGAAAAAGCGATTACGTTATTGATGGTCAAAAGTCCTGAGGAAAGCAGTTTTCTTTATGGAAGATTCTTTGGAAATACCTATTCACTTCCTTACGTGAAGGTTGGAGAGGAACAGATCTTAGTAACACCTGATCGAAGCCCAGAGCATACATTTGCTGGGGCTGTGTACACTTCGGAAACGGAAATATACCTGCTCACGAACTATCGAGAGGACTTTTCATATCTTGCGAAGTTCGATCTTACAACGAGAGAATTCCAAAAGGTCGTACAGCTTGAAAATGAAGATTTCTCGGATATCCAGTACTGTAGTAAGGATCATCGTCTTTACCTCGTTAGTCAAAAAGGTGTAGTAGATGCTTTCTATGAATATGATCTTCGTGCTGGTGAACTTGAAAAGATTGATGCCCCTGTGAGCATCATCGAAAAAGTGGTTATTGGCGGAAATGGTGGCGTTTATCTTTTAGGGTGTTCGGCAACAATTCCCTTCAATATTTATCAAAAGTCGAATCAGGGCTGGTCACGGTTAACAAACTATAGCGTTCCAGGCGTAGCTAGGGAAGAAATGGTTGAGCCTGAAACGATTACTTATCCTTCTTACGATGGTCTTCAAATAGAAGCTTTGCTTTTCCAGGCAAGGGAAGAAAACGACAATGGACATACGATACTGTGGCCGCATGGAGGTCCACAAGTTGCTGAACGGGCTTCGTTTCGTTCACTCTTTCAATTTTTGCTACATCGTGGCTATAGTATTTTTGCTCCAAACTTTAGAGGCTCATCAGGTTATGGCCTTTCTTTTAAAAGATTAGTAGAAGGCGATTGGGGGTATGGTCCACGCCTCGATAACATTCATGGACTAGAGTGGTTGATTGAGCAAGGCTATGCTGATCGAGAGAAAATCATGCTGATGGGCGGTAGCTATGGAGGGTATATGGCGCTTCTTCTTCATGGCAGGTATCCAGACTATTTTAAAGCGGTAGTGGATATCTTTGGTCCAAGTCATTTATTTAGTTTTGTCGATTCGGTGCCTGAGCATTGGAAGCCTGCGACGAAGCAACTTATTGGAGATCCAGTGAAGGACAAAGCGAAATTAACAGAGGACTCCCCGCACACCTATGTAGAGAAGATGACAAAACCAATGCTGGTGATTCAGGGCGGACAGGATCCTCGCGTGGTGAAAGAAGAATCTGATCTAATTGTAAAAGCTCTGAAAGTAAGAGGAAGAGATGTTGATTATCTTGTGTTAGAAGATGAAGGGCATGGCTTTTCCAAGAAAGAAAACGAAATGGTTGTCTATCGAAAAGTGCTCGCTTTTCTGGATCAATATAGTTGAAGGAAATGATAATGTATTGAATCTTTCACCTTAAGAACTTTCTTATAGAATGGAGTGAACTATTGAAAAGTAAAACAGCTTTTTTAGAAAGCATACAAAGAAAAATCGTTGCTGGCTCGTTCACAATCGTCCTTTTATCTTGTATGAATCTTATCATCTCGTCAGTATTTATAGACTATTCACTCAGGGGTGGGCTCGCAGAGTTTCAATATGATGCTTCGTATATTTACATTATTCTTTTCTATGGTGTAATTTTTTATGGAGTACCGGTTTCACTATTAAGTGACTCGTTGGCTAGATCGATTTCAACTACTATCGATCGAAAAGAAGGGTACATATCGACTATACTGCACATACTAGCTGGCAGCTTAGTAGGATTCGTTAGTTTAATTCCTGCTGTAACGTTTTTGGTGATTGATCGAATATTAGTGAGGAAACCAATTATTCATTTCCGTTTTGGTGCATTAATGTTCACGTCGTTATGTGTGATGACGTATTTCATCGACCTTAGCATTTTCGATGTGTTAGGAATTAGCTGAAGATCTAGAATTATAGAAAAAACTTAGTGTTTTATGAAGTAAGGGGGATGGCATATGACGAAACGTTTATTACTCTTCCTTCTGATTGCATTACTAACTGCATGCAGTGGGGAGTTGAACGGTGAGGAAGCGCCTAAACCAAAAGTGGAAGTGTGGAATCTTGATAAACAAGCGAAAACTGAAATAGCGCACAGCGCAAAAACGGTGTGCTGGAATGATTGTGTCATGGTAACAAAAGCTAATAATGAATCACAGAAAAACCCTGAAATTGTCGATATCGGCAAGCAATCCCTAGGCATCACTTTTGATGAGATGGAGCCAGCGCCATCTACGATCAATCTTATAAATGAAACGACGGGCGAACATATTAAATTGGATTCAAATAATATTACCATTAGTCCATCGACTAATGGTGAAACAGTCTATCGTCTTCATTTCTACTGGAATGGGAAAGGCGGTAAATCTTTAGGAGAATCAACTTATCGGTTTGGTGTAAAAACGAGTAATGATTACCAGGTGAAGTAAAGGTTGGCTAGTAAAAGAAATAAGGTTTTGCACCAAATAAATGCGATTAAGCAAAGGGGAAGAGAATGTCTATGGTATCAGCATGCTTAGGCTGTCAATTGGCAAACAAAATCGAACCGGTACATGTCGTATACGAAGATGATGATGTTTGTTGCTTTTTAGATATTGAGCCGTTTAATGAGGGTCATACGTTAATTGTACCTAAGAAACACGTTTTAGATGTAGAAGAGTTAGATATAAAAACAGCCAATGCGATTATGGTTGCTTCTATGAAAATTTCCCGAGCAATCAAAGCACTTTACGCGCCAGATGGAATCACTGTTTGCCAAAATGGCGGGACTTTCAACGATTTGAGTCATTACCATATGCATGTGATCCCGAGATATGATGGACAAGCTTTCTATCATGAAGAAGAGAGCGAGAATGGTAAGGAAAAAGCTAACTTAGGAGTCACGAAAGAGAAGTTAATGAAACAAATGGAAATGATGTCGTAAAGTGAAAAGTTGGTTTTTCATTAGAAGAACTTAAATGGCACTCCTGTGAGATGATTGAATTTTATTGTTTGTTTTGAAATAATTGGAATTGTATATTAATGAAAAATTTTGTTCAAACCATTGCTACGGATAGGAGGGAAATTCCTGAAAACAGAAAGATGTTATCTCTGCTTATTTTCGGAGAGGGATTATGAGTCTGTTAAAAAGCTTTATGAGAATGAGCATGTGCGAAAATACTTAGGTGGAACGGTGGAGGAAGAGGCGTTTAAGCATCACTTCACACATATGCTTCACGCAAAGAAAGGCCGCTACTGGGCGATCTTTCTAAATGAAAGTCATGCGTTTATCGGTTTTGTTTTTCTTGATTCTTATCATGATTGTGCTCGTACAGAGATTGGATATCAGTTACTACCACAGTACTGGCGGAACGGTTATGCGAGCGAGGTCGTTACTCGTGTGATCGAGCATGGATTTAGTGAATGGCAGCTACAAGAAATCGTCGCTGAGACGCAAACGCGAAATATGGCGTCATGTAAGCTTTTGCGAAAAGTGGGTATGACGTGTGAAGGTCAATTGAAGCGATTTGGTGAAGAACAATCGATGTTTAGACTCTTCAATCCCACCGCGAGCTAGATACATAGTTTGAAATCACCGCAATAGAGGAGCTTACGAAATGAAATGGAATAGAAAAATGGTTACACTGAGCGTGTTCGCTTGTCTGTTGTTGGCTGCGTGTGGAAATAATTCAGCTGGTGAGCAAGCCGAGTCGAATGGCTCGAATGAAATGACTAGTAGTTCGAGTGAAGAGTCCGACGCTTCGATGAATGAAGAAGTAAGCACCGAAACGAGCGATGAAGCTTCTGTGGATGAAGAAGGCGAAGCAACATCTGATGATCCGAGTGACGAGGGTACAGAAGAGAATACGAATGATCATACAGAAGGTGATTCTGAGGAGGAGTCTTCTGAATCGAGCGAGGTCGCTATAACGTCTGGTTCTTCGGCTGTCGATTATTTGAAGCGTGAATTAGAAGCTGATGAAACACAAAACATTGATTTTGAAGATATCGTTTTTAGAGAGATGGGACCGATTCAAACAGATGATGGTGGATCTTATTATACTGTGCAACTTACTTCCAAATCCCTTAAGGAAAAGGGTGGTTCTGGAACGGTAGGGTTGTACAAAGTGTATGAAGATGGAACGTATGAATTGAACTGATCAGTCGTTTGATTTCTAACACGATGAAATTTCTAAGGAAGAGCTTTTCCGGGACGAGGAGAAGCTCTTGTTTTATAATCACAAGCGTTTGTACGGAGGAGGATGAACAGTTAGTGAATCGAAATATTCTCATATGGGATCTCATTTGCTACGTTGTATTTCCAATTGGCATTTGGCACCTGTCTCGAGACATCATTGGTGACTACTATGCTATGCTTATATCAACCATCCCTGGGTTGATATATAGTATCATCCGCTTTATTCTACTGAAGAAAATAAACTTTTTTGGGATTTTTCTCATTGTGACGTTAGCAACGAGTACGTTAGTTGACGTTCTTTCCGGGTCTGCCATTCAAATGCTTTGGAATCGTGTCATCTATTCTTATGCGATGGCACTGATTATGGTTGGAAGTATTGTGATCAATCGGCCGATCTATTTATTGTTTACAGTCGATATTATGGAGCTCCAGGGCAGGAGCCGTCGCATTCTAAAACAGGAGTTTTACCAGAAGAAAATCTTAATGATATTTAAGCTCATCACTTTTGGTTTTGTGTGTAAGAACATCATCGTAGCGTCGATCAATGTTTGGTTGATCTTACAATATGGCGTGGATTCTTTTGATAAAGGCATTCTCTTGAAACAAATAGTCGGTTGGGGGATTACGCTTATTTCGGTCTACGGGTTTTTCCATATTGCCAAATTACTACAATACAAAAGCAACAAAGAAATGGAACAAACGTTATAGCTAAATTGTATGAGAGAAGGCTTCGTAACAGAGGGATAAGAAGAGAGAGGCGGCTAAAAAGTGTACTGGTTTATAGCACTATTTGATGAGAAGACAGAACAGCAGGTGAAAGACATATGGAATGACCTAAGCGAGAAGTCCATTTCTTTCTATGCAGATGAAGTGAAAGATGGTAGGCCACATATTACATTAGGAAGCTATGAAAGCTTAGATAAAAAGAAGTTCATAGACGAAGTGGATGCCTATTATAATGAAAAAGTAGGGATTGAGATTACATTTAATACAATCGGATCTTTCCTGGATTATGGGGCAATCTTTCTAACGCCTACGGTGACGCAAGAATTGCTTACGTTTCATTCGGATCATTATCAAAACCTTGGCGAATTCAATGAAACAGCTAACTCTTTATATTTACCTGGGAAGTGGATTCCTCACTGTACGTTAGCTAATGATCTTTCGCATGCAGATTTAGCGAAGGTCTATCACTATTGTATTGAACGGAATGATACGATCTATAGCAGAATTGAAGAAGTGGCACTGATCGAATTGGTTGAAGAAGATGAGGACGGAATGAACGCGCCGATTATTTACTCCAAAAGGTTAAAATGATGAACTTCTATGAAAATCATAAGAAAAAGCAGGTCACACTAAAAGGATGTGAACCTGCTTTTTTTTATGTGTTTTCTTGTCCGCTTATTTCATTACCTTGCTCTTTGGAAACCAGAAAAGGAACGAGCATTGGAATAATTAACACAAGCACGAGCAAGCGAATGACCTGCATGGCAGCGACGATGCTGGCATCTAAGTCAAGAGATGCTGCAACAGAAGACATTTGCGGTGCGCCAGCTGGAACGATCGCGAGTAGACTTGTGATGAAATCGAGCGGCGTCATGAGATAGAACACAAACGTTACGACAAATGTTAAGAAAAAGAATGAGAGAAGAATCCAAACGCTTGTCCACCCGATTTCTTTGATTTCCTTTAAAGCTCTGCGATCAAATCGCACTCCGATGATGACGCCTAGCATCGCCATTCCCATACCTACTAGGAGATTCGGCATGGTTGGAAGCTGTTGGATAAACGTGTGAAAGAGAAATCCAATAATAATCGCGTATAGAAAAGGGGCGATCGGAATGCGCCATTTCTTTGCGAGGAAAAGGGTGATTCCAATTAACAAAAGGTAGAAAAGAATAGCAAGTCCCATCGGCATATTCACTTGAGAAGTGGCTTTCATCGCAGCACCCTGTACTTCATCTGTTGATAGAAAGGAAGACATAAAACCAGCAACGAGCGGGATAGTTGAGACGAGCATCATGATGCGAACCGTTTGAAAGGCAGCAACCATACCTAAATTCGCATTGTATTCGCGACTCAGAGCCATCATGACCGACGCACCGGCTGGTAAACAGCAGAATAGCGCTGTTTTTGAATCAAGATTTGAATAGTTTTTTAGAATTTTTCCTAGGACCCAGCTTGCGATTAATAAGATGATCATTGAGACGGCTAGAGGGAGGAGGTAACTTGCGACCTCCTGAAACATTTTTGCTTTAATACTTAGACTGATGCTGACACCGATCACGGCTAACGAGAGGTCAAACAATAGATTCGGGTAAGCTATATCATCAATCATAAGACGATAGAAGGCTCCAACAAGCATTGCACCTAATAACCATCCGGCTGGCATGTTGAGAAGATCAAAGAGATACCCAACGGTAAAAGCTATGAAGAGTAGTAGTCCTTTTTTCATTCAAACAGCACCTTCAAAAAACAATATCGTTGTATGTCGAGAAGACCACATCGTAACAGTCTTTCTCTTGAAATGAGAACAGTGATTTTCAATAGTGTAGCATATCTCCACTATCATATTCATGCGATACGGTTCGCTTGAAATATTCACAAAATGTTCACTTACGAGCGCGAATTGAAATGACTATACTTGTCACTATGCTAGAAAGAAAGGATGAGTTGTTTGCCAGAAACGAAAAAAGAAGGTTTTTATTTTGGGTTAATGATGTGTTTTGGAATGGTATGTGTGATGACATTCTATAACTTATCTACGAATGGATTACTGGGAGAAATGACTCTTATAGAATTGCTTATGAGTCTACTGCTTGGCTATATTATCGCTTTGTTATTTGAAATTATTGTGGTAGGTCCCATTGCGAAGAAAATTACGTTTCGTTTGCCTTTTAACAAATCTCATAAATGGAAGGTTATTTTAATTCTTTCAACTTGTATGGTTATCGGTATGGTATTCTTTATGTCATTTTACGGATTAATAATGTCATATGCTAATATTGGATCTATGGATCATTCCTTCCTAAGAGAGTATGTTTCGTTATTTATTAAGAATGTCATTGTAGCCTTCCCGTTACAGATCCTTATTATGGGGCCACTCGTTCGGTGGTTGTTCGTGAAGTATGTAAAAACGAATAAACCAATGAGTGCTAAAGCACAGTAATGAAACAAGTAGCGGTGAATTTGGTTTATTGAAGAAGTGAACAGATGGTAAAGAAAAAAGGATGCCCTGCTGAAGGGCATCCTTTTTTAGTTGGTTAGTTGAATCGTTAGATGGAGAAATTTAAAATTCTTCATAAGTAGCTGGATCTTGATCATTCAATCGTCCATTTGGTTTCGTTAATTCAGCCATCATCGCCATTTCTGTTTCATTTAAAGAAAAGTCAAAAATAGAGAGGTTTTCAAGCTGACGTTCTGGAGAAGAAGATTTAGGAATCGGGATGGATCCTAATTGATAATGCCAGCGTAAAATCACCTGAGAGACTGATTTGTTATGTTGATTTGCAATTTGACTGATCGTTTCATTTTCTAAAATGTCAGTCACTCGAGCTAGCGGGCTCCAGGATTGTGTTTTGATGTTGTTTTGTTGATGAAATCTTCTCTGATCTTCCTGGTTGAAGAAGGGGTGTAGTTCGATTTGATTGATGCTTGGCTTTACGCCGGTTTCCTTCTCCAATTGCTCTAGATGCTCCGGAAGGAAATTACATACGCCGATCGAGCGAATGAGTCCCCATTTCTTAGCGTCAATTAGAGCTTGCCATGCTTCTGGATAAAGACCTTGTTTAGGGTTCGGCCAGTGAATGAGGTACAAATCATAATAATCCAGGTTAGCTCTATATAACGACTCTTGAATGGCCGTAACAGCTTTCTTATATTCTTGATAGCGACCTGGTAATTTAGAAGTGACGCGCAGTTCATTTCTAGGAACTGTACTTCGACGAATGGCTTCGCCCACGGTTCCTTCGTTTTCGTAATTGTAAGCCGTATCGATGAGACGGTAGCCAACATCAATCGCACTATTAATTGCAGTTGCGCCTTCATTTCCATTTAGCAAGTAAGTACCGAAACCGATAGCGGGTAGTGTAAGACCATCATTCAACGTTAGTTCTGGGATTGATTCCTTCAACAAAGATCATTCCTTTCAAAAATATTCAACTTTTTTATCTCACTTTAAATCTACCACTTCCTAAAAAATGCAAACATATGTAAGCGTATTAACAGTAATTTTTTTTGTGAAGGGAGATGAGATCGATTGAAAGACATCAAAATAAGCTTATTGGCCAGAAGAGACCAGATAAGCTTTTTCTATATAGCGTCATGAAAGGCGACTTTATTAAGTGAAATTGGCGATTTGTTCATAACACTCTGTACGTGTTTGGGGAGGAGTGATTCCTCTTCGCATGATTTCGCTTGTTAACATTTCAATAAAAGCTTCATCTAATTGAAGAGTATACGCATCACAAAAAGCGATTAGTAAATCCTTAGTTGATAAGAGTCGCAATCTATCCGACCTCCCAGTTCTATTTGGTTTTGTTTAAACGGTTATGGAAAAGCGCTGCTTAATTTTGACGTTTGGCGTAATCAAAATAATGAAGCAGAATCTTTTTCCCTTTTAACCGTTTTTCCAAATAAGAGATAAACAAGGAGGTGGTGGATGGCTCATAGAAGTTATTCCGATGAGCATTAATTTCATGAATGGCTGATTGTTCAGAACGTTTTGGACGATAAGCTCGATCAGACGTCATCGCAATGAAGCTATCGATGACTCGAAGGATCGAAACAGATCGAGGAATTTGCTCATCATGTAATTGGTAAGGATAGCCAGTACCATCGCTATTCTCATGATGATTTAGTATAAGAGACGGCTCAATATCAATCTCTGGAAAATCATTAAGTAGCTCTATTCCAAACTCTGGATGCTGCTCGACATACTCTTTCTCATAAAGGGTTAGTGGGCTCTTTTTTTGAAGGATTTCTGTTGGGACAAGCAGTTTACCGATATCATGTAGCAAAACAGACTCAAGAAAGGGTCGTTTCAACAATGATCGGAAATTGTAATGCAAACAGAAATCAATGAAGTAGCTCGTAGTTTGCACCGAATGGACGAAGCTATGAGGGTCGTGACGCCTTAGCAGTTCCATCATTCGTAGTGTCTGTAATGAAAATAAATTAGCGTGCCCGTACAATGTACACTTTTCCATGTTCATTCTCCTTTTTAAGGAGCCGGTTGCACTACTTGCTCCCTATCACTCAAGTGCCCAGGCTAGAATGATAGTTCATCGCATTCTCTTTTTTTGTGGTTCTCTTACTGAGGTATCTTGACATGAGGATATACTTATATAATAAATACCATAAAAAGGTGATTTTGTTAACTGTTTTCTTTGATTTTTCAGTTTTTTTATTTGAAACGCCAATGGAAGGAGATTGGAAAATGAAATCTGACGTACTAATTGTCGGCGCAGGTCCTACGGGTCTTGTATTAGCACTCCACCTGGCGAAATATGGAGTTTCATTTCGGATCATCGAGAAAAATGAGGGACCCGGAGAAGCATCGCGTGCGCTAGTTGTGCACGCTAGAACCCTAGAATTCTATGACCAAATGGGCTTCGCAGAAGAAGTCATTCACCAGGGGATCAAAGTAAAGTCTATCCAATTTCGAGAAGGAACGAAGGCAAAAGCGAACATTCATTTTCGGGATCTTGGAAAAGGATTAAGTCCTTTCCCATTTGCCCTAAGTTATCCGCAAGATGATCACGAGCAGCTGCTAATTAACAAATTAGCCGACGAAGGCGTTGAGGTAGAATGGCAGACAGAGTTGGTTTCATTTATGGATGAAGGGGATCATGTTCAAGCCGTTATTAAAAAAGATAATAAGGAAGAACGGAGTGAGTTTTCATATATATGCGGGTGTGATGGGGCACATAGTCCTGTTCGAAGAGGGCTTGCTTTTGATTTTCCGGGTGGAACGTATGAGGAACTGTTTTTTGTGGCAGATGTTAAAGCTAACACTGGACAGATATCTGAAAGTAGTCTAAATGTGTATTTAGATTCTGACACCTTTTACCTGTTCATGCCAGTTAGAAGCACGGGGATGGAACGGATTATCGGTATTGTTCCTCGCGAATTGACCGATCAAAGCTCAGTTGCGTTCAAGGATTTCGAGGCGCTTATCGAGCAGAGAACAGGCTTAACGATTCAGAATGTGAACTGGTTCCAAACGTACAAAGTCCATCATCGCGTTAGCAGTCATTTTAGAAAAGGACGTGCTTTTATTGCCGGAGATGCTGGGCACATTCATAGCCCTGCTGGCGGACAGGGCATGAATACCGGTATCGGGGATGCGGTGAACTTAGCGTGGAAGCTAGCCGCAGTGCTGTTTCGGAAAGCGGACGAAGCCATTCTTGATACATTTGAAGAGGAGCGCATTGACTTTGCGAGAAAGCTAATCGATACAACAGATCGAGCATTTACTTCTATTATAGGCGACCACATGACGAGCAAACTACTGAGGAAAATCGTCATACCGAACGTGGCTCCATTTACGCTTCGTTCCTTTTCGATCGCTCGAAAAGCAGCTTTTAGAAGGCTTTCTCAAATCAACATTCATTATCGCAACAGCCAACTTAGTGTTGGTACAGCGGGGAAAGTTCATGGTGGAGATCGGCTACCATGGATCCAAACAAAGTCATGCAATAATTATGATGCGCTTAAGTCAATGAATTGGCAGCTTCACGTATATGGTCAGGCAAATGAAGCCGTTAAGGATTTTGCTAGGGTATCTGGATATTCTCTATATGAGTTTAGCTTTGAAAAAGCAATGACGAAAAAAGGATTGCAGGAAAATGCGCTGTACTTGATCCGTCCGGATGGTTATGTTGCATTAGCTGAAGTAGAGCAGAACGTGAATAAATTGAAAGAGTATATGTCAAAGTTTAATATTTCAACATTATATTAGGAAGGAATAGAAGTTCCGATCATCTCCACCAATAGGGAAAAGAATAAGATACCTACTTAACATTGGAATGATATATTGATTGAAGCATTCTATAAGGTAATCTCCAATTGAATATCACGCGTTTCTCGTTGGTAGATCTCATGATATATTTCTTCAGCTATCACGCAGCCCATCCTCTTATAAAATTCTTGGGTTTCAACGGATGGGTGTGCGCCAATATAAAGTTTGTCTACTCCTAACTGCTTTGCAACTTCTTGCGCTTTAATGAATAGTTTGCGACCGATTCCCATTCCTCGAAATGGTAAAGAGACATGAATGTAGGAAAGTTCGCGATAGGCTGTAAGTTCTCCAAATGTCTCAGCCTCAATAACGACAAATCCAATCACGTTCATATCTTGCTCGGCTACTATGACGCTACCACCACGAGCAATGGTAGATTTGAAGTGGTTTACAATTTCGCGTTTTCTCTCTATTGACCAATCGTCTACAAATCGATCTTCCTTTTCTATGAAGTCGTTTGATTCCACCATCCATACATTAGTGGTTACCTGCCTACGTTCGAAAGAATCAAGCATATGTTCGTGAAGATCACTTAAATGTAATTTTTTCACCTTGTACATGGCCTTCCTCTCTTCTTTTAAATTCGAGTACGTAGATTACATGTTTTGTAGTTCATTAACCGTGATGAATTGGTAGCCTTTGTTAGTTAATGATTTTAAAATCCCTTCAATTGTTTTCAATTCTTCTCCCGAATCATCATACATGGGGTGTAAAAGGATGATGGAACCTGATTTTACGTGTTCATTTACATAGTTCACTTTATCCTGAGTATTCGTATAGTATGTATCTGGTTCTAAATCCCATGTAATGGTTTCTATATCATTTTGATTTAAATAATAGGGTAGTCCAATGAGCTTCTTTCCATTTGGTGGCCTGAAGTCGATTTCTTTTTTAAAACCTACTTCAAGAATGAGCTGATTCGTTCGTTCAATTTCTTCCTTCATAAAAGCCTTTTTTTTAAATACCATTGGTTTGTGAGAGTAACTGTGATTTCCTAAATCGTGTCCAGCTTCAACGATCATTTTGCCTATTTCCTTATTTTTCTTAAGTTCTTTTCCAATGACATAGAAGGTTGCTTTAGCATGATATTGATCTAGAAGAGGGAGAATATCTTCTACATTTTGGGTAGGACCATCGTCAAAAGTTAAAGCGACCACTTTTTGGTCTGTTTCTACACGATTGGTTAATCCTCCAAACAATTGATATTCTCTTGAATTCATTAGTTTATAAGACCCATATAAACCAAGGATAATCATCAATACTGCAAGAGAAATCCATTTCTTTTTCAACAACTATCCCTCCTATTTTACTGATAGTTAAGTAGAAAGCTTGACTGGATTCGGATATTTTGAACTTGTATAGATGCCAATCATTCAAATGCAATTATATGTGGTGCTAACAATAGGTTGTAAGGAAACCCTTTTCTTTAAATATGTATTATTATAACATCGTTAAGATTAGAGCCTACCCGTGCATTCCCTGCTATTACATGTTTATTTTCCATTAAGGAGCCGGTTGCACTATTGCCTCGGTAGCATTCAAATGACCAGTCTAAAAATAGGCGTTTGTGACATTCATTTGACGTTGTGAACCTAAATTTCCTTATATAATGAATACTATAAAAAGAGAGATTTGTTACCTTTTTTCGGACGTTTTTAACCAATTGTTCAAGGTGTTTCACAATAAAAAAATAGAGGGAAAGAGATAAAATCATATCATACAAAATCCCCGGTTTACATACTCATATGCAACGTTATTCTTTCGCTCGGTTGGTGATTAGGTTTGCAGGGAGTACTCCAACAGCAATCTTAGGCTCGGTCTATTTTAGCGCTTGCGTTTTTAGCTATTACTTAAAAGATGAAGCTAAATATGGTCTCTAAACACCATTTCAAAATAGCAGATCCAGAGGTTGAAGAATTATCATCTCACTCTATAATTTCGATTCGTTATTGAACTGATAATTAAGAGGACGCACGGAATACCAAATACAAAGAAATAACTTGCTATGGAATGATAGCTAGATAGTGTTTCCATTGTGTAAGGGTTATGAGGGAGAAGTGAAATACCTAGCGTAAGCAGTGTCGTTATGATAACTGGCCACATTGCTTTTTTTCGCTTTGTAAGAATTTTCATTCCTTCAGAAGAGATATACAAGTAAGATCCAAAGGATGTTAAGACAGAAACAGTCCAGATTGAAAGAAACAGTAAATCAACTCGATCGACAACAAGGAAAGAAATCCCCTTTAACATATATACCGTTGGATCATGAATCGTTTTAAGCTGATTTGGGCTGAAATAAACGTAGGTAGCAAAAGTAATAAGGCAATAGAAGGTTGTAACGGCTATATTAGATAGCGTTAGGCTTATCAAGGCAGCCTTTCCTTTGGTTTGTAGATAGGGAAAGACAAATAGTGCCATTTCAAATCCAATCATAGAAAAGAATCCCTCTGGAGTTGCTTTTATGATTGGACTTACTCCATGCTCACCAATGGGCAGGATGTAACGAATATCTGAATACCTCAATGAGATCAGTACCATGATAATAAGAGGAACAACGAGCACTGTTACGAATTGATTGAATCGACCTAGCACTTTTATCCTTCCAAGAACAAGATATGCTCCTGAAATAGACATAAGTAAAAGAACTACGAAAGAAGGTGTCCTAGGAAGAATCCACATATTGATGGTCACCTGAAATAGCTGAAGAACCAGGATAGCGGTTAAACCGGCAAAAAGAATATAACCGATTGAAATAAGCGTTCCCATCAATCGACCGACGATTTTAGGGGCATATTCATAAAGTGTTAACTCTGAAAACCTCATGCTTAAAAAGTAAAGAACGAAGATTACGCCTTGAAAACCTAATCCAGCAAGTATTATTGCAATCCATCCATCTTTTCCTGCTGTAGAATGTAGTGTAGCTGGTAAAGAAAGAATTCCTACGCCTACTTGAGTCTGGAAAATGATAAAAAATAGTTGAACTATATTAATTTGCTTACTTGTTTTCATTTCAATTCCATCTCCGTTCGTCTCAGACCTTATTGCTATCTCAACCATTAATAAATGGGAGAACCGGTGAAATTTAATATCTCACCTTAATAAGGTAAAGCGATTAAAATTATTGTGAAAAATGGATTAGATTTGTGGAGAGAGGGAGGTCAAGAAGTAGATTTTAGCTTATGAAGATTGTAACGATAGTAGCCTATTTATTTATCTAATTATCCTCTCATTTGAAGGGGACTTTTTACTCCTTGGGAAGGCGAGAGCTTGTGTAAAATCAAAAGAGAGCCTCATGTGATTTTAACAACTGAGTAATTACAATTAAATGGACTTCCAACTGAAAAAGTAAATAATAGAAGGAAACGTATTGGCGAATAAATTACGTTTAGTATCCAACGAAATTATGGTTGGTAAGTCGAAAATACTCCTCAGAATTAATATCAGGACGAGCTGTTTTCAGTACGATATTGTCATGCCACATTAAAGGGATAAACCACATCTTGATAGAGAATGATCAAATATCGTTTATAAGAAGACAGCAAAATAAATTTCTAAATAAGACTCCATTCAACACCTAATTTAGTCTTCGTTGGATGGGAGCTCTACACTTTTTGTTGACATCATGATAAAAATATTGGTGATTAGCTTTGCTACATAAGTAACGAATAAGTAAGCTGCTAATAAAACGAACCAATTCGTGTATAGTTCAAAGAGATCGAGCCAAATTAAAATCGGCTTAAAAATAAACGTAAATCCTAATGCAGAGAGCGTGCCATATAACCAGTAATTTTTCTTATGTGATAAGCACCATTGATAAAGCAAAATGAAATATACCGGGACAAGAGCTCCATCGATACTAATGCTTGCTGGTAATTGCGGAATCGCAATGTAAGGATAATCCCACCAGGATTTACGAACACCTAATGCATCCACATAAGCAGCTATGACGTGAATGGAATATCCAAAAAATCCGAGCAGAAAAATTTTGCGCCGATCGATTCGAAAATAAAGGAGAACAAGCGGTAACAAAATAAAAGCTAAAATAAGCCAGAACTGCCAGGTTGTATAGTCAGAATAACTTTGCCAGTAACTATTCGCTTTCTCTTCAAGTTCTCTTAGTAACGATACAAGTTGATCAAATTGCTGTTTTCGATCCATTATGAACACCACCTTTATGGAGTAGTATTCATCGCACTAATGGTTGTTATTACGTTTTTTAGAAATTTTTTATGGAAAGCTCTGTACGGTGAACGTGGTGATTTCTCATTCTTTTATGTGAAAAATCTTTAATGCATAAGGAGTTTGAGGTTTGATAGCGAAATGATTTAGAAGTGGAATTTCATTTTTATAAGGAGAGTGATCGAATGGCTCAAACGGCGAAGCACGTGTTTGTGAATTTACCGGTCAAGGATCTCGATAAATCCATCGCATTTTTCTCTGAAATTGGCTTTGAATTTAACCCACAGTTTACAGATGAGAACGCGACGTGCATGGTGATCAATGAAAATACTTTTGTCATGTTACTTGTGGAGGAATTCTTCAAGACATTCACGAAGAAGAACGTTACGAACGCCAGAGAATCAACGGAAGTCATTATGGCACTTTCTGCAGAAAGTAATGATGAGGTGGATGAAATGGTGAACCGTGCGCTTGCAGCTGGAGGTAAAGCTTCGAATGATCCCATCGATCATGGATTCATGTATGCCTGGAGTTTTCAAGACATTGATGGCCACTTGTGGGAAGTGATGCATATGGATGAAAGTGCAATTGAACAGGGGTAATAGCTTCATAAACCAAAACACCTCATCCGTTAGGGGATGAGGTGTTTCACTTTGCTTTCGCTTATTCAGCTACAACAAATTCAAAGTTACCTTCGAATTTCACGTCTTTACCAAGCAAGAACCCGCCTGTTTCCATCGCTGCATTATACGTCATGCCGTAAGCTTCACGGTTCACTTTACCTGAAACGTCAAAACCAGCTACAGTGCTACCATCAAGTGGACTTTTGGATTTGCCGTTGTATTCCACAGTGAACGTTTCTTCTTTTGTTACTCCCTTAATTGTAAAGTCTCCAGTAACTTCATACTCTCCATCATCTTTCTTTGCAATAGACTTACTTTGGAATACCATATTTGGGTATTGATCCGCTTCAAAGAAATCGCCAGAGCGAAGATGACCGTCACGATCTTCATTACCTGTATCGATTGATTTCACAGGGATTGTTACTTTAATGTTCGCAGAAGTAAGGTTATCAAGATCGCCATTAAAATCGACGTCAAAGTCAGTGAATTCACCCTTTGCTTTTGAAACCATCATATGTTTGATTTGAAAATCTAAACTGCTGTGAACCTTATCTAGTGTAAATGTAGCCATTGAAAAATTCCTCCTCAGGATTGGTGCTTTTTAGTATAGATTAAAGATAACGCAAATTTATCTCGAAGTCAAGATACTTTAAGTTAAGACATTGTAAATATTCTTTCAATATTTCGTGCAACTTTTTATCTATGTGAAAAAGGTAAAGCCTCCTGCGAAAGACTCGTTTTCGTCACTTACCGGTAGGGAATTGGAAGGAATTTGGATTTGTCGGGTTTACTGAATGGAAACTGGTGTCATGATGGTAAGTATAAAGGGAGAAAAGGAGCTGTTTCGATGAAAAGATGGACGATTCTTTTACTAATGATGAGTGTACTACTTGTGTTAGCTGCCTGTGGAGGAGGTAACGAAGAAGGAACGACTGAAAACGAACCGGAAACGACCACGGAAAATACTAGTGAAAGCGAGCAGGAGCAAATGGAGACGATCACCGTTACTATGAAGAATCAGGACGATGAAGAGATTGGGACAGCCGAGCTGATGGAGCATGACGGCGCAACGATGATTAGTCTTGATGTTAGTGATTTGCCAGCAGGAGAGCACGGTTTTCATATTCATGAAACTGGATCATGTGAAGCACCAGATTTCAAATCTGCTGGCGGTCATTATAATCCCGGTGACAAGGATCATGGTATGGAATCCGATAATGGACCACACGCAGGAGATATGGAGAATATCGAAGTTTCCGAAGATGGAACGCTTCAAACCGACATTATGAATGACAAAGTAACGCTCAAAACGGGAGAAGAAAACTCGCTGCTAAAAGAAGGCGGAACAGCCATCGTTATTCATGCTGGCGCAGATGATATGGAATCACAGCCGTCTGGAGATGCCGGAGATCGTATTGCTTGCGGTGTGATAGGTGAATAAGGGAGAAAAGATGAAAAGGATTCTACGGTTTAGAGCCGTGGATCCTTTTTTTATGTCCTTCAAGCTATGGAAAACAGCGGGCATGTAGGGGGAGGGCGTTTGTGAACCGCCCTTATTTTTCGTTTAGCCAATATAAATGAAATTTGGACAATAAAATCGAGTTTTAGCCAATAAATCGTGGTTTTGGACAATAAAATCATATTTTAGCCAATATCCAGCGATAAGCATCGCAAAAACCACTGATTCCATAGTGGTGGGAATGCTACTTTATTAAAATGAGAGATTTTCATACATGAAAATTAAAAATTTGCAGAAAATTCAGGGTTAGTACTTTGGAATTAGGGTATTAAGATAGAGTTAACTCGAAAATATTTTTTTACTTACTAAAAGAAAGCTGACTTGAAATTTCCCCCTACGTATAAACTAATGTTAGTCAATATGAGGGGAAGAGAGTGTTGATCAAAGAGGGGTAAGTTCGTTCGCAGTTTGGTAATTTGTACCTAATTTGATACAATGATGAAATTGAATGAAAAAGGAGGTTATCGTATTGGACAAGTGGATGAAATTTCTCGAGGTAAACGCTCCTCGTATTTTTGATTTAGCGATTGAGCACGCGATACTCGTTGGATTAGCGATCATTGTGGCGCTGATTATTGGCGTTCCTTTAGGCATTTACTTAACAACAAATGATTATCTAGCTGAGACGATTCTACAAATTGCTTCAGTTATGCTTACGATTCCGAGTATTGCTTTATTCGGTATTATGATTCCCGTCTTCTCGATCGTCAATCAGGGAATTGGTTTTGTTCCAGCTTTCGTAGCACTGGTTCTGTATTCGCAGCTCCCCATTATACGAAATACATATACCGCCATTCGTAATGTAAACCCTGAAATGCGAGATGCGGCTAAGGGATTAGGGATGAAAACGAGTCAGCGTCTTCTTCGCGTCGAAATCCCGAATGCTTTCCCAATTATAATGGCGGGTATTCGTACAGCCGTTGTGCTTAATATCGGAATCGGTGTCATCGCTGCTTATATTGGTGCAGGAGGACTCGGTGTTCTTATTACTCAGGGCATTTCACGTGGGGACAATTATTTAATTATTAGTGGCTCAATTGCCGTTGCCATCCTTGCTATGATCGCAGATGGTATCTTGTTATGGATCCAAAAACGCTATACACCCAAAAGCATTGCGAACTAAGGAGTGAGGTGAAGAAATGATTACATTTGATCAAACAACCAAAACATTTGAAGGCGGCGTAACAGCTGTGAATGGTGTAGACTTCACCGTTGAAAAAGGACAAATTGTCGTTTTATTAGGACCGTCAGGCTGTGGGAAAACAACCCTGCTTCGAATGGTGAACCGTTTGGAATCGATTTCAGATGGAAAGATCACCATTGATGGGGAAGATTCGATGTCTTTGGATCAAATTGCTCTACGAAGAAAAATTGGGTACGTCATTCAGAGCAATGGTCTATTTCCGAATATGACAATAGAAGAAAACGTGATGATTGTTCCTGACCTTTTAGGTTGGAAGAAGAAAGAGAAGCGTAATCGTTTTAATAAATTGATGGAAATGATCGGCTTAAGCGGTGAGAAATTCGGCAAGCGTTATCCGCATGAGCTTTCTGGAGGACAGCAGCAGCGTATCGGCGTTATTCGGGCATTGGCAGCCGATCCGCCCGTTATGCTAATGGATGAACCGTTTGGGGCACTCGATCCGATTATTCGTGAGAAAATCCAAGATGAGTTTCTTCAAATTCAACGTGAGGTAAAGAAAACCATTCTTTTCGTTAGTCATGACATTGACGAAGCGATTAAAATGGCAGACAAAATCGTTCTATTACGCGGTGGGGAAGTAATGCAATATGATACGCCATCTGAAATGCTTGTTCGTCCTAAGAATGAATTTGTTCGGGAATTTTTCGGAAAGGACCGTGCAATCAAGAGCTTAAGTCTTCATACCATTCAAGACATTCAAGAAATCATTGGGCTTGTTAATGAAGATGAAACGATTGAGGACACCATTACGATTAATGTGCACCACGATTTGCGTAATACGCTATCCATGCTTCTAAATCAGGAGGCGGATCAAGTCATTGTAATTGATGATGACGGTAACAAACTTGGCGCCATTACGATTGATCTCGTTCAAAAGTATCTCCATTTTGAAATTAAGGCAAAGCCTACCCTGGTGCAGAAGGGGTGATAAGATGAATAAGAAAAAAGTTATGAGCCGTATTGTAAGCTTTCTCGTCTACGGAATAGTGGCCGTGTTCTTTATTTGGGCCATCAGCAACAGCTATTTTGACTATATTTTCAGTCAATCCAGTACGTTTCTTCACTTATTGAAGCAGCATATGCAGCTTGTACTTGTTTCTTCTTTCTTAGCGGTCATCGTGGCACTGCCTGTTGGTATTCTTGTCACGCGTAAAAGCTTTCGAAGAGCAGAGTGGGTCGTTTCAAATACAGTCAACCTTGGTCAAACGATTCCAAGTCTTGCTGTTCTTGCTTTGATGATTAGTATTCTAGGTATTGGATTTAACACGGCTGTATTTGCCCTGTTTATTTACTCGCTACTACCGATGTATCGAAATACGGTTGCGGGAATTGATTCCATCGATGAGAATTTAATCGATGCAGCAAGAGGGATGGGTATGAAGCCTATCCAAATTCTTTTTCGAATTGAATTACCGAACGCATCCTATTCGATTCTTGCAGGTATTCGAACGGCCGTCGTATTAAATATCGGAACGGCTGCGCTTGCTTATGTTGTCGGAGGTGGCGGTCTAGGGGTATGGATTTTTACCGGCATTCAGCTATTTGATAACGGTTATTTAATCTCCGGCGCCATTCCAGTAACTTTATTGGCAATCTTTGTAGACTATCTACTTCGATTACTTGAACGAAAGATCGTACCAAAAGGGTCTAGACCACCACAAGAAACGTAACGATAGGAGGTGTTTGTATGAAAAGAAAACTATTTCGTATTATCGGAATCATTTCCATCCTTTCCATGCTAGCCTCGTGCTCAAGCGTAGGGATTGGTGGGAAACAGATTTCGGTTGGTGGTAAGAACTTTACAGAGCAATACCTACTTTCAGAAATGACCGCTTTTCTTCTAAAGGAGGAAGGCTTTGACGTGAAGCAAATGAACAATCTGGGGAGTACCGTTGTTCGTAAAGCGCTCGAAAACAGCCAGGTTGATATGATGTGGGAATATACAGGAACGGCACTCATTACATATATGGGCGAAGAGCCGATTGCCGATCCAGTGGAAGCATTTGAGAAGGTCAAAGAGTTAGATGCCAAAAAAAATGATATCCATTGGATGAATATGTCTAATGTCAACAACACCTATGCACTCGCCATGAAGAAAGAGCAGGCGGAAGAATTAGGGATTGAATCGATTAGTGATTTAGCGAAGTATGTGAATGAAAACCCAGGAGAGCTCACGATGGCCTCAGATGCAGAGTTTGCGAATCGACCTGATGGACTGCCTGGCGTGGAGAAAACATACGGATTTGAATTTGATTCCAGTCAAATTAAACTGATGGATCTTGGTTTAACACAAAGGTCTTTAGACAATGGGCAGGTCGATGTCTCGGTTGCATTTGAAACAGATGCCACCATTGTCGAGTATGACCTTGTTACCCTGAAGGATGATAAAACTTTCTTCCCGCCATATAGAGCGGCGGTTAGTATCAATGAGGATGTATTCGAAAAGTATCCAGAAGTGGAAGAAATCACAGCGCGTTTAGGTGAAAAACTAAACAGTGATATTATGCGTGAGTTGAATTATAAAGTCGATATTGAAGGAAACAGCGTCTCCGTTGTTGCTCATGATTGGTTAGTAGAGAATGGTTTGCTAGATGAATAATAGTAATAAAAGCTCATCCTGAAGAAAGAATCGGGATGAGCTTTTTTATGTATGATGGAGTATACGTACGATTATCGGCGAAATCGTGAGTTATATTGGAATTATTAGAATAATACGACTTTGTAGTAAAAAGTATGGAATGTGAGCGGGTTTGCATAAATTTGGTTTTAGGTAATAAAAGAGTGGGAAATTCCTCCAAACAGATCATTAAGGTTTTACTTAAGGAGGATTCAAATGCATTTATTTAATATAGGCTATGTGATCATAGCAGCCGTTTTGTGGGGGATTTCCGGAGGGTTAGCAGGAATATTAATGGATAAAGGTTGGGATCCGCTGGTGATCTCATTCTATAGAGGATCAATAGGATTTGTTGGTATTTTTGTATGGCTACTACTTCATCGAAAAGGAAATAAAATGAAGTATTCAACGAAGACGATGATGTGGTCAGTATTAGCCGGTTTAGCGGTCGCTGGGAATTTCAGTTTTTACTTTCTTAGTATTTCGGAATCTGGTGTAGCGGTAGCGTCAACTTTGATGTACACGGCACCACTGTTCGTGCTGTTTAGTTCATTTCTTTTTCGAATAGAGACCGTTACCCCATTTAAGGTTATTGCAATGGTTATTGTGATGGGGGGAATCAGCTTATTAACAAACGTTTATGAAACGGGACTTGGCAGTTTAAATATTCTTGGAATCACAAGCGGACTATTATCAGGTCTTTCCTACGCTCTGTTTATTTTTGGTTTTAAGAACGCTTCTAAAGAGGGAAGCCCCCCTTTTGTTCTTAGTATGGCTTTTGCGACATTTACCATTGTAATGTTTCTATTTATTGACCATAAGGAAGCGCTCGATGCCTTGTTTTCAGAGGATCTGATTTGGTTTATCACTCTCGGGATCATCGGCGCAGGTATTTCTTTTTACTTATATATAGAAGGTTTGAAGAAAACGTCAGCATCCGTTGCGGCGATCATCGCGATGGTCGAACCGGTCACGGCTTCTCTATTTGGATTAGTCATTTTGGGAGAGGTCTTGACTTTAACGCAAAGTATAGGACTCGTTATCATTCTCATCACGATTACACTATTAAGTCGAAAACAAAAGAATTAATAAACGATCAGTGGGAGTAATTTGGATAAACGAGATCATATTACTAAAAATGGCCGGCACATCAATCGAATGTGCCGGCCACTTTCTCTATATTATATACTTATGAAAATAGGTGTAGTGATGTGTCATCACCTTAACTACTCCTTACTTCGTATTCGTAAACCCCCCATCAATACGAATCACTTCACCATTGATATACTGTGCTTTTGAAGTTAAGAGGAACGTTACGAGCTCAGCTACTTCTTCAGGCGTACCGAGACGCTTCTGAGGAATGCCGGCTTCAGCATTTTCTTTCATTTTAGGATTAGCTTCATAGAAGTCCTTCACCATCGGAGTTGCCGTTGGTCCAGGAGCAATTGCGTTTGCACGTAATCCGTCCTTCGCATATTCAGCTACGATACTTTTTGTTAGGCCAATAATACCGTGCTTTGTGGCCGAATACGTAACGACAGAATCTTGACCAATGACACCGGCACTTGAAGCGGTGTTCACAATAGAACCTCCGCCATTCTTAATCATCACATCCGCTACGTAACGGACACCGTATAAGGCGCCCATCAAGTTAATGTCTACGATTTTTTCTATTTCTTCTACTTTCGTATTTAAGTAATATTCACCACTACCGGAGATGCCGGCGTTATTAAAGAAATAATCAATTGAACCAAAGGTTTCAACAGTTTTGTCGACGTAATTCTTTACTTCATCTGCTTTAGATACATCGGCTTTTATGAAAAGCGCATCAACACCCGCTTTTTTCGCTAGGTCGACCGTTTCATTACCGCCTTCTTCGTTAATGTCTACGGCAACGATATTAATCCCTTCATCTGCTAAACGAACAGCAGCTGCTTGTCCTAATCCACTTCCTGCACCTGTAATAACTGCGACTTTACTCATGCATAAAACCTCCTGATTAGTTGATTGAAGAAGATATCTTGTTGCTATAGTACTAGTATAGACCTTTCATTTTTGAAAATAAAAGAAAGCGACTTGAGCGAAACATATTGTCTGCTACCTCGATACGTACGGATTTCCAGTCACCCAGAATCTCCACGGATAGTCACGAGCTTCTCCTGAATTATCAATTCCGATTCGTTTTCCTTCAGAAATATGTTCCGGCGTATAGCCACTTTGAATATACAGAGGAGGACGTACTAAGGCATGACCATAATCACCTGGATCAATCCCAAGCGCTTTAGTTAATTTGCCAGGACCATCCGTCCATTCCTTTTGTTTACGTCCAGGTCTTCGCTGCTCCATTAAGTCTAATCCTTTCAGAGGTTCAACGGCGCGAACGAGAATAGCTTCAGGGACATCGGGCTCAGCACTGACCACATTGAATAAACAGTGCGTGTGCATCACGTACGTATAAGCATTCCCTGCAGGCCCGAACATCACTTCAGTACGTTTCGTTCGTTTGTTGTTGAAGCTATGAGCGGCTTGATCCTGTGCGCCCAAATATGCTTCTGTTTCCACAATATAACCGGAGGCAACTCCTTCATTCGTTTCCTTCACTAACTCGCAGCCGAGGAGAGCCTTCGCTAGTTCTAATGTCGGTTTTTGGTAGAATTCTCTAGGTAAAATAGACATGTTGGTTTCCTTTCGTAAGTCGTTATAGTTGAAAGATGTTCTTTCTCTCTTGTAAGCTCTACACATTAGTTTTCCACAAGCCTACGTTGACTAAACGAGGAGCGGGGTATGGTTCGAATTGATTCATGAAGAAGCATAGAAGCTTTTGGTTAACATACAAATTGTGAAACATTCAACATACTTATGAATTAAATGCTAGATTATAAAAGGAAGTGAAGATCATGGATTTATTTAAAAACACTGGGAAAGTATCCATCGTAACAGGTGGCGGTAGCGGAATCGGTCGCCTTATGGCAGAAACGCTAGCGGAGAGCGGATCAAAAGTCGTTTTGCTTGGACGTTCACTAGATAAGGTTGAAAAAGCAGCAGCGGAAATCGCTGATCAAACTGGCGCAGTAGTTAAAGCCTATTCATGCGATGTGACAAGTAAGCAGGACATTGAGAAAGTAACAGCAGCAATCAATGAAGAGTACGGTCAAATCGATATCCTTGTGAACAATGCAGGAACGAATGCACCTGGCACGATCGAAAATCTCGACGAAGATGGCTGGGACAAAGTGATGGATACAAATGTGAAATCTGTCTTCTTTATGAGTCAGGCAGTTGTGCCATATATGAAGAAACAGGAATATGGTCGCATCATCAATACCGCTTCCGTTGCAGGAGATGTAAGTCTCTTCTTCAGCTCCGTTTATGGGACAAGTAAAGCAGGTGTCATTCACTTAACGAAGCAATTAGCTAACGAATTAGCTGAAAACAACATTACGGTGAATGCGATCAGTCCATGGATGTTTAAGACGGATTTCATTAAAGATTCCTTAGACGATCCTGAATTTGAAGAGATGATTAATAAGAGAACGCCAATGAAACGAATTGGGGAGTTGGATGAACTGAAAACATCCGTCCTTTACTTCGCTTCTAAAGGATCAAGCTACATTACCGGCCAAAATATTTTCGTTGATGGCGGCGTCACAAATTACGGATTGTAAAAAGAAAACGGATTTCCTCATGAGTGAGGGAATCCGTTTTTTTAATGAATTCGTCCATTGTACTCCAACAGAGTTCAAATAGCTGTCGAGCGATTAATCGATCGTCGCCCACATTTCTTCTGGGTTTAGTTCGTAAATGTTATTCTCGCGGTACATAAAATGATTGATAATAAACTCTCGGCGAATGGTTGCGAAGTCGGGGTGGAACTTTTTGATATACTCATTCATTTCTTTCTCAGGGTACTTTTTCCCTCGTTCTAATCCGTTGATTAAGTGCTTAAGAATAATGATTTTTTTCTTTCGTTGAGAAGGGAGGTGCTTGAGCGTACCATCTGGTGCTAAGAAATTATTGATAACAGCTTGTGTTTTCACAGAATCGTCCTCCTTATCGTAGTTAGGCTTGTAAAGCATAGTCGGCAGGGCTTCTGAGTAAGAGCGGAATTTCTTCTCATCTATGTAGTAATAGATGGTATTTTTATCCTTACGTTGATAAACAATGCCCGTGTCCCTTAATTTCGTCATATGATGCGTGATCGTAGGAGCTTTTAACCCAAGTTTGCCAGCGATGGCTTGGCCGTGGAGAGGACCTTTAGCGAGCAACGAAAGAATGCGAATCCGAGTTGGATCCCCGAGTGTTTTATGGAAATTAACTAATCGGTTTAACTGCAATATACGACCCACCTTCCTATAAGTTAGATTAGTATCTAATTAGATACTAATCTAACTAGAGTTGTTCGTCAACCAATGAACCGTTCACATATTGCCTGAACTGGTTTCCAATTCGTTACATAGAAACCTCTATATTGTCTTATCTGAAATAATACTGAAATAATTATTATTGAAATGTATTGTGTATAATTTGTTGCGAGTTAAAAGAAAAAACCTCTTATAGAAGCTTGGAAACCAATCTTGTAGTACGAAATGAGTGCCAAATATACTCAATTATAATAAGTGATCAGACGATAGAAGGTTGGATTTTCATGTGATTTCTATAAAAAGAATATTTTTCCAATCATTAAATGTTCTAGATCAAGCTTATCACTTAAAGCTCTAGAAAGTTATTGGGAAATGTTATGGCAACATAGTGAGTATATGGGCGTATCGTCTTACGGATTTCCCAATACAACCTCCAGAAATTCTATGATAGGCTACTAGTGTATTCAAAATTCAAAACATTCCGAGAAGGGGAGGAGATTTTTTGAAAAAGGGAATCGCCGTCGCACTTGCGACAGGTCTTGCATTTGGGGGCGCATTACCAACTGCATCAGCCGCATCGCCAGAGGATTTGAATGTGGATCAGAAGCAAGCACTTGAAAAGATGGAGATTGTTAAGGAAAGCTGGGAAAAGGAACGGAAGGTGCCATCGTTCTTATCTGGTAAACTATCAGAACAAAAGGTAGCGAATGAAGGAGATGTAAAGCAATATCTACAGGAAAATGAAGCCATATTTCAGGTGAATGAGAGTGATCTTAAGCTGATCGATCAATCGAAAGATAAGCTAGGCATGACTCATTACACATATGTTCAAACGGTAAATGGTGTACCACTTGATGGAGCGACATTCATCGTACATACAGACAAGGATGGGGAAGTTGCAGCCGTGAACGGCAATTTGCATCCAGACGCTGTAAAGAAATTTGAAGGAAGTAAGAATGCGAAGGTATCTGAAGAAGAAGCGGTTAACACAGCATGGAACCATGTTGATGTACAACCTGAAACAAGTCTTCGTGATAATAAAAACATGACGGGTCAGGGAGAAAAAGTTGTTTATAAGGACGGCGATCGCTACGTTCTTGCTTATAAAGTGCAGCTGAACTTTATTGATCCTTATCCTGCGAACTGGCAAATCTATGTGGATGCTCGCGATGGTTCCGTTGTAGAAGCGTATAATGCACTAGCTGACGGCGCCGAGACAGGAACAGGAACGGGCGTATTGGGTGATCAGAAAACGCTAAATACGGTATCACAAAATGGTAGCTACCTTCTTCGTGACGTGACAAAAGGTGGCCTCATTGAGACGTATAGTGCCAATAATGGATCAAGCCTTCCTGGCGCGATCGTAACAGATGATGACAATCAGTTTAATTCTTCAGATCAAGCGGCAGCTGTTGATGCGCATTACAATGCAGGCGTGGTTTATGATTATTATGAGTCGACACATAATCGCGATAGCTTTGATGATAACGGTGCAACGATTCGTTCGACAGTTCACTATGGCTCAAACTATAACAATGCTTTCTGGGACGGAACGCAAATGGTTTATGGTGACGGCGATGGGACCACTTTTGCTCCATTATCAGCAGCGCTAGATGTGGTTGGTCATGAAATTACGCACGCAGTAACAGAACGTACGGCGGGACTACAGTATCGTAATCAATCAGGAGCACTGAACGAATCAATGTCAGATGTGTTCGGGTATTTCATCGAGCCTGAAGATTATCTTATGGGGGAAGATGTCTATACGCCTGGTACACCAGGAGATGCGCTAAGAAGTCTATCGAATCCAGAAGCATACAACCAGCCATCTCATATGGATGACTACGTTCAAACGTCTCAAGATAATGGCGGCGTTCATACGAATAGCGGTATTCCAAACAAAGCAGCTTATTTCACCATCGAAAGCATTGGGGGTAGCAAAGCAGAGCAAATTTATTACCGTGCTCTCACCACATACCTCACTCCAACGAGTGACTTTAGTGACGCAAGATCGGCTCTTCTACAATCGGCAGATGATTTATACGGCGCCGGATCTACTACGTACAATAGTGTCGCGTCAGCCTGGGATCAAGTTGGCGTTACGGAATAAAGATTAACGCAAAAAAAGGGCTCATGGCGAGCTCTTTTTTTGCGTGTAAGTGATCGTTATTTCATAATCAACTGCGTTTCAGCTTGTAGGTAACGATCAAATGAATCGGGTGTTTGATAAGGATCCCCGTTCACCAACTGATTGATATCAATGCTGAATTCATACGGAAATAAGCGTACGCTCCAGTTCTCATCGTGATGAATTTGATGACTATAACCTCCATTAACGTGTAAGGCATATGTATTTAGTTCCTCAGTTTCTTGAATCACACCACTGAGCGTTTGATAGATGCTACGAACCTTGTATTCGTCCCAATCATTTTTTAAGTTTTGACTTAGAACAACTCGTTCCGCTGGAGAAACATAAAAGGAATCTGCCTCTTCCGCCGGGGTGTTCGTATACTCGTAATCCATCGTTTGGGTCTCCCCGGTCTCAATGTTCTCCGCAACCACCAGCTGCTTTCCGATTAACGAGTTTGCTTCTATGTAATAATCACCCCCAAGCTCAGGTAAAGCGAAGCTGATCACATCATGTAATCGCTTCTTGGGCACTATCTTCCATTCCATCACAACATTTACGCGGTATTTTCCGTTTCCTAGCGCATGTACGTGTGTGGTCAATAGCTTATGTGAGGTCTCAGCGCTGTTCCATGTGCTTTTACTAGTTTGAGTGGAAAATAGAAGGGAGTTTGTTTTCTCTCTATATTCTCTAGCAATGGATTGCCGGTTGTCTTCCGGTGAATTTTTCGTTTTTTCAAGGGAGGATTCTTTGTTCACATTAGCGGCAAGCGTGTCTTCTATAGGAAAGAAGACGAATAAACATACTAAAAACAGGGATAGTAACTTCTTCAAACAATCAACCTTTCATTTATTTCTTCATTAAGCTTAAAGGAAAATAAGAGAGGGTTCCAGGTCTAATCGAAAATATTTGTGCAATAGTGCTTTTGTTAATTGCCCCGAACGAAAATCAATAAATTGGTGAAAGATGGTATTGTTTAGGTTGAGGGTTTTTATGATTAATATGGCAAACAGGAGGGGCGCATTTGAGGTGTTTTATCGTGATTCCAATGATCTTGTTAGGTAGTTTTTTGATAGGATTAAGAGTAAACGACTTAGGCAATATCGGTAATTTCCTCATGAATCTTGTAGGGTTTGGCTTCGTGGGGTTAGGAGTTTTAATAAGCAGACGTAAGGGGGAAAAGCTAGTTTATAAATGATAGAAGTACGTATGAAGAGGAGGTGGATGAGATATTAAAAAGAATTAGGATCGGTTTAGCGGTCGTAACGTTTTCTATAATTGTATATGCGAGTATAACGGAGGATTATACGGCAATACCTTATATGATGCTGTTTCTAGGCAGTATTATGTTGGTTATGGGGATAGAATATTGTAAAAAAGGGGCTACGCCCTACTTAGGTTATTTCTTTTTCGTTGCCGCACTCTTTAATTTTTATGTATCTATCAAGAGTTATCTAATAGGTTAATGGTTTTAAGCGCTTTCCGAAAGTGGAGACACGGGAGCAATTTGATCTTTCTTGCTAGTACGGTGACTTATATTAATAATAAGAAGGAGACTAAAACATGCAATATGAAGCGAAAACACCAGGGGGATATTTTGAAATGCTAGAGGATGATTGGAGAAAGGAAAAGCTCCTAGCAGTACGACAGTACATAATTGAAAATGCTCCAGAGCTCGAAGAAGGCATTCAATATAAAATGCTTAGCTATAAAGGGAAGTCGAGCGTGTTGTTTAATCTTAATGCTCAAAAATCCTATGTAAGCCTTTATGTAGGAGCTATTAAGAAAATCGATCGAGCAAGTGAATTGTTGAATGGTTTGGATTGCGGAAAGGGATGTATCCGGATTAAAAAGTCAATTGATTTACAGGAAAGCGGTGTGGAGGAATTTGTGAAAGAAGCGATTAATCAATGGCGAGCTGGTGAGGATCTTTCTTGTTAGAGGGTGGGGATAAGGGTTAGCCTGTGATAAGGTGTGAAACTTTCATTAAATCGATTCGTAAGTAGTAGTAGAACAAAAATGGATGTTGGTTAGCGAGAAAGGAGTTTATTTTGGGGAAACTACTTTTACTATTTGTTGTAGGGTTTATAGGACTATCTCTACGCTATTTGTTTCTAGGAAAATTCGAGATGGATCAGCTCTTGTTGCTAATGGGTTTTCCGGTGGCGGCTATATTGATTCTATTTGTGATGAAGTGGCAGCATAAGAAGGATCTTGCTTTTCAGCCAGAAGCGGATGACGGACGTATGGTGACACGCTTAGGAGATCGAGTCTCAGCAGCGCCGAAGCGAGTGTTTGACGGACAGGAACTTGTTGGAGAATACAAGCGATTTTATCATAAGCTGTGGAAGCGAGTTGTCGCAGATATTATGGACAGCCCAGGAAGATGGTTTCTTAATCTAGCGTTTTCGTCAGAAGATGGTCATCACATCATTCTAAAAGGTAAAAATGAAAATCGCCTTCGCGGAACAAATGAATGGCTGATCTTCTCTAATAACGATGAAGTAGGCAGCATTCAAATGGACTACTCAGTCAAAAATGTCGCCAAGTTAAAGGAAAGTCTCTATCTTAACTATTATGATCACACCTATCAATATCAGTCATTTGGGATTGGGTCTAAAACAGTGATTCGTAGAGATGACCATAAGATTGGTGAAGGGAAAAGGATTGAATTAGGAAATTCGATTTATAAATTAGAAATGAAAGATACATATGGCGAAGAAGCACATGTTTTATTTATGGGCTATATTCTATTTAACTATCATTTTAGTCAGTGAGCTAGCTTTAATATTGCTTTGGTGGTGAAGCTTGTGAACAATCATTTAGGATTGCTTTTTTATACTGCGATAGGATCTGTTGGCATGGCGTTTGTAGGATTAGGAATAATCAAGCTAGCCATCGTTTACGATGATCAACAAGGCTTCTGGATCGGTTTTTTAGGACTTTTGGGCTGTGCAATATACTTTAGACATTTAGAAAGCCAGGTTGGTATTCATAAGAAATATCGCTGGCTAGGAAACAGTTTGTTTATTATTGTTTTCGGTGTGCTATCGGTATGGTTGTATTTATAGCTGTTTGAAATGAGGAATGGGGGAATGTTGACGTGACGGAGATTGTCCTTATAGGCTTGTTAGCAGCTGTATTTTATCTCGTTTTTCGAGTAAGTACTCAAATGAGTAGTCTTAGCGGGCGAATGAAAAGTATGCACAATCAATTAAATCGAATGGCGCAGCATATGGATTTGCCTGAACATCCGATTAACGATGAATTACGAGAGCTCATGAAAGAAGGAAAAACGGTAGAAGCCGTGAAAAAGGCACGAGAAGAATTTGGGTTATCGCTGTTGGAGGCGAAGGAGTATGTGGACGGGATTTGAAATAAATTTTGGTTGTATTTTTATAGGCTAGTTTATCAAGGAATCCAGAAAAGGTGTCAAAAGTATTTGACACCTTTTCTGGATTTTATTAACATATAAGGTGTAAAAGGAATTTGACAGGATAGATAGAAGGGATAGAGCTCAAAGTTGAAGAACAGCATTAAGATTTTAAGAGAAGGTAAGGGGATTTCACAAGGGAAGTTGGCGGAATTGTGTCAAGTTAGCAGACAGACGATCAACGCTATTGAAAACAATAAGTATGATCCAAGTTTAGAATTGGCATTTGCTATTGCTTTAGCTCTAGAGACGAAAGTAGACTCACTCTTTAACTATCAAAAAACGCTAAAGAAAAGGGGATAAATACAATGGATATCATTCTTGTTCTGATTATGGGATGTATTATGTCAGTGATCATTGTTTCAACGAAAAGAGTATCAGGTGATGATACTGGCTTTTCAAAGGAAGATGAACGTCAAAAGAAAATATTAAGAGATGCCGCAATGTCGAGTTGGCAAGTTATTATGCTATATGCCTTGATTCGATTAACGAACTTGTTGCCATTTTTGGACGGTTTCACAGATCCTACGAAATTCCAATCTATTGCTTTCTTTTCGAATGGGGGAGATATCCTTCTAATTGCTGCCGTTGGATATGGTATGGGAGCGGTAACTTCGTATTTTCGTTATTCCTAAGTGATAAATCTAGATTGCTTTTAAAAGAAATAGAAAAAGGCATTCCTATATACAGTATTAAATGGAGTTGCTCACTTTTTAGAAATTAATTTTCTTTAAGATATAGTCGTTAATATTATATGAAAGCGAGAATGATTTTTTATGAGCTTATTTTTTGAAAAACGGAAGCCTTACAAAAGTGATATAGCCTTTATCTTACTAATGTTTTTGAATGTTATCGTCATGAGTCTAGATTATTTTGGGAACATTAGCTTTCCCTGGCTATACATGGTCATGATGGTATTAACCATTGCTCTGTTGATATTTGCTCTGGTTGAGAGAAAAAAGAGACGGGAATAAAGGTTCAGGTCAGAGAATTTGAAAGAATGGGTTGAAAAACCCCGTAACACGTTTATCTAGTTACGGGGTTTTATATGTTTATATCCTAAAGAAATGCAATGTTAGGAATTTAACTTACTTTAACGTCTTCAAAATCCGATCGATCAACGCCATCGTACGAATGTTATCTTTTCCATCTGAGCGGGGCGTCTCATTTGTTGTACAGCATGAGACGAAGTGCTGCATTTCACCGACAAAGCCGCGGAGATAGAGATCTCTCATAGAGCCTGACATTGTTGAGGCGGAAGGGCTGTAAACGAAATCGGATTCAGCCGGTGCTTTCCATGGAAGTTCGTTAAAGGATTGAGATTTGTGCACGGTTAAGGTGTGGACCTCATCGGCTGAGGCAAATCCGTGATCAAACGTAACCGTCAGTTTTTCGCTTTCTCTAGACCAGGCTGTCATCCCAGTGAAAGAAAGGGTTCCAACTGTTCCGCTTTCGAATTGAAGGCTAATGCTTTGATTGATGTGTGAATTCGAGCTGTTTTTAAATCCATTCACAGCTATTGTTTCTCCAAATAGATAGCGAACTAAATCAACGATGTGAATGGCAGCAAACTTTAGGAATTCTTCATCGTTCTGGCAAAATGGTGTTGTATCAACGGCGAATCGTGCTTCGAATGAACGAACAGATCCTAGTTCTTCACTTGTAATAAGCGAGTGAAGCTGCTCATAAATCGGGGCATAGCGCTTCATAAAGCCAACCATAAGCTTTACGCCAGCTTTCTCTGCAGCATCTGCCGCTAGTTCTGACTCTTCCGTTGTCATGCCGAGTGGCTTTTCGACATACACATTTTTACCGGCTTGGATACAGTCCATAACAAGGGCTGCCTGGTCTGTTGGCTGTGCGACAACGACAACGCCGTCACATGACTCCTGTTCTAGCATTTTCTTGTAATTATCATACGGTGTTCCAGTGCTTCCAAAACGAAGGAGTGTTTGCTCTGAGCGTTCTAAGTTTCGTGTAGCGACAGCCGTAATCGTTGCACCTGTTTCGACAAGAGCGGGATAAATGTTCGTCGTTGCATGAAAGCCTGCGCCAATCACGCAAATAGATGGATTCGTCATATGTAGGCTCCTTTTATGTAAGCTATTATCGGAATAAGAATACCATTTTGAGGTGGATAAATCCAAAGAGGGGGGGCAGGTCCGTACCTGACCCCTCTCTTATTTTTTGACCACTACATAAGGTCGCATCATTTCATAATCCTCATGCTCGAGAATATGACAGTGCCATACAAACAAGCCTGCATAAGGTACGAACTTCATGATGATCCGAGTGATTTCTTTTGGGTTTGCTCGCACGGTATCTTTCCATCCCTGCTCATTAGCTTCTGGTTTTATGCGTGGGCCGGTTGGTACGATTTTACCTTCTTTTTCATATAAATCTCGATCAAAGGGCTGGCGATCAAGGATTTGAAAGCGAACGAGATGCAAGTGGATGGGGTGCGTTGCATTTGATAAATTGACGAAGCTCCAGATTTCAACATCGCCTAATCTAGGCATTTCACTGATTGGATCTGACCAGAGCTGGTTGTTTAATAGGTGAATGGATCGTTTATATTGATCAGGCCTCATGTTGAGGAGAAGGTTGCGTTGATTGTTTGCTTGTTGTTCGTATATGATCTCGTACCGAGACAATGTCTGAGGAACGACGCTTTGATCTGGAAGAGAGAGCTTCTTCTTCACACGGAACTGCATGATTACGCCCGTTGTTTTGGGATTCGGACTTTTCCCCTGTGGATAAGGGGAGGCGGCATCGTTCATTAAGGTAAGGGTTTCACCTGCCGAGCGACTGAAATCAATGACGACGTCGACACGCTCAGCGGGAGCGATCAAAACGCGGGTGACAGGCACCGGCTTTCTGAGCAGCCCCTGATCTGTGCCGATTTGAACGAATGGGAGCTGGTTGGATAGGGAGAAGCGGTAGAATCTTGCGTTTGATCCATTTAGGATTCTGAATCTGTATTTCCTCGGCTCGACTTCCAGATAAGGCCATACCATCCCGTTAACAAGATTGGCTTTCCCGAAGAAATCAGGAATGACTGATGGCGTAACGCCTTCGACAGGAGGATCTGGTTCAGCTGGATAGTACAAGGAACCATCTCGATGAAAAGAACGATCCTGAAGAAGAAGTGGGATATCAAACTCACCTTCCGGTAGCCTGAGGGATCGCTCTTCTTCGTCATGAACAATATACATCCCAGCGAGACCTGCATAGATATTCAACCGTGTAATTCCCATCGCATGATCGTGATACCAGAGGGACGTAGCTGCTTGATGATTTGGATATTCATAAATGGGATCGGTGAAATAGGGCCCTCCCTGTTGAAATCCTCGAGTGAACCACGCCTCAGGATAACCATCGCTCGTAGCAGGTGTCACTCCACCGTGAAGATGCACAACCGTACGAACGTCGGGAACGTTTATACCAGCCCCATGAACGGTATGATCAATTGGGAGAAAATGCTTTTCAGGTAGCTCGTTTTTCCAAAGAACACGAATCGGGTGATTTCGGTGAACTTGAAACGTAGGTCCAGGGTATTGCCCGTTATATCCCCAAACGCGTGTAGGTGGCAAATCGTGGTGAAGCTTCTGGAAACTTTCTTTCATCGTCACTTCATAATAGGGAATCCCGTGATTTATCTTAACGGGTTGGATGATTGGCATGATAGGGAGGTGATCTACGAATTTTTCGAGCAACTGGGTCACTCCTTCCGAAACGATGCATTTGTTCATCATATGTTAATGACAGAGGATCTTTCATTTCTTTTTCTATTATGGAAGCTCAGGATCTTTTGAGATTTAAAAAAAGAAGAACCCCTACGTCTCGAAGAAACGGAGGGGTTCAAATAAGTTATAGATCTGCTCCTAGCGGAAGATCTACATAAGGTTCGTACCGCTTGCTGCTAGGCTTTAATTCATAAATTCGAATGGATTCTACTTTGAAGGTAGGATAGGGCGTGAGTTCCTGTTTTGCTAAAAGCTCCATATCCTTTAACTCAGATTTCGATATACCGTGCTGTTCTTTGCCGAGAGTTAAATGCCCAACGTAGTCATCAAATTCAAAATAGTGCTTGATGAGCTCTTCGGGTGGAGAAATCGCTTTTACAATGGCTTCATGGAGCGGAAATAATTGATCGGAAGTGACACTTAGATAGAGGATATTGTCTCCGAAGTAGTGAGGTTCTGCTACTGTTAGCGTGAACGGATGGATTTTTTTGCATACGTTCTCCACTTTCTCGATCCATTTCTTGTCAGGGGATAGTCCGCCCTGCGCTTTCAGAGTAATATGTGGTTCTACTCCTAGGAACTTGATCCATTTTCGTTGGAAATATTCAACTTTGGCAATATAGGCGGGTGGTGGTGTGATACCAATAAAGTATTGATTTGGCATGGGATTCAGTCCTTTTTGCGAATTTCCTTTTATTGTATTTTATCACGAAGCATGCTTAGGCGGGGGGTGCTTTTGTTAGATAGAGAAAAGACTTATGGCGTGTTAGGATATAGAATTTGTCCATAAACAAGCGTCTTCCTATCCGTAAAAGGGAAGACGCTTGTTTTGTTTAGTGATTTTTTATGAGTGACGCTTTTGGTTCATATTCAATCAGCTTATGCTAGTCGAAGACCCACGTAGATAAAGTAAGCGATTACAGTGATGTTGAAAAGTGTAAGCAGCAATCCGATCGTAGCCCATCCTTTTTTCTCATCACTAGTTCGATATACAACGAATGCCATTAATATGGAGAGCGCACACCCAACTAAAATAAAAATCATGATATATAGAGCGGCAGATTCGCCGGAGCTAGAAGATACCGGATCAATCAAAAACATGGCAAGCGTTGTAAGTGCGCTGATAAAGATGAAGAAAACCGTTCTCCAGGTTGTCATTTTAGAGCGATATGTCGTAAACATGTCGTACTCCTTTCTAGCCTGTTAAGTAGCTTACCCTCCATTATAGTGGAGTTAAAAGGAGATCACAAACCGCCTTTGAGTGACGATTAGGTGGAGTGGGGCAGTTCGACAATGTTCGAGCGAAAACGGGTGGTGACAGGCACCATCACTATGGTACGGTTTAGATAGGAGGTGAAACATGGAAAACTTGATTTGGTTGTTATATTACGGTCTCATCCTAATAGTTCTCATTATTATTTTTCGGAAGGCGGCTGACTCTGAACACTATTTGTTCTTAAAGCTGATCGGCTATACGTTTCTTGGAGGTTTTTCGTTGCAACTCAATGATTGGCGGCTTCCACTTGGATTCCTTATATCCTTCTTGTTTTTCACTAAAACTAAAGTAAATGTGAAGGCTAAGAAGCGGGCTGTTTATGTAGGTCTATTTATCTTCTTAACCTCATCAATTGCTCCTTGGGTTCAAACGTTCTTGTATGAACAACCTCAGGAGGTCGCTCTTCTTAATACTAATTTCTATAGTGGCAGTTTAGCGGAAGAATGGAAGAACATACATAGTAAGCTCGGAGATGAAAATGATTCTTCAAAAGTAATCGATTTTAACATGGAAATCAGTGATGAAGGAACAATGAACGATTTCATTATGGTTGTAGAAGAGAACGCTTCTCCCGAGAAGGTTCACTACAATATTGAACTTGCAGCTAATGATGAGGAATTTATAGTAGAACGAACGAAGGTTGGAAGTGAGGGAGTGCATTTTGCGGATCAAACGCTGACGAAAGCGGATTTTTTCTTGAAACAAATCGACCTTATAAAGAAGCCTATGCTTAAAGAAAAGGATGTGGATGCTTACTTTTTAAGTGCGGGCGGTCAACGAACAAATCACCCTCAGACGGATGACGAATCCTACAGAATTGATACTGCTGGTAAGGAAAAGGTAGAAAGTAGTGAATTACCAGCTGATGCGCTTGTGGTTGATGTTTGTGATGCGGATTGCGATTATCATGAGTACTTTCTTTTTGATCTCTTAGAGAAAAAGCCGCAAATCACGGAAGCCAATGTCCTGGATATCGCTCAACAAAACTCTACTGAAGTAGAAAATTGGTTAGAGAGTCATACGGGGGGTAACATTGGCTATGAGAAAGATGGAAAATACATTCTAAAGAAGAACGGCGAAGAGATGGCCGTTACTGAAGAGGAATACATAAGTGCACTTGAAGACATACCTCATACGAACATCGATCAAAATGATAATATGTGGGAAGTAACAGTGGAGAATCCATATGGAGAATCTCCCCATGAGATGAAATTTTCTTTGAATGAAAAAAGTAGAATGGTAGAGTTGTTTTGGGCTAGATAATGGCTCACAAAAGGATGGCTTAATAAACAAACAGGCACAATCCAACTAAAAGGTTGGAAGTGCCTGTTTTTTGAAAATAGCGATTTATTATCATATACTAAGCACGTTTTTTTCTTCACTTAACCTCACTATATTTCCACTATTCAACCCATATTACCACGCTGCTCATGGTAAAATCGCACGGCTTCTTTCAGCTTTTCATTTTCCTCTTTCAACTGATGGATTTCCTTTTTTTGCTCTTTAACACGTTCGCGATAGATCCTCATCCCAAAGCATAGCATGATAAATGCGAAATAGAGTACAAAATCAAATGTGCTCATACCAGTAGCATACATGCACTCACCTCTTTTCATTGTGATAGAGAGATTCGTCCTGTTAGGTCTGTTGTAGAGAGTAAAGGTATAGTATTTTGTTGAGTAAGTGTATAGGGAAAGGGGTAAATGCGCAACATTCACTTTTTTCTATTAATTATGTTAGGAAACCTCCTGATTTACAAGGAAGAACTATATGCTCTTTTTTATATGAGAGATTATCTTCCGAATCCCACTCCTTTTTTACTAACTTTCACCTGTTTTCTACCCCAAATTTCAAAAAAATGTTTACTAATATAATAAAAAGGATATTCCATCTACTACAATCATACGAGAAAAATTTTTTCTTGGGGTAGAGGAGGAGACAAAATGCAGTCACTATGGTTTACATTGCTTACGTGTATAGCATTCATGGTGCTTGTTGGATACATAGCTTATCGCAAAACAAGAGGAACAACGAATGGGTCAGAAGGTTATTTTCTGGCAGGAAGAGGATTAAGTGGTGGGTTTATAGCAGGATCGCTTTTGCTAACGAACCTTTCTGCTGAGCAGCTAGTTGGATTAAACGGCCAGGCGTTTCGGACGAATCTATCGAACATGGCCTGGGAAGTAACGGCAGGTGTAGCGGTTGTTCTCATGGGACTTTATTTGCTACCAAAATATTTGAACATGTCGATTACAACCCTTCCTGAATTTCTTAGTAAACGGTTTGATGAAGGGGTGCGTCGCTATACTGTCGTTTTATTTATGGTTGGGTACGTACTCGTCACGATTCCTTCGATGCTCTACTCTGGGGCTCTAGCCGTTCTGAAATTGTTTGATGTACCATCGATTTTAGGCATTACATACACCCAGTCGATCTGGGTTGTGATTTGGGGGATCGGCCTTATCGGTGCGGTATATGCGATCTTCGGCGGGTTAAAAGCCGTTGCCGTTTCCGATACGATCAATGGAGTCGGTCTACTCATTATCGGAGCGCTCGTTCCGATTCTCGGACTTATCGCACTCGGAGATGGCGCTTTTCTAAACGGTGTAAAAACCATCACAACGACAAATCCCGAAAAACTGAACGCGATTGGCGGAGCGGATGATTCGGTTCCATTCGGTACAATTTTCACCGGTCTGATTATCGCCAACATGTTTTACTGGGCAACAAATCAATACGTAATTCAGCGCACGCTCGGTGCACAGAGTTTAAAGGAAGGACAGAAAGGTGTTATTTTTTCCGGATTCTTTAAGCTTCTCATTCCGATTTTCATGATGATTCCAGGCGTTATCGCTTTTCATCTTTATGAAGGGAACCTTAAGTCCGTTGACCTTGCGTATCCTACGCTCGTAACGAACGTGCTACCACCTTACTTGTCTGGCTTTTTCTTAGCTGTATTGCTTGGGGCCGTCTTAAGTTCGTACAACTCCCTTTTGAATAGTGCTTCAACGATGTTTGCTCTTGATATTTATAAGCCTGCGTTTAAAAAGGATGCCTCAGACGAACAGCTGATTAAATCAAGTAAGTGGTTCGGCTCCATTATTGCACTCGTTACGTTTTTCGTGTCACCAATGTTGATGTATGCACCAAATGGATTGTGGGACTTGATTCGCAAATTCACCGGCTTTTTCAATATTCCTATTGTGGCTGTTGTATTGATCGGAATTATCTCGAAGAAGGTGCCGGCATTAGCGGCGAAGGTAGCAATCGTTTTCCATGTGGTCGCCTACTACATGATGGTGTGGGGAACAGAACAGCTCTTTGGCCTACCGCTCGACATTCACTTTATTCATATTTACGGTATTCTATTTGTCGCTGAAGTGGCGATCATGTTTGGTATTGCTTACGTTAAGCCACAGAAAAAAGCTTATGTTTTCCCGAAGGCTTCAAAGGTCAATATGACGCCGTGGAAATACAGCGTGCCGGCTGGTATTTTATTAATCGCAAGCATTTGCGAAACGTACATCCTTTTCTCACCAATTGGTGTAGCCTATGCAGATGGCATGATTTCGCCTTCATTCCTACCAGCGACCGGAGCTCTTTCGGTTGTGACGCTTATCGCATTCGCTACTGCAACGAAGAGCTGGGAGCGTAAGTACGGTCATGCTGTTCGACGAGCGAAGGAAGCTGTGAAAGAAACAGGAAAAGAAGTAGGGGGCCAAAAGCAAAGTCCTCAGATGAACTACTTTTCTGAAAAAGATTTTTAATAAATGATGTCCATTGAATGAAACAGGAGCCCGCTTCATCTTAAGTGATGAAGCAGGCTCCTTTTAATTTTCTTATATGGAAACATGACTAGAGACTGTTTTCCTTTCTTTAAACATATTCTGAAGGTTGGTGAAGAATTCTACTTTAGAAGTGCTTCTTTAACTGGTGCATGAAAAGATATGCTAATTGTAGCTGGTCTTAGAAATTTGATAGACCTGTTTTATGGTGAAATAAGGATTTGGCAAGGAGGGGATGTTCAGTTTTAGGGCAGTTTTATGGAAGACTTGAATTCGAGATAATACCAAAAATTTGTGTGAAACACTTGAATTAAAAGGTATTGCCTATAAATGTATAGAATGTGATATATTCCATTAATTTCAAAGGGGATGTCTACAATTAAAACAAAAAAAGCAATTAAAGTTGTTATTGGCGCAGGGGAACACTCGAATAATCCTGATTGGATTCAAACTCAAGAAGCAGAATTAGATTTATTAAATGAAGACCATTGGAAAAGCAGATTTAAAGTGAATTCAATAGAGGCTATTTTAGCGGAACACGTATGGGAGCATTTAACATACGAAGAAGGAAAGGCAGCCGCATTAAATTGTTTTAACTATCTAAAACCAAGTGGTTACATTCGTTGCGCCGTTCCAGATGGTTATTTTCCTGATAAAGATTACCAACAGGTAGTTCAAGTAGGAGGACCTGGTCCAAGTGATCATCCAGCAGCGACTCATAAAATTGTACATAATTATAAAACGTTAAAATCAATGTTTGAAGAGGCTGGATATAAAGTTAACTTACTAGAATATTGTAATGAAAACGGAGAGTTTATTTATAATGATTGGGATGAGAAAGAAGGGTTCATCTATCGCTCAAAGAGGTTTGATCATCGCAATGCAGAAGGAGAATTAGGTTTTGTTTCTGTCATAGTTGATGCTATCAAACCTTAATATTCTAATTTTCTTATTCAATGTAACGGAGCGTTTGTTCAATAAAGACGGTCGCTCATATTTAAAGTAGGATAAAAAGAGGCATAATTTATATTGTTGTCTCTTTTTGTTTTTACATTTTTCACCTCAGTGTTATATTAAAATAAGAACAAGTGTTTGTGTTCATTAATACATATGTTGCAAGGAGGAGAACATGGAGAAGATAAGTTATCCAAAAGTATGGAATTTAGATAACGTTTTTTATGGGGGCAGTAAATCAGGTCAATTTATAGATCATATCAAGGAATTAGAGGAGCTTATACATGAGCTAGAAGGTAATGTTGAATCTTTTACTTCTTTAATTCTTACTAATGAAATTAGTAATATTGTAGATTTAGTGGGAAACGTGGGAAAGATTCGCTTGCACATTACACAGGCTAACTCGTTTATCACGTGTCTTCTGGCACAAAATCCAAAGGATCAAGATGCTGCGAGTCTAAGAGGAAAAGTTGCTCAAAAAGAGTCGCGTTTCGAAAAAATATTATCGGAAATAAAGAAGACATTATCAAATACTGATGAAGATGTATGGAGAGATATACTAGAAAATAAAGAGTTAGAAGACTATAGATTTATCCTCAACGAATGGCGAGAAAACGCAAATTCGAATTTGTCAGAAGAGGAGTTAAGTTTAATTTCTGACTTAATGGTTGATGGATACCATGCTTGGGGCCATTTTTATAGAAATTTAGTAAGTAGTATTAGCGTAAAGATAAGGGTTGATGGAAAAGAAGAAGATCTATCAGTTGGACAAGCCCTTAACTTGCGGTCACATCCTGAGGAAGAAGTGCGTAAGGAAGCTCATAATGCACTAGAATCAATATGGAAAGAGAAAGAAGAACTTTTTGCGAAAGTCATAAATCACATTGCTGGCTTTCGTATACAAATACATAACAAATATGGAATAAACAATGTTCTGGAAAATCCTTTGAAGAAGAACAGAATGAAAGAAGAAACGCTAAATACGATGTGGTCAGTAATTAGTTCATATAAACAACCTTTCTCGAAGTACCTGGAGCGAAAAGCTGAAATGATGGGCAATTCTAGTATGAAGGCTTATAACTTTTGGGCTCCTATTACAAAGAATGATCACGAAATGAACTACGATGAAGCTACGACGTTCATTACGGAGCATTTTAGTCAGTTCGGAAATGAATTAGAAAGTTTTGTTAAAGAAGCTTTTAATGAAGGTTGGATAGAAGCTGAAAATCGTCCGAATAAGTCTGCTGTTCCGTTTTGTGCTAGTTTTCCAGTTACAGGTGAATCAAGAGTTTTTATGACATATAGCGGTACCTTTATAGATGTACTAACACTTGTTCATGAACTGGGGCATGGTTTTCATAATTATGCCATGAACGCTGTTGAGGGTATAAATAAGCAATATCCATTGAGTATTGCTGAAACAGCTTCAACCTTCTCAGAAATGATTATTTTTGATGCCTCAATGAAAAAAGCAAAAACTAAAAAAGAAAAAATATTTATACTAGATGAGAAATTGAAACGTAGTGTTATGAACTTCATGAATATACATTCGAGGTTCTTATTTGAGCAGAGATTTTATGAGGAACGTAAAAGTGGTATCGTTTCACCCAAACGTTTAAATCAATTAATGGAACAATCAATAAATGAAGCGTACGAGGGTTCTTTAGATCAACCTTCAATCTATTCCTGGGTTTGGACACCTCACTACTATATTACGCAATCCCCGTTCTACAATTTCCCTTATACTTTTGGCTATTTATTTGCTTTAGGAATTTATGCGAAGGCAAAAGAGAAGGGAAAAGGATTTGAAAAAGATTATTTGAAATTACTCCGTGATTCAGGAAGTATGAATGTGGAAGATTTAGTTATGAAACATTTAGGAGAAGACATTACTTCTAAGGAATTCTGGGAAGCAGGAATGGAAGTATGTTTGAAGGATGTGGAAGAGTTTTTAGAATTAACTTCGGGTTAAACTGAGGGAATCTTATATAATGTGAACTACCTTGATTGGAATATCTCAATATCAAGTATTCAACAATCTCGGAGCGTTTGCTTAATAAAAAGTAAGCGCTACATGTCATTTAACAGCGGGTTAGTAGAAAGGATCCTTACATATTAATAACCAATTGTTGATGAAGAGAGTAAAAAAGAAGAACAATAAAAATGAAATTCTGACCGTGTATAACCATTCAATAGTGATAAATTATACTTGTAGGGTGATTAGTCGATGATAGGAATAAGCATAGCAACGAAGTGGGAGTACGAAGCAACATTGGAATACTTCGGAATAAAAGATAACGAACGTTTCAGTTATCCATATGGGGAGTATTTCATGAGAACAAGGAATGATACCGAACTTGTTTTTTATAGTACCGGTGTAAGAAAAGTAAATGGTGTTGGTGGTAATCAGTATATGATTTCTAAATTTAATTTAACTAAAGTAATCGTTGCTGGAACATGTGCAGGAATAGATGATCAGTTTCGTCATTTAGATATTTTTGTACCCGACAAAGCCGTTCAATATGATTGCACGGTAAAAGAAATTGAGCCTTTTATTAAACAATCCTTCATCGTTCATATTGATCTATCAAAATATGGAGATGATTTTTATAAAGGAACAATTGGCACCGCTGATAAAGCAGTCGTTATGTGGAAGGACTATTTAGAACTGAAGAAAAACGAAATAACCATAGCGGATACCGAAGCGGGAGCAATTGCTTATATTTGTAAGAAGAATGATGTTGAATGCATTATTGTTAAAGGAATATCTGATTTTCCAACGGATGAAAGAAACGCTAATAAATTCGAATCGAACATTGAACAAATGAATGTTTATTTAGAAAATACCCCGAAAGTTATGAACAAAATATTTGGCGAATATTTAAATAGATTTATATAAAATATGAAGCTTAATAGAAAGGTTATGGTTGTTGATAGAACGAAATACCACCAATCCTTCCACATAGATGTTTTTTGCAATAAACATTTACTTGCTTTTGAAAAAAGCATTTATTCTCTCTTTAAGATAGAAGATTTATTTTATATGTTACATTGTTTCGATTTGTAGAAACCATATTAACACCTCATATTAGTATGTATGGGCATTTTGTAGAGTTTTAGAAAGACTATTAATTGCCCCTTTGCTGTTTAAAATCAAAACGATATTGAAATTAGAAGAGCATTTAAATGTAGAATAAGGATAAAAGTTTCTTGCAGTAAACCGGTGCTTTTGATTAATACTAAGGAAGTGTAATACTCAGGTTTTGCTATATTAGATTGTTATCAATTAAAATGATTGAATTTTCTTTCGCTAAAGGGGGAATTAGTATTTACTACCTAAAGAAGGATCTATTTCTCATTTTTTCTGCCATCTTTTTTTTTCTAGGTATAATTCTATTTTCTTTTAAATTGTTTACATGGGGATTATTAACCCTCATATTCTTACTCATTCTCTATTTTAAAAATAACAAATACCGTCTAACGATATCTTTGTTTATGTTTTTCTTAATAGGTCTATTGATGTTTCAAACTGGAAGCGCCTTTATCAATGAAATAAACATTACAGTAGAAACCAAAATCTTGATAAACAGAAGTTTACTCACTTTGATACTGATAGGTATTGTTTTTTCACTGGTCTTATTCAAAGGTGAAATTTCTATCTTTGGAAAAATGCCAGATTGGCAAAAACGTATTATACTGCCTTTCCATACGATGAAATTATCGTATTTTTTACTTTTTGGTCTAATGGGTTCCTGCATGATCCTTATACCATTATTTATCAATCAAGATATGGGCTACATAAAATCAGTTTTAGTTTTCGGATTATTGTTTGCTATAATTAACGCTACACTTGAAGAGTTAATTTGGAGAGGTATTATGTTATCAAGCCTACAAAGAGATGTTTCCACCTTTTATGCTGTCTTAATAACCAGTGTAGGGTTTGGCCTACTGCACATATCTATTGGCATTTCTCTTTTTATAAGTTTGCTTTTTTCCTTAGGTGGTCTTTTCTATGCGATCGTAGTTTTAAAGACTAGGAGTATATATCCATCTATAGCTTTTCATATCGTTATTAACTTGGGAATGGTTTTTAACGGTTGGATAATTTGAACCTTTTCCATTATCTCGGAGCTTAACCGTTACTAGGATAAGCTTCTATTTTACTAAAATTAAGATTGAGTTAGTTATCAAAATTTGAAAGTATTGGTATTAAGTTGTTAGGCAGGATAACTGAAGAAAAGAATTTTAGGAGCTGAGATACTTGCCTTTACTATTTTTATTACTAGCTATACTAGCATTGGGCTCATATGGAATTGTGATTTCTCCTATACTATTTCTATTGGCTATAGCTAGCTCTATTTATTATTCTAAGAAGGGAAAATATATTTTCGCTTCAGTCGTTACCTTTATTATTAGTGCATTCATTTTAATGACAATGTCAGTTATGGCACTCATTTTTATGTTTGATTAGTATAGTCAATATAGAATGGTTTTGTATATGAAGTTCTTCTGAAGTCATGATGAGTGAGCATGATCGGATTTGTGATAGAGGCTCTCAATACATTCGCCTCCCTTTCTGTCATTACATAGAAAAACGAAATGAAAAAGAGCCATTCGTGACTGAATGACTTCTTATATAAGACTGGATTAACTTTTGAATTCAAAACTCTCCGGTGGTATGGCATTTTTTATCGTTGAAGTATGCAGCTTCTTTTTCTTTCTTTTCAATTTGAGAGGCTTAGGAGAGGTTAAGTCATATACGATACAGTTCACTGCTAGAATGGTTAATGCAAAGGCGGTAACGGGCGCAAGAATCATCCATGGAAAAGAAGAGGCGTACTGGAAATTTTGAGCGATCAGCCCTGCCCACTCATTCGACATCGAAAATGAGTCCGTGAAGGCTTTTCCAGTTTCCATATCATACTCAATGATTCTGACGTCTGTGCCGCCTATGAATACTTTCAAAAGACCAAGATGAGCAAAGACAACAAGGACCTGTCCGACTTGTTGAACGAAAAGGAGTAGTAACTTAGGATTCAGGAAAGGTGCTAGATGGTTTTTGAAAATATGAAATTTACTTCCGCCCATTGTCCTAGCGCTTTCTATGAATTCCTTTTTAGATATGAGATCGAGTTCATTTTGAATGTAAAGGGAAAGTACTGGTACACTGATGAAAATAAGCACGAGCATAGGGAAGACGACTTTCGTTACGGTATCATAGCTCCAGCTGAAGGTTAACACAACGGGAGCGATCAATATGTAGGTAAAAATCGTAACCGGCGCATAGTGAAGCGCATCTGCAAGCCCGGCTAACAGTTTTCGAAAAGCACTCGGTAACCTAAACAAAAGATATCCGCCTATGAAAGAGAATAGCATTCGTCCGAAGGCAACGATGATGGATAGTCCAATGGTATACTTGGCCCCCTCGAGGAGCATGAGTACGAAGTTATTTCCATCGAGATCACTCCCTAATGGAAACTGTAGGGAGGGCGGGAAAGGTGCTAAGGCAATGGCATTACGATTCTCATCATACAATACTTTTTCAGGTGGAGCCGGATCTGCAAACGTGGTGTATACGAAACTTCCTATAAGGAGGAATAAGATAAAGAGAGTGCCTCCTATTAACAACGGACGTTGGATTAATTGTTTCTTCATATATTCTTCCCACCAATATTGAAGTAGTGTTCTAGCGTAACTTTTCCTGTTGTGAACATGATAAAAGAAGGGATAAATACCATAAACAGCCCCATGGTTAGTATTTCAGGATTCAGTACCCCATTCTCAAAAATAAAGGTCATAAACCCATTAATATTAAAGATAATCTCCAACATTAATAAGTTAGCGATTGCAAAAAGAAAGACGCCCTTAAAATGGTTAAATAAAGTTAATATTGAGTTCCTAAAAACGTGTAACACTAAAATTCTTGATCGCTTTAATCCCTTTCCTCGTGCTAGTTCTACGTAAAGAAGCTTCTCCTCTTCTTCAAAGGACAACAATAAATACTTATATATGTATATACCAGGCAGTAGTGATAGGACGAGGACCGGAAGAACGATCGCGTTTTCATCGAAACCGCTGGAAATGTTAAAAAGAAGAAAGTTGGTTTTTTTATAGACCCAAATAATGCCTAATTGTGCAACTAAAATCACGAAAATGTCCGGCAATGATTCAATAATAAAAAGAAAAGCCTTAGGAAGAGTTCTTTTATGAACCGGAAGTAACATTGTAAGGAATGTAAGAAGGATTCCTAAGATAAGAGCTAGGACGATAGAAATAAATAGGTAAAACATAGAAGTAAGGTAAACTTCCATGAATTCCGGGAATAAAGGTAACTCTCTCCCCCGAACGTAGTACTCAATGGTATTGCCTGTTAGGATGACGTTTAAGAGATGAAGCATGTGATGAACGTATGCATCAAAATTAAGTACGATTGTGTCATATAAAAACGAAGTATTATTTAACGAATTGTTATCAATCATTTTGAGCACGTTTAGTTGCGATTTCATATTAAAAAACAAGTAAGGAAGTGAGCCAATTAGTAGGATGCCTATTGAAGTTAATAGAAATTGGAATGCAATCTGCAAGGTAAGTGACTTCTTCATCACGGCCCTCCTTTTACAATTGAGAAATCTTTGTTTTGCTAGAAGCAACAGTTTGTTTTGGAACTATGCTTAATAAGTTCTCTAACTCATTCATATCCCCCTGTGCAGCGATATTTCCTTCATGATCGATTATGAAAATTGTAGGCACTTTTTTAATGTAATAGTTTTTAAAGAGTTCAGCCGAGCTTACATAATATGTATTCGGAATAGAAGGCACGGATCCCTTTTCTCTTCTATCATGAGTAATGACGAATATGTTTGTTTGGTAGGTGTCAGCTAGAAAGGGGACTTGACTTAATAAAGTCGAACAAGTACCACACGTCGTGCTGCTAAAGATCATAATTAAATGTCTATTATTAAAATCAGCAAGCGAAATTTGTTGATTCTCTTCATCTTTCACCCGAAACAGTGGAGCTTTCTCCCCAACTTGTAACGTCTTTTCTTCTATAGTTGCGCCAACATTTCTAAATCGATTTAAAAACTGCGTAATTTGTTTTAAAAAGTACAGTAATATCGCAAATTGCATCAAAAGAAATAACCATAAGCCAATATGTGAAAGAAGCCCCCAATTCACTTCCATTTTATATCTCTCCTCTGTGTAATAACCGATTAAAATGGTGATTTATCTTTTTAACCTCTACTAGGACAAAGAACGTCGCGATTATGCCAAAAAAACAAAATGAAGCAATTAAGTAAAGTGGTGGATAGACTTCATTCAATGATGAAGTGGATGCATAATAATCAAGAATGCCAACTTTTGTTGAACTAAAGAACAACATTACGGCCACCATGATAATGGATAGGTTTCTGAAAATAAGCTTCCATGAGATTGGCTTTTCGCCAACAATCCCTCCACAGCCACATGAAAGTGATGTGCGACCTCTCCTTAGATTGATTAGAATCGCAAGCGTATAGAGAACGATTAATCCAGTAAAGAAGATCAAACTGACCTTGTAAAAGAGGCCAACTAATAGCAAGAGACCAACCATCATTTCAGCGATAGCATCGAATTTCGCTACTGGTTTCGCGTACCGATCAGGTATAAGCTGATAGTTTTGTATGCTTTGTTCATGGTTAGTGAGATCTCGCATTTTGGTATAAGCAGAGGTTACCGGAATAATCGCTATCCCTAACCTAAGAAAAAGTAAGAGTATTTCCATAAGCATTCCTCCGAATTAGGCATACCATTGAGCTTGGCTTGTAAACATTTCATAATAATTTTTCCTACGTGCAAGTAATTCTTCATGATTCCCGACTTCAACCAATTCGCCATCTTTCATAACCAATATGCGATCAGCTAATCGAGCTGCGGCCATACGGTGCGAAATATAAATAGTCGTTTTATCTTGAGTGAGTTCTTTGAATTGATTAAAGATGTTTAGTTCTGTTAAAGGATCGAGTGAAGCAGTAGGTTCATCAAGGATAATGATATTGGCTTTACTAAACAGGGCTCTAGATAGGGCAAGCTTTTGCCACTGTCCACCAGATAAATCTTCACCATCACCTAAGAGCTTCCCTAATCGGGTATCAAATTGATTTGGAAACTGCTGGACCGTGTCGAGAAGGCCAGACTGTTTGGTTACTTTTCTCATTAAAACCGTATCTTCCATATTTTCAACATCACCAAGAGTAATATTATGCTTTATGGAAAAGGGAAGCTGCATAAAGTCTTGAAAAATTCCCGTCATACTTTTCTTTAGCGTAATAGGATCAAAATAGTTAATGTTAATGCCATCTACAAGGATTTCTCCATGACTTACAGGGTATAGTCCAAGGAGACATTTCACGAGGGTGGTTTTTCCGGATCCATTATCCCCTACAATGGCGATTTTTTCCCCGGGAGCAATTGAAAAAGAGATGTTATTTATGACCGTTTTTTTACTTTCCGGATAATGATAGCTTACATTATGAATCGTAATGCCTTTTTTAAGCTTTTCGGGAAAACTATGTATACGTTCATTGTTTTCAAAAGCAAATTCCTCATCTTTGAAATCTAAAAACTCAAACAGGTCTTCGATATAGAGGTTTTCTTCATAAATTTTAGCGAGATAAGAAGCCATCATATTTAAGGAAGCCTGCGCTCCTTTAATCGCTTGTCCAATGGAAACGAATTCACCTACTCCTAAATTCTTTTTCTTTAGTAACCAAATCACAATGGCTGCCGAAAGACTATACAAAAGGGCTGTAAAAAGATCGAGCACCATTTGTACTTTCTTTTCTTTTTTTAGAAGTGCAAGAACTTCATTGCTATTACTTAAAAATAACTTTCCCCATCTTTCCAAGAAAAAGGGCCCTAAATGAAAAAGCCTTACTTCTTTAGCTGATTGTCGATTTTGAAGAAGGAAGTTGAAGTAATTGGATTCTCTCGCTTTTTGTGTTTGATGCTTTAATAAGAAGAACTTCTCGTTGCCAAAGCGCGATTGCAATAATAATATAGGCACTGCAGAAATTGCGCTTAAGATCGCTAATCCCCAATGGAATGACAGCAAGAAGGATAAATAAGATAGTAAGCTTATGGAGAACTGTCCCAAGTCTAGAATGTTCTTTACAGGGGACATTAGCTTATTACCATAGTTTCCACTAATACGTTCCTGGTGGTTATAAAATTCAGGTATTTCATAATAGCTAAGTGGTACTGAAGCTGCTTTTTCTGACACAAGTTTTCCAACACTGTAATCTAATTTCACTTCAATTTGTTCATCAAAAATATCGGATATATGCTTGAGTGTAGAGGAGAGACCTACTAGAAATAATTCTAGGGTGAGAAATAAAAACGCACGCTGATAATTAGGTTCGTCAGCACTAATAATGAGTACAACTGCATTTACTAATTCTTTAGTTACCCACAGAGTAGCTAGGGGGAAAAGACCAGTCACCATTCTAATGAAGATAGAAGCTAAAAACCACAGTGGACTAATATTCCAAACGAATTGAAAACTCTTTCTTAAATAATGAATATTCATATCTTTACCGCCAAATTAGTTTAAGACCAGGAAGAATCCTGGTCTATGTATTTTCTTCATTAGCAAGAACAAGAATTATAGATCGTTTTACACTTTTGTCCAGTCACACTGTCATAATAAGATGTTTGCCATATGCGATTTCCGTTAGAATCACAAGTAGATCCACAAGAAGAGCGACTAACTTTAGAGTCACAAGGGTAACCCGCAGGTTTTACTCCAAATAGTTTATTCAACATTTCCTTCACCTCCCTTCAATATGAAGTTGTATTGATGAAATACCCCTCTATACCACCCATGCTCTCCTAACACCGTTCCATTTTGGTCAACTAATAGCAGAGTGGGAAAGTCATGTATTTCAAATTTGGTTATTGTCTCTTGCTTAACCTGAAGCTGTGTTACGTCATTTTGATAAAGGCTGTACTTTTCGCTGGGCGCATTCCCTTCAGCTTGGTTTTCGATTGATATGATAGTGAATATGGGAAGGTGATAAGACTGGTTTTCAAGAATAAGCTCTTCTAGCTCTGTTAAACAAAAGCTACACGTTTGATTAACAATGATGACAATTGAAAATGGGGAGGAGAGCAAATGAGCGTCAACTAATATATTTCCAACGTTTTTGCCTATGATCGGATGTTTTATAATCATTTCTTTTTGTTGGTCATCAGAAGGAAGAAAGTTAAGCTCAGTATTTAATTGCTTTTTCAGTTTTAGAAATACGAGAAACATACTGATCCAGATTGCGGGTGCTAATATATACAAATTTGTGTGCTCCTCTAAATAACATTCCTCTGTTTTGCTTTTATTTAAAATTATCACAATTTTAGAAAATATTGTATTGGGAAATATGGACAAGAATAGTGACTTTAAATCGGTTTTTTTCACTGTTGTTTCCTAATATTCATTAAATGAGTTTTTTTACTAGATCCCATTTCCAATATCAAAACGTGTTTCTATCAAAGTGGAATGTGTATTTTACCTGGCATAACGAAACAAACGATGAAATTCTCACTGATGAGTAGGAATGAGCTCCTCTTATCAAGAAAGTAGTGTAAAGAGACAAGTCCATTTCAAACACATCGCAGATTTCAGCTCTTGCTTCACACATATGGAAGTTAAGTAAAGGAGAGATATGGTGGAACAGTTTGCGGTTTTTCGTACACCTCAAACGATTCTCTATGGAAGAGATTCGTTTAAACAAATTGGCACAGAAGCAGCTCGTCACGGGCAGAAAGCCCTTATTGTTAGTGATGAGGTGATGATGAATCTCGGTTATGTCACGGATTGTCAGGATTATTTGAAGCAGGTGGGAGTGGAAAGTGAGATCTACACGGGTGTTGCGTCTGAACCAACGGACGATTATGTGTCTGAAGCGCTTGTGCTTTTTCGAAATACGAACTGTGAGATCGTTATTTCATTAGGTGGGGGAAGTTGTATCGATACGGCGAAAGCCATCGCCGTTCTTGCGACGAATGGAGGATACATAGGTGACTATCGCGCGAACAGAACGATGGCAGAGAAGGCGCCGATTCCGCATCTCGCTATTCCAACAACAGCGGGAACTGGCTCAGAAGCAACGGACGTGACCGTTATTACGAATACAACGACATATGTGAAAATGATGATCAAACAGCCCGCCTTCATGCCGGCAGCTGCGATTGTGGATCCGTATCTCTCGCGCTCATCGCCACAGCATGTCACCGCGGCAACAGGAATTGACGCCCTCAGTCATGCGGTGGGAGCGTACCTCTCAAAGCGAGCTCATCCGATGACAGACACGCTTGCTTTATCTGCGATTGGACACATTATCGGTCATATTAAAAGCGCTTACAATGATGGAGGGAATCTAGATGCACGAGAAGCGATGAGTTTAGGTGCTCTTCAGGCGGGTATGGCTTTTACAAATTCTTCCGTCTGTCTTGTACACGGCATGTCGCGTCCGATCGGTGCTCTTTTTCACGTGCCGCATGGATATTCAAACGCGATGCTGCTTCCAGCTGTACTTGAATACAGCAAGGACTTCTGCATCGAGCGACTCGCTGATCTCGGAAGACTGTTTCAGACAGAAGAAAGCGAGGCACTCTCAAATGAAGAAGCAGCAAATGTAGCGGTTTCTTCTATCAAAAGTCTTTGTGCCTCATTAAATATCCCGAACTTAAAATCCTGGGGAATTGATGAGACAGCGTTCAAGCAGGTTATTAGCAAAATGGCAGCAGACGCATTAGACAGCGGGAGCCCAGCGCATCATCCTCGCTTGCCTACACAGGCGGAATTAGAAGAACTTTATGTGATTTGCTATGACTACGAATTTATAAGTGAAGAAAAGATTCGCTAACACAAGTGGAAGGGGAATGAAAACATGGCTACGACGGCAACGAACGTGCTACAAAACTATATAAATGGTAAATGGGTCGATGCGAATACCGATCAATTTCAAGCTGTACCAAACCCGGCAACAGGGGAGGAGCTCGCTCAGGTTCCGATTTCAACGAAAGCAGATCTTGATGAAGCAGTGAAAGTAGCAAAGGCTACCTTCAAAACCTGGAGTAAAACGCCTGTTCCGAAACGCGCGCGCATTCTATTTAAATACCAGCAGCTGCTCGTCGACAATTGGGACGAGCTTGCGAGATTGCTAACAAATGAGAATGGTAAAAGTTTTAAAGAAGCACAGGGTGAAGTGCAGCGCGGGATCGAATGCGTTGAGTTTGCAGCCGGTGCGCCATCGTTAATGATGGGCAAGCACCTTCCGGATATCGCTACGAATCTTGAATCAGGCATGTATCGCTATCCTGTTGGTGTTGTTGGCGGCATCACGCCATTTAACTTCCCGATGATGGTGCCGTGCTGGATGTTTCCACTTGCAATCGCGATGGGGAATACGTTCGTCCTTAAACCATCTGAGCGAACGCCGCTACTCGCAAACCGCTTAGCAGAGCTATTTAAAGAAGCAGGCTTACCGGATGGCGTCCTGAATATTGTTCACGGAGCACATGACGTTGTGAATGGGCTTCTAGAGCACAAAGATGTGCCTGCGATTTCCTTCGTCGGTTCACAGCCAGTCGCCGAATATGTCTACAAAACAGGAGCTGCGAATGGTAAACGCGTTCAGGCACTTGCCGGTGCGAAAAACCATTCCATCGTAATGGCTGACGCTGATCTTGACGCTGCGGTTAAAGAAATCATCGCTGCTTCCTACGGTTCTGCGGGCGAACGATGCATGGCATGCTCCGTTGTTGTGGCGGTAGATGATGTTGTGGAACCACTGCTTCAAAAGTTAAACGAAAAAGCCGATGAAATAAAAATCGGAAACGGCCTTGATGAAGACGTATTCTTAGGACCGGTTATCCGTAAAGAACATAAAGAAAGAACGGAAAGCTATATCCGTAAAGGTCAGGAGGAAGGTGCTACGCTCGTTCGCGACGGCCGAAACGACGAAGCATACAACGATGAAGGCTACTTTATCGGACCAACGATTTTTGATCACGTAAACTCCTCTATGCAAATCTGGAAGGACGAGATCTTTGCGCCAGTGCTATCAATTGTGCGAGTGAAAAATCTAGAAGAAGCGATCGAGCTCACGAATGAATCTGATTTCGGAAACGGGGCTTGCCTATTTACGAAGGACGGAAGCAACGTTCGGTATTTCAGAGAAAACATCGAAGTTGGCATGCTGGGCGTAAATATCGGCGTACCAGCCCCGATGGCGTTCTTCCCGTTCTCAGGTTGGAAAAATTCCTTCTATGGCGATCTTCATGCGAACGGATCAGACGGAGTGGAATTCTATACGAGAAGAAAGATGTTAACGGCCAGGTGGTAAGGCAACAAGAATTAAACTAACACAAAAGGTGTAGAGAGGAGAACCTCTCTACACCTTTTGTATTATGGAAAGAAGGAATAATGTGGTAAAGGTGAAACATTTGATACGTTTCATTCGTATAACGAATGAAGATAACAAAAGGGATAAATGTTCAAGGAGTGCGCTATGCAAACACTATTTCATTCAGTTAAGAATTTGTTTCTAGACTTATTTGCCATGGGAAAGGGATTAGTCTATGGCTTTCTATTGGTTGGATTGCTCACTTTCATTGGTGGAGCGCTACTATACGGCTTTTTGTTCTTACGTCATTTGTTTGTTTAATTTTCTTGGATATTAACTTAATGAGAAGAAGGGGGAGATATGTGTGAAAAAGGTCATTATAAGGTCAGTGATTGCATCGCTTGTGATCGGTATACTCGTATGGGCTGCAAGTGTATTCATTTCTTTTTCATTTAGTGAATGGAGCTTCTTTATTGCTCTAGGGCTAACCATTGTGCTTTACTTCTTTAACAGTAGCGGAGGATTTTTATCAAAAGGGGCCACTGCTGAGGCAAGCGAGGCAGGGTGGAAAGTTCAAGAAGATAATGAATTGAAAGTAAATGTAGGTGCCGTTTTTTACGGTTCAGTGCTATTTACGATTTTTAGTCTTGTTTTAACCATTACGACATATTATTAAGGGGATTTTAGTTAAGAGGAGCTCTTATAGAATACAGACTTGCAGCTCCGATCGAAACAAATATATGATTGTGTAGCCTATTCAAACACTAATCACATCAGGGGGGATGAAAAATTGGGTATATTCTTTTATCTTACGATCGTCGTTGGTTTATCGCTCATCTATTATGGCTATGTTAAGAAAACAGAAAAAGATATAAAGATGAAAGAGCTAGAGCTTGAAGCTAAGAAGATTGAGTTGGAAATAAAGAAGTTAGAACATCATAAGGACAGCACGGAATGAAAAGAAAAGTAATCGCTTTAGTTTTAAGCGATTATTTTTTATGAGGAGTAATAGGATGGCAGCGGATGTGTGGTTCATTTCGTTATCTTCTATTGAAGCCAGATGAAGCTAAGTGAGACAGAAACTGCGGTAGGAAAGAGGGTTTGGATGGGAAAGTTTATGAAAAGATTGGCTATATGTATAGCCTTAATACTTATCGTTGGTTGCTCTAGTGAAAGGGATGAAACTCCTTCCCAATCTTCTATGAAAGTTGAGTTAGGTGGACAAAGTTTCAAAATCATTCCTCTATACGAAGAAGTTCTTGATTATACTAACGAGGCTATGGAGAATACCGAACTGAATACGAGCGGGGAGTATTATAGTAAAGTGACACAGCCTTTTCTAGAATCTGCTTCTCATGAAGGAGCGAGCTTAACTGGTGGACTGGATTATTCTACTTATTTCTCCCCTACGACAAGTGTTCAGACTTTAAATGAACAGACAGGTAAGCTACTAAAGAAGCAAGAAGAAGTTAATAAAGCAATCAAAGCATCACTTACTAAGTCGGGGGAAAGTCTTGAAGCCGAAAATAAAACTATTTATGTTATGCCGGTAAACCCAGACTACCAAAACATTCAAAACGAGATGAAGGGAGTTAGTGCGATTACTGTAAGTAAAGATGTTATCGTTCTCTTCTTATCACCTACATATGACAAAGAAATGCTAGAATACGCCGTTGCGCACGAATACCATCACACCGTTTTTCTAGAGAATCCAAATAGATCGGGAGGAATGAATCTGTTAAACGGGTTTGTTTTTGAGGGAAGAGCTGATTCCTTCGCATCTCAATTATACCCTGAGGCGAGCCCGCCCTGGTCAGAACCGCTATCGACTGAAGAAGAAAAGAGAGTGCTAGAGGAACTTAGAGAAAAGAGCGATTCCACAAATGTGGAGTTATATAACACATTCCAAAACGGTGACTGGAAAAAAGATATACCAAAGTGGTCCAATTATAAACTGGGTTTTAAAATAGTCGAAAGTTATCTACGTCATCATCCAGAAGCTTCTATGAAAGAATGGACGATGATGGATGAAAGGGAAATAGTGCGAGGAAGCGACTATAGTGAACTTGTTAGTGATTAAAATGATTGAAAAAGTAGCTGCTCGATCATGGAAGAGCACTCGCTTCTGAATTTAAGCTAGAGATTAGGGAGATGAAAGCCTAACTAATCGATTAGAAGAAAGATGGAGGCACAAAGATGAAACGATTTATCACTTTACTAGGAGTATTTCTGCTTCTAGCAGCATGTACAAATGAAGGCAGCAATGAAGGGAAGCAGGAGGAGAAAGGTTCTACTCAAGAGACTTCTGCAAGTTCCTTACACATTAAGCCTGCCAAACTATCAAAACGTGAGCAAAGCATCGTGAATCAAATGGGAGTCGATTTCAAAACCTTTTATACGGTGGACGGGACCGTAGGGGAAGGAGAAGCGCTCGTGACTTCGATCGTTGTATATAATGATGGAGAAGATGGAAAAGAAGAGTTTGTTACCTGGGGTGGAAATTATGAACAAGAGCGTTTCAATAAAGCTCTTCACTCATTCCAACTTCAAATGGAAGAAAAAGTAGCTTACTTTACAATGGGATCACCGGATGGATACAGCAAAGGATCGACCAATATGCCTAAAGAGCTGGGCGCATTTATCTTTGAACAGATAGAAGAAGAAGTCACGATTACTAAAGGAGAAACGGTGTATTTGGCATACTTAATTGGCTCGAGTGAGAACCAAATGTCGTCAGTGAACCATAGCGGTGTCATCACTTTACCTGAATCGGTAAAAACGGCGGAATATGCGATTGTGGCTCAATTGGAATGGAAAGACAATTTGGATAAAAAAGAGTAATTGGACCAAAAGTCGTAAAGGAGTATGACATGATTACTAGAATATAGATACGTGAAGGATACATAAGAACAGATTTCATAACCGGATGTCCTTCTCAAATCTTGCTGAAATTAGGAGGGAATTATGGGACGTGTTGTTCATTTTGAAATTCATGTAGATGACATGGAACGGGCTAAGAAGTTCTACGGGAACGTATTTGATTGGAAGTTTGAAGACTGGAGTGAATATGCCGGCATGCCTTATTTTGGCGTAGTGACTGGTGATGCAAAAGAACCAGGAATCGATGGAGCGTTAATGAAACGGCAAGGTCCACCTCCTGAAGGTAACGCTGCAATCAATGGGTATGCCTGTACAATGGGCGTGGAAGATTTGGATGCTACTGAATCGAAAGTTCTTGCTAATGGTGGCAAAACAGCGATGGCCAAATACGCTTTGCCTGGAATGGCGTGGCAGGCTTATTACTTTGACACGGAAGGAAATATCTTTGGTCTTCATCAACCGGATGAGAATGCAAGATAGTTTAATAGAGTAAAGTTGGAAGAGCCCTCATTAGAAGGGTTCTTTTTTCAATGTTTGTTGATGAAGAGTTTTGAAAGGGTGAAATAGTGAAGCTTGGACGATTTATTTTTGGACTGTTTAAAAAAGTTTTCCATATTTATCAAAATAAAAGATTGAGTTATCCAAATGAATTTGAAATAATTGGTGTTGGGTAATTGGCGGATAATTGCGAATTATTGATTTCTAGTAAACGATTAAGTAGCATTTTCGAGATGAAAGAGAGGAGGTGACGGTACTTAGTCCGTGAAAGGTCTTCAAGGTGAGATAGGTGACCAAGGTAATATGGCTTTTCCTATTAGTTAAGTGCTCTTAATACTTGAGGGTACGATTGGGTCATTATGAATAGTTTAGGTATAGGGATAATTGTTTGTGGAATAATTGGCTACTTAGTGAGAAATGACTTATTTTAGAGGGGAATGGAGACGATGTTTTTATCGTATTTATTAGTGTTTCTTTTAGCGGCGATTCCGTTATTTGAACTTGTTGCTGTTATCCCACTAGCGATCATCGGTGGGCTGTCGCCAGTACTAACAGGCATACTTGCTTTTTTAGGAAATGCTTTGACAGTGGTTTTGTTAATTGTATTTGTAGATAAATTTAAAGTATGGAGGAAGAAACGAAAACAAAAGCGTATGAAAGATGTGGTTCAGGAGGAGGGCGAGACGACAGAAGCACATGTCGAGGAAATGCAAGAGTCGAAGAAGGAGAAACGTGCACGCGTTCTTTTTGATAAGTATGGTTTGCCAGGCTTAACGATCATCGGTCCCTTTTTCGTCGGGTCGCATATTTCAGCGTTTATGGGGATGAGCTTCGGTTCGAAAAGAAAGCTGGTCACTAGCTGGATGATGACGAGTTTAGTTCTTTGGACTGTGATTATGGCAGTAGCTTCAAGCTATGGAGTTGGTTTTTTTGTATCTGACGTGGAAGATGATGGTGTTTTAGTTCGTCTATTCACTAACTAGCATGATCATGTGAAAATACCTTTAACTTTATCGTTATGTGTTGTAAAGTAAATATGAACTGGAAAATTGTAGCTAGGGTTCCGCTATCGAGATAGGCTAGTGACCGAGGGCTACATCTTTTACATAAGTAAAAGGCACCTATTGACATAAAAGGTCCGAGGGGAAAGGTTCAGCGTATTTGTACTGCGCTGAAATCTTTCTCTTCGGGCCTTTTTTATTATTTAAAGGAGGTATTCTTTATGTCGTCAATCGATGAACTAAAAGCTGGTGTTGCTGTGATTATTCTAAATGAAGAAAACGAGGTTTTATTACAGAAAAGAACCGATGTGGGGCAATGGGGGATCCCTTCTGGTCATATTGAAATAGGTGAGACAGTCTCTGAAGCAGCCATCAGAGAAGTGAAAGAAGAAACAAATTTAGATATAACGATTACCAGGATCATCGGTGTTTACTCTGATCCTACTTCACAGGTTTTTCATTATCCAAATGGGAAAGTTGTTCATTTTATTACAACATGCTTCCTTGCTGAAGTGACAGGTGGAGAACTTCGATGCAACTCTGCCGAATCACTTGATGTTCAATTTTTTGGGCAGTCACGCTTACCACAGAACTTATTAACCATGCACCCTCGATGGTTGAAGGATGCACTTGAAAAAAGAGATCTGGCCTTTATTCGTTAAATGAGGATGCTTGAGCAAGGGAAGGGGAGTCGGAGTAATATAGAAGTTACTTTGTGATGTGTGGTTACTAAAAGAACTGTTAAGAAGTTTATCAATCATAAGATAAGCTTCTTATTTATTGAATGGAACGTTGAGTTATTCTACCTATTTTGAAATAATTGGTTCTAAAGATTAGAAAAATTTAAATCAAAAAAGAAATAAGATGAAGGTTGGAAGGAAAGGAAATGCCGTTATATCTTTCTGTGCGTCGGCATTTGTCAGCTGTTCTGATTACAAGCTAAGTAGCCTTAGCTTTTGACAAAGTGGGATGGAAGGAGGGAAAAGCGTGAAAAATAAACAAGCTTTGATCTGGGTAATAATAGCGATTTTATTAGTATTGGTTTGGGTTTTCTTGAGGTAGTACATAGATGAGTGGAATGATGTAACGATAGAATATGTCTCAATTTCAACTTTTCGTAGATAAGCTGTAAGAAGAAATGAGAAAGAACAAAGGGGTTCATATGAATAAAACTATTAAAATCCTTATCATTATTTTTTCAAGTCTACTTTCTCTCCTTCTACTGCTTTTATTAGCTGGGGTCATCTTATTACATAATGTGATTGAAGAAAATTCAGGTGAACCTGTTACTTATTTTCAAGCAGTGAAATTTGGCCTTAGTTTGAACTTTGATGGGAAGCTAGAGAGAAAAGCAAAGCATTCTAAAGAAATGAAAGTCTATGAAAACATGTCTATCTATGTTGATGATCAAGATATTGAGCTATTTCCTTTAATTATAGATACGTTGCATTGGGTTAAGGGTAGAAATGCAGACATATTGGGCGATATTGATGGAAAAGACGTAGATCTTCTCTTCTTTCATAATAAAAAGGATTTCGAAAGTATTTCTGATTTAAATCACGTATCTGGTTTTTATGATCAATATGGGTTATTCATCGCTGTTAGGATCGATGATAAGAAAGGAATATTGGATGGTAAGGAAACACCACTCTATTTTTTTCAGAAAAGGATATTACACGAATATACGCATTATGCGTTAGATCAAAAAGTGGCTGATACGCCTTTGGGATTGGATAAATATCCTCTATGGTTTCAGGAAGGAATTGCTGAGTATATATCAAATGATCAAACTACTATAGAAGTAAGTGACTTTAAGCTTTTGACTTATGATCAGCTTAGAAGTCATGAACAATGGGCAGCTGCTAGAGAGCAAAAAGAGACGGATGTCTACGATCAAAGTTATTTCACGATCAAATTTCTTATAGATGAGCAAGGTGAAGAAGTGATTGAAGAAATTATCGATTCAACGAATGATTCAGGTGATTTTAAAGAAAGTTTTGCTGATGTAACTGGGCTAGATTATGATCGTTTATATGAAAAACTGGAAATAAAGTTAGGGAAGGAAAAGGATAGAATAGGAAGCTTTCAATGAAGGAGTGAAAGCATACTAAGTAAATACCTTAAGTATGTTTCTTATACCTTGATACCAATAGTCTTCTTTTGTTGATTAAATAAGCCCTACAAAAAGGTTTGATTAAAATAAATTTGATACTTGAGTTAATGAGAATAATCTGAAATAATGGATGATAGTGTGGAAATTAATTGTAAATTTAGGGAATTTTTATGGGGAGAAGATTAGCGGAGGCTTTAGTAGAGGCACTTAGATGATCGTGATGTTGATTGAATAAGATGATTTCATTTTTTATTACTAATCGTTAGACAAGATAATAAATAAAAGGAATGATCGAATGAAGAAACAGGTAAAGCTATTTTATTGTCATATGTCCTTATTATTGTTTATTCTATTACTTGCAGGATGTTCAGATAATACGAATGCTAAATTAAATGCAAATGCTGGTGAGAATGACGTAACTTTATCAACGGAAGAAACGACTGAAGTGGAAGAGGATAATCAAGTAAACGAAGCTTCATCTTCATCAACATCAGAAGACACTTCCCAGGAAGATGCTAAAGAATCCTCTTCTGAAGAATCAAAAAGCGGTGAGTCAAATCCTGCAGATGAAAGCGAAGAAAATCATGCGTTAGATGATTACTCCTCCAAGGAAATTGAATACGCTCGAGTCTGGTCACAGCTAGGACCGAATCAAGAAATAGATGAATTAAATGTTCAACTTATATCAGCTGGTTCCCCTCTTAATCCTGATGACGAGAACAGTCTCACTTATCCAGAAGATGTTGTTCAATTACGTGGTTCTCGTATCGTCGATGGCATCGTTACGTATAGTGGTAACGGAAATGGCACGATTAATGTATATAACGTTCCTATGCGCTGGTATGGTGGCTTTCCTCCTCCTGAAGATATAGATAAAGAAGAAATTCAAAAGGAAATGGAAGATATTATTACCAATACAAAGCTTGTAAACGTTGATACAGGTAATAATGAAGAAATCATAGAGATCATCAACAAAATGAATAGTCAATAATCTGAGTGTGACGTTGCTGAAGCGGATTTGCGTTAATCAGTGTTTCGTTTTAGAAGGCATAATGTGCCCACATTATGTTGGATATGAAAATAAGATTAAGACAATTATCTATCCCCAACAGGTTAAAATTTGAAGACAATTGAAGTCATGATGCCATAATCGTTATAAAGTATGGTAAGTTAGCTAGTGGAGTTAGCACAAATATTTCTTTCGCAATATTTCTTTTTTTATATTTTCTTTTTGCAAAATATAGTAAACTATTACATGAATTACTATACTATCGTACTAATTTAATAGCGTTATATACATGTTGATTAATGAACTTGTAGGAATGAAAATCTTTATATTTTATATTTTGAGCACTATTATTTGGCCCATTCCTTAGAATCCATATATAGCACGCTGTTTATATGTATTTCTGGTTCTCCAACATTAATTTAGGAAGGGAAGCGTTTAAATCGCCAATCAAATGCTATAATCGTGCAGATCTTCTTGATCTGATCGATGAAAAAAAATCTCTTTTATCCTTAAAGGTGTTAGCTCATGGCTTTACACATAAACAGACATTAATGGCTAGCCAGGAGCTTGATCGACTACTTAATCGTTACCAATTTGGAGAGTATAAAGAAAGTCAGCCAACATACTCAAATTAAATACAAACTGTTATTTTAGGAAAGCAAAAGCTAGCCGCTATGAATGTGTAATATGTAAATTTGAGATAGATTAGTTTTGTTCATGATTGTTAAGCGAACAAAGCATAATTCTATCTCATTTTTTTTAGGGAGATTATTTATAAGCGTCTACTTTAAATGGAAGAGGTGGTAACAATGTTAAACGAATGGGGTGTGTCTGTTTTAGTTGGATTTAGTCTATTTTTAATTATTGGCTGGTTTACTGGAGATAAAGAGTATGGAAGTGGTTCAAAAACCAATGATGAACGCTCTCGATTCATTAAACAAAAAGCGATTGTAGGAAGTTGGATTTTCTTACTAACCGTCTTTGTGATAAATGTGGTCTTAAGTTTTTTCGACTTAAGAACAGGACCTCTAGAAAACGCTCCATTTAATCATCCAGAGTTAGTCTATTTACTTCTTTTGGTGGGTAGCTATTTTGTATGTTATTGGATGTATAGTAAGCGAATTAGTGGGAAACGAGAGTAATAGAGATCGAGGGGGGTCACGAAAGTTGATTAACTTCTATCAAAAGGTGGAGCGAGATTGTCTATGAACAACGAAAACGAAAATCAGCCATTCAATGATGCTATAGCTCATAAACAAAACATTGAAGGTTATCCAAAAACAAGAGGTGGAAAATTGCCCTTACCTATTAAGGTAATCGGATATTTTCTGTTTGGGAGTTTGATTATTATGCTATTGATTGGATTGGTTGGGAATTTTCTATTCGATTAAAAGAGGTGTAGCATTTCTGTTATAAAAGTTCCATAAGAAGATATTAAGTGGCAGGTATAATCTTAGGGGAGGAGATTTGATTATGTGGATAGCTGAGACAATAGCACCTCTTGTCTTAATGGGCATAATAATTGTCTTTGTGATTGAAAGCCTAAAGTATAAATCTAATAAAGGCAATCTGGGGAAGAAAGATTCAAAATCTGCTCAACTTTTATTAGATAGTCTCATCCCAATCGGAATGCTTTTGGGGGCTGGTATTGGTGTAGTGGTTAGTATGTATTTCTCGTTCTCATTACTATCTTCCGTTAATTTAGGTGCGGCACTAGGTTATTTAGTTGGATATTTTGTTTATGAAATTTATAGCAAGGAAGGAAATAAATATCCATAAGGAGCTAATAATATCTTGCGGAGGTGGATTCGTAAGGGTTATTTCAAGTAGGGATAGTCTCAGATTCTCTCTCTTACCTATGTATCTTATTTCGGTTAAACTTTTCATCGCATTACATGTGAAAAAATGATATATCAACATAAAAGACCCACAAAATGAAAGATGGTTTTGTGGATCTTTTTTCAATCTATGAAAATGTGAAATGAATAAATTAGAATTTAACTTACAACTTTCCGGACAGCCGTTAATGTAGCATCCATGTCTTTCTTCGTACTCCCATTATTCGTTACAAATCGAATCACGTTCGGACCAAACGCACCCGCTAAAACGCCGTGTTCTTTTAAAAGGTGGATAAAGTCTTCTGTCGCTTTCTTCGTATTCGTAATATCAATTAAGAGTATGTTTGTATCCACTTGATTGACAAGGTTAACCCCTTCAATATTCTGAAGACCATCAGCAAGATACTTCGCGTTCTCGTGATCCATCTCAAGATGCTTCACGTTTTCTTCGAGAGCAATAATGCCCGGTGCAGCGAGAACACCTGCTTGTCTTAAACCGCCGCCAAGGCGCTTACGCCATTTTCGAGCTTTCTCGATAAATTCAGAAGTACCGGCAATCATGGAACCAACTGGTGCGCCGAGCCCTTTTGATAAGCAAAACTGAACAGAATCCGTATACTTCGCAAATTCTGTTACGGGAATTTGAGCTGCTACAGAAGCATTGAATAATCGTGCCCCATCTAAGTGAACAGGGATCTGATGTTTCCTTGATAGTTGATAGATTTGCTCCATATTCTCAAGGGGAACAATCGCGCCGCCTGCTTTGTTGTGGGTGTTTTCGATGCAGATGAGTCCTGTTTCCGGCTGATGAATATCGTCGCCTCGGATAGCCGCTTCAACATCGCCTGGATTCATCGCACCGCGGTTCCCATCGATCGTCTTAATTTGTACACCAGCAAAGGCGGATAGTGCTGCCGCTTCATATAGGAATAAGTGCGCCTGAGATTCCATGATCACTTCTTGACCAGGCTGACAGTGGACTAAGCCAGCAATTTGATTTCCTTGCGTGCCGCTCGTAACAAATAAAGCCGCTTCTTTTCCTAGCATTTCTGCAGCGATTTGTTCGAGTCGGTTAACCGTAGGATCCTCTCCATACACATCATCGCCTACTTCAGCTTCGTACATCGCTTTTCTCATTTGTTCATTTGGTTTCGTTACCGTATCACTGCGCAAATCGATCACGATTCGTCCTCCCCGTCTTCAGTAAGTAATAGTCTACTAGTATCCATCAAAAGTATACGGTTATTTCATAAGTGAATCAACTTCGTAACGGGGAGGCTTTATGATCCTGTTATCTCGACGCAAGGTGGCGATCGATGATTTCTAATGCTTCATTAGGTCCGCCACAGGCTTGAAAGCTCTCTTTGATCTTTCGGATGCCTAGCTGATAGTTCACGTTATGAACGACCTGATTCACTGCATGCTGTAGCGATTCGATTGTTACGTTCGGTGGGAAAATAGGATATCCGGCCTGTAGTTCTGCGAGGCGTGCAGCGACCAAAGGCTGGTCCTTATCATGAGGGAGCACGACCATCGGAACTTCAAAGTAAATCGCTTCATTAGTGCTGTTCATTCCTCCGTGGGTAAGGAACACGTTCGTATGCTGCAACACATCTAGCTGAGGAACATATTTTCGAATAATGAAGTGATCGGGAGCTTCTTTTAGTTTAGTGAAATCAGCACTTGATCCTGCTGAAATAACAACTTTCCCTGGAAAATCTGTAAAGGCGTCGATGCACATATTAAAGAAGCTCTCAACATGATCGAGCACTGTGCCCATGGAAATAAAAAGAACCTGCTCGTTTTCAAGCTGGTCAATTGGGAAGTCAGTCGCGTCTTTTCGTTCCGGGAAGCTAGGACCAATAAAATGATACCCTTCACCAAATTCACTTAAATGAGGTTGGAAATACTCGCTTGAATAAACCATCGTTTGCTCACCTTGATTTTGCATGAACTGCAACATGGTCTTAGGAGCGACGCCAAATTCTTGCTTCATCGTAGCTAATAAAGCTCTCCCTTTTTCATCAAGATCAAATGACACCGAAGCATCTGGATGAAGAGGGAGGTTTTTCTTGTATTCTTCGGGTATTAAAAAGGATGCAGAAGAAGAGAAGCCTGGCACTTGTAAATAGTCTTTTACTATTTCTCCCGGTCCAAAAGCATCGTAATAAACAAAATCGATCGAAATTTCTTGCGCTAACTCTTTTGTAAGCGCAAGGATATCCAAAGATGTGTCCATAAGGAAATGGGAAAAGTTATTGATACCTTCTGAACTAGCATGATTGATGTCTAAACCATCTAATCGATCCTTATGAAGAATCACATTGGCTCCGACGCCTTCTAGGCGATCTTTGAATTTTTCAGTTGAAATATAATAGACGCTGTCTCCCCGATCGGCAAAAGCTTGCGCGATGCCTAAGCTCGGGTTCACATGTCCTTCTGCTGGAATGTTAAGCATTAGAATGTTTGCCATAAGTCGTCACCTCTTAAGTCTTTTTATCGTTACATAATAAAGGATAATTGTTTTCCTGTAAGGATGAAACCAAATTCCTTTGGTTGCTCTCTTCCATATTCGAACGAATTTAAAACGTCATTCCACCCATATCCTCCCAAAGTAATAGCATCAAAAATAACCTTAGGTAATCCTACCTAAGGTTTCGTTAAGGGAACCCATTACAAAGGTCTGTCTCGTTTATCTTCGCCTGCGACGTTTGCGTGATAAAGGGGGCGGCGGTCCGATAACGACAGGACTTTTCCCTTCAATTGGATCTAGCGCTTTTTCCATTGTTTTCGGGTCTATGTGATACGCTTCTTCATAAACCTTCAGAGGGGTTTTCGTCAGCATGCTAGAGCCATTTTGCGTTTGGAAGCGGTCGTTGTTAAAAAATAGTAACAGCAAGGTCTCGTCCGAATCTGCCTTAATCCAGTGCCAGTAGCCCATTGGAATAAAGACCGTTTCGCCAGCTTTTCGTAGCTGATACGTTAATAATTGATCATTGTTCGGGTTGAGGATGCCGACGGTTGCGGATCCAGAAGCGAGGTATACCAACTCCCATGAGTTTGTATGCCAGTGCGGCTCGCGTACAGATCCTTTCGACATTCTTAATTCGGCAAGTGAGCCGCCAATCATCGCTGGCATTTGCGCTGAGGTTAAGAGATAGATAAGGTTTTCCGGATCTTTTTTAACGCAACATTATCTTTTATATCATAAAAAAGGTTCGGATTTCCTTTTCGACCTACTAAGTTTCGGTTATCCGTAATATAGCCTGATACTGGAGTTGTCATATATTCTCCTCATTTCTGTTTCAATTCTCTACTATTCTATGAAAAAGGATAAGCCCGGTGTAGGTGCCAGTCCACTGGCTATGAAATAGGGCGGAGAAGCGCCTATAAATGCACTCGACCAGGCACAACACGGCCCCTATTCGCAATAGATTAAAGCGAAGGGGGCAGATCGTTGTGAGCGATCACTATCTAGGTATTATCCTTCCCAAATCAACGTATGAGGCGATGCCTGAATTACAGGGTGGCACGCGCAGCATGTTTATGATTTGGGAGAAGTCAGCAAGAGAACTTGGCATGATCCCTTGTTATTTTCGATTCTTTGATCAAAAGCCAGGCGTCGCGACGGTGAAAGCCTATGTGTATGAACAGGAAACGTTTGTCGTGAAAGAAGTTCCAGCGCCGAAAGTCATTTATACACGCGTGCTCGATTACTTGCCAGCTTACCGTTCGCATATCAAATCTTTAATGAAGGAGGGCCGCGTCGTTTACAATGTGCCGAATTATGATGTGGAGAAGCATAAAGTTCACGAAGTCCTGATCAAGCATGACAATCTTCGAGACCACTTGCCTGAGACGGAGCTCTTTACGATCAACAACTTAAATAAAATGGCTGCACGCTACAAGCAATTCATTCTCAAGAAAAGCTATGGCGAATTCGGCATTGGCGCGATGAAAGTCGAGCGGATTAAGAAAGGATGGCTCCTCTCTTATAAAACAAAGGAAGGCGAGCTCAAACAAGTTGATTTCAAAAAGACGCTGCCTGCGGTACTCGTTAACCGACTCCGTACGCACACGTACATGATTCAGGAGATGATTCCGCTAGCTGATTTTAACGGTCATCCGTTTGATTTGCGCGTCGCTGTTCAAAAGAATCGAAATGGAGACTGGCAGGTGTCGGGCGTCATGTGCAAGGTGGCGAATGGGGGAGACTTTCTAACGAATGGAGCACAAGGGGGAACGACGTACACGTTTGAAGCTGTGGCGCCTCATTCCCATCCAAGAATTTCGTACGAAACGCTCCTACAAAGCATTGAACAGCTAGGACTTCAAACCGCCCGCGTACTCGATCACCATTTTCCGAAGCTAGCCGATCTTGGATTCGATATTGGCATCACAAAAGCGGGTAAGCCTTATTTTATTGAATGTAACTTTATCTCAGACTATGTGAGCGGATTGTTTGAGGATGGAGAGCTTCTTCATGATAAGTGGGAAGCGGTCTTCAGAACGCCGATTGAGTATGGGAGATATTTGATGGATCGGATTTGAGTCGCGCAGTAATCATAACGGGTCCTGTTATCTATCACGAATAATGAATATGTACTAGAACAGAGGGAGGAATTGTACATCGATTCTTCCCTCTTTGTTTGTAGAAGTGGAGTTTAACGAAAACGGAATGTTGAAATTAATAGGAGTGAGACGGTGTAATAAGTAAAAAAAGAACTGAAATCATATGCCTAGTTTGCTCGTTATGAATAGTTCGATTAAGAGGACATACGATATCTCTAAGACAACTTCTTTGCGAAGGTGGGATTTAAAATGAAAAAAACAATGATAGTTCTGCTTCTACTAGGGAGTGTTTTTTCCGTTTTCTATTTCTTTGCTATAGAGAATAATAATGATATGCCGGTGGGTGCCAGGAGCACTCCATCAACGGATCTTGAACTAATGGATGTCACAAAGAAAATAAAGGAAACTAATTTTACTAGTAAGGTTGTAAATGAGTTAGAGAATCAAGGTTACCAAGCAGAGGGAAAAATACATTACTCAATATACGACGCAAAGAAAAAAGATCTTATAATTGTCATTTCAAATAGTGAATATAAAGGGGAAAAGACGGAACAAGAAATAAACGCAATCATTGATAAGCTTTCAAAATCAAGTGAGCTAGGTTCATTTCATGTCATCTTTCAAAAAGAAGAAAAAGCTGTAGATTAACCTTTCAAGCATAGCCGATTCAGCCCCATTTTATGAAAGAGACGAGGAGCTTATCTGTCATAAGATAGGCTCCTTTTATAATGAAAGAAGGAAGTAGGTTATTGATGCCAATTTAAACTAATTGGTATCAATAACTTGAACAAGGTAATTAAAGAGGAGTAACATGTTATTTGCTGATAATGATTAAATGGGAAATACAATGGTACAATCACTAGGAGTTACGAATAGATTCATAGATCCAGAAACTTTATAAACCGTTAGAGACGAAAATATTGTCGTTAAGAGTGAAGTGAGAGATCAGGTGTAAAAGAATACGCCGTTTAAATTCAAAAATAGAAGATTTATAACGAAAGAAGGAGAGTCAAAATGCTAACGAACCCAAAAGCTATTTTCTTAGATATGGATGGTACGATCTTGAATCACTATAACAAGGTGAGTGAATATACGAAGCAAGTGATTGATGAGTTACGAGAGAAAGGCATATACGTTTTTATCGCAACAGGCAGAGCTGCGGATGAAATTAATGAGCTTGTCCCTGAAGGATTTCAAGTAGATGGCATCATTTCTTCAAATGGGATGGCAGGGTATGTTGAAGGTAAGGCCATATTTGAACATTCACTTCAGCTGGACTTAGTTGAAAAGATTATTGAAAAAGCGCGTGAGCAGAAAGTTTATTATGAGCTCTTTCCATACGGAGGAGATCGCATTGCTTTAGAACAAGATCGTCACTATATGGAAGCAGAAATTAAAGATCCGCAGCCAGAAGGTGTCGGACTGAATGAATGGCTTTCACGTCAAGAAGCGATCAAAGAAGCGATCAATTGGAAAGCTCAAATTGAAGGAAATAAGTTTTCCAAATTCTATTTCTTCGCTCGAACGAAAGAACATATCAATCAATGGAAAGATGAGCTAGAAAATATCAAGCAGGACATCGATTTTACAACGTCGATCTCTTCAGAGCATAATGTCGAAGTAATGGTAGCCAATGTGAACAAAGCTACTGGCATTAAAGAAATGCTCCAGCATTTTGATTTGTCAGGTGTAGAGACGCTTGCCATAGGCGATAGTAACAACGACTTACCGATGTTCCAGTTTGCAGATTATGCTGTAGCTATGAAAAATGCATCCGACCAAATTAAAGAAGTCGTCGACGATGTGACGGAATTTACGTGTGATGATGACGGTGTTTATCATTATTTGAAGTCGATTGTCGTGCGAGATTCTATTAAAAATACATGATCATTTGTAAAACAAGCCACATCTCCATCTAAAAAAATGGAGATGTGGCTTATTATTATGAGGAATTGTTAGTTTCTTTTCGATTTCACTACAAGTGATTGTAGCGTATCGCTAAACGATCTTCGCATCGATGTTTTTAAAAGAATCGACGTTTGAGGGGAGGCGAACTGATCTAAGAGCGTGAGCAGCTGCGATTGCGTTGTCACGTTATGAATGGCTGATGGATTCATGCCTAACTTAGCGGCTTCGCTACAAATCGGATAGGCGTTTTTCCCGACGGCGATTAGCACATCCACGTCTTTCTTCGCAACAAGCGCACCGACTTTGCGATGCTCCTGCTCGGCGTAGTGACCGAGCTCTTCCATTTCACCGAGGACGGCAACTGTTTTTCTTCCCTGAGCGGTTTCAATGAGAACTTCCAATGCCGCTTCGATAGAAGTTGGATTTGTATTCCACGTGTCATCAATAAGCAGGCTGCCCTTTCTTCCTTCATGAAATTGCAGATGACTTTTGACGTGGTGAAAGGACTTCAAGCGACGGATGGCGTCTGGAATCTTCACGCCAACGAGGGAGGAAGCGGCGATCGCTGCGAGCGCATTGAAGACGTTATGCGTGCCGTATCCTGGTACAAAACAAGAAAATTCACCTTCACGACAAACAAGGATAAAATCCATGCCGTTCTTCTGAAGATTGAACCGAATGCTGCGTGCTCGGAAATGAGCTGACGAATCCTGTCCATAGTAAAGAACCTTACCGGTAAATTCGCTTAGATCAAGGTTTCGGATCGTTTCGTCGTCTCCGTTTAATAGAATCGTTCCATTCTTTCCAACGGCTTTTAACATCTTCGCTTTTTCCGCGATATACGCATCCTGACTTAGAAATCCCTCGATGTGATCCGTACCAATGGCTGTGATAATACCGATCTGTGGCCGGAAATAATGGGCGGAATAAAGAAGCTGATTAGACCCAGAAACGCCCATCTCAAACACAGCACTGTCTGTTGCATCATCAATTTCTAGTAAATAATCGAGGTTTCTCGCCAGTCCATTATGACTTAACTTCGTACTAACAACGCGATCTCTTTCCTTCAAAATCCACGTGATCATTTCCTTCGTCGTTGTTTTACCGCAGGTGCCTGTCACTCCAATGACAGGCAGCTGAAATAAGCCTCTGTAAAACGAAATAAAGCGATAATACGCTTTTCTAACGTCTTCTACATAAATGACCGTTACGTCTTCTTTCACATTCTTAAGAGCTTTCGGGTTAGAGGTGACAACCATGATATTTTTCGCTTTATCTGGTAAAGGCATGGACGACTTTCGTTTAAGCATAAAAACTAACGACTGATCTGTAATAAGGTGCTCTCCATATTTCGCGGCGTTTTTCACTGTTTTTGCGGTGCTTCCAGATAGAACCGTTCCTTCTAGAACAGGAAGGAGCCGTGGCAGTGGAAGATGCTTCATATTAACCACACTTTCGCTTTAGACTTACTCCTATCTTATTCCAGACAAGGGGGAGGTGTACGGGCATATCTCTCCTGTCATTCTACCAATCTTTTAGAAGCACATTCCTATTTACTTCCAAATGCATATACTACCTTCGTAGTCAGTCGGAAGAGAATGATATGTTTTAGACAATGGAGCGGAGGGAGTAGGATGTTAGGCGTCAAACCGTACCTTCAGAAAAATGATCGGTTGATTGTATCGAAGAAATCTCACATTAGTCGCGAGGTACAATCGGAAAAGACTTATCGTATTCAATTTGGCATCAAATACTGGAACGTCACTGTATATCATTCAGATTATGCGAAAGAAGATGAACTCCATCTCTCAACGAACGTAATCGAAGAGCTCGACCTCCCATTATCGTGTCATTATGATGTTATCGTGCAAGGAGACACGATCATTATCGGTCCATTTATTGGGATTCTTTGCGAATTAACAAACAGAAAGCTAGTCGAACTAGTATCCACATACAAAAGCTTCGTCAAAGGCTACCGCGCGATCGGCGGCGCTGTGGTGGTTTTCTCTATCGAAGGGATTCAGAAAGAAAAGCGAATGATCAACGGCTTCCTTTATCACCCAGTGAAAAAAGCCTGGGAAGTTATAAAGCTCCCTTATCCTGCCGTCGTGATGTCTATTGCCGAGCCAAGCTTAACGTCCTCCTGGGAGAAGTTTCACGAGTGCATGACCGATTTTGAACTTCGTTTAGGAGGAAGAGTGTTTAACTATCCTCATTTCTCTAAATGGGAGATGTATCAAATGCTGCAACCTGAATTTGGTGAATATTTGCCAGAAACTGTGCTGTACGAGGGTGTGCAGAGCGTCCACGACATGCTGCGTAGACATGACAGCGTCTATATCAAGCCATTAAACGGCCGATTAGGGAAAAGTATATTGAATGTGAAGAAGGAGAAACATCACATTATCGTGAAATACGATGAGAACCGAAGAAGACGCGAAGAACGTTTCGAGAGTAAAGAGGAGAGCGATGTCTTTTTCCGGAAGCATCTTGAGACAAATAGCTTTCTTATTCAGCAAACGATCCCACTCAAAACATATGAACAAAGGGTTATCGACTTTCGCGTGATGACTTCAAAGAATCATAAAGGAATGTGGGAAACGATCGGGATTTATTCCCGCTATGGTGCCAAAGGGCAAATCGTTAGCAACATCACAGCCGGTGGTCATACCGAAATAGCGAGGGCAACGTTAAAAACCGTCTGGAAGCTACAGGACAAAGAAATTCAAAGGGTAGAAGAAGAAATGAAACGCGTCGTGTTAAACTCGATTCAGAAAATCGAAGAACAGGGCTACCATCTCGCCAACATCGGCGTTGATATCGGATTAGACGAAAACTGTCAGATCTCAATCATTGAAATCAATCATCAAAATCCCGATCCGTATATTGCGATGATGGCGAAGGATCGACTGGCGTTCTATACGAGTCGGTATCAGAATATGAGATATGCACGGTATTTGGGTGGGTTTTAGGTGGGGGATTTATTTATGTAAAGAAACCTTCAGCTGATGAAGGTTTTTAATTGTTGATGAGTAGAAATAAGCTAGCTATCCTTTTAAATCTTCATACGAAGAGCCAATCATAACCAGATTGAAAAGTAGATTAGCAGATACGAAAAGGATAGCTACATTACTCTAATGACTTTCTTAAAACGCTTCATTGATTGTATCTTTCAGCAAATTCAACAATCGGATCGACGCGAAAACAAAGCGGCTTCATCTCTTTAAACGAACACATCACTTGATCGGATGATTCATCAAAGAAGACGATCGCATAATCATCATCACTTTCCGATAAAACACGCTGCCCATAAGGTAGCGAATCATCATGTTGAAGTGTAACATCCTCTATATCAAACGTTGATTGAATCCATTCTTGTACTCGCTCACGAGCTTCCATGATATAACCTCCTCTAATTAGCACTACTCCTAGTGTTACCCGGATTAAATGAGGATTAAGCTATTTTTATGTTATTTTAAGAAACAGAGAACGTTTTAGATGCGTGAGAATAGCCCGAAAACATGGGGCGTGGAAACGGTTGAAATCGGGCGAAATGAGGCCTTTGATCCTGGAGGATGAGCATCTGGCGAGATCGGTATTTATGAATGTTAGAATGATTCTAGTTAGCTAATAAAAATGGAATTTGGCCAATATATTAGTATTTCGGCCAATAAAACAGCCGTTTACTGGAGGAGAGACGTGATGAAATTTCATTTTGTGCCAATCTCATTCGAAACTGCACAGGAAATTGAAGATTGGGACTATGAGGGGAAGTTTGCGGACCTTTATATGACCCCTTACTTCATATCTGGTGAGAAAAATGGTGTTTTCACAGGCCCTGGTGGCTGCGATGGCTTTGTCGCGATGCATGAAGGGACTGTTTCAGGTTTATTTGAGTTTACGATCGTCGATGGAGGATTAGAAATCGGACTTGCTTTAGCTCCTGATTTAGTGGGAAAGGGATTAGGTCCCGATTTCGTCAAGCAGGGCATTGCTTTCGGTTTAAAGCAATATGAAGGCGTGAACGATTTTATCCAGTTAGAAGTGGCTGCCGCAAACAAACCGGCCATGCGCGTGTATGAGAAGGTAGGATTTGTGAAGACAAACCAGTCCGCAGATCAGATTGAAATGAAGCTGGAAGTAAAGCGGGATCTTTAATACTGGTATCAAAAAACTACGATCTATAAGTACATAATCGCCTCACGCTGCTTCGCCCCATTCAAGCATTATCGAATGGGGCGATTCGTTGTGTTACGGAAAATGGGGAGAGGGATTGTCTCCTTGATTTGAGCGATAGAACGGAGGAGATGCGGTATGCCGATTCGTAACTAGCGTAGTTAGCTAGGCTAAGGTGGTCGGCCGTTGCTTGTATGGACCAATTCCGTAGTTCCGTTAAATGTTTTAACCTCATATAAAACGCGAGCTATAGAAACTTTTTACATAGATTAGCTTAAACAAATAAAAGCTTCTATAAAAAGGTACGCCTATTAAGTACAAAAGCCTTGAACTATTTCATGAAGTAATTATAATGGGGAATGTTGATACGCGTTACACGAACTATTTCAAGTGATGGAAATGTTATTTATGAATAAATACTAGGGGAAGCATCCTCTCGCTAGAAGCAGAGAAAGGGTGAATTTCAAGCTTATCTGTAGAGAAATTGGTGCAGTTTGTGAAACCACCTTTTGCCGGAATTTTAACACGACAGTTCGATAGATTAGAAGACGATGCAGAAGAAGGAGAATCATCATGCCGACAACTATGACCAACACAAGAACCGAATCCGATTTTTTAGGAGAAAAGGAAGTTCCGATTGATGCTTATTATGGCATTCAAACGCTACGCGCCGTGGAGAACTTTCCGATCACTGGCTATCGCATCCATGAAGAATTGATCAAAGGGTTCGCCATGGTAAAGAAAGCGGCGGCGCTCGCCAACATGGAAGTGAAGCATCTGTATGCTGGAATCGGAAACGCAATCGTTGAAGCAGCGGATGAATTGATGGAAGGAAAGATGCATGATCACATCATCGTTGACCCGATCCAGGGAGGCGCTGGTACTTCCATTAACATGAATGTAAACGAGGTCATCGCGAACCGCGCGATTGAATTGTTAGGCGAAGAAAAAGGGAACTATATTGCTTGTAGCCCGAACACCCATGTGAATATGTCACAGTCAACAAACGACTCGTTTCCAACAGCTATTCATCTATCCGTCTTAAATATGATGGAGCAGTTGCTAAGCACAATGGAAGACATGCATGCCGCTTTCGAACAAAAAGCAGAAGAGTTTAACCACATTATTAAAATGGGACGAACTCATCTTCAGGATGCCGTGCCGATTCGACTTGGTCAGGAGTTTCAAGCTTACAGTCGCGTGATTGCGCGCGATATGAAAAGGATCAAACAATCTCGTCAGCATTTATATGAGTTGAACATGGGCGCAACGGCAGTAGGAACGGGACTGAATGCCGATCCGCGCTATATTGAATTCGTCGTCAAAGAACTAGCGGAAATTAGTGGTCTACCACTCGTAGGAGCGGAAGATATGGTCGACGCCACGCAAAATACCGACGCCTACACCGAAGTTTCTGGCGTGTTAAAAGTGTGTATGATGAACATGTCAAAAATCGCAAATGACCTAAGGCTAATGGCGTCCGGACCACGAGCGGGATTAGGCGAAATCAGCTTGCCAGCAAGGCAGCCCGGATCTTCGATTATGCCTGGTAAAGTGAATCCCGTCTTACCCGAAGTTATTAACCAGGTCGCTTTCCAGGTAATCGGAAACGACAACACGATCTGCCTCGCTTCAGAAGCAGGTCAGCTCGAATTAAACGTCATGGAACCCGTGCTCGTCTTCAATTTGCTTCAATCACTCAGCATCATGAAGAACACGTTCCGCACGTTCACAGACAACTGCCTAAAAGGCATCGAAGCAAACGAAGACCGACTAAATGAGTACGTCGAAAAAAGCGTCGGCGTCCTAACCGCAGTAAACCCGCACATCGGCTATGAAGTAGCCGCAAGAATCGCCAGAGAAGCAATCCTAAGCGGCGCCTCAATCCGAGAGCTTTGCTTGAAGTACGATGTGCTCACAGAAGAAGAACTAAACTTAATCTTAGATCCGTACGAGATGACCCACCCAGGAATCGCTGGTGTGTCGTTGTTTGATCGAGAATAGGGAAAAGCCGTACTTAGCGCTCGCGCGAGGTGCGGCTTTTTTGTAGTGGTGATGGAGGGCGGGGGGATGAGAACTTGTGGGTGGGAGGGTAGTTAGGTTGGGGGGCGGTGGTTAGAATGATTCTAGTTGGCTAATAAAATGGGGTTTTGGCCAATATAGCTGGTATTGGACAATAAACTGTCCAGCCCACAGTCATGAACCAACATTTTTCTTTAAATAGCTCTCAAACAGCAAATCAATTAAGAGCATTAACGTCGATCGTGCGGTGATGTCATAACCTCCGAACTTCACTTTTCCAACCGTCATGCTGAGGTTAGTTATTACCATTCGCCCGAGCGTGGAATCAGATGAATTTGTGATCGCTGCTGTATCAACGACCATAAAGGAAAGCTTTTCAGCAGCGTGAATGAGCGTTTTTGTTTCGCCGCTTGTTGAGATAAAAAAGACAAGGTCATCGGGTTTGACCATATTCGGTAGCAAGTCGATCATATGTGATTCATATGTATAATGCGTTTGTTTGTTCGTTTGCATAAGTAATTTACTGAAGTATTCGGCCATCATTTTTGATAAACCTACACCAACAACTATAACCCTGGAAGCTCTTGCAACTTTCTCGCTTAGTCGATCGAGTTCATCTAGTTGAATGGTTTCGAAGGCCTGGATAAAACTCTCTTTATAGTTTTCTACCGGATGATCGTTTAGCATCCTTTCTTTCTCATCACTACTCTTCAAACGGTACTTCAGTTCTGAAAATCCCTCTAACCCTAGCTTGTGAGACATGCGGACGATCGTCGTTGTACTCACATTATTCACTTTTGCTATTTTAGTGAGGGAGAGGTTTTTCGCTTCGGTTAAATGCTGGTCAATGTAATAAAGTACCTGCTTCTCAGTAGGTGTTAGTTGTGCGAGGTGATTCCCAAATTGATCAATGATCTGTCCCATAATAAACTCCTCTTTTACGTGTATGCTAGGTCAAGTATAGCATGAGCTTTCATGAGTCTGTACAATTGTACAGACTATGTACATAAACAACCAATCATTCTATGGTACAACATAACTATAACAACTTGTAAGTGTTTTCAACACAAGAAAGTTAGGAGTGAATGGGATATGGAACTAAAGAATATGACAGATTCAAATTTAATTATGTTCGATGTGGAAGCAGATCACAAAGAGCAAGTCATTAAACAACTCACATCAACATTATTTAAAGAAGGCTATTTAGAATCAGAGCAGCCATTTTTGGAAGCGGTTTTACAAAGAGAGGATGTATCACCAACAGGAATGGAGAGAGGCCTTGCGATTCCTCACGGCAAATCAACTGTTGTTAAAAAAGCCGTCTTTGCCGTGGCGAGGTTAACAACCCCTCTCGACGATTGGGCAAGCATTGATCCTACGAACAAAGTGCAACTGATCTTCTTGATTGCGATTCCAGAGAGCGAAGCGGGAACCACGCATCTAAAAGTATTGTCTACGCTAAGTACGAATTTAATGCGTGAGGGATACCTTGAACGTCTGATGGCTTCGGAATCAAAGAAGGAATTTCTAGACGGTCTCGATCTGGAAGAAAAGGAAGAAACAAAAGGTGATCAGGCATATACAAAAACCGTTGTGGCGGTCACTGCTTGTGCCACAGGAATTGCTCATACGTACATGGCAGCAGAAGCACTTGAAAAGGCCGGGCGTGAACTTGGTGTGAACGTCCTAGTTGAAAAGCAAGGCGCAAACGGGATCGAGGATGCCCTAACAGCGTCTGTTATTGAAAAAGCAGACGCCGTGATTTTAGCAACGGATATAGCTCCTAAACAAAAAGAACGATTTGCTGGGAAACCGTATGTGCAAACACGTGTAGCTGAACCGCTTAGACGCGGAAAAGAAATGATTCAAAAAGCGTTAACGAATCCAGACGGCGTTGTTGAGAAAAACGAATCAGACGACGCAGCAGTCCCTTCTTCTCAGAGTGGCGGTGGATTTCTAAAAGACACTGTTCAAGCGGTTATGACAGGGATCTCTTACATGATTCCAGTCATTGTTGCAGCAGGGTTAATGATGGGGATTGCGAAGCTTGGAGCCATGCCATTTGGTCTTGTGAATGAGTTAGGCGATCCGAAATACGCGACTCATTCAAATGAACTCTTCGTCATCCTGCACCATCTCGATCTATTTGGCGGATTAATCTTTAAATTCATGTATCCGATCTTTGCTGCTTTTGTTGCGTATTCATTAGCTGACCGTGTTGGATTAGTATCCGGGTTTATTGGAGGAGCCTTTGCTGGTGGACTTCATTACACTTTTTGGGGTATTGCAGACGGCATACCTTCTGGCTTCTTAGGTGCATTAATTCTCGGTCTAGCTGCAGGGTATATTTCACGATTCTTAAATCAGAAGATTCAACTTAGTAAAAACTTCCAGGCGATGAAACCGATGTTTCTGATCCCTGCAATCAGTGTATTATCCATCTTCTTTTTAAACTTCTACATTGTTGACCCTGTGTTTGGTGGGTTGAACGTCGTCTTGCGTACTTGGATCGAATCAGCTCAAGGCACGGGCGATGTTGTTCTGGCATCGATTATTGCTGCAGCGACAGCGTTTGACCTTGGTGGCCCAATTAATAAAGCAGCCGGTGCGATCGCGATTGGTCTCGCAGCGGATGAAGTTTATCCATTAACGGCACGTGTACTAGCGATTGTTATCCCACCAATCGGACTTGGTTTAGCAACGGTTATTGATAAATATGTTGTGGGACGTCGCGTTTTTGAAGCAGATCTTCGTGTCGCTGGGAACACCGCTTTATTACTAGGTTTTATTGCCATTAGTGAAGGGGCAATTCCATTTATGCTTCGGAATCCGCTTATCACGATACCGATCAACATTATCGGCGCGATTCTTGGCGCTAGTACAGCCGTTTTATTAGGCGCAGTGCAATGGCTGCCGCTACCCGCTTTCTGGGGATGGCCGCTCGTTGAAAATCTGTGGGCTTACTTGCTAGGACTTATCGTTGGTGCAGCCTTTATCGCATTCGTGAACATATTTGTTCGCTTTACGATTTTGAAGAAAAAAGAAAGTCACGCTTAAAATAAATACAGGGGCACATCTTGCAAAGGGGTGACCCCTCTTTCTATTAACGAGGCATCCTTGGAGGGAAACCGAATGAAGCAGAAAAAAGTATACGTCGTCCCACACTCACATTGGGACCGTGAATGGTATTTCACAATAGAAGATTCGAACTTGTTGCTAGTTGAAAATATGGACCGTCTCATGGACGTCATGGAAAAGGATCCCAACTATACAGGCTATGTGTTCGATGCGCAATCGTCTATTCTTGATGAATATTTAAAAATCCGTCCTGAAGAGAAAGAGCGTCTTGCGAGCTTAATCCAGAACAAGCGGATATTTGTTGGTCCCTGGTATACTCAGGCAGATTCGCTTTTAGTTAATAAAGAGTCGCTCATCCGGAACTTACTATATGGTACGCGCATTGCCGAAAAGATGGGGCACAGCATGAACATTGGTTATCTCCCAGATATCTTCGGGCAAAACACGTACTTACCATCAATTTTTAACGAGTTCGGCATCGATTACAGCATTCTGCAGCGCGGTATTTATACCGATCAGCTAAAAGGTGATCTGAATTTCACATGGAAATCTCCTGATGGAAAAAGTGTGAAAGCCAATAACACTTACTTTGGGTATGGACCAGGAAAATTCTTGTCAGATGAACAGGATTATATGGAAGAACGACTGCTTCCCATTTTAGATAAAATTTCTGCTATGAACAAAAGCACGGATAACTTGTTACTCCCAGCGGGAGGCGATCAGGTTCTTATTCGGGAACAATTCCCTGAAACCGTAAAGGCGTTGAACGAAAAGGATGAGAAACATGAGTACATCCTTTCAGATTATGAAACGTTCATGAACGAAACGTTCCATGAAGCGGATCGCTTCACGAATGAGATTGAAGGCGAGCTCATCGCAACGCAAAAATCACGTATTCACAACACGATCCGTTCACAGCGGTATGACATTAAGAAGCTAAATGATATCGCAGAAAAGAAGTTGATTCATGAGCTAGAGCCGCTTGGAAGTATTGCCAGCACACTCGGATTACGTTATCCAAACGTGTGGCTTGATGAAATGTGGAAGATGCTCTTCGATGTGCATGCCCACGATAGCATCGGCGGCTGTAATTCGGATGATACGAATCAGGAAATCGTCAATCGATTGACGAAAGTGATTCGCATGGCGAATGGGTGCTTGAATTTATTGAAAAAGCAAATCACGGAAGCGATTAGCGGTAACCTGAATAACGATAGCATTTTGGTTCTGTTCCAGCTACTTCCTACTCCATTCGAAGGGTCACAAACGGCGATCTTGTTTACAAGAGAAAAGGCGTTTTCCGTCAAAGATTTGGAAGGGAATACCGTTGAGATGGACAACCTGAATCAGGACTATATGAGCGGTGGAAAGACGATCGTCGTAACAGCTGAAGGCGAAAAGCAAGTAGAAGCGCCGGGGTATTACCGAAATGAAGTACTGCTACAGAACCTTGAGTTGCCTGCAATGGGGTATCAAACGTATGAAGTTGTTGAAGACGTTGAAGCGAGTAGTGAAAAGCCAGGTCAGGTGGACAAAACGAAGATCGAAAATGATCATCTGGCTATTTTCGTAGAGGATGAGTCCTTGAAGCTCGCAATGAAATCAAGCGGACAAATCATTCCTGACTTCTTGACGTTCGAGAACGTAGCGGATGCAGGGGACTCGTACGATTTCTCTCCATTAAAAGGGGACGAGCCGATCTACAGTCGTGTTCAATCCGTCAATGTGAGTGCTAAAAAGGGTGTGCAAATGATGAACGTCGAGCACGAGCTTCATGTACCTGCAAACCTGAAAGAGCGCGAATCCGGCATGCGGACGAAAGAGCTCGTCATTCTTTCCACGTTCGAGTTGCGTACGGGAGAAAATTTCCTTCGGGTGACACACAATGTAAACAATGACGTAAAAGATCATCGTGTTAGAGTATTGCTCCAAACGTCGCTAGATCAACCAGAGCATTCATTCGGTGATCAGGGCTTTAGCTTCATCCAGCGCCCGACTGTTAATCCTTACATGGCGAGCTGGAAAGAGCAAAAGTTCGCGGAAGCACCAGTGCCGATTTATCCGCTTGAAAATATCGCGGGCGCAACAGATAGCAAGCTAACCGCTGCGGTTGTAACGAAGGGAATCAAAGAATATCAGCTAATTAAAGAGACAGGCGAACTTGCGTTAACATTATTTAGAAGTGTCGGGCTACTTGGTCGAGATGACCTAGAATGGCGCCCGGGGAGAGCATCAGGGATTAACAACAAAGTCGTCTACACACCTGACGCGCAGATGCAGGGTGAGATGACGTTTGATTACGCGGTTCACTTTTCGGAAAGTTATGATGAGCGCGCACTATTTAAAACAATCGATCGCTACAATGATCATGCGGTAAGCTATCAAAAACAAACGCTAAACACGTTTGAAGAAAGATTGGATCGTTTCGAAATTCCATACCCTGTTATGTCACTACCAACATCGTTCAGTTTGATGCAATCATCGAACGAGAATGTTTTCTTCAGTTCCATGAAACAAGCACATGATGATCGGACAATCATAATCAGGCTCTTTAATCCAAGAACTCAAGAACAGAAGGTCCAATTACTTGGTGAGCACGTTCAATCGATAACACAAACGACATTGGATGAGAAAAATGGCATCGAAATGAACGAAGATGTCACAGTCCCATCAAAAGGATACGTGACCTTGAAACTGACGACAAAGGTGGATGTTCAATGAGCTTTTTAAACAAGGTCGAGAATCTGTTAACGACGATTTACGGTGAAGACTACACACCATCATACAAAGAAGAGCTAATGAAAATTGTCCAAGCATGGAAACAAAAAGCTTGGAAAGAGTCGGCCCCACTTTCCGAGAAAAACGTCTACCTCATCATGTATGGCGATGCGATTCGAGAGGAAGGGCAGCCTACTTTAAAAACGTTAAACAAGTTTATTCAGGAAAATGCAAAAGAAGAAATCACAGACGTGCATCTCCTCCCGATGTTTCCTTACACGTCTGATGACGGGTTTTCTGTTGTCGATTACCGTGAAATTCATCCAGAGCTTGGGGACTGGTCGGATGTCGAAAGACTTTCGCACAATTACCGCCTCATGTTTGATTTTGTGACAAATCATATGTCGAAGTCGAGTGAATGGTTCCAGAAGTATTTAAAAGAAGATCCGGAGTATAAGCATTATTTCATTCCGAAGGACGATACGTTCGATACGTCTCAAGTTGTTCGTCCGCGAACTTTGCCCCTTTTTCATGAATACGAAGGAGGAAAAACGGCCTGGACAACGTTCAGTGAAGATCAGGTCGATGTAAACTTCAAGCATTTCCCGGCTTTACTTGAGATGTCGAATATTCTCTTAGAATACGCCTACCGTGGCGGCACAAGCATTAGGCTTGATGCGATCGGCTTTATGTGGAAGGAATCTGGCACAACGTGTATCCACTTGCCACAAACGCACGCAATCATTCAACTATGGCGAGCAATTTTAGAAGAGCTGAAGTTAAATACGCTGCTGATTACAGAAACAAATGTGCCTCACCAGGAGAACATTAGCTATTTTGGTGATGGAGAGAACGAGGCACATATGGTGTATCAATTTTCCTTACCTCCGCTCGTCTTGCATACGTTATCGACCTATAACACAAAGACGCTGACGGATTGGGCAAAAACAATCGATAAAGTCTCAGACAAAGCGACTTATTTCAACTTCCTTGCCAGTCACGATGGGATCGGCATGCGCCCAACCGAGGGTATTTTAACGGAAGCAGAACGAAATGTCCTTGCTGATAAGGTGATAGAGAATGGTGGACGGGTTTCGTACAAAAGCAACCCGGATGGCACCCAATCGCCATATGAACTCAACATCAACTACATGGACGCACTCGTCAATCCTGAAGAAACTGAGGAAGATACAAAGGTTCAAAAAATGCTTGCCGCTCACTCAATTTTGTTCTCGTTCATGGGCGTACCAGCGATTTATTATCATTCTCTACTAGGTTCAGAGAATGATCAAGAAGGTCTAGAAACTTCAGGCATCAATCGCCGAATTAATCGTGAGAAGTTCCAGTATGATGAGCTCGTTCAGCAGTTAGAATCTTCTCCAAGACGAAAGAACGTGTTTCATGGTCTGAAAAAGTTAATCCGTACGCGTCAGAAGGAGTCCGCTTTTTCTCCTTTCGCAGATCAGGAAATCTTGCCAATCAATGAACAGGTCTTTTCGTTAATTCGTAGAAATAACGAAACAAACGAATCGATTCTTTTTATCGTAAATTCATGTAACGAAGAAGTCGACCTCGACCTTCCATACGGTGGGTACGATCTCATCAGTGAAGAATTGGTGGAGGGGGATGTTACGTTAGCTCCATATCAATTTATGTGGATCAAACAATTAAAGTAGGTGAAGTCTTTGAAAATCGTCATCGCACCCGATTCATTTAAAGAAAGTTTATCAGCACTAGACGTTTGTCAGGCGGTGGAAGCGGGTTTACAGAAAGCATTTCCGCAAGCGACCTATATACACCTTCCAATCGGAGACGGCGGGGAAGGGACCGTTCAATCAGTAGTGGATGCGACAAATGGCTCAATCATTCCCATTAAGGTAAAAGGTCCGCTTGGCACTAATGTTGATGCTTTCTACGGTTTAACTGGAGAAGGAAAGACCGCGATAATCGAAATGGCCGCCGCTTCTGGACTGCATCTGGTGCCACGTGATGAACGTAACCCACTGATCACCTCAACGTACGGAACCGGTCAGCTCATAAAAAATGCGCTAGACCAAGGTGTGGAGCGTATCGTTCTCGGTCTCGGAGGATCGGCAACAAACGACGGGGGAGCAGGGATGGTGCAGGCACTAGGCGCGAAACTAGTTGATCAAAATAACGAAGAGCTCTCTCCAGGCGGACAAGCGCTCAGTGAGCTCGCATCGATTGATGTCTCTAATTTGGATCCGCGATTAAAGACCGTTCAAATCGAAGCGGCGTGCGATGTGACGAATCCTTTAACAGGATCATCAGGAGCATCAGCCATATTTGGTCCGCAAAAAGGCGCAAACCCAGCAATGGCTGACGAACTTGATCGCAGCCTTGCGCATTATGCTAAAGTCATCGAAAAGGACCTTGGAAAAGCAGTGACGCACATAAGCGGCGCCGGAGCTGCAGGAGGTCTCGGCGCGGGGATTGTGGCATTTCTAAAAGGAGAGCTCCGGAGCGGGATTAATCTTGTTCTCGATGTGATTCAGTTTGAAGACTGTATCAGTGGAGCGGACCTTCTCCTAACAGGTGAAGGCCGGATCGATTCGCAAACGGTTCACGGAAAAGCCCCGGTCGGTGTTGCAAAGCGAGGGAAAGCTTTGAACGCTGCTCTTCCGGTCATCGCGATCGCTGGCAGTTTGGGTGATGGCTATGAAACTGTTTTTGATCATGGCATTGATGCTGTCTTCAGCGTGATGAATGGTGTGATGACGTTAGAAGAGGCGTTGGAAAATGGTGCTGTGAATATGGAGAAAACGCTTGAGAATATCGGGCGTTTGGTGAAGGTTAGTCGGATGATAGAGATGTAAGAATAAGGGCCGGTGTTTGTCTTCGAAAGTGGAGACAGATGCCGGTTTTATTGTATTGAAGGAGGTTGTGGAAGGGGGAGTGGTAATTGTGGAATTAGAATGATTCTAGTTAGCCAATAAAGAGCGGTTCTCTCCTATCACGAGGGTATTCTTGCTCAGTAATCGCACGTTTCAACCAGGCACGCCTTCTTAATTTCGGGAAACCCCTCACCTAACCCGATACTTCCCACTGAAAAATCGTTTTCGATCCCAGCGGAAAATTCAGCTTCTCCACCATTAATCGTACCATCCACGTTCAATCCACCCATTTCACTTTGATAAACATTAGTGAATTCAACTGACTTGATATCCTCGTAATTGTTCATAAGGAAGCTTTCAACAGATTTTCTAGCTTTTGTTTTTGTTCCATCATCATAATCGTCACTACAGCCTGCTACAAGGAGAAGGAGTGTGCCAAGCAAAATGATTTGGTTTTTCATAGAGTCACCTCATAGCCATTCTTAGTAATCACAAACTCTTTCTTCACAACCCTTTTTCCGAGGGGGAAAATCATCGCTTCGAATGGCTAACCCGGCGACTGTAAGATCGTCTTCGAGGTTGATGGTGAAATCCTCCCCCTGATTCACCGTACCATCAATCGCCATGCCGCCCATTTCTGTTTGATAGGGGGCGCCTAATGTCATTTCTTCTATTAAAAAGTTGTTCACCATATAGCTTTCCGCTGCATCGGTTGCTTTCTGGATGGTCTCATCATCATACGTTTCTACCTGGCATCCGCTAAATAAGATTACCAAGGCGAGGAAAGCACCTCTATAGAACTTCATTACATTTCACCTCATATCTAGTCAGTGCTCATATGTACATGTGCGCTCCATACAGTCCTCTTTTCGATCCGGAAATGTCTCGCTTACCCCAACACTTCCAACCGAAAAATCATTTTCAATCCCTGCAGAAAAAGTGCCCTCACCGTTATTCACCGATCCCTCTACCGTCATGCCGCCCATTTCATTTTGGTAGACGTTTGTGATTTCAACAGATTGGATTTTTTTAAAGTTACTCTTGATGTAATTTAGTGTGGAAGACTCCGCTTTAGCGATGGTTTCTTCATCATACGTTTCTTGTGAAGATCCCCAACTACACCCACCAAGGACAAATAAAATAGGAAACACCAAAAAAAGTCGTCTTAACAAAAAATCACCTCGCGATCAGGAAAGGGAAGACGCGCTTTTTTCGTCACGTTAATAGTCACAAATGTTCTCCAGACACGCTTCTTTCTTCTCGGGAAAATTCTCACTCTGGATCGACATAACTGAAATCGTCAAATCATTATTTAACATCACTGAAAAAGCCTCTCCATTTGCTTTCCCTTCAAGCTTGAAACTTCCCATCTCTCCCTGGTAGGGATCCTTCAGCGTGATATGTTCAATGCTCTTATAATTGTTTTCAATATAGCTTGAAACGCTAGCTTTCGCTTCTTTGATCGTTTCCTCGTCATATTCCTCTCTTTGCATCAGACTACATCCCGTAAGTAAAAGAAATGTTAATGCCAAAAGAGAAAGGGGCCATTTCATAAAATCACTTCCTTAGAAAGATACAATCTATCATTTGAGACTAGATATTAACCTATTCTTCCAGCTGTCCATAGTCACACGAGTGCTCCAGGCACGCTTCTTTCCGCTCGGGAAATCCCTTGCCCTTCCCGATCCCTCCGACCGTGTAATCTTCATTTACCCCAATATTAAATGTGGCCTTTCCATTGACCGTTCCTTCTAGAACGAGGCCCCCCATTGGAGCAGAAGGGGAGTTGTTAAATTCTACGCTTTCAACGTTTTGAAAGTTAGCCTTCAGATAGCGCTCCACGCTCGCTTCCGCTTTGTCGATTTGTTCTGGATCTTGCTCCACACCACAACCGATTAGGATCGTAAACGATAGGAATAAGACAATTCTTTTCATTCACTATGCTCCTTACTAGAAATGTTAGGAAACGCTTATTCATAATCACAAACGGTATCCCGACATTCTTCTTTTACGTCAGGAAATCCTTCCGTCTCACCAACGCTTTTCACCTTGAACGTTTCCGAATCGACGCTCGCTGAAAATTCAGCGCCATTGACCGTTCCGTTTATCATTAAACCTTCCATCGGATCACTCGTATCATCGCTGAACGTCATTATTTCTACGTCTTCATAATTATGGCGCAAATAGCTTTCTACGCTCTCTCTTGCTTTTTCAATCGTTTGTTTATCAAGCGTTTCTGATGAAGATATGGCGTTACATCCTAATAAAAAGATTAAAAGGAAGATGCCAATAGTACGTTTCAAAAAAACACCTCCCTGTTAAAGAATATAATGACAACTTAGTCATCACAAACTTTCTCCTTACACGCTGGTTTCTCTACAGGGAAACCCGTTCCTTCGCTGATCGCGATCACCTTTAACGAGTTGTCCATATCCATTGAGAACACAGCCTCACCATTTACTTTTCCTCGAATCACAAGCCCACCCATAGGGCTACTATGATCGTCACTAAAAGTGACCTCATCAACGTTTTCATAATTCGCTCTTACAAAATGTTCCGCTTCCTTCTCGGCTTGTAAAATGAATTCTTCCGAATACTCATTACTACCAGTAGAGAATAGACTACACCCGCTAAGGAAAAGGGCGAGCATGATAAAAATTTGTGCTTTCCATTGCATGATGATCACCTCTCGTGAACGGCGGTTAGAAGTTGCCCCACCACTGTTAGACTCATTCTAGTTAGCTAATAAAATGAGGATTTGGCCAATATATCGCGAGTTTGGCCAATAAAGAGGATGACACTCTGTATCAGAGGGGAGACGCCTAAATTAATATGCACATATCTGCTCTTTACAAGCATCTTTCTTCTCCGGAAAATTCTTTCCTCGACTAACTCCAGCAATTTCAAACCGTTCATCCATCGCAATTGTAAATTCCGCTTCTCCATTTACTGTACCTTCAACGGTTATGCCATCCATTGGATTGTTGGGATCATCAACAAACGTGACTTCACTTACATTTTGGTAATTATTTTTCAAATAACTTTCCGCTTTCTCTTTTGCCTTTTCTAATGTTTCATCATCAGTAGAGTTCACGCTACAGCCTGATAGGAGGACTAATAATGAGATAAGACCGATGTAGACGCTTTTCAATAAAATCATATCCTCACATGTTGAATTCGCTAAAAGGTTCGGTCACTCACAAATCTGTTCTTTACACGCTTCTTTCATATTAGGGAAATCCTCTCCTGGAGCTAAATGCCCAATTGAAAAATCACTTCGAACCCCAGCTGTAAATTCAGCCTCCCCGTCATTAATCGTTCCCTCAATCGTTAAACCACCCATTTCACTTTCATAGGAACTGGTTATCTCAACGGATCCGATATCTTCATAGTTATGAGCAATAAAACGTTCAACCGATTTCTTTGCCTTATCGATTGTTTCCTTATCATAGTCGTTTCCCTGTGAGAAAAAACCGCAAGCCCCTAATAGAATGGAGAGGGTAAGGAATAAAAATAATCGTTTATAAAAGGGAACCACCTCATTTTGATTCACGTTGTAAATAGATTGATAGTGATGAAAAACGCTGAATCTAATTATACCAAATAAAGGTAGAGGATGAAGAAATCGTTTGAGACGCTTAAGGCGGAGTACACGAAACAGAGAAAAGCCCTTTTTGAGTATTTATAGTATGTTTCGCATATGGGTTAAAGTGGTAGTTAAAATAGAAAGTTACAATATTTGGATGGTGTGAGAATAGGAGATTTGAAGGGGGTATACATGTCTTTTGGTAAAAGGTTCCATATTACATGGTTGATTGTAATGGTATTAATGAGTATTGAGTATGTATTTTTGCCTGATCATGTCATTATAAAGGGTCTTGCACTAGGTTTAACAACCATGACAGTTGCTACCGTATTGAACAAACTGTATCCTGCAAAAGAAAAAACGAAATAATCGTACATCCATAACCAGGTAAGATCAATTTTCACAGCTAAACGAATCATAACCATACACAACTCGAGTTGCGTATGGTTATGAGGTGTCTTATTTACGAACCACAAATCTGTTCTTTACAAGCTTCTTTCATCTCTGGAAACCCTTCCCCTAATCCTAAACTTCTAACAGTAAAATCATTATCGATTCCAGCTGAGAACCTAGCTTCACCACCATTGACCGTTCCATCTACATTTAGTCCACCCATTTCGCTTTGATAAACTTTAGTGACCTCAACGGATTCAATCTCTTCATAATTATTCGTGATAAATTTCTCAATAGAAGCCTTTGCTTTTTCCTGTGTTTCGTCGTCATAATCCTCGCTCTGCGTATGGAAGCTACAAGCAGCTAACAGGAGAAGAACGACAAGGGGAAACGTTTTTAATGTAGAAATAGAACCATCTCCTAACCTTTAGCGCGAATATGGAGCAAGCGCATTGAATGTGAGAAACAATTAATCGTCACATAATCTCTCCAAACATTCTTCTTTCTTTTCAGGAAACTGTTCACTTTGAATCGCTGCCCCAGCTACCATCAGATCAGTGTCCAGGCTTACAGAAAAAGCTTCACCGTTTGCTTTACCATCCACGGTCATAATCCCCATTTCTGCTTCATAGGGCTCGGTTACTGTAAGGGTTTCGATGTTAGCGTAATTGTTTTCTATGTAACTCGTCACGTTTGCTTGTGCTTCTCTCACTGTTGTTTCGCTGTATTCTTTCGTACTACAACCAACTAATAAAATGAGCGATACAATGGTGTAAATACGGATGAATTTCATTTGAGCATCACCTCGAGATGAATCATTTTATGTATAAATTTCAATCGGCTAGCTTTATTCATTTTCTCGATTAACCTAAACAGTATAAAAGGGAAGAGAGTAGCCACATACTTCAAAAAGAAAGCCTGCTTACACAGAAAAATCTGTGGCAACAGGCTGAGAGAGCACTATCTTCATTACTTACTTACTTCATAGTCACAGGAGTGGTCTTTACATTCTTCTTTAGGCTCTGGAAAGCCTCCCCCCATGCCAATGCTTCCAACTGTAAAATCATCATTCACTCCGATATTAAATGTCGCTTTTTTATTAACGGTGCCTTCAAGAACAAGTCTACCCATCGGTGCAGAAGGAGAATCTTTAAACTCTACGCTTTCGACATTTTGATAATTATTTATAATGTAACTTTCTACGCTGGCTTTCGCCTTTTCGATTGTTTCTTCGCTGTAGTTTTCGCTGTTAGAGTTCACACTGCAGCTCCCTAATAGTATAATAATGGAAAGTATTAAGATGAGTCGAGAATACAAAAAATCACCTCATTAGATATTTAGAGGGGAAAAATTGAGATAATGAGGAAGTAAAGAATTTTAGGTACTTCATATATGTTGGTTCAATCTTTAAGCAATATAGAAAAAGGCCTATTGATAAATATAACATTTACATCGAAAATCTATCATAAGTAAGTTTGATAAAAAAAAACCACCCAGAACCCAAGTGGTTTGTTATATAATTTTATAGTTAATTTGTAAAATAAAACAGTAATTAATAATCACAAGTTTCTTCTCTGCACTCTTCTTTAATCTCAGGAAACCCTTCCCCTAATCCGATACTACCTATCGAAAAATCATTTTCTATTCCAGCTGAAAAGTCAGATTCTCCATTGTTAATTGTACCGTCTACATTTAGACTGCCCATTTCACTTTGATATACATTGGTGAATTCTACAGAGTTAATATTCTCATAGTTGTTAACCAAGAAACTTTCTACAGATTCTTTTGCTTTTCTCTTAGTCTCATCATCATAGTTTTCACTTTGTGAGTTCACACTGCAACCTCCTAATAGTATAATAAATATAATTGGTAAAAATAACAATTTATTGATATAAAGTCCCCCTCAGCCTCCGTATTAAAAAAGGAGAGATATGATGATTAATGACAAAACTGCAAGTAACATTTCTGTAAGAACATACGATGAAGTTAAGACTGAAATTCGAGTAAAACTAGTTGATAATAAATTTGAAATTTGGAAAAAAATCGATACTATCGAAAATAAAGAAACTGGCTTATTGGGATATGTACTAAGAAATTCTAATACTGATGAAATTGTCATCAGTTTTCGCGGTACAGAAATGCCAAAATCAGTCACTACTAAAGTCGAAACAAAGTATTTCGGTTCTCCTTCCCAAGACGCGATGTTAGCGACCGGTGAAGCAAGTATCGAAAATGGAAATCTCGTATATGAGAAAAATACGATCAGTAAAGCTGAATTTGCTGAATCAAATAAAGATATCAACGAAGACATAGAAGGCATCGTTTTAGGCAATTCCAATTATACCAAAAAGAGGTATGGGACAACAGCCTATTTAGGAACCCCTTCTCAGGATGCGAGTCTAGCAAGTGGTCGAGCTGAACTAAATTCAAAGGCTGGCACGATTTCATATGTACATAAAAATCAATTTACTGAAGCGGAAGAAAAAGTGGATCACTATGTGGAGAAGTATGGAGCAAAAAATATTACTTTTGTCGGTCATTCACTTGGTGGGGGATTAGCGCAGTATTTTGCGGTCAATCACGATTCGAATGCCGTCACATTTGCTGCTGCAGATATTTATTCACTATTAACCCCTGAGCAACAGCAAAATGCCATTAATGGGGAGTATAAAGATAATGTCATCAGCTATACCTATCCAGATGATGTAGTTGGCACTTATTATGAGAAATCTGTTGGCTCCGTTTATTATATGAATGATCCAGAACAAGCGGGTATGCCAGGGGTAGCCATGCACGGGATTAAAAATTACTTAGATTCTAGTTTGTATGGCGACGAAGGTTACTTTGTCCCACAAGTGCTCTTCGACGAAAAACTTCAAAGTCAACTCAATCTATCCCCACTCGCACTGAAAAACAGCGGTGTCTCTGACTTCCATATCCAAATCCAAGAAGCCTTAATGGAAATGTACGTGCAAGAAATGAAGCAGAGTGAGGAGCAAATTGAAGCAACGAAACAGGCGCTGCTCGAATTCCTTGATGTGTACATGAACACGATGCGCGACATGAAAAGCAAATACATCAGTTCGGTAGGAAGCGGGCAATTTGATAAGTTAAATGCATCAGACGTGGAGAGTTACTTTCATGAGTTTACGAAAGCGCCAGTTGACGGTGTACCGATGTTATTTGATATCCAGATGTTCGATAGCTTAATGGCATCACTGGGTGATACGCATCAGGATACAGCGGATATCGCTTATAACATGGAACGAATGAGTCAAGATTTGATGCGAGCCGATCAATATCTCGCACAGTGGCTCCGTTACGAATCTTAAAGAGAAGAGGTGAAGAAATGGACTTTGATTTTGACTGGTGGAACGATTACTGGGAAAGGCAGCGGCAGAAGGATGCCCTAAGAACACAGATTAAAAGTGCTCTAGAAGCGGAAGCAAATTTATTAAACACTCATTTAGAACATTGCTACGCGGTAGGTTCTTTAAGTGAACGCCACAAAGCAATTCTTAATCAGATTGAGCATAACTTCGATGGTCAGGCAAATAAGGCGTTAGTGCAGCGGTTTGAAGAAAATGAGTTGAAGTTAATTAAGATGAAGATGATGTATGAAATGTTGCATGACAGTATTAAGGTGAGGTGAGGGACGTCTCTTGATAGGGGACGTCCTATTATTTTTGAATTTCGTAAGTTAGTAGAGTAAGAAGTGTAGGGTGCACACAGTGAAAAGATAGGTTATATGGAGACAAACTTCTATAGGTGCAATTGAATGGAGAGCTGATAGCTTATTGTAATTTAACATTAACTCAGACGCTCAACTTGGTTTTGAAGTGTTGAATAAGCAAAGAGAGGAAAAGCTAACTTCTGAAAGACGGAGGTTAGCTTTTTATGTATCATTTGTGGAAAGGGTATTGATCAAGCTAAATAAATTTAAATGAACGATTTCTAAGAGGTCAGCGTCATATAGGTGCAGGTAAAGGAGAGGGTTGTATGGAACGCGAGGAGGAGATTCAATTAATTCAGCAGGCACAAGCTGGAAACGATGATGCGTTCACTCAGCTTTTTCAGTGCTATTATGCTTTCCTCTACAATATCTTTTAAAGCTAACCTTAAATGAAGAGACTAGCGTGGATCTTGCTCAGGAGACGATGATGAAGTGTTATGTGAAACTTTCTTCTTATAAAGGAGAAGGGAAGTTCTCGACGTGGATGATTTCGATCGCTTCTAGGCTGTACATTGACATGCTTCGGAAAGAAAAACGAGAAAAGAAATGGGTAGCTGAAGAAAAGCGTACCTTATCGCGAAAGCTAGCTTGGGACTCGAGTACAAAAGGAATGAATTGGAGCGATCTTTTCACAGATTTTAATACGTTAGACTCCACCTTAAGAGTTCCGATCTTGTTACGGCATTATTATGGCTACTCGTATGATGAAATTGGGAAAATGCTCGGGATACGCTCAGGAACAGTGAAATCCAGGGTGCATACTGGTTTACGGAAGTTACGAAAGGAGTTGGATACGCCGTGAATGACAAGGAAGAAGAAAAGATTGTGCAACACCTCAAGCAGGATTGGCAGTATATCGATGATCTTGGAAAAGGTTCACTTTCTCAGCTTGATATGGAGAAGCAACTAGTCCTGTTTCAACAAAAAAAGAAAAAAGCGTTTTACATCGAAAGTACGCTCTTCTTGTTAACAGCGATCGTGATTTTAACCGTGGTTATCGTAAGTCTTTTTGAAGCTCCACTTTTCTTTCTATACTTCCAGATCGTTGCAACTCTGATTGCTCCTTTTGCTGTCTATTTCACTTATAAGAAAGTGAATAAGAAAGGAATGTTTGATTATGACAAATCTTGAGCTCTACGTCTTTATTCCCATTCTTATTCTCTTATTACTCACGCAAAGCATGCTTCTCTTTGTAGATGCAAAGAAAAAAGGAAGTTACCCGTGGCTATGGGGGATCTGGGGATTGATTCAATTACCGATGCCGACGTTATTTTACTTGCTGTTCGTCGTATGGCCATATAAACGAAGGTTAAAGGGGAAGAGGTGAAAAAATGGACATCTTGAACGACATAAACTGGGCGTTAGTGGCGCCATTGCTGATCTTGCAAGCGATCTTAACCATTTCAGCGCTTGTGAGCTGCATCAAGCAAAAGGAAACAAACGGACCAAAATGGATGTGGATCCTTCTTATTCTCTTTGTGAATCTCTTTGGGGCCATTCTTTACTTTGTGATCGGACGTAAAAACAGTTAGGCGGTGAAAATCATGCTTGTTAACATCGACAATCTATTGAAACAGTTTAAAGGTAAAAAAGCTGTCTCGAATCTCTCCTTCACCATTCAAGAGGGAAGTTGCATGGCCCTATTAGGTCCTAATGGAGCGGGTAAAACAACGACGCTGCAAATGTTAGCTCGAATGCTTACACCTGACTCAGGATCCATTCAATTTAACGGATATCCGAACAAAGACTATCGGCCATTGATTGGCTTCTTACCTCAGCATCCATCCTTTTTTAATTGGATGACAGCCAAAGAATTTCTTTCTTTCGCCGGTAAGCTATCGTCGATACCAAAGGCAGAGCTTCATGATCGCGTAGTGGAGGTGCTAGCGTTCGTCAGCTTAGAAGAGGCGATGACTACAAAAATCGGTGGCTTCTCAGGTGGGATGAAACAGCGCCTCGGATTAGCGCAGGCCTTGCTTCACAAACCGAAGCTTCTCATTCTAGACGAACCGGTATCTGCGCTCGATCCAAAAGGAAGACGAGACTTTTTACAACTGATAGAAGTACTGAAACAGAACATGACGATTTTATTTTCGACTCATATCTTGCACGATGCCCAGCAAATTTGCGATGAAGTTCTTATTCTGCAAGATGGCTGCTTAAAATGGAAAGGATCATTACCTTCTTTGCGTAAAGAATTTGATTTATTGCCAATTAAATTACAAACCGAAGAACCGATGAACGGAATCATCGAACAGCTTGAAATCATCGAAGCTTATGAATACATTGATCCTAAAACTGTGAAAGTAAGACTTCATGCACATGTCCACCCAAATGAGCTGTTACAGGAGCTCATTAAGCAGAATAAAGCAGTCACTCATTTTGAAATGATGCATGATTCATTAGAAGATGCTTATATGAAGGTTGTGAGACAATGAATCGGTTTCTAACGCTATTACACAAAGAAATTCTCGAGCTAATACGGAATGGCAAATGGATTTGGCTTCCGGTCGTACTGATGATCATCGGGATCTCGCAACCTCTGACAAGTTACTATATGCCACAAATTCTCGATATGGCTGGTAACCTACCAGAAGGAGCTAGTATCACGATCCCCACACCTACGGGTGAAGAAGTATTGAGCGGCGCCCTGTCTCAATATGGCACGATCGGTACCCTACTTTTCGTTCTCGCAACCATGAATGTGATCGCTCAGGAGCGGCAAAACGGTTCCATTACGCTTGTTATGGTGCGTCCCGTTAACGAGTGGCAATACTTAGGCAGTAAGACTGTGGCTCAGCTTGCCCTCTTGCTTTTCTCACTTCTATTAAGCTACTGCCTCACATGGTATTATACGAATTTATTATTTACTTCAGTAGACTGGAAGCTCATGATGAGTAGCCTCGTCATTTACTCCTTTTGGGTTCTCTTTGTCGTCGCCGTTACCATTTTTGTCGGAACAATTCTCCAGCACAATGGCGGAATAGCCGGCGTTAGTATTCTCTTCCTCTCGTTGATCAGCCTGCTAACGTCACTACTTCCGAAATTCATGGAATGGAGTCCAGGAAACATACGAGGAGAAGCGATGAAGGTTTTAGTCGAGCAGCAGTGGACCGAGTCAGCCTGGACTGTCATCGGTAGCACGACAACCTTATCATTCTTATTGTTCGTTTCAGGCGTTATGGTGTTGAAGAGGTATAGGCATTATTAATAGCGGGTGACAGGCACCCGCGAATTCCCTACGACTAACGTATAAATGATCCAAGCGGCGTCAATAATGAAACGACTTAATCCGATTGAGGTGGCTCTATGTATTTATTATTCGTGATGGTCGTTTGGGTCTTTTTTGCTTATAAATTTATCGACTGGTCACAGTGGAGAAAGCAGTATGCTACCATTCTCTTTTTCATAGTGATCAATCTTACATATAACTTCCTCTATTTTAATCACACACTGTGGGCGTTCAGAGGAGTTACGGCAGAATGGATCAATCATTCGATCATTAACATGGCCTTCACTTTTTTTATCTGTCCCGTTGGTCTTATCATCTACCTGCAGCGCTTTCCAAAGAAAAGGATCAATCAATTCAGTTACATCGCTATATGGGCAGGATTCTACACGGTGCTTGAGACGATCTTCGCCTATAAAGGATTGTACGTCTATGATAACGGCTGGAACGGTTGGTTAAACATTCCCTTAAATATCATCTTGTTCGTGATGATTTATCTCCATTATCGCAGTCCGGTGAAAGCACTCATCATCTCCATCCCCATCGCCATCCTTTTCTATTTATTCTTCCCCGTCCCATTGGCCAGTCTAAAATAATAAAGGAGTGGAGCAGCCGTTATGATGATTCGTGATGTTCTATCTGTACCCGTCTTTTTGATATTGGCGATGATAACGTATAGTGGCATGTGGATTTATTTGCGCAGTAAGAAAGTGAATAAGGATGAAGAATGATGAGGGGAGTAAACTTTTGCAGGATGTCGAGGGAGGTTCGATGTCCTGTTTTTTGTTTTTAACTGTCTCCTAGATCTCATAATAAGAGTAGTTTATTTTTATTTTAGTACTAAACATTAGATCTTTCTGTACCGATTAAGAAAATAAGAGAAGAAATATATTATGACTATTGTATTAAATAAGGAGTGTCGTTATTAGTTAGGGAAGGACATCCTAGGGCAAGAGAAGTGGTCACCAAAGAGAAAGTTGTCGCCACAGTGAGTACTGAAATCACTGAGTTAGTTAAGCGGAATGAAGGTGAATTATCAATATTAATGATTCAAAATTCATTACTTCAAAATGAATTAGCTCAATTGAAAGTACAATTAGATATAAACATAAACCCTATGGAAGTTATTGGTTTATTAATATAGGAAAACTCCCTTACTACTTTAGGGAGTTTTCCTTTTGTCAGAGTATGACTTTTGTCATAAATAATAATATCCAATTAAGGAAAACGCTGTTATTCTATTAATAGACTTATTACATGTTTTGTAAGTTATTTATTACTATATTATTATTTTTGCAAGATTATATTTTAAAGGGTGGTTAATTTGTATCAGGTTTTTGAGAGCTTTTTTAAATTTATTCAAAATTTAGGTGTGGAAGGATTCACGGGATACTATCTCGCATTCCAGTTTATCCTTTTCCTAGGGATGATTGCTTTTACTGCAATAAAGATAGCGAAAGAAATAAGGATTATGCGACGTTTAAAACCAAAGCTCGAAGGCATTAACCCATCCACTATAGATCGAGAGAAAGCATCAAACGTTGATCAGGAACTACAGGACGCATTTACGATTTTACCTAAATCGAAGTATAAACAACAATGGGATCGTTATTTTAGGCGTTCCTCACAAAAAGGCGAGGATGAAAGAATCCGGGTAGAACCGTTCTTTAGTTTTGATGTCCTCATGCATCATCTCGGTTACCGTTCCATTTTAGAAAGTGGGGCTGGAACAAGCGTTAGTCTTGGAGTCCTTGGAACATTTATCGGTTTATCTGTTGGGTTGGCTGATTTAAATGTTGGAGATACTGATGCACTGCGTACAGGAATAGATGGCTTGTTATCAGGGATGAAAGTGGCTTTTTATACCTCTGTATTTGGTGTGCTCTTATCACTTCTATGGACGTTTTATGATAAAGGAATTAGTAGTCGTCTTGAAAGTCACATCGACTGGCATGCGGAAAAGCTAGATTTCCTTCTCAACACAGATGATGAAGAACTTTTCCTAAACCGGTTAGAGAAGATTTCACGTAACCAGGCGGATCATCTGAAAACACTTTTAACAGATGCGCTAGAAAAAGTAATGCATCCTGTAATGAATCAAATGCAATCTTCAAATGGACAGGTGACAGACGCATTTAATAATCTTTCAGAGCAATTTAGTGGTTTTCAGTCTGGTATAGAAAATCAAACAAAACTATTAGAAACACAGTTCCAATACACACAACAAAACAGTAATGATATGACTAACCATCTAGTAGACCAAATTACAGGTGGAACAGAGCAGTCGATCAATCAGTTCAGTACGCTCATAAGTGAGACACAACAGATGCAGCAGGAAATGATGGGGACCATCAATAAAGTGGTACATAACATAGCTGAATCAGAGGAAAGGCAAGCAAGCACCTCACAACAAACAGAGCGGATGCTGAGTCAATTTCATAGCATGACCGAAGAACTGGAATCAATGCGTAGTAGCTATAAAGACACTTCTTCATTTATGAATGAATTAGGAGATACGATTAGTAGTGTTCAAAAGTTATCAGAGCAACAGCTTCCAATTCAACAGGATGTGATGAGAAGTAATCAGCAGCTTGCGGAAAAGTATGAAACCATTTCAGCTGGCTTTGAATCGTTCAACGAAAATATAGAAGGGCGTCACAATGAACTTCTTAATGAAGTAGTTTCCTTCACGTCCAAAATGTCGACTACTTATCGGGATATGACCGAGAAGTTCAATGAATCACTTTCAACCCAAATTAAAACGATCAGTGAATCGGAATCTCTTCTCCAAAATGTAAGAGAAATCGTCTCTACGCTTGTTCCACTTGCTCCTGAACTTAGAGGTGTTATGACAAATCTAGATGACCTTCGTGCAAAACTGAGTGAAACACAGCAAATACAGTCGCAACTTCTACCTGAAATGATTGATTTACGGAAAGATACGAATACGACAATTACTTCAGCACTAGCAGATACAAGAATGTACATGGAAAAGATGGAAGATCAAATTAGCTCCTTGCAAACTCATTGGAGTGTAACGGAAAGTAGTTTCAAAGATACGCGCGATATCCTTGATACATCTGTAAAAGGCTTTAGTGAAAATGTCGATAATGGTTTGAGTAAAACATTCCACCATCTTGATGAAACGATGACGAAAGCAGTCAATACGGTTAGCAATATGATTAATCAGTACAGTGACCTACAACAGGAGTTAGTAGAAGGACTTGAAGATCTTAGTGAACAAATCAATCAAACGAATCGTAAAGTGACTAGCTAATGAAGTACCGCAAGCGAGAAGAAGTCAACTACTGGATGTCATATGCGGATTTGATGAGTGCGATGCTCATGATCTTTGCCCTTCTCTTAACTCTAGTGATTCTGGATTACCGTGAATTGTTAGAGGCAAAGGAAAAACAAATCGAAGAAGTTGTGAGTGTGAAGACCGAAATTATCGAAGCACTGACAGACGCCTTCGAAGAATCAAATTTAGAAATAGAAATTGATCAGCAAACTGGAGCGATTCGCTTTCCAGGTAGCATTTTATATGAATCAAACTCTGCTGATCTATCACCAAAAGGCGAGAAATTCTTAAGAGATTTTGTACCGAAGTATTTTGGGATACTACTACAAGATCAATTTAAAGACGATATCTCATCGATTATTATCGAAGGTCACACGGATAAAAAAGGCGACTATATGTATAACATGCAGCTATCTCAGAGCAGAGCGCTCTCAGTACTCGAGTATGTATACAGCGATGAAATGGGAGATTTTAAACAGAGAGAACTTGCACAGTCTATTGTAACTGGAAATGGGCGAAGCTTTAGTCAGCCTTTGAACGACAGTAAAGGGAAGTATGATCCTGATCGATCAAGAAGGGTTGAGTTCTTATTCCGACTGAAGGATGACGAGGCGATCAAAGAAATCGAAAAGCTGGTTGATAAATAATGAAATATGTCTATGAATTTCATCTCCTCAACAACTGGGCGAGGGATAACCGAGAATTTCGGATCAAGATGAATGATGATTTGTCAGGGGCAAAATATCAGAGTAAGTTGGAAGGTTTGAAGCAAGAATTTCTAAGCCTTCCCTATTTTCAAAAGTCATCAACGTGGATGAAATCGTTAAGTAAACGACAAAGGAATCTTGTTCCATACTTGTACGATCAGAACCTAGAAGCAAAACAAAAAAGCTTCTTGCTCCATGCTATCAAATCAAGCATACCTGAAGAGAGACGGATGTTTCGTACGTTGGTGGATGTGCTTTATCAAACGTGTGACGTTGATGCTCTATGGGAACTGGTTCGAAGTTCTCAAGTGGCGCATTCGGAGCGGATTGAAAGAAGGATGGAACCAGAGCAGTCCGACAAGTGGGAAAGGTTTCTTCAAGCAGATGAGCCGGTATCTTATTTAGCTGAAGAAGGATACAAGAGTGATAATGGATTTATCGAGGAGTTAAGTACTTACTATTTAACTGAGAATATGCCGCTATTTAAGTATGTTTTGCTTGATGTGCTTAAGATAGCGGATGAGGATTTCTTCATTAAAGAGAGGGTGCTATATAAAAAGTATTTTTCTGATGCAACTAATTTAGAACAGCAAGAAATGGCTGATAGCTTAATTAAGAAATGTAATCTCAATAGGGTTGAGGATCTTGGTAAGCTAATTTATGAAAAGTTAAAGATTTATCGTAGAAAACCAATGCTGTGGAAATACGTGGGTGAAGAAGAAAAAAAGCGCTTCTCTCAATGGATTATTCGACTTGAGGTAAAAGACTTCTTTGAACAGGTTGATAAAAGTCATGAACGATATCGGTACTGGGAGAAGTTTCTTTTCAAGTTAGAGGATGTAGTGGTAACTGATGAGAAAAGAACATTAATAATGTATTTCTCTGACGTAGTCGTTATGGAAGTGTTGGGAACAGGGGCCGTTTATGTTTATAACAATCGTACATTCAATAACTACTTTCAGAAAAAGGTCGATAAGTATTTAGCGGATAAGGAAAAAACGTATCCAAGAGGGCATCAACCTAAAGAACTGAAAAGACATGAGCTTATGGAGAAATCCCTCACAGTTGAAGGTGGGTGGTTGATTCATAGTGGGGATTGGCAGTATAAATTTGATTATTGGCTAAAATATAGGTTGAAGTGGGAGGTGGACAAGGATGTTCTTTCGAAAGAAAAAGCAGCACTCGATGCAGGTGAAACGCATACCTCATAATGATGGAATTGATATAGGCATTGAACTAGTATCAGGTAAAGATTCACAAGAACTATCCCTACCTCTCTCAAAAGAAGAAATTGAAAACTACTATAAACTACCTGGATTTCAAGCATATGTGTGCTGGGAAGAGCTTTACGATGCAGGATTATTAACGGACTCTAGATTAAGTTATGAAGACTACTATCAACTATTAGATGAAGAAACTGGAGTGGAGCTATTAGAGCAGCTCCAGTTACCTGTTGAAGAAATGAACGTTAATGGAGAATTAAAGTTAGATTCTCTTCCGGAACTAGCAGAGCTTAAGCTTGTGTTAAAAAATGAAAACGCTCAAACGATTGATCGAATTGGAAGACGTAATGGAGCAATAGCCGTGATTAATCAGCAGCTATTTCTTTTACCTGGGAAAGTTTACGAGCTTCAAAAAGCTATCGAAGCAGAGTATGAAACAGGCTACCAGAAGATAGGCGTCTGTCAGAAGCTTGCGAATGAAGCACACATCGATCAGGAGGATTTTCTAGAAAACGAGTCTTATCATGTTGTGGATTCTTATGACCTTGAAATGAAAGTCCATTCGCCGAATCATATCGAGTTACAACCGGTTGGAAGCACTCCGGACGAAACGACCGTGCTTGGCTCGCCTTCTCCAGTAACAACGTACAAAACGAGTAACAAACGAGATCGTTTCGTGCGAACGGAGAAAATTAGCCGTGACATCATTCAACTTTCAAAAAAGAGACACATTACTGGGGAAGAGGTACCGCTTTTCTTTGAAAACCCGCTTGCCGTGTTACCTGAACACGATTATGAATTTGATCTTGAAGCCTTTTCTGAACGAGTAAGAGGAATTATTCCAATTGAAAAAGTTCGCCCCTATTCACAGGGAGACAGCGGGATTCAATGGTTTGATCCTGAAGCAGATCAGCCAGCGACATATGATGAAGATTTTCTAAGAACGCTAATGGAGCAGCATCCTAACGAGCAGTACATTCAACACGAAAATAAGTGGATTTATCTTGATCCGCAAATGCGCAAGAATTTGCTTGAGGAAGTTGTTGAGGAAGATCAATCTCTCAAAAAGAATTTCACTTTAGATATTAAAGACAACGAAACTGATCTTGAATATCGGTTAGAAGCGAATGACACCGAACAGGTTCAAGAATACCAGATACCTCAAACACTGAAAGCTGACTTATTTGATCATCAAGTTGAAGGTTTTCAATGGCTTTGTCATCTTGAAGAGAGAAGCAGAGGTGGTTTATTAGCTGATGATATGGGATTAGGAAAAACGATGCAGGTAATCACTTTTCTACTACATCAGAAAAATCAGGGAAAGCTTTCTCCAACTCTACTCGTGTTACCTGTTGCCCTAATGGAAAACTGGATTGAGGAAATACGAAAGTTTGCTCCTGATCTACTAAGCAGTCTTTATATCCATAAAGGCTCAGGAAGAAGCAAATCATCCGCCCATATTAGTAGCTATGATCTTATCTTCACAACCTATGACACACTTAAAATCGATCAACTGCTATTCGGTAAGATTAACTTTCAATCAATCATTTGCGATGAGGCGCAGAACGTAAAGTCTCACAGTAGCCAGCGATCACGTGCACTCAGAGCAATGAAGTCAGAATTCCGACTCGCCATGACAGGAACCCCTGTTGAAAATAGTTTGGAAGAACTGTGGGCGATTATGGATTTCGTTCAACCAGGTGAATTAAATTCCTTAAAAGAATTCAAACAACAATTTATCGAAGCAGCAGATTACGAAGGACTACTCAAAGCGATACAGCCCTACTATCTCAGAAGAACGAAAGAAGGGATCTTTAGCGATCGCTTACCAAAGAAAGAAATCAAGGATCCAATCTATGTCGAAGCCTCAAAGATTCAGAAGTCCATCTCAGAATCAATGCTTCAAACGAAAGAGACTGGACAAATTGCGATCTTAAATATGCTCATGAGACTAAGACAATTGTACGGTCACCCTGGAGTCATTATTCCCGAGTATGAAACCTTACCAGCAAGCGAGGTTCCAAAAGTAAAGGAAGTGATGAGCGTTATTGATCGCATTAAAGAAAAAGATGAAAAAGTTCTCATCTTCACCGAGTTTCGTAAGCTTCACTCCATCTTTAAACGTCTCTTCATGGAAAAGTATGGAGTTTCTGTTCCGATTATTGATGGAAACACGGCCAACCGGCAAGGAGTCGTAAAAGAGTTTAATAGTCGTCTTGGGTTTGGGATCATGCTACTCTCTCCAAAAGCAGCGGGTGTTGGCCTCACGATCACAAGTGCTAATCACGTGATCCACTACACAAGATGGTGGAATCCAGCTGTTGAGAATCAGGCCACTGACCGAGCCTATCGGATTGGACAGGAGAAGGACGTATCTGTTTATCAGCTGATTACAAGAGATGCTCAGAACTTTCCTAATGGAACGGTGGAAGAGTTAATGCATGAGCTGTTGGAGAATAAGCGGGAGTTGGCGGAGAATGTGATTATTCCGTTTGATATGAGGGGGGTTCAGGAGATGGTGTCAAGCACCATAATTAGTAACTACAGTAAACAGCTAGAACAATAACTATAACTCTTTATAGTTATTGTTCGTTTTTGATAATAACTCTGAAACTCACATCCAACGAATCAAAACTCCTCTAAAACTAGTATCAAAAACCATCTCATAATCAAAGTTTCAATATATACTACAAATAACCTTTTTGATAATATAGAAGTACCACTAATCGAAAAGGGGAGACCATTATGTTATTTGGATACGCTCGAGTCAGTACAAAAGATCAAAACTTACATATGCAATTCGATGCGTTAGAGAAATACGGAGTCGAAGAGAAGAATATCTATTCAGAGAAGATCACTGGGACTAAGAAAGACCGTCCTGCTTTTACGGAAATGCTGAAGTATCTGAGAGAAGGGGACACAGTTGTCGTTTACAAACTGGATCGAATTGGTCGGAGCACAAAACATCTTGTAGACCTGATTAACGGTTTCCAAGAGAAGGGCATCAACTTCGTTTCTATTAATGAGAATATCGATACGACGACCGCAATGGGGAAACTCGTATTTACGATCTTCAGTGGCCTTGCTCAATTTGAGCGAGACATTATCTCAGAAAGAACGAAGTCAGGATTAGATGCAGCAAGAGCTCGAGGACGAAAGGGAGGACGACCAAAAAAAGACCAGTCCAAGTTAGATATGGCCTTTCGAATGTATGATAGTAAGGAGTATAGTATTCAGGAGATATTGGATGCTACAGGGATTAGCAGAGCAACATTTTATAGGTATTTGGAAAAGAGAAGTAGCTAATGAGAATACTGACAGATATACATAAAAGGGTAATAGACTATAAAGATATTATGCATCTAAAGAAAAATAGATTTTACTAGTTTCTTGTAGTGATCAAGGTGATGCATTTTTAGAAGAGTGAAGTATAAATAGATTAAAAGTTTAGTTGTAATTATCAGTTTGTGGTACAATTACTATTATTTACTAATTAGGGGGCGATGAGATGAAAGTTGAACTAAATCAGGAACAAATTGAATTAAAAGAAATCATTGAAACAAACCTATCTCTTCTTAAAAAAGATATTGCAGAAGGAACAAATATGCAAGAAAGTGAAAGACAGAGATTATACCAAGAAATGAGCGATAAAGCGCACGCTTTACATATGCAGTTAGAGCCGAAGCCTAAGCATCGAGATTATATGATTGAAAATAGTGGGATGGAACCTGAAGATCCTGAATTTTACTATCACATTCACCCTGTAGAAGATTTATTGGATTACCTTGAAGATAATACCGCAAACGATGATCCAGTTGATGCTACTATAGGCGATTCTTTTAACTTTAGAATATTTACAAATAGATGGGGACACAAAGACTCCTATATTATCATACGAAATGAAGAAGGATGGAAAGTTTCTTTTAATGCATATGATGAGCAAGGGGATAAGAGTGCTGATCCAGCAATTAATAAAGTAATGACACATGACTCAGTTAATTTCCCTCGAACAATTAATGACTATTTTTATGGGCTATGGGTTAACGCTAAGAACGAAGGCATGAACCACAGTCAAGTTCAAGATGCACTGGATGTCATTGCTGAATGGGTAAGCGAATGTGAAGAAAAGGCACCTACGCAATATTTGATCTAGAACACGTTTTAATTATAGTAGCATGTAAAAAAGACCGAGTCGGTAGTGAGACTACGGTCTTTTTTAAACCTATTTATTTTATACGTTTTAATTATTTCCAATTTTTCACTTTTGTTTCAAACTAACTTTTTCTACTTCAAGGGAAGGAGTTAAGGACTCCTTGAGCCATAGGTTATCATTTCAAACATTATTATCTGTAATTATGGGAGGATTTTGCTTTTGCTTTCTGATTAACTAATCCATATACTTAAATTCGTATCAATCCCGCATTTTTTTGTAAGATTGGCATGACCGATAGCCAATCCAACAGATGTGATTTCCATGTGTTTTAGATTGGTGCTATTCCACGTGTTTTTTATCTCCTTGAGATTAGGATGGAATTCATCTATCATTTGTGAAACTTCCTTTTCATCGAAATCAGAAAAGATATTTGGGTATTTATTTTTTAACAATTTTTCAAAAGAGATTTCTCCAATAGACAGTCTTGCTGCCCCTGTGTATACTAAATGTTCGAACAAATTGTAATCTTGAAATGGTATGTGAAATGGTGAAAAGGGGTTAATAAATTTAAGGTAAATATTAAAAATCCCATTGGCAAATTGACTGTTTTTATGCTGATAATTAAATCCTACTTTTTTACAAAAAAATGATAATGATAAAATATCAATCTGTAACTGAGTTAATTTGGGTAATATTTTTAGAGATTCGTCAAGAACAATTTTCTTTAGTGTCATATCGTTTTCTTTTGTTCTTTCTACAAGTATATTAACCAACATTTCTTCTAAATTATCATTACCAGTCCGTGCGTACTCCTTTTGTGCCTCAAATAATGCATATTGCATATCAGGATTTTTCATTTTTTCGATTCCATCAGGATATTGTTTGGACAGCTTCTCTAAGTAATCATTAACTAGTCTTTCTGCACGGGTAGTAGCTAGATCAGCAGCTTGTTGTGATAAGTCTAAGAAATTAGACTTAAATACGTCTATTGCAATGTTTCTGGCCTCGTCTGCTGATACACCAATATTCATAGTTTCAGCCTGATAATTGGTACTATTATCTCCACTTTTTTGCTTCACTAGGATTCCTCTCCTTTTTTTCTGAGTTTATTGTCATGTTCCCAGTTGCCTGATAATTAATTGAGTTTTTTCCTGACTTTTGTACCTGTTTAACTTTTTTTGATTTAGAGATTTGTTTGGTAACTAATAAGCTAAGGATGAAAACACCGATACCACTAAAAATCCATTCTACTGAATCCATAATGTAACCTCCTCAATTTTGTGATTTTTGAATTAGTCATATCCCCTTCAGAAAGGGATGTAAATTTACTTGGGGATTTATATTTAAAGTTTAACTCTTCTTGTTTTACTAAACCAGTTAGCATCATTATATATTTATATTTTATAAAATGAACAACATAAGAGTTTGGGATTGTATATGCTGTTTTGTCATATGAAAGAATTGTTTATAATTTGCTCAATACTTAGAATGCTTTCGAAAATAGGAAGTAGTTCACAAATTAACTTCGTGTATAATCTTAGTTCTACGAGAATATAAACTGCTCTGATAGTAGATTATCATAATAAGTTCTCTACTTTAATAATGTTTGATAATTTGAAAATTACCTATTTTCCCGTTAAAATACTTTTTCGGAAACATTTATTTAGATAAGCTAAATTCGACAAAAAGAACGCCTTTTTGTTAGTAATATCACCATAATTTTTTAACATAGACTAAAACTAAGTAATTTAGTAACTAGTAATAAATATCTTGTAATCACCTTATCAATTATAATTAAATATCGTATTATTAACATCCTTATAGTCTCTACAGATTGATGTAGAGGCTTTTTGTGCCTGGCATGTGCACACATCCTTTTGGGTTCAAGTTCCGCCCGGTGAAAGTTTTGTTAACCGATAGGCAATTAAACTTATATTATAGTTAAATTAAGGTATTTATAGTAAAATAATCTTACAACTATTTTAGGTATGGGGGGTAATAAGATTGATGGCTTTGTTTCTTTTAGGTTTTTTAGCATTGATAGTTTCCATAATTTATCTTGTGTTCCATCTAATTAGTAAGGTGAAAAACAAAGAAAGAACACTTTCAAAAAAAATGTTTTATTCATTATTAATTGGAGGACTTGTTTTAATGATAGTAGGGATAGGATTTTCAGATGATACAGCTGCTGGTCAACTTCAAACAGAACAAGATAAAAATGAAGAATTAACTAAACAGATCGGTTTATTAAAAGAAGAAAATAGTAAATTAAACAGTAAAGTCGAGGAATTAACTGTTAACAATAAAGAAACCAATAGCCAAATTGAAGAATTAAATAGCAAGAAAAAAGAAATAGAAAGTGAGTTAGAAAGTAAAACAAACGAATTAAATGAATTAGAAAATAATGACAAAAAAATTAATGAAGAAAAAGAAGAATTAAATAAGAAAATAGAAAACCTCAATACAGAAATCAATGATCAATCAGACACAATTAATCAACTCAAGGAAGATAAAACGTCTCTACAAACAAAAATTGAAGACTTACAAAATATCGAAGTGGCCAGTAATTCAAGTTCATCAACCTCTGAATCTAACACCTCCTCTAGTAGCAGTAATAATGCTTACTATAAAAACTGTACTGCTGCTAGAAATGCTGGTGCTGCGCCTTTATATACAGGCGATCCTGGTTATGGTTCTCATTTAGATAGAGATGGTGATGGAGTAGCGTGTGAATAACTTAAAGAAACCTTCATCAATACTAAAGAATTACATTAGAATGTAAGTCGTGAAATCTTATAACGTTTCAGTTTCACTAGGTAATAATTTCACATACTAAGCATACAAAAGGAGCTTTAATTGGCGCAAGACTTTGCCTCCAAGCTCCTTTTTTATATTTGGAATTCTCGAATATTCATGCTTATTTCCTTCCAATTAACTAATGATCTAACTTAAATGAAATTATGTGGATGGTAATGATTATTGTCAACATGAAAGGTTGATAAATTTGAACATTGGAGACTTGGAAAGAATGAAATCTAGTTATGGGTACTTATTTGAAATTGAGTATAAAACGAGGAAACAAGCGAAAACTTTATTAGAAAATTTATATGGAGCTAATTCATCAATCATCCTTAGTTCACAATATAAGAATAAATTATCAAATAAGTCATTAGAAAATATGCATTTTCATGAATTAGTAAGTTTATTGAAAATGGTACCAATACTAAAAGAGTCATTTGGAGAAAGTTATATTAGAGACTTAATGCAACTTAATCCAATTAGAAATAAGATTGCACATTGCAGTTTTATTAATGATAAGGAATTTGCCCTTTTGTCCCGCACATATTACCTATATGAAAATAATTTTAAATAAATATTGTAAAAAAAGTAATGGGTTTTTTAGATATTGAAGCGAGCGAATAATATTAATATTCCAAAGTATGTAACTTAGGAAATAAAAGCTAAGGAATGGTTCTTTTGACAATTAATTTAGGGTTATTTGAAGAAATCAAACTTGCCAATAAGAAATATCCAATAAACCAAAAACATTCACCATTACTACCAATCGAATACTCAGAATCCCTAATTCATAAAAGTGCACTCGCAATCGGACAAAAATTCGAGAGGTTACTAGAAGAGGGAAACTTAGATGAGGCAATTACCTTTACTCACCAAGTATTGCAACTTGTTGGGTATGAGAGTGGTGATTTTACTCTACCATTATCAAACATTCTTTATCGATATGACAACCAAGAGATCCCTGAGCTAGAAAACCAGCACTTATCTTCAATAGAACTGATCTCAAACGAAAAGCAGAAGATGAAGAACTTATTTAAATCATTGAAGTTTGAGATGCTAACAGCTGATTCGGTGTCCTTTATGGTGAGCTTCATTCGAATGTCTGGGTTGCAACTGCTTATTCGACCGTTAACGGAGTTGCATCAACGTGGTATTAAGGTGAGGATTCTAACATCACTTTATATGAACGTTACAGAAGCAAAGGCATTGCGTAAACTGCTTGAGTTTTCGAATGTGGAAGTCCGCATCTTTGATTCGGGAAAAGAGTCATTTCATACAAAGGCCTACTTGTTTGAACGTGCTTCAGGATTACATACGGGAATCATTGGTTCTTCGAATTTATCTCATGCTGCCTTAATTAATGGGCATGAATGGAATGTGAAGGTTCCGGACTCTAGTTATTTACCAATCTATAAACAGGCAATGGAAAAGTTTCAGAAGGCATGGGATGATGAGAGATCACACATATTAACAGAAGAATTGCTTGAACGGTATGAGCAGCATTTAGATGAAAAGGAAACGAAGCCTGTCATTCGGCCGTCGTTCCTAATTTCACAAGTGGCAGAAAGTAACGTCTATTACTCACCCGACCCTGATATTGAACCAAATGAAATGCAGAAGAAAGCTTTACAAGCTCTAAAGCAAACGCGTGAAAACGGCAATGGAAAGGGAGTTGTGATTGCGGCAACTGGAACAGGGAAAACGTATCTATCTGCTTTTGATGTTTTTGAATTGAAACCTAAGCGCATGCTTTTTCTCGCGCATCGGGAAGAGTTACTCGACAATGCGAAGGAAACGTTTAAAAAGGTATTTAACAACAATCATTTATGTGGGAAGTTAACTGGAAAAGAAAAAGACATACATAAACCGTTTTTATTTAGTACGGTTCAGTCACTTCATTCTAAACAGGTGCTACATCAGTTTCATCCGAATGAATTTGATTACATTATTGTTGATGAATTTCATCATGCTGAGGCACCAACCTATTTGAAGATCCTTCACTATTTTGAACCAACCTTTTTGCTAGGGTTAACAGCAACACCTGAACGAATGGATGGTCGGGATGTGCTTGCACTTTGTGATTACAATGTAGTGTATGAAATACGATTACGCGATGCTCTTGAAGCGGAATTACTGGCACCTTTTCATTACTTTGGGTTAGCGGATGATACGGTGGATTACAATGAAATAGGGTTGCGAAATGGATTATTAGATGAACGCCAACTTGTAAAAGCGCTAAAGACAAATGAGCGTGTCGATTATGTCCATGAGATGATCAAGCGTTATGGGTTTGATGGGGAGCAGCTTATTGGGTTAGGCTTTTGTGCAACGATTGAGCATGCGATGTTTATGAGCGAATCGTTTAACCGTTTAGGCTATGTAACGAAGGTGCTCACAGGAAATGATTCTCCTGAATATAGAAGACTGGTTGTTCAGCAGCTTGAAGATACCGAAGATCCGCTGCAAATGATTTTCTCAGTAAATATTTTTAACGAAGGAATAGATATTCCTCGACTCAACCTGATCTTATTTCTAAGACCAACTGAATCATCCACAGTTTTTATTCAGCAGCTTGGAAGAGGTTTACGAAAGGTCGAAGGGAAAGAGTTTGTCACTATACTCGACTTTATTGGAAACTATCAAAAGTCGTTTATCGTTCCTTTGGCGCTTGCTGGTGAGACCAATTCACGTGCGTTTGATAAGGATTCACTTCGTATTGCTGTTCAGCATGAGTTTGCTGATCTACCTGGCGCGTCATATGTTGACCTTGACCAAATTTCTCAAAAGCGTATTTTAGAAAAGATCGATAGTATTCGAATGGATTTGCTTGTGATCCTAACAAGTCTTTATGAGCAGTTTAAGCGAGAACTTGGAAGATCCCCAGAGCTAATTGACTTTCTTTATTCTGAGAGTGCCCCGAACTTGCATTTCCTTGTAAAGAGGTTGGGGTCTTGGGTGAAAACGAAGAAAAAAATGAAGGATCTTTCTACAGTAGATGAAGTTATTTTAGAAAATGAACAGGTAAATGAGCTGTTTGAGCGAATGGAGAATATGTATCCAATAAAGTGGCCGTATGAGTTAGCCATTTTGGAGGCTGCAAATGAGGTTCCTGTTGTTCATCAGTCAGACGTTTTTCGTATTATCCAGCGTTGTTTCGGTATTCTACCGGATGAAGAAAAACATCGTAGCTTAATTAACGATGCAATGGTGAAGCTAACTCAAGGATATAAAAAGCATAAACATGTGATTGGGATTATTGAAAATGATGGCTTTAGGATGGATAAATGCTTATCTGAAGCCTTATCAATTAAGATTGTTCGTGAAAAATTCATGGAACGGTTAGAATATGGGATTGTCGAGTTTCGTCGTACGTTTAAACCAGATCGTTTTCTGGGAGAAGGCGAGCGTGTCATTCCTTATCAAAACTATTCGCGTAATGATTTGATCTTTTTGTTTCAAGCAGGAGTCCAGGAAGGAACTTGGCGTGAAGGTGTAAGTCGAGTTGGAAACCACTATTTGCTTTTCATAAACTTAAACAAAGATGAAGCCGTATCGGATCACCTTCACTATAAGGATTATTTTATCGATCAGCGTCACTTCCATTGGCAAAGTCAGAACCAAACGTCCCACAGTTCATCTGTTGGACAAGCTTATGTTCATCATAAGGAAAAAAATATTCACATCCACTTGTTTGTAAGGAAGTTTAATAAAATGCACGGGATATCTTTGCCTTTTACCTACTTAGGTGAGATCGACTATGTTTCAAGTCATGGAGATAAGCCGATGAGCATTAAGTGGAGGCTTCATCATCCCGTGCCAGAGGATCTGTTTATAGATTTAATTCGATAAAAGCTTATCGATTGTTGGAATATCAGCGGGAGCCCATTCAAGAGAACGCAAATCATTCTTTGAAACCCACTCCAACTTAGCGTGTTCTTTTGCTTTGGGTTCACCGTTAATAATAGTTGATTCATATGTAAGTAGATTAACAATGACGTTAGGGTATTCATGAACAACTTCTTCTACTTTTTCTTGAACCGAAATTTCGCAGTCTAGTTCTTCCTCAATTTCGCGTATTAACGTTTGTTCAGGTGTTTCCCCTTCCTCAATCTTCCCCCCTGGAAACTCCCATAAATTTGGTAGAGACATCGTGGGAGAGCGAAGAGCACAAAGGAATTCATCTTGTTGGTTGCGAATTACCGCACCGACGACTTTTACTTTTTTCATGATTTGTTAGCAACTCCTTAATCATAATTACTCTATCTATATTATCATTGAATTATATCAAATTGCGAAAGGTGGATGACAATGCCAACTTACAACAAGCTAATCAGAGACCGTATCCCGGAGATCATCAAAGCGACTGGAAAAGACTTTAATATCACAACGTTAAGTGACTTCGAATATAAGGAAGAACTACAATCAAAATTAAAAGAAGAGCTTCAAGAGTACCTTGAAGCAGATGGAGATAGTCATTCCATTGAGGAACTAGCAGATATTCTTGAGTTAATTCATGCGCTTACGACGGTACATCATTCTTCCTATGAAGAACTTGAACAGGTGCGAAAAGAGAAGAAAGAGAAGCGTGGCGGATTTGAAGAAAAGATTTTTCTGATTGATGTAGAAGATGAGTAAGATACAACTTGTTACTGAAAGACTTATTGATCATTTAGTACCAGAAATCGAGTCAGCCGATTCAATTTATATCCTGACTTCATTTGTAATGAAGTCAGGGGTGGAGCTTCTTTATCATCATTTGAAATCAGCGTTAGCGAGTGGAAAGACGGTAAAGCTCTGTGTAGGTGATTATTTGTTCGTCACGCAACCGGTGGCCCTTGAAAGACTGCTGGAACTGGAAGGCATTGAGCTTCGCTTATTTCAAAGCAACGGCCGATCCTTTCATCCAAAAGCATACTTGTTCGGAAGTGAGTCGGAGACGGGTTCTTTCCTAGTTGGTTCGTCTAATCTATCACGATCGGCTCTAACGAGTGGTGTGGAATGGAACCTGTTCTTACCTGAAAGCAGCTCACCATCAACATACCAGGAAGCGGAAGATTTATTTTTACATACGTTTTATCACGACAATACTATTCCATTGAATGAAGAATCCATTCAATTATATAAAGAGCGTTATGAGAAGTATCATGAAAAGTACCCAGATCTCCTGCAAAAGTGGAGCAAGTTAGAAGAAGTGGAAATGACGGTTGGTACTCCAGATCAAACTAATACAATTCACGAAAGTAGATTGCCGTACGGAATTGAATTTGAAAGTGTTCTTGAGCCAAGACCAGCTCAACTTGAAGCTTTGGAAGCTCTCGAAGCAACCTTGGAAGAAGGTTACACCAGGGCGATGGTTGTCCTACCGACTGGAATTGGGAAAACCTATCTGGCTGGATTTTTTGCACGTTCTTTTAAACGAGTCCTTTTTGTTGCGCACCGAGAGGAAATTTTGTATCAGGCTAAGAACTCATTTCAGCATGTCCTTCCTGATCGCTCTACTGGAATTTACAATGGACGAGTGAAAGATAAGGCTGACATGCTGTTTGCTTCTGTTTTTACAATTGGTCAGAAAAAGAATCTAAAGCAATTTATCCCAGATGAATTTGACTTAATTGTTGTAGATGAGTTTCATCATGCTGCTGCCAACTCGTATCAAGGAATTATCGATTATTTCACACCAGAGTTCTTACTAGGGATTACTGCTACACCTGATCGAATGGATAGTAAAGATGTTTATGGGATATGCGGCGGTAATGTGGCGTATCAAATGCATTTTATTGAGGCTATTCAGAACGATTGGTTAACGCCATTTCGGTATTTTGGTGTTTATGATGAAACGGATTATTCAAAAGTTACTTGGCTTGGGAATAAGTACGATCAAGAAGAGCTACTAGCAGCACAGTTAAAAGATAAAGTAGCGGACAAAATCCTTCGTGCATGGGTAGAACACAAGCAGTCACGTTCACTTGGATTTTGCTCATCGATTGTACAAGCGAATTTTCTAGCAGAGTATTTTAATGACAAAGGTTACAAAGCGATAAGCTTGCATTCAAAGTCACAGAACTACTCGAGAAAAGATGCGATTGATGCATTAACAAATGGTGATGTCGATATTATCTTTACTGTCGACCTATTTAATGAGGGGGTAGATATTCCTCCGGTTGATACACTTTTATTCGCAAGACCAACTGAATCTTTAACGATATTCACGCAACAGGTTGGGAGAGGTCTTAGGCTACATAATGGAAAAGAATACTGCAATATCATCGATTTGATCGGAAACTATCGAAATGCGGATATTAAGCTTTCATTGTTTGATACTTCGCCAGAACAATCAGGTAAGAAGAAAACAATTGAACCAGTTGTACCTTCAAACTGTGAATTAAATCTTGATCTAAAAGTGGTCAATCTACTTAAGGAATTGAATAAGAAGAGGCAGCCAAGGAAAGAGAAGCTTTTTGATGGGTATCAAGATTTGAAGCTAGAGCTTGGTAGACGTCCAAGTTATTTAGAACTTCATTTGTATGGCAGAGAAAATAGTCGAGAGTATCGACAGGAATTCGGCTCTTATCCAGGATTTCTGCAATGGGCAGGTGAGTTAGCTCCTTTTGAGGAAAAAGTATACAGAGATTATGAAAACTGGGTTAAGGAAGTAGAACGAACCGGAATGGCAAAAAGCTACAAGATGATCGTTCTTCAATATATGTTAAGTAAGGGAATGGAGAATTGGTTAGCATCTGTCACTCCAAAAGAAGTCGCTCCATATTTTCATAAGTATTTGACTGAAAAAGAGTATCGAAGGAAAATCGATTTCTCGGATAAAGGGTCTCGAGCCTTGTGGGAATATGATGAGGGGAAGGTTGCTAGATTAATTGCGAGAATGCCTATGACGAAGTGGAGTGGGAGTTCTAAGGGATTGGTTGTATTTAATGATGAAACTTTTTCATTTGATTTGGAATTGGATAATAAGGAAGAGAACGAGTTGCTTTATAATTGGACGAAAGAGATTTGTGAGTATCGGTTGCATGAGCATTTTGAGAGGAAGGCGAGATGATATCTCGTCTTTTTAGTATATAGTACCCGATAGCTTAATAGCATTTGTTAAACTATGGAAGTGAATTGAAAACTTATAGGGAGATGAAAAGCATGCCAAACTGGGTCTTTCAAGGAAACCCAAAGCATTTCGATGTCGATACATACATAAGGGCAAACAAAATCGTAGAATGGAGTATTCGTCAAAAGAATTTTGTTGATGAAATAAAGCCTGCTGATAAAGTGTTCATTTGGCGCTCGGACGGTGAAGAACGAGAATCGGGAGGAGTTATTGCTTTCGGTGAAATTGTATCTGATCCATTTGAATATGATGATGACGTTAAGGTTAAAGTGAAAATAGAAGAATTCCGTCTTTATCAAGAAGAAAGAATGTTACCACGTGTACAATTAAGAGATTTACCTCAAACGATGAACATGCAAATTTTTCGGATGCGTCAGCATACAAACTATCGATTAAAGGATAATGAATTTGAAAGCTTGCTGGAATTATGGGAAGAACCAGAACGATTAACTACATACATGGAGTTACCTAAAATTGATCGGTTTTTGTACGTGTTTAAAAATGAAGCAAAACAGTGGTTTCAGGATCATGACTATTTATGGGAAAGCTATAATTTTTATGAAAGATTTAAAAAACGGGAGCATATTGATGCTCTAGAATGGAAAGATATTCAGGAACTTGGGGATCATGTGAATGCCTTTCGAATGGCATTAGCTCGAAAGCGTGCTCTTGGCTATATGAATGCATCGATTAATAAGTACAGAGCTAGTTTTTATTATCTGATCTATGGACAGGATTCAATTGAATATCGAATGAATCAGTTTTTAACTAATGATTCATACAATCTTTTCGGGTTCGGAGCTAGTGTGCTAAGTGAGCTTGTTGGTAATCTTTTTCCAGAAGAATACTGTTTCTATAATCAACGAGATAAAGTAGCGGTTGAAAATATTTTAGAATTACAACCAGACTATACGCGAGGGGATACGTTTGCAGGAAAGTTTATGAAGTTCCAGAAAAGTCTGCAGGATAATCGAGTGAAAGAGAAATACTTGGAGATCGTTGGTAAACAGACAGATTTACCTATTTATTATGAAATTGATCAATTTTTCAGTTACCTCTATGAACAGTTTGCTAGTAATGAAGAAAATGATGTGGAAGAAGGTCCACAATACTGGGTTCTTGGTGCAGGAGAACAGAGTTTTATGTGGGAAGACTTCCTAAGAAATGAGCAAATTTCAATTGGTTGGAGTGAACTTGGTGATTTAAAGCAATATAGCAGCAAACGAGAAATTGCAGAAAAACTTCGTGAGGTAAAAGGTCTCGGTCATAATCCTAACAACGATGCACTTGCAAACTATCAATTTACTTATGAAATGGAGATCGGAGACTACGTGTTTATTAAGAAAGGCAATTCAAAACTAGTCGGCTATGGCAAAATTTTATCGGATTATCAGTTTGATGAGAGTCGAGAGAAGCATGCCTCAATTCGAAAGGTCGAATGGCTTTCTACTGGAGAGTGGGAGCTAAAAGACGTAAAATTCCCGACAAAAACGCTCACTGATTTTCCTCTTGAAGGTGCTGAAAAAGTTCTTACAGTGATAGGGGATAAACGAGTGACCTATCCAGAAGCAAAAGATACTGGTTCTTTGGTAAAGGAAGCAGCTGCTTACACGTCAGAAAACATATTGGCGGAAGTTTTTATGGATGGAGATAAAGTACAAGATATACTTGAAACGCTGGATTATAAACAAAATATTATACTTCAAGGTCCTCCAGGCGTTGGAAAGACCTTTGTGGCAAAGCGTCTCGCTTATCTTCATATGGGAAAGAAGGATGAGAGTAAAATAGAAATGCTTCAGTTCCATCAATCATATTCATATGAAGAATTCATTCGTGGCTATAAGCCAGATCGAGAAGGTCGCTTTACGTTAAAGGATGGTATTTTCTATTCTTTTTGTCAGAAAGCGATTGAGTCTCCTGAAGAAAACTTCTATATGGTGATAGATGAGATCAATCGAGGCAATTTGTCTAAGATTTTTGGAGAACTCATGATGTTAATTGAGTCAGATAAACGTGGAAAAAAGTTTTCTGTAAAGCTTGCGTATAGTGATGGAGAAGAATCTTTTTATATTCCTAAGAACATTTATCTTATTGGAACGATGAATACAGCTGATCGCTCATTGGCACTTGTGGATTATGCATTAAGAAGACGCTTTTCATTTGTAGACGTAGAGACTGGGTTTGAAACAGGTGCTTTCCAGAATCACTTGAGAAAAAAGGGGGTTAGCCAGGGATTTGTGGATAAAATTGTAACAGCTATGAATGATGTGAACGAGGAAATTGTAAGAGACGAAGCAAACCTCGGGAAAGGCTATGAGATCGGCCATAGTTACTTCTGTCCAACAGGTGAAAAAGTGGAAGATGAACAGAAGTGGTATGACCGTATCATACGTTTGGAAGTTGCTCCACTTCTTAGAGAATATTGGTTCGATGAGGAGGAGAAAGTGAATGAGCTCCTTGGCCGAATCAAGTAAAATCCCAATAAAGAACTTGTACTACATGCTCTGCTATTCTTGGGACCATTTGAGTGAAATAGGGGAGGCAACTGTTGCTGGAGACGATGATAAAGATTTACCTAACCTTCTTACTAGAATACTGATTGGTAAGTTACGCTCCCTTATTAAAAGAGGTTTTTATAGAGAATATGTAGAGCTTGAAGAGGAAGCATCGACTTTAAGAGGAAAAGTACTATTCAGCGAATCAATCGCAACAACTTCGTTCAAACGCGGTAAGATGCATATTCTTTATGAAGAAATGAGCCATGATATTCTTCATAATCAATTGATTAAAGCAACACTTCTGCAATTAGTAAAGATGAAAGAGTTGGACGATGATTTACGCAAAAAAGTAAGCAAATTAACGAGTTATTTTCATGAAGTGACGCCTATTAAGCTGAACCGTGATCTTTTTAAGAATATTAAGCTACATCGAAGCAACCGGCATTATCGGTTTGTTCTTGATATTTGTCAATTTCTTATGGAATCAAGTCTATTAATTGAAGAGGGTCAAACGAGTCAATTTGCAGATTTCTATCGTGATCCAAGGGAAATGGCGATGTTATTTGAGAATTTCGTTAGAAACTTTTACCGAAATGAATTACCCTTTTATCAAGTTAGTCGTGAAACAATCTATTGGCAGGCTGAAGGAAATAATGATAAGTATCTTCCACGAATGCAAACGGATATTACGTTGAAAGATAATGAGAGAAAAATCATAATTGATACGAAATACTACCAACATACGCTGACTTCTAATTATGGTTCTCAAAAGGTTCATAGCGGTAATCTTTATCAGCTTTATGCTTATTTAAATAACCAGCAAAGTCCGCTTCCAACAATGGGTATGCTTTTATATCCAGAGGTGAATCATACCTTAGATTTGAATTATCAAATTCAGGGGCACCGAGTTCAGGTTTGTACGGTCGATTTGAATATGGGGTGGAGGAAGATTCACGAGCGATTAATAAATATAGTAACTCAATAAATTGATATTACATTATAAATAAGATTGTTAAGGTGAAATATATGTCAGGGTGCATTAACTCTTATAAACTATCAATGTTGTGAATAACTCTAAAGGGGAGAAGGTAAATGGGTCAGATACTTCATGTTAAAAAAAGTCTTGATAATTTACAAAAGATCTACTCAGAAAATCTTTTAGCACCTTTAATTTCAGAAGAAATATATACATGTTTATATCAGGATAAAGCTGAAGATGTTAAGAAGAAGATGGTGGAACTTGATTTTGATTTTATTGGTGTTGAAAAAGAGGGCATTGTAATTGGGTATATAAAAAAAGATGAATTAAGAGAGGGATATATTTCTCAATTCGTTCACAATTTCGACCTAAGTGATCTGATTTCAGAATCCACTTCTCTAATTGATTTATTAAAAATTATGAAAAATACTAATCCAATATTTGTGCTTGAAATGAACAGAGTAAAAAAAATTATAACAAAATCAGATTTGCAAAAACAACCTATACGGATGTTGGTGTTTGGGTTAATATCATTACTTGAAATGTTTTTACTAGACTTAATAAATCAAGAGTATCAAGATGAAAGATGGAAAGATCATTTAACTGATGAAAGACTTCAAAAAGCTATTGACCTATACAATATAAGGAAAGAAAGAAACGAAGGAATTGGGTTAATTGATTGCTTGCAGTTATCTGACAAAGGTCGGATTATAAAACATTCTCCAGAGTTAAGAAAGTTATTGAATTTTAATTCCAAAACTAAGTTAAATAAATTTTTTGATGGAATCGAAGAACTGCGTAATAACACAGCCCACTCACAAGAATATGTTTATCAAGACTTCAACGAGTTTTTGAATAAAATCACTAGAGTACAAGAATTATTAAGTCTATTGGATGATGAACGTAAGCATAACAGGCAACCCTAATATTATTGAAGAGATAATGAAGATTTTTACTAACGCTACCATACCAATTAGTTAAAATAATCAATAAGTCATCCTCTTACCCCTAAACTTTGCACCTATCCAAGCCGATGGAAATAAATGTAGGTTATTAATCGGTAGATAGGAGCAAACATTATGTTATTTTTATTTCTTCAATTCTTGATATTCTTTCTATTATTTTTCGTATTTCTTCCCTATCTTTTTATCAAAGCACTTTTTAAAAGCAAACATAGGGTCTCTAAGGGACAGGCGGGGGAGAATCTCGTTCGTCGGTATATTGAGAAGTTGACCGAAATTGAAAGCTATCAGATTTCCGCAATTCATGATTTATACATACCAAAGGGTGACGGCACGACAAGTCAGATTGATCATGTAATGGTGACGGATAAGGGATCTTTGTGATTGAAACAAAGAACTATGAAGGCTGGATTTTTGGAAGTGAGAAGGCGCGTTACTGGACGCAAACGATATATCAGCATAAGCAGAGGTTTCAAAATCCTCTTCATCAAAATTACGGACATATTGAGTCGCTTAAAACTTTTTTGGGAGAGAAGTATTCTGAAATTCCTTATTACTCTGTCGTGATTTTTACAAACCGTTCTGAGCTGAAGCTTAAGGGACCTTTCCAAAATAGTGATGTGATTCATCCAGAGGATTTGAAACGGATTGTTGATCAGTATCCTGGTGATGTTCTTCCTTTGTTTTCACAACAGGAAATACGTGTGAAGCTGAAGGTGCTTGAAAAGCGGGATAAGGAAAATATCAAGGAAGTGCAGCAGGCGCACATTGATGGGATCCGTAGGCAGAAAGAGATTAACCAGACGAAGGTGAATGCGAATATTTGCCCGAAGTGTGGCGGGCAGTTGGTGCAGCGGACGGGGAAGATGGGCGAGTTTCTTGGGTGTTCTAGTTTTCCGAAGTGTCGGTTTGTTGCGTGAGGGATGAATCGTGAGAAGTGGATTTTATATACTTTATCTTTGGCTATGTTAAATGACGCTGTTGATAAATGTGGTAAAATTAAACTATCAAAGTAATGGATAATAAAAGTGGTAGAAGAAATATGGATCCTGTTTTACTTTTTCTTTTGATTTTTTTAACATTACGAAATTTCCCTATTATAGGAGCGTTCTAATATGAAAACGAAAATGAACTATTTCATCTTACTTTTAACGATCATTTTTATAGTTGGTTGTACCAATTTAGAAGAGGCATCCAATAAAGATGCAGAAACAAATACACAAGAAGTAAGTACAGTTGAAACAAATGAAAATAGTGAAAAAGAAGAAACGAACACTACGGTTGTTGATGAACCAGTAGAAGAGGAAACACCAGACCCAACAGTTGATGAACAGTTCGCAGGATACGAACTTATTGAAGTTGATGGTGGAGATTTGTCTGGACATCGAGAACCTAACGTCGTCGTGGATATTGGTTACGGTGACCGTGAATATTGGGCATTTACGAATGAATACGGACAACTCGTACGTGTCGTTGCTGACGAAATCATTCTACAAGATGATCGTAACGAACCTGTATTATCGTCTGGCAGATACTATTCTGATGAGGCCAAGGTTCCGGGCGTCGAGAGTGATGTTTTAGATGAAGGACATATCATTGCTGATTCTCTTGGAGGGGTATCGAATGCTTATAACATTACCCCACAAGAGAGTACACTCAACCGACATGGTGATCAAGCTTATATGGAAGACGCGATCCGTAGCGCAGGTGAAGCTACTGATTTCGAAGCCATTATCACATATCCGGATACAGAAAAGCAGATACCTTCAAGTTATGAGTACACGTATACGTTGAACGGAAATGAGATCGTTGATACATTTGATAATGTGAACCCTGATGAAGTTAACGCATCGCTCGGCTTAACTGAGAGTGAGCCTGACGATTCAACTCCTTCAGACACAGAGGGTGATATTTCTAGTATTGATACAAACGGTAATGGACAAGTGACGATTAAAGAAGCAGAGGCAGCAGGTTATAGTATGCCGATCATGAGTGATCATTGGTTATATCCTTATATGCGTGATAATGATAACGACGGTATGGTTGGTGAATAAGAGTCTAATCGCTTCGCCGGGACGGTTCTTATGATGCGATATTTCGAAAAAAGGTAGAGGAGCATTAATTATTAGTATAATTGATGCTCCTTTTATTTTAGAGATGGATCGATAGAACCGTCCCGATAATTCCTGCTAACATAAAACGCCTTTCTTAATGATTGCTCCATTAAGAAAGGCGTTTTTGAGGCCAAAAGCTATTCTTTAACATTCTCCTCTACCATATGCCTCAGCATACTAAGCTTATTATCCCAGAATTGCTCGAAATAGGAGACCCATTCTCTTACTTCTGCTAACTGCTCGGGTTGAAGGGAGTAGATTTTGCTACGGCCGACTTTGCGATCACTGACCAAGTTTGCATCTGATAAAACATTCAAATGCTTGACGATCGCGGTCCGACTAATTGAGAAATGCTTACTAATTTCTTTAATGGAAGCGTCGTTTTTAGCAAGTAGCATCAGCATTTCTCTTCTGGAGGAGTCTGCGATTGCCTGATAAACATCATGCTTAGGCGCTGCCGACATTAGGCTTCTACAACCTTACGCAATCGATCGTTGACGATGCTTTCCCAGCCGTTGTTCATCGTATTGCGGGCGTCTTGCTGCGTCTTATCGGTTGGTTTCATGATTTCATCTGGATGACCCCAGCCATCGTGAATGAGTGTGAATTCCGTCTTGTCTTCTACTTCTTCTAATAAAAAGTGAATCACCCAGCCCTGATTTCCCCACGAGAAGGAGAGTTCTTTTGGTGGGTTCACCGTTAAGACTTTACAAGGGGATGTTTCAAAAGGGGTTTCTAGCTCAAACTCATGCCCTTCTACAGCCTTAAAGTCGTTTGGCATAAACCATTCTGCCATGCCTTCTTGAGAAGAAACAGCTTTCCAAACTTTTTCGATGGGCGCTTGAAAGGTTACTTGCTTTTTGATTTGTGGTACTTTGTTTGTTTCACTCATATGGATCCTCCTCGATATAACACCATTTGGTTTCATGTAGATTATAACACCATTTGGTTATATATCAAGTGGTTTTGTAGTGAGTATAAGGTGGGGCAGATACGATTAACCTCTTCTACCTTTGTTAGTTGATCAAAAAAGTAACAGAAAAAAATTACTTAATTTGGTCTTTTCAGTCAAGCAGTCATTTATTAGTATAGTATGTTTAGGTATCATATAAGGAGAGATACATATATTGGGTGCTAGTAGTTTCATCCTTTCTTTATTCTATAAGATTTAACAGAATCGGAGGTTTCCATTGTGAAATCGATAGTTAAGTTCGTTTTCTTATGCATGATTCTTTTTACAGGAGGTTGTCAGATGGGAAATGAACAACCTATCACGGATCCCGAAAAAGTGTCTGCGGAAGATTTACCTGACACACGAGCGATGCAGGATGAATTTACTAGAAGTTTCTTGAAATCTACGAAAGAGGTAGAGGAAGGTTATTATTTATTTCAGTCTGGTATCGATCGATTTGAGATGTATTTTCCGAACTCAGGTCTTATCGGTGAAAAAGGTTATTATGGGAAAAAGGGATCTGAACAATTTATCATTGGTATAGAAGAAACTCATTATGAAATCGGAATTACGATGGAGTATGCTCGTTTTCCACGAAAAGAAGACATCGAAACAAGTTTATCTGTTTTAGAAGGAAAAATGGATGAGAAACGAGATGTTGAAAAAGTAATGCAAGAGGGTAGAGAAGCTTATTATGCGAAGTTTACTAATGATGATCTCTTCGGATATAGCGCATATGTCCAAAATACGAATGAAACTGGCGGAATTTTTATTACCTATTCGATAAAATGTCTGGAAACAACAACAGAATGCGATGAGGAAGATGCATTTATTAAATGGTTGAAGAGTATTAAATTCAAGGAAGAAGAGCTTAGTGAAAATAGTGCATAAGTCATCATATGAGGAGTGAAACCAATGGATTTAACCCCTTCCGACCTAAAAACAAAAGATATCTACAAACTACTAACTGGCTCCGTTGTTCCAAGGCCGATTGCCTGGGTATCAACCGTGTCTGAAGACGGCGTTCATAACTTAGCACCATTTAGTTTCTTTACCGTTGCTTCCACAAAACCTGTCATTCTCGCAATATCTATCGGTCAGGGATCAGGTGAGCGTGAGGGTATGGAGAAGGATACGCTCGCAAATATCCGGACTCAAAAAGAGTTTGTCATCAATGTGGTGTCGAGCTCTCTTGGAAACGAAATGCAAAAAAGTGCAGAGAACGTACCTGCGGAAGTCGATGAATTTGAGCATGCTGGGTTAACACCGATCGATAGTAAGACGGTGCAACCGAAGCGGGTGAAAGAAGCGGCGATTCATATGGAATGCAAGCTCCATCAAATTATTCCGCTTGGATCTAATGCCCTTGTTCTTGGGGAAATGACGCACTATCATATACAAGATGATACGTATTTAGGTGACTATAAAGTCGATCTCGAAAAGCTTTCACCACTCGGACGGCTTGCTGGAAACTATAGTGAGAGTAAGGAGTTTTTTATGTTACCGAGGTGAGGTAAACAAAGGTGCTTTCATCACATGCTTTCTAATTTGCATCACTCTGGGAGTCCTTGATTAGATTATGGAATTCGGAGCGGTATGAATCATGTGAGTGGAGAACGGAATGAATAGATACAGTTGTGAAAAGCATACGAGATTCGCAGAAATAGTCCTTTTCTCTCATGAGAAAAGGACTATTTTCGTTGAATGCGTCGAAAGACATAGAAAAGGAGGGGGAAGAGAGGGTATTCTAGGTTTAGAAATTAATGGAAGATATGAGAGCGATCATTTCCTGCTCGACAATACAGCGGCTATACCTAACTAGACGTACACATAGACTTCATTTGTGGTGAAACGAGGTTTGGTCGAAAAGGAGGTTGCGGTGCTAAACGAACTAGAAGAATTTAAACGTTATTTAGAGCGTACGAAGTATCGGGCAGAAGCCGAGGCGTTGGAAGCGTATCTAGGAAAGGTAAGGGAAGCTAGATTTGATATCGATGATAGTAAACGAGTCTTTGATCACCATCATTCGGCTTACTCGTCGAATTGGGTTGGAGAGGCACGTGAAGCTTATGAATCGCTTATTGGAGAACTCGAACAAGCCTCTCAAAGTTTGTATGCGGTTCATGAGGAACTGACCTCTGCGATTAACGAAGAAATAGACCGACTTCTTCAGAAAGCGGAGGGCTTGAAGTGACGAGAATAGCAATTAAACCAGAACAATTAGACCAGCTAGCAAGCGGCATCCAGGATGCCGAGCGAAAAGCAGATGAAGCGATTAGCGATTTTAAATGGAACTATCAATCTCTTCTAATGAACATCACGGGCGCGAACACCGGTAAAATTGATGCCCTTCAAGCGGAGTTGCAATATGAAATGCGCAAATACCGGGACAAGCTCCATGACCTACAGGCGGCAGTGAAATTAACCGAGAGAAAACTGACAGAAGAAGATCACTCGCTTTCGGCAAAGTTTGGTCTTATGGCATTAAAATTTAGTGGTTTAAACAAGTTGTTTCAGAATAATGATCCTATCACGGGAGAAGCATTAAGCTGGAGTGAACGTCTTTTTGGAAAAAATCCACTGAATGCTTCATACGGTGGTGCATTTGGAGAGATGTTTCCAGACCTGCAATATGCCTTAAACCCAAAGGTGATTCAGAGTAGGATGAAGCAAACGTATGAAAGTGTCGTGCTCGATCCTTTATCAAAAACGACGACTTATCTAGACGATGTCCGCCAGGATGTGTCGCATAGTGTGGTCAGGTACTCAAACTATGTGGATCGCTGGTGGGGAGAGACGCAACAGAAGGTTGATGAAGTAAGTAATACAACGTGGGATTTTATGGGTGATGTTGTAGAAGGTGTGCTGGATGGAAGTGGGAATGCAGTAAAGGATACATTTGAAGGGATTTTTCATGAAGGGTTCCTTGAAACAATCCGTCGTTTAAATCCTGTGTATAGCGTAACGAAAGATGTGCCTAAACTGATAAGCTTATCTAAAAGCGTTTATGAAGATCCAAAAGGCAGTTTTCAAAAAGTAGTCGATGTGCCGAAATACATGTGGCAGGGTGTTAAAAAAGCCTGGGATCGAGATGTCGTAAACGGAGATGCGTCCAGTCGAACAGAATTTTTCACCTATGGGCTGACCACTATCGGTATAGGATTGTTAGGAGATAAAGGTCTCAGTAAAGTTGGAACAGCCGCGAAGACGATTGATAAAGTCAGTGATGCAGCCAAACGTGTTAAGATTGAAGGAAATGGTTCTCAGCCGGCATTAGCAGGAGTGAGTGCTGGGGCGGCTTCTAAAGGTGGCCCACCTTATAATGTGTTGAATGATCCGGTTTCGCGGATTAAGACTGAGATTGATCGGGTTTATGGTGGGAAGGGTAGTAAAAATAAAGCACTTACAGTAAATGATTATCTTGACGAAATAGTCGTATCTGGTAAGGTCGATGCTACTAAACTGAATAAGCTTAAAAATAGTATTCAAAATAATGTTTTTAGTGTAGAGGAACTTTCGGAGATTAGAGAAGAAATGACAAGATTAGGTATTGCTTCTAAGTATGATGAAGCTTTATTAAAAATAGATTTTGGTAAGTACCTTAGAGGACTAATAGGTGATCCACCTGTAAATATGGTAAATCCACATGCTCACCATATATTATTTAAAAAAGGTTTGGGTGACTCTCAGCAAAAACTCGTCCAAGAAGGACAACTAATATTAAGGAAGTATGGAATAGATCCGATAATCGGTAAAGAAAACTTAGCTTGGGCACCAAATAGGATTAGTGGACAACACAATATTGATGCATTAGAACATGTGGTAAACCAATTGAGAGCAGTAGATGAGGCTGGTGCAGATATAGATGATATTATTGAAATTTTAGAGGACTTAGGAAAACAAGCTGCAACTAGAAAGTAAAAGGAGGAGGAATTAATATGGATAAGACACAAACTGCGAAAGAAATAAGGACTGCTGTTAAGCGTGACCAATTAAATTCGGTAAAAGATTTGCTTGAGAAAGAACCAGAAATGTTAACATGGATAACTCCTTTTGGCTCATGGTTGCATATAGCTGCTGCACATGGAAATTTAGAAATAATTCGATATCTTATAGATGTTGGCATGGATATTAATATACAGGGAGGGACTTTCTCTACAAATGCCCTCGAAAGAGCTGCGGCAAAAGGGAATTTAAAGATTGCTGAATATCTTATTAACAAAAATATAGAGTTTGATATTAGCGAGCCGGATAGAAACCCTTTATTTGCTGCGATATATGGAGGTCATTTAGATGTTGTGAAGTTATTGGTTAACAATAATTTCGATATTTCTATAAAATACTCTGGTGACAACATGGAAAATATGGATGCCCATGCCTTTGCTGTGGAAAGAGGACAAATAGAAATCGCAGAATATTTAAGGAGTAAGTTGAATTAATAAGTTGAAATGTTTTTAGAAAAGGGAGTGCTATTCAATTATATAGCGCTCTTTTTGTTATGGATTATTAACTTAAACTCGATGCGAAGATATGCTTATCGGAGAACTCGAACAAGCCTCTCAAAGTGTGTATGTGGTTCATGAGGAACTGACCTCTGCGATTAACGAAGAAATCGACCGACTTCTTCAGAAAGCGGAGGGCTTGAAGTGACGAGAATAACGATAAAACCAGAACAATTAGATCAGCTTGCAAGCGGCATCCAGGATGCCGAGCGAAAAGCAGATGAAGCGATTAGCGATTTTAAATTGAACTATCAATCTCTTCTAATGAACATCACGGGCGCGAACACCGGTAAAATTGATGCCCTTCAAGCGGAGTTGCAATATGAAATGCGCAAATACCGGGACAAGCTCCATGACCTACAGGCGGCAGTGAAACTAACAGAAAGAAAACTGATGGATGAAGATCGATCGCTTTCTGCTAAGTACGGCCTTATGGCATTAAAATTCAGTGGTTTAAACAAGCTGTTTCAGAATTATGATCCTATCACGGGAGAAGCATTAAGCTGGAGTGAACGTCTTTTTGGAAAAAATCCACTGAATGCTTCATACGGTGGTGTATTTGGAGAAGTGTTTCCAGATATGCAATATGCCTTAAACCCACAGGTGATTCAGAGTAGGATGAAGCAAACGTATGAAAGTGTCGTCCTCGATCCTTTATCGAAAACGACGGCTTATCTAGACGATGTTCGCCAGGATGTGTCTCATAGTGTGGTCAGGTACTCAAGCTATGTGGATCGCTGGTGGGGTGAGACGCGGCAGAAGGTTGATGAAGCGCGGAATACGGCACGGAGCTTTTTAGGTGATGTGGTAAAAGGTGTGCAGGTTGGAAGCGGGAATGCCGTAGAGGATGCGATTGATGGGTTTAAGGAGCTTGAAGCGTTAGCTGAAAAAGCATTTGGACCGAACCTTGCTGTATATCGTGATAAAGAAGATCTCCCTGAATTACTATTTAAAAGCTTAGAAACGATAAACTTCTATAAGAACATCTTTGGTGATCCAAAAGGCAACGTTCAAAAGGTGTTGGATGTACCGAAATACATGTGGCAAGGATTTAAAGAAGCCTGGGATCGAGACTTTGTGAACGGCGACGCCGAAAGCCGAACGGCATTCATTACTTACGGTCTAACATCATTAGGAATTGGAGCAATAGGAGACAAAGGTCTCGGCAAAATTGGAACAACCGCAAAAACGATTGACGACGTTGCGGATGCCGCGAAGAATGTTAAGGTTGAAGGGAAGGGTGCTCAACCGGCGTTAGCTGGAGCAGGTGCAGGGGGAGCTTCTAGAGGTGGCGCTCCTTATAATGTGTGGAATGATCCGGTTTCTCGGATTAAGACTGAGATTGATCGGGTTTATGGAGGGAAGGGTAAGAATAGTAAAAGAGTTAATAGTGGGTATGCATTAGGTAGTCATTTTTTAAATGAATTTAAATTAAAACCTAATGTTAAATATGAAACGAATGGATATCAATATCAAACAGACGATTTGGGGAGAATTAAGAAAGCTTCAGGAGAACTAAAGTTGGAAATGGGTGTACGTGATACAAAACATCAGTTAGCTGCTGGGGGGATAGACCGAATTAAAGCTCCTAGTACTCAAGGAGATCATGGTGGACATTTAATCGGTACGCAATTTAATGGATCTCCACTTATCGATAATATAGTTTCAATGAATGGTAATGTTAATGTAGGTGCTTATAAAAAATTGGAATCTGCTTGGGCAAAAGCATTAAGAGATAAGCGGGAAGTTATAGTTGATATTAAACCCGTATATGAAGGAGATTCTATAAGGCCTGTTAGCTTTAACATAAAATATAGAATTGATGGAGAAAAATTTAATGCTAGATTAAAAAATGTATATGGAGGAAAGTAAATGAATACAGAGAACTTGCAAGAAATTTATCAAAAAGTAGCTGTGCAGTTAAATAATACTATTCCAGAGCCATGGGAAAAAGTGATGGTATATTCAGAAGTTGATGAATATAGTGATTCGACAGTATTTTTTTACTATCCAAAAAATAAGCAGGAACTGATATACAGTTTAGATATTGAAGATATGGAAGGGATTGATGAAGATGAGATTGATCATCAATTAAATCTACTTGGCAGTATCTTTAGAGAATTATGGGAAGAATTCAAAAGAAATAAGCAGGAACCTTGGACTAATTTAACATTTGAGTTATATTCTACTGGTAAGTTCGATGTTGAATTTGATTATACTTTATTAGAGGAAGAAAATAATTATAATCATTATGAGAGATTAATTATATGGAAGTATAAAAAGTTAGGAATTTCCCCTGATGCAAAGAGAGAAAGTGATGTGAAACTAATTAGAGAATATATTAGTACACAAAAATAATCTCTTTTAGAGTTATTGAGGAACATATGACAGATTCCTTGTCCCTGCAACATTACCGAGTTGGTTCCTATGTTGCAATACTTCGAAATAAAGAAGCATTCATTATTCCAATAATGAATGCTCCTTTTATTTATGAGGTGGAATCACCAGAACCGTCCCGGCGATTCCGCGAGCTTATCAAGAACAAATCCAGGATCTCCTAACCTTATTCGAATCCTATGTAACTGATACAAATGCCTACATCACGCCATTAGCAAGACAAGCGATGATGCAAGTGGATCGAAATGATATCTGGTTTAATCTGCAACAAATCGAACGTGGGATATCTGGGAATGTCGGAAAAGCATCGCGCGTCGCCAGCCGAGTCCCTTATAACACCTTCTCGCTCTTCGACGAACCAACCGAAAGTGAAATCGAAAAAAGCCGAAGCAATGAAGCCAACTTGAATCAAATTCGGCGTGAAATCAATCGGTCAGAAAGCGTCCTCCAACAAAAAATGGACGACCTTTGGGGCATTTACAATACGAAGGTAAAGCCGTTTGAGAATACGGATGACGACTATTACGGAAAAGCTCAGAACTTAAAAATGTCCTACACGGGTCTTTTTGAAGGCGTTTGGGACGGTGTGGAAGACCTTTCCTCTGACATTTATGGCTTTGGAAAAGGACTCGTTCTCGGTTTATATGAGATCGGAAAAGGCATCGTCACGGTAGCCAGTGACGCTGGGATCGTGTACACCTCCCATCAACTTCCCGATTCCGTAGAACCCGATTTTCTAAAGGAAGCAGCGGATAAACGAGTCGAAGGCTATAAAGCCGCCGCCATGCAGGCGATCAAGGATCCAATGGGTGTCGCTGAATCAATCACACAATCCTTCTCCGATACCTATGAAGATGAAGGAGTAGCTTATGTCGCAGGGAATGTCTCTACAGCCTTTATCCCATATATCGGCATGGCAGGGAAATCATCCACCCTCGCCAAAGTCGCTGGAAAGATCCCGAACGCCAACTTAAGCAAGGTAGCTGGAAGCAGCAAAGTAGACGTCGCAGCCATCGTGAAAAAGCATAACGCCTTTGAAGGTATCAAGCGTGGCATGGGAGAATTTGTTCAGGACGTTAAAGGTGGCATGCAGGTTGCTGGGAATCCGAATAGGGTGGCTGTTGGGGCGAATGGATCTGTACCGAGTAATGTCGTAAACTCTACCGTTGTACGAAGAGAAATGGATGATTCGATTAGTAGGATTGTAGGGAGTAAAGATTCAGGTATAACTTTCAAGAGTCCTGGAGAATATTTTGACCACATCAATGACATTGGTAAACGAAGTGACTTAACGAATGAAGAAAAATTAGCGAAGATTCATGAAGCGTATGATAGATTAGAAGTAAAAGGCGATGTTACAGTCGTCTCTGATACGAAGTATTTGGAACCTGACGGATTTGGTAAGAATGGTCGAATGTTGATGGATTGGCCAGAGAACATGGGATTTGAAGAAGGTTCAATTCAGACGATTACTAGAAATAACCCTTTACCCGAAAGATGGGATCGAATTGGTGGAAAAGGTGGAGTGAATTTTACTACTTTACCTGATAATGGTGGTCCGTATACTTACAATCAACGTGCTATACCATATCTAGAAAACCCTGAAGCAAGGCACGTAGGAAACTTTGATAATGAATCCTATTTTGATGCTATTGATGCAATTAAAAGTGATAATCTTGAAGATCTGAATCGTATTGTCGTAGCTAATGGGAAAAAGCCATTTTCAGAGGTTGATTTTGACTTGTTAACTTCAGTCTATAAAGAATACCAAGAGGATCTAAAGGAAGTACTTGGGAAGGTTGACACTACTTATGGATTGAAAGGAACTGCTGCTCCATGGAGGAGTCGTTTTACAGGAGAGGAATTAATGGATGGTGGAGCCGAACAAATTGTAACACCACTGAGTGGTGAAATTCTAGAAAAGATCGGAGTTATACCTGAATATTAGGAGGAGTACAATTTATGACGAAACAAGAGTTCTTAAAAAGATATAAGGATGAAAACCTAACTATTGGTGCAGAGTATATGATGGTACTTGATAGTATCACAGATGAACCACTTGTAGTGGGATGTGCATACGATCAAGGGGTGTGGAAAATTTATCAAACAAAAGAGCGAGGTGGCCACTACGTAATTAAAGAAAAAGATACTGAAGAAGAGGCGTTTAATTATTTTTATGAGCTAGTATTAACTTTAAATGACTGGCGTAAAAATTGAAATCACATGCACAATTATAAGCAACTATTGGTCGGCTAAATGCCGACTTTTTTCTTTTTCGAAATAGCCGTCTTGCTGAAGAAAGATATAAAAGAGGAGGAATTATGACAAAACAAGAATTCTTACAAAGATACAAAGATGAGAAACTAAATATAGGAGATGAATACTTGATGGTTCTGGATGCAATAACAGATGAACCACTCGTATTAGGTTGTGTATATAATCAAGGGAAATGGAAGGTTTTTGAAACAAGAGAGCGTGGTGGGCACTTCGTAATGAAAGAAATGGATAACGAAAGTGAAGCATTTGATTTCTTTTATGAAATAGTTTTAAGCCAACATAAAATACAAAGTAACTAAGCACACACTGTAGTCTTTTATCATGGGTGAACAGACATAGGGACAGGTTCCTTGTCTCTTAGCATTGCTAGGATGGTTCTCATGATGCAATATTTCGAAAAACGTTAAAAGAAGCATTCATTTTTCCAATAATGAATGCTTCTTTTATTTATGAGGTGGAATCACCAGAACCGTCCCGGCGATTCTCCTTCATTGGTATTATCAGTTTACAAAAGCAACGCCGACGATGATCAATAGAACGAACAAGACAACAATTAGGGCGAAGCTGTTATTGTATCCAGACATAGTTATCACTCCTGTGATTTTCAAGTTAAGAGGTAATGGATCACTCTCATTAATAGAATATGCAATCGTTTGAAAGGAGTGAGGACAAGTAGTGAAAATAGTCTTTAGTGGTTTAATGTATCGGGGGTCAGGTACGTGCCGGACCCCCTCTTTAGTTCCGGTTCACAAAAAGCTCATATCAGCTGATAATACAATCCGAATTTCGTATCATACCACAATAATTTGCCATGCTTGCTTTTAGGAAGACGTGCTTGTAAATTCCATTCCGGATATTGCTTCATAATTCGAACTTGATCTCCGGTTGCAAAAGCAATAAAGGAGATATAGTGATTTTTAGACATCGGATGTTTGCTAGAAATATACCATTCATTGTCAATATCCATGATGTTAAGTTGGTTTTCAGTTGTTGCTTTCTTTGCTTCTAATCGATCTAATTTTCTTCCGCAGCAAGATATGGAAATATCTCCAGTTGCTAAAGCGATATTTTGACATAATTCACATACAAAGTAATTTGATTTTTTCATATTTCCTCCTACAAAATCATTTGACGCTAAATCACCATCTAAGATACTTTCAATGTTAACTCCTAACAGTTCAGATAACTGTGGTAATAGCGAAATATCTGGATAGCCATAACCTCGCTCCCACTTTGAAACGGTTCGATCAGAAATGTTCATTAGATCGGCTAATTGCTTCTGAGTAAGGCGTTTTTCCTTCCTCAAACTATAAATTAGTTCTCCCACTTTACTATTGTTCATCGTATTCTCCTCCTACTACGCTTCTATCTTATAAGCTAATAAGCTCAGTAACAACAAACGTTCCGTAGAGTTTTTTTATAAAGAAACATGGTGACGATTCGAGATTGAAAAAAGGTCTAATTTGGTCCTAATAGTTTAGGTCATTTTATCGTGGGTGATTCGCACTGATTTTTTCATATCATCCAAAGGTCACGCTTTTTATGAAGCTTGTAAAAATTGTTGGGAACATCTACTTAAAAATAAGAGAACGCTCACTAGCTCATATGAACCAACTTTGATTATATGTCTTTGAACGGTAGAACATTGTTTGAAAATTATGCTAGATTTAAGGCGCGCTGATACATAAAAGAAACATACTGCTTGATAAAAGAGGTTACTACGCTTTGTTATGTCTCAGTTCTCTTTTTGACTTAAAAGACTATTACGTTCTCTTTCGCCTGAATGAAGGTGTTAGGACATAAATAATCAAAAAAGTAGGAGGCATTACTATGTTAAAGAAATCGATTTTAGTTGTTTTTACGTTGGTTCTGTTGTTTAGTGGATATCAATTTGGTCTTCCGTCGGCTCTTGCGATCCCTCCTGGAACACCGTCAAAGTCTGCCGCTCAATCTCAATTGGATTCCTTGACTGTACAGTCTGAAGATTCTATGTCCGGATACTCACGTGATAAATTCTCACACTGGATTGGACAGGGGAATGGCTGTGACACGCGTCAATTGGTGCTGCAGAGGGATGCTGATTATTACAGCGGTGACTGTCCTGTAACGTCTGGTAAATGGTACAGCTACTTTGATGGCGTGCAAGTGTATGACCCGTCTGATTTAGATATCGACCATATGGTTCCGTTGGCAGAGGCGTGGCGTTCAGGAGCAAGTAGTTGGAGCACACAAAAGCGAGAGGATTACGCGAATGACCTTGATGGTCCGCATCTTATTGCAGTAACGGCAAGCAGCAACCGCTCCAAGGGTGACCAGGATCCGTCTACTTGGAAGCCAACGCGTTACAGTGCTCACTGCGGGTATGCAAAGTGGTGGATCAATACGAAGTATGACTATGATTTAAGCCTTCAGTCTTCAGAGAAATCGGCTCTTCAAAGCATGCTGAATACGTGTAGTTATTAATTCGGGTTAGTTGATAGTTTGATCGTTTCGACAAGCTGAGGAGGTGCGCTCAAATGAAACAAAAGTCGTCCATTTTCACTGCAACTCACGGTGTTATGACCGAAGAAGTAGGTGTGATTAGCGGGGAGCTTGAACTGGTGACTTCCTGTGATGAGAAAGGCGGTCTCACGCTTCGCATCACGTATGTAGGAGCAGAGGAGTGGTACACGCTCCCTGGGAAAGAATACCGCTTACACGATGTGCGTGACCATGAAGTCATTCACCGTTTGCTCGTATCGGTGCTTGAGCGCTCTTAAAATTCGACAAGTGACAGGCACCATGCAACCATGCACCATGGACAAGCAACATGCGACGGCTATGGTGCCCTGCCCCTATGTCCCCAGGAACACCGAGCCCGTTGGTGCATTAAGTGTTGGGGAAAGGGATGGTTGAAATTTGATCATCATCTCGAGAAGGTTATGAAATGATGTATTGGAAAATAGAAGGGAGAGCTAATGATGGATTTTTTAGCTCTCCCTTTTGTTATATATTGATATTGTGGTTGAGAAAGTCCTTCCTGAATGCTTTTTTCTTTAGTCAATGATCCCTTAGGTATATAGTCCATGTTATCAGGTTTGTGGTTTCCTGGAAAACTCTCTGTTGTTGTTAAATAAAGCTTCTCTCTGTATGTGCGGTTCATTCATTGTTTGACACCGTAAGAGGACTAATGGCTCAATTATATGCAATGATGTAAAAACTGATTTACACATCGAAAGGTTTTGCCTATACTTTACTTTATAAATCGAAATCGTTTCGATTTATAAAGTAAAAAGTGAGGTGACTTTCTTGAAAGAAAAATATGAACTCCTTTGTTCGTTGAAAGTAATCGAAGTGGAGATTGCGGAACTCGCTCGATATGCACAGGAATTCGATGGATGCTACGATCTTTTGAAAAGCAAATTGGATGATTTATGTGCGTTCATCAATCGGAAAGAGAACATTGTGAAATGGAACCAGTGGAGCGAATTAGAGGAGGTTCAGGAGCTTTCACAGCAGCTGCGTGAAACATCGGTCAACGCTCTATGTGACGTGGAGAAATACCAGTCCATTCGAGCTCAGCAGGTTGGACTCCCAGTTGGACAATACGTGTCGTCTTTGGCGCAGTCTGTTAGGGATGAATACCACAACTTCGGCATACATAGTGAATCAAACGTGCTGTTTATTGGATCTGGAGCATTTCCAACAACAGCCTTAACGATTGCGAAAGAAACTGGTGCTAATGTGATTTGCTTGGACATCGATCATGAAGCCATTGAGTTGTCCAGGGAAGTGGCACGTGCATCGGGGCTCGAAAAACAGATTGCGTTTCTTCATGGTGATATTACCGCACAACATGAATTTGAGACTATCACTCATGTCTTTATTGCTTCTCTTGTGAAAGATAAACTTGAAGTGATCGACGTACTTAAGGAGAAGGTGTGGGAAGGGACAAAGGTAATCGTCAGATTTGGAAACGGTTTGAAATCGATTTTTAATTATCCAATCGATGAGATCATCACAGGTAATTGGCTACAGCGTACTGTCCCTCATGAGAAAAGTGACAGCATTTACGAAACACTCGTACTTGAGAAAAAGAGCAAGGTGATGACATGAGTATACAACATACATTGATTGTCGGTGCAGGTCCTGCAGCAATTCAAACAGCCGTTGCTGTTTCGAAGAGCTGGGAGGGAGAAGTGTCACTAGTAAATCATAATAGTTCTTATTCGCGGGAAGTAAAGAACCAGCTCGAGAAATCTGAAAATGTGATTACAGCCATTGCACCAAATCGACCTTCTCTTTCTGGTAAGGTCAAGATTACGCGTTTTTATGATGGGTTTGCAACCGTTGAGGATCGATTTGACGTGATAATCTTATGCGTTCCAAGCTACAGTTATCATGACGTTCTTCAGGCTCTTCGGATAGAAAAATTAATACAACTTAAGACGATTATTTTATTGTCACCCGTAGTTGGATCGAACGAACTCGTTAGTAATTTGGTTCACGACTCAGGTAGGAGTATTGAGTTGATTAGTCTTTCTACTTATTTCGCTGCTACTAAATTCGTCCCTGACGGTAACCTCGTTTCGTTCACGAAGGCGGTGAAGAAGCGAATTTACCTTGCTACAAACAAAAAAACGGGGCGTGATCTTCGCCTTGTAGAGAAGTTATTAGCGGAAGCTGGTATTGAGACAGTCGTGAAGGAAAACGCGATTGATGTGGAATGTCGGAACATCACCACGTACGTCCATCCTCCGTTCTTTATTAATCCCTTCTCATTAAACGAAATCTTTTCTGAGAAAAAATCCTTGAAATCCCTATACAAGCTTTATCCGGAAGGGCCAATCACGCAAGAAACAATCAGAATGATGGTGAAGCTGTGGAAGGAGATTTCAGCTCTCGTCGTGGAGCTAGGTGGAAATCCAATTAATTTACTTCAATTTCTTAACGACGATAACTACCCTGTGCATGATGAGTCGCTGTCACGGTCTGATTTAGATAGGTTCTGTGAAGTTGAATCTGTTAAGCAGGAGTACTTACTGTACATTCGTTACGCTTCCATCTTGATCGACCCCTTTTCAAAACCTAATAAAAACGGTGCATACTTCGACTTCTCTAAGGTACCGTATAAGCAAATTTCGAGAACAGAATCCGGAGAATGGCGCGTGCCTAGGATCCCGTTCGAAGACTATAAGAATTTAAAGCAAATGCACCGCATGGGAGTAGAGAAAGGTATCAGTATGCCGGAAATAGTCCGATTGATTCAATTATTCGAACGGAAAGCTCACGAATGGCAGTATTTGAAAGGTGAGCGGATAACAGGAATGAGAAGTGAGCAAAGGGTGAAGGTATGAGAAATGGAGTTATTCTTGCCATTCTATCTTCATTGATTTTCAGTATGATGAATGTGCTCGTCAAAAGTGTAAGTGACACCGTGCCAACTTCAGAGATCGTCTTTTTTAGAAGTTTCATAGGAACGTTACTCATCTATTTCTTCATGAAGAGAAGCAAGGTTCGTTTCTCGAGGAAAGGGATTCCATTTCTAATGTTGCGCGGCATCTTTGGAGCACTGTATTTACTAGCATACTTCTATACGATTTCAAAAATTCCACTCGCGGATGCAAGCATTCTCGCACATCTCTCTCCTTTCTTTGCTGTGTTCTTTTCCTATCTGTTCTTAAAAGAACGAGTTTCTAAGCGAGTTATACTGATACTGCCTCTCGTTCTTGTTGGAATTGTATTGTTAACGAAGCCAGGAGCGTACTCGGCGTACTCGCTTTTTGCTCTTGTTGGTGTGGCAAGTGCTCTTTTTGCAGGAGCTGCTGCTGTGAGCATTCGTTTTCTAAGCAAAGCGCATCATTCATTTGAAATCGTATTTTATTTTTTGGCCACTGGTACCCTTATTACCATTCCACTAATGTGGAACAATTTTGTGCTTCCTTCGCCTACAGAATTGTCTATTCTAGTCGGAATTGGGGTTGTATCACTGCTCGGCCAGGTGTTCTTAACGAAGGCTTTTACACATGAAAGTGTTGTTGTTGTTGAAATCGCTCGTTACATAGGGATCGTGTTTAACATACTGTGGGGTTTTCTTTTTTGGGCAGAGGTACCTGATCTACTCACTGTAACTGGAGGGATGCTTATCGTTACTTCATGCATCTTGCTCTCTCGAAAAAAACAGCCAGTCCAAAAGTCGAAAATATCTTTCGTACCGGTATGGAAAAAGTAGTTAAAGGGATAAAAAGTTATTGACGTGAGGTTATCCGATGAGTATAAGTCATCCATTGTAAATAGTAATTATTTCGATTTAATGGAACGACGTCTCGTGTTATGGATTATAGTTTTTTCGGAATTTAAATCGTAATGATTTTGTTTTGTGGGGGTGTTCAATGAATTGTGTCGATTGGTACATAAGAAACTTTTTAACAATTTAATACTAGAGGAGAGAACAATGATGAAAAATAAGAAAACCATAGCGGGACTCCTGCTGATCCTGTTATTAATCATAATCACAGGTTGCACAGATGAGGCAGGAACAGAGAAAAACCAATCAACCTCAAAAGATAAATCATTAACGATTTTATTCAGCTTTGCCTCGAAAACCATTGATCCTCACCAAGATTGGATGGGGGTGCGAGCTGGAATCGCTGAAACGCTTGTAAAACTTGATGATGATCTTGCGATTAAGCCGTGGCTTGCTGAATCCTGGGAGCAGAAGGACGAAACGACCTGGGTGTTTACTCTAAAAGAAGGAGTGAGGTTTCATGACGGTTCACCAGTGGATGGGGAAGCGGTTAAAGCCTCCTTTGAACGTGCCATTGAAGTGAATGAAGCCTTAGCTCCCGCTTTGAAGATCGACAAGATGGAAGCGGATGGCCAGCAAATCACTTTTAAAACAACAGAGGAGTATCCTGCGTTTTTATCGGAACTCGTTCACACGAATGCATCGATCATTAAAGCAGATGCGGATAATATCGGTGAAAAGCCAATTGCTACAGGGGCTTTTCAAGTGGAGAGCTTTTCCTCAGAAGAAGAAATCAAATTGAAGAAGTATCCAAAGTATTGGGATGGAGAGGCCAACGTGGATCATATCAGTATCAAGTTCAATTCCGACGCCAATGTACGGGCGCTAGCGCTTCAATCCGGAGAAGCGGATATCTCGTACCACTTGCCTCCAGAATCATTGGAACCGATTGAGAGTCATAATGAACTGCGTGTTGAATCGGTTGCTAGTTTAAGAGTACATTTCTTTCTCTATAATTCAGCCAAACCTGAACTGCAGGATGTGAAAGTCCGACAAGCCTTGGATCTGTTAGTAAACCGTCCGGTCGCTGTTGAGGAAATCATGAATGGCCACGCTACAGCAGCTAACGGACCATTTAACCCAGACTTCGAATTTGCGAGCGAGAAAGATCCTACATCTTATGATCCTTCGAAAGCTGAGAAGTTATTAAACGAGGCAGGCTATGAGAAAAATGAGGATGGAAACCTGGAGAAGGATGGAAAGCCCCTCGAATTGACTTTAGCTACTTATGAAGGTAGACCTGAACTCCCAATGATGGCTCAATACTTTCAGTCCGAGGCAGCAAATCTTGGTATTAAGGTTAACGTCGTGACAGTTGAAAATATTGACAGTTACCTGTGGGAGCAGCAACAAGAGTGGGACATTGTTACCTATTCCAACTTAACAGCGCCTCGTGGAGACGGTGGTTACTTTCTCAATGTCGCTTATCTGCCTGATGGTTCTTTGAACCCTGGTCAAATTAATATCCCTGAAGTCAATAACATCACGAAGCAGCTTAACAAGGAAGCAGATCAAGAGAAACGAATCGAGTTGCAGAAAAAAGCAGTTGAAAAGATACAAGAAGAGATTTCGCAATCTTTCATTCTTCATCCCCATATTATCGTCGGGGTAAACCAACGCGTGAAAAATTGGAAGCCGGGATCAGAAGAATATTATTTGATTACAAATGAAATGGATGTTGAATAGAAGCAGAGTGGAAGCGTCTTTTGATGCTTTCACGTTTCTTGGAAAAGCTCATCCATTAGTTAGAAGGTGAGCAATGTGAAAAAATTACTGTTGATGATCGGATCCAGAATGCTTCAATTGGTTATTATGGTTCTGTTTCTCTCTTTTATAACCTTTTTATTAATGAAGATTACCCCAGGAGACCCGATCAGAACGATGTTGAATGTGGACGATATTGCCGCAACGAAAACCGATGAAGAAAACTTAATGAAAGCATACGAATTTGATCGGCCGATTCTTGAGCAATATGGAAAATGGGTCTTGGGGGTTCTTCAACTAGACCTTGGGGAATCGTTAATTTCCAAAAGGCCCGTTCTGGACATGATCCTGGATAAGCTACCCGCAACTCTTTCTTTATCCATTGGCGGTTTGGTGGTGCTCTTTATCATAGCTGTGCCGATGGGGATACTGGGAGCTGTGTATGAAGGGCGATGGCCCGATTATCTGAGCAGGTGGACCGCTTTGACGGGAGCTTCTATCCCTAGCTTTTGGCTTGGATTAATGTTGATTTATGTCTTCTCCTTGCAATGGAATCTTCTACCTGTCATGGGAAAGGGGACGCTCGCACACTTTATTCTGCCTTCTGTCACGCTTGGGGTTGCGATGGCTCCAATGTATATTAGGCTTTTACGTGAGCGTTTAATCGCTACACTGCAAAGCCCTTATATCGAGGCTGCAAAAGCACGGGGTTTACGAAAAAAAAGAATCATTTTTTCACATGCTTTAAGGGGAAGCCTAATCCCACTCGTTACCATGTTTGGGTTAAGTATTGGCAGCCTCCTCGGAGGTGTGACAGTTATTGAGATTCTCTTCTCCTGGCCAGGGATGGGTGAATTAATCGTGAGCGCGGTTATGCAGCGGGATTACCCTGTTATTCAAGGGTATATTCTGATCATTGGCTTTCTTGTTGTCCTATCAAACCTGGTGGTGGATTTTATGTACATGATGATCAACCCTCAAATTAACAATGGGGAGGAGTCGGTGTCATGAAAACAGCCGCTATTCAAGCACCGCTGAATGTACGGAAGATCAATCTCGTCCTTGGCCTACTGCTCGCCTTATTCATCGTAGGTGTGATGCTGATTGGTGGATGGCTTGTGCCACATGATCCTTTTCTTGTCGATATGGGGAATAGGCTCCAAAGTTCCTCATCTGCGCATTGGCTCGGTACAGATCAGCTTGGTAGGGATATTCTTGCCAGAATTGTATATGGTGCCAAATTAACGATTGGATTAGGCACTGTAGCAATCGTCGCGGCTATTGTGATAGGCGTGCCGGTTGGTCTTCTTTCTGGGTATGTTGGAGGGAAAGTGGATGCCATTCTCATGAGAATAGTAGATGGGATCTTATCGTTTCCTGATTTCATCTTGGCCATTGCCATTGCCGGCATTCTTGGACCAAATCTTACAAACCTCCTCATTGCGATCGTTCTTGTTAGGTGGATTGTGTATGCGCGAGTTGTTCGTGGGCTTGTCTTAACGGAAAAAGAGAAGGAATACGTTCTTGTTTCGCAAACATCGCACTCAACTGCCTTAAAAACGATTCGTATGCACATCTTGCCTCAGGTCATTCCAGATATCATTGTCATGGCAGCCATTGATGTTGGAAAGGTGATTCTACTCGTTTCCTCCTTTTCCTATATCGGATTGGGCGCACAGCCACCTATTCCAGAATGGGGAGCCATGCTTAATGACGGCAGAGCCTATTTCCAGGTCAATCCTTTGTTGATGGTCTATCCAGGGTTAGCGATCATGCTAACAGTTCTTTGTTTCAACCTCTTAGGTGATGGGCTGAAGAATCATTTTGATATTCGTAGAGGGGGGGCAGAAATTGAGTGAAAGTCTAATCGTTATTAAAAACTTGACCGTTGAAAGCAGAGGAAATCCTTTAATCAAAGGCATCGATATGGAAGTAGATCAAGGACAAATTGCTGCACTAATCGGCGAAAGCGGCAGTGGAAAAAGTTTGACCGCTAAAGCCATATTAGGTCTTTTACCTGAGGAGATGAAAGTGACAGGACAGATTTTATATAAGGGACGGGACTTGTTGCAGATGAAGGAAAAAGAACGTCGCCAATTGCTTGGAAGAGACATCAGTCTGATCTTTCAAGACTATCGTGGAAGCTTTACTCCCTATATCAAAATCGGAAAACAAATGATCGAAACGATCCGCACTCATCAACGCATTTCCAAAAAAGCAGCGAAAGAAGCAGCTCTCCTTGTTTTGGAAGAAACCGGCCTGGACAGTGAACGGGTGTTTAAAAGCTATCCATTTCAATTGAGCGGGGGACAAGTGCAGCGTGCAGCCATCTCGATGACACTAGCCATTAAGCCGAGTCTTCTCATTTGTGATGAAATCACGACCGCATTGGATTTAATGAATGGAGAAAAAGTACTAAGTTATATCGATAAAGTACGCAGAGAAACGGACTGTGCCGTTCTGATGATTACCCATGATCTCGCAAAAGCCTATAAGTGGTCAGACAGGATTCATGTCATGTACGAGGGAGTTATTGTAGAAGAGGGATCCTCAGAACGAATCCGTTGCGACCATCAACATCCGTACACGAAAAAACTCTGCTCTTGCTTATTGTCACTCCCCGGTGAACGACAGCCATCGACCAGCGAAAGGGCGAATTCCCTATGAATACTTTGCGAGTAGAAAATCTATCAAAAGATTATTCTAAAAACCTGCAAGCACTGAACCAGCTTTCTTTTTCTGTGGATCAAGGGGGGTCTTTTGGGATCGTTGGAGAGAGCGGAAGTGGGAAAAGTACATTAGCCAGAATTTTAGTCGGCCTGGAAACCTTTAAGGAGGGGATGATTACGTTTCAAGGAAGTCCGATCGTACCTAAGAAACGTGCTCCTTTACGAGCGTACCGCAAGAATGTCCAGATGATCTTCCAGGACGCTGCCAGTGCTTTAAATCCAAAACTTCCAATCTGGAAAAGCCTACTGGAACCTCTGAAGAATTATAAAGAATTCACGCCGTCTTTTATACAAGGAGATGGCCTTTCAGATAAAGAAATCGCAGGGGAACTTTTGGGGTTGGTGGGTTTGGACAGTAGCCTGGCTGAACGATATCCCGATGAGCTAAGCGGAGGTCAGAAGCAAAGGGTGAGTATCGCAAGGGCGATCAGTCTCCAACCTTCGCTCCTCATCTGCGATGAACCAACTGCCAGCCTGGATGTAACGATGCAAGTGCAAATACTTACTCTCCTAAAAGCGTTGCAAAAACAATTGAACATCACGATCTTATTCATCTCGCACGATATAAGAGCGGTAACCTTCCTATGCGAAAGAATCATCGTCCTAAAAGAAGGGGGCATGGTGGATCAGTTCATATTAGAGGATATGTATGAGCGAGAAAGAGATCCTTATACAAAGGCACTGATTGCCGCAGCTTCCCTGGATTGATGTTGTATTTTTCACTATGATGCGGTTTGTGTGGAAGATGTACTCATTCCTTTTAATCGGGGTGAGGATGCGCCTTCCGTCGAGAATCGAAAGATCCCCCTTTTTACTAGGAAGTTATAGAAGGAGAATAGTATGTATCCAGAAGCAACATCTTTAGAAATCAAGAAAGCATGCAGCCATAAAGAGTATCTGCGTTTAGCAATCCCCCTCGTCATATCAGGGATCTCGACTCCGCTTCTTGGGGCGGTGGACACGGCTGTTGTCGGCCGAATGCCTGATCCGATTTCCATTGGGGGAGTCGCAATCGGGGCCGTTATCTTTAATACGATGTACTGGCTCCTTGGATTTTTGAGAGTTAGCACCAGCGGGTTTACGTCGCAGGCAGAAGGGCTTAAGGATGAAAGGGAGATCCTATTAACCTTTTTCAGACCCACGATCATCGCTATCCTGTTCGGTTTGCTTTTTCTCTTTTTGCAGGAGCCAATCTTGCATATCTCTTTAATGCTGATCGGTGGAAGTGAAGACGTTTCAGGAATTGCCGCGTCCTATTTTACCATCCGAATCTGGGGAGCACCTTTCATTCTATTAAGCTATGTGATGATTGGTTGGCTCATAGGAATGGGAAAAGTCCGGCTTGCACTCGCCACACAGGTGGTGATGAATGTCCTGAATATTTTTTTGGATTTCATCTTTGTGCTTGGACTTGAAATGGGCGTCACAGGGGTGGCTTACGCAACATTGATCTCTGAAGTCACAGCGGTATTGTTCGGCGCCGTAGTTATCTATCGATCAATCAAGCCAGGCCTTAAGGAAATTCGGTTGAGGATGTTGACCGAACTTGAACCACTTCAAAAAATGTTCAAAGTGAACCGAGACTTGTTCTTGCGTACAATCTGCCTCTTGGCGATGACGATCCTATTCACTTCAAAAGGAGCAAGTATGGGCGAAGTTATCTTAGCTGGCAATGCGATCCTCTTGCAAATTCATTATATGATGGCTTACTTGTTCGGAGGTTTCGCAAATGCGTCCAGCATCCTAGTCGGAAGGTCGATTGGAAGTGGAAACCGACTGCTGTACACCCGCGCTTTTCACTTATCAGCACAATGGGGATTGGGATCTGCCGCTTTTCTCTCCCTCGTTATGGTGTTATGGGGTCAGGAAACCGTTTCTCTCTTTACAACGATAGAAGCAGTGCGGGCAGCTGCCCAAGATCAACTCATCTGGATGGTCCTCTTTCCTATTCTCGGATTTTGGGGACTGCAGCTGGAAGGGATATTCTCAGGCGCCACTCAAGCAGAACCAATACGAGATTCGATCCTTCTGGCCTTGCTTCTGTTCCTGCCAGCAATCTGGCTGACTGTTCCCATCCTAGGAAACTCGGGAATTTGGTTAAGCTTCATTCTTTTCAGTTTCGGTAGGTCATTGTTTTTATCACTGTATATTCCAAAGCTAGGGAAGAAAAGCTTCAAGCACGAAGGAGCAGGTTCCATGTCTCGGTCGCTGATGTCCATGAAGACCTGATTCTGGGTTAGTTTAGAATGGGGGCATTTTTATAGATCTTGGAGTAAGCGCTCATCACTGTGAAAGGTTTTTTGAAAAGTAAAAGAGAGGGCTACTGATTCAATCAGTAGCCCTCTCTTCCGTTATGAGATGCATCAACAGTAGAGGAAAGAAGGGGTCAGACACGTACCTGACCCCTCCATCTCAACCATGCATCCCCCCAACTAACCAACTTTTAGCACGATGAAACCCCACAGGAATTTGAATAATCGTCGTTTTCTGTGCAGCTTCCAGTTCATAAATGTCATCACAACCATTGATATCAAAACCAAGCAGGGGATGACCGTTCATGCCAAGTGCGCTGGCTGATAACAATATTCGCTGAAGAAGCATCCCCGCTTCCATATGTTGTATGCGGTAGCCTCTGTAGCCAAGGTCTGCTTTGTGATACGTGCGATCTCCGACAATATGAAGGCAGATTGGAACTTGATGCAGATTAACGTTATGAAGGGACATTCCGGCTTGGAGGTCTAAACGAAAGTCACCCTCTTTAATGGTTAAAAGGGAATGTGAAGTAGGGTCATACCGATAAGCCCCGTTCGGTATGCCATCTACTTGATAAAAGCACCCGTAAAGAGAGACGCGTGACAATTGGTTTTCTTCCTTATCTAAATCGTTAGCGTACCGATAGGAATCGGTGCTTTCCTTCAAAAGGGAAGCTAGCTGAATCTGATCGATTCTTTGTCCGTTAAAATCCATTTCTGGTGAATAGCGATTCTGACAAACGTGAGCTAAATCTTTGGTTATCTCTTTTGCTTTAGGCAAAGCAATCTTTGATTTGTTTTCGAAGTTCTCTTCGCTTTTTTTAAGCCCCCGTATCAACCTGGTAGATTCAAGAAGCGTGGCATGATGAACCTGTGCGATTTCAGGAAACGGTAAGACGTTTTGAGAACGTTGGTAATGCGTTGTTTTGATTTTAGGAATTTCTTTAACCAACTCTGCTGCTGAGCATTCTCCAGGCGTCTCTTCATGCACAATATTATGCTCTGATAGCGGAATGACCGCGTAAGTACTTTCCTCCAGTTCTTCTAGCCCCAGTAAATGATTGATCGCTGAATCTAGAAATTGAAAATTGACTTCTGATGAAAAGGAGAAACATTTACTAACCTCCAATAGCTGACCAATAAGTGCCCCCGCATCCAATCCTTGAAGACGATAGGAAAAGTTGTTGTATTTAAAAAAGTTCTTCCAAAACATCGTCGTGATGATGACGGCCCCAAAACAGCTTGAAAGGTGAGAGCTACTTCCTAGTGCGCTGTTTAAGTAAGAATCAAAATAACCTTTACGTAACAAAAGAAGACGATGATGAGCAACATCATAATGGTAAATCCCGTTCGGTAGTTCATCTAGTTTAAGATATAGATACAGTTCACTTGGATATAAGCCGCCTCCTGATGGGGGGAAGCGGCGGAATGATTGCATCGTTTCCGTTGATTCGCCACCCTTATCAGATGGAAAAGCTGTCTGACTAATCTGAGACAGCCCATAAACATACCAGAGAAAATAACCGATTGTTTTCAGATCGGGCGTTGGGTAAAACGATGATTCTTGAATAGCGAATGGAACATCGTGAGCAAGAGCGTATTCCGGCAAATGACGATAAATCTTAAATGGAAGGGGAGCATCATCCCAATCCACTTCCCAGTTCGGTGGCGTCACAAGGTCATTTCGGAAATGCAGTTGATGTAAGAACAAATCAAGATCCATCACTAACCTCCTCGCCACGTTAAGGGAACGGGTGCGGATAAGGGTTGAGCTCCTCAACTGTTAGTTCGCGATCAACATATCCGAGTTCTTTTGGAACTTTCAATACTCGGCTTAAGCCGGTAACGCGCCTTAAGTGATGGCCAAATGTCATCGGCAGCATCCCTGGAATGATGACCTTTGCGCAGTGAAGTCCGTTCCGATGAATTTCAGGTGTAGTTTGATCGACGACGATGACATCCAAGTCCAAACGGCGAAAGGTTTGTAACATCGTATTTAGATCTTCCGTGAGATCGGCATGACGTTTTGACGGTTGAAAAGCTTCTTGGAATGTTTGCATAGGTCGATTCTGATTTAGTAAAAAGTGAAGGCGTTCTTCCGCTTCTGGAAGTCCGTACACCATGCCGTGATCATCCATTTTCTTCACGAGAGAAGAGTCATGATACATGGCTAGAAATTCATCTTTCTTGTTTTTGAAATCTTTATTTAATGGTGGGATCAGTCCAACACTCTCAAAGATTGCACTTTTTACAGCTCTCACAGGGTCGAGATGCGCGCCAGCCGCACACATCAGGTTTAAGCGATCGGTATGAGAAGTGCGGTTCTTCGTGATCGTTAAGATGCAGGGGATGTCGTGTTCCATCGTTGCATTGTATAAATAAAGATCATAGCCTAGTACTTCTCGCATGCGGTCGATCATCAAATGCAGTTCTTCGTCGTTTGATGAGACTGGATCAATCCGAGGAAGAGAGAGCTTTGCATACCATGTTAATAGAAAAGAGTCGCGTTCAAGCACTTCCATCATGCCGTAGAAAATGGCTTCTTCAAGACTTCCTCCGATCGCACAGCCATTAGACGTTTCAAACACAAACCCGTCGCCGCACCCCATGCTGTAATAAGCGAGCCGCTCCGGTACGAGAATCGGCTCTTTTTCAATGAGAGAGTAGCCCCACACCCAGTTCATTTTTCGATCAGGATGAAATGGGGCGAACGGATAGCCTTGCTCTGCATACTGTTCATCATCATGAACGCCGAGCTTAAGAGGGTTCAAGGCTCGATCCAGATTGCGATAGGAATCGTGAACAACGGTTCTTTTCCCTTTCGGATCAATGCCACAAGACCGCTCCAACCCTTCCAATATCGCTGTCATTTCACTCATCGCGTACGAATTTGTTCTTCCTGCAGAGCCTTCATTTCCATTAAACAGAGGAAGGTTAACGATCGCATCAGCATACGGTGTTTCAAAATCGATCATAAGACGATTTAATAGACCTGTTCGTGGATCGAGATAATCTCTTGAAAGTACGTTGCTTAAGTCGTCCATCGAACGACATCGATAGCGATCTTCACTAATTTTCAAACTTGGTTTAAGCGTAATCACCGCATCCGTTTCGGAGTCTTCGGGCAAATGACTGCAAACGGAACAATAGGCGTCTGGTAAGATACGATGGCGAGAGCTCTCAAGGGAACCTAAATTGGTGAAATGAACCGCCCTTTCTAATTGAGGAGACTTAAGATGTACCACATTGTGCACTTCATTTTTGATTAGTTGAGCCATTTGAAGAAGTCCCGTTTGAGAGAGCCATTCATCACGAATATCGCCATCGGCCTTGCTTAAAACCTGTTGAATTTTCCATAGATCTTCCCGGTCGTTCGCTGCCATCATCTTTCTTGTATCCGCACATTGTGAACAGCCTTCACTACGGGGGCGAACGAGCGGACCAACGACACCTTCACCAAATGATAAGAAGCCCCGTAGCCAATCGATACCGTGCTCCCGCGCCACTTCCTCCGCAAGTTTATGGATCGATGGATTCCAATAGTCATGGATGACGAGCAACAATGTCGTATTCTTAGGAATCGCCTTCTCTAAGTCTGGAAGGAGAGTGAGGTGATGGAAGGGAGCCAGTTCTTTCGCTACGCGTTGTTGTAACATGCCATTTCCTACTAGTGTAATATTAGCGCTCACGTCATCTCCCCCTTCCTAACAACACACCGTAGACATCTAGATATCCATCTTTTTCAAAGGTTTCGAGATTTAATTTTACAATGGAAAGCTCCTTGTTTTGTTGTTCGAAAAGGTCCACCACGGAACGAAGCATGTTAGCCTGGTCGTTCGTGTCATAGGCAGGAATATCAATGGATTGGACTGCTTTTTCTTCAAACTGAATCGTTGAAAAGGAGGGGGCTAATGAAGTTGATTTGTTTTGTACCTCTTTAACTGCCTGAAGAAGCGCGCCGCGTAAAGCCAGCGTGAGAGTAAATCCGATAGTTCCGTACCAGCGGTTATCTTCCGCTTTCCTCCATACGACAGGAAGTCCGTACACATCTTTTCCTAAGCCTAGCTCCGGCACTTTCTTCATGGTCGATAAAACTTTCAAATAGTAGTTACAGAGATTGTCTTCAACTTGATCGAAGGAAAGTTTGGATATGTTTGTAGTGCACTGATCCGCTTTCTCATTCCACTCCTCTTCAAGTGTTTTTTGCAGAGCCCGGCTAACCCCTTCAATGAACGTTTCTCCAGCTCCAATATGAAGCTCGGTTTGCGTATACGGACAACGCTCTAATTGAAAGGGGAGCGATGAGATGATCTTCCCCTTTAAAGGAAGTACGTACTGCTCAATTCCGGTCAAACCAGCTTCTCGCCTCGCTTCTTCGTGTGTTAAAGCGGCCGTTACGATACTTGGATGTCGTGAAGAAGCGTCATCTGGTTGTATGTTAACCGTTTGAATCTCACATTGAGCTAAAGGCAATTGATTCAGCTTGCCTTCTTCCCACTTATAGAAAAGACCTAACTCGCTTGTGGCTAATTGACTGAAATAGTAGAGAAGTTCGTTTTGAGCCTTTTTTCCATCATTTATCCTTATCTTTTCTAATACGTTTTCTACCCTTATAACCTCGAGCTTTGCTGATACGAGCGGATGAGGTTGATACGGATGCCATTTGCCTTCAAGTGTCTCGAGGTTAAGGAGATACATTTGGTTGTGCGACAGCAAAGGGATGCCCGTGCTCTTTTTAAACAATTCAAATACGATCACATTCGCTAGCATTGCACCTGCTGGGGAAGAGAGTGATCTCGTTTGTTCATTCCGGTTCATGCTTCGCCATGCAGACTCCCAGCAACCGGAATCGGGGCTTATAAGTGGGCCAGCCACACCTACTTTTCCAGGACAGAGTGCTGGGATAAATAGTTTTCTTTTTTCTTGGCAGGCATGAAGGATGGTTCGTAGTTCTTTGACGTTTCCTTCTTGTGATACGTATAAAATCGCATCGAATGGCTCGACCAGCGCATCCCAGGAGATCGAGTCACTATCCATTTTTAACGTGAGTTCAATAGAAACTTCAGGGTCTGTTTGTCTCGCAGCCGCCTCTAATTCCCTTATTCTTTGTTGACTGGTGTTCGTGTTTGTTAGTAACGTATGGAACCGGGGCAAGCCGGATGTAAGTAAAGATGACACTAATCCAATTAACATGGATCCTTCTCCGATAGCTAAAACGTTTTGCTCTCGGTATTGTTGAAACCGGTAAGCTCCTGAATCACAAAAACTTTCGATGTATTCAATCTGTGCAGCGAATTTCTCCACCACATGTGGTTTCAACTGATGGGAGCGGTCTTTACTAATGTCATGAAGAAACCCATTCGTAAAGAGGGAATCGGTAATCTCGTAAACCCGATTGCGATAAGACTCCGGTAATCCATCTGTTAAGCTAGCTAGCGAATATTCCCCGTTATACATCGGAATCAGCTTTTCTATCCATTGATGAATCGTGCTACCTTCCATACGAAACGAACCTGAATTGTTCCTAAAATAAACGCTCCCGTTCGGCTCTGGCATGAAGAAAGTGCCCTTCTTTAGCTTTAAACGCATAGAAGGATGAATATTCATCATCAGACACCTCCTGATTCACTGATCTGACTTCATACTAGGAGTCTATGTTCGTTGCTTTGTCTCATATGTGTGGACAAAATCGCGACACCACGGCTAACGAATTTCAAATGAGTTTACTGATACAAAGTAAGGATAGTTTAAGTAGGATAAGGGGTTGGATATTTATGTTAAAGTTGAGATGGAAAGTGAAAAAGTTGTTTCTGAAAAGGACAGCAATTTTCAACAGTTTGCTAAGAGATAATAGACAATTTGAAACGAATGTTCATGCCTATCTTATGAAGAATGAGAGGCCATACGCATGGACTATTTGAGGGGATTCTGTCTCCTATAGGCAATGGCATTCAAAACAACTCCTTCAATAATGCGATAACCGAAAATGAAACCGAAGAATGAAGGGAGTCTTTAATAATGAAGAAAAAGAAGAAACTCATCCATTCCGAATGGAGATGGAGTGTGCTGGCTTTGGCGGTTTTCATCGGAGGGAGCTTTGGAAGTCAACTCGTCTTTCTGCCTGATGTGCCTTATCTACCTCCTATATTTGGGTATTTAACCGGTTCTTTAATAATGGTCGCCGCTAATGTGATTTACGTGGTTTATAAGCGAAAGAAAATTACTAGGACGGGAGATCAGAAATAGAACCACGGGTAAGATTATACGAATATGAGGTGAAAGAGTCCGTGAAGCTTTCGATATGAAAAGACAGGGTTAAAGAGATGGTCAAGACTATGAAAAGGAGGCTTCTTATGAAAAGCGAACAGAGCAGTAAACGGAATAACATTCAGTGGACTGCATTTGGGATTGTTATGCTCACTCTCGTTATTAGAATAACGTTAATACTATCGGGAATAGCACAGGATTTAGAATACAGCACAATGAATGCGATAACTTGGACAGGATTTGCGGTAGGAATTATTTTTCTATTGGTTTCTTACTTATTTCCAAAGGGGACCTAAAGCCGTCAGTACACATCTAAACTGAATCGGGGCGTATCTATAACTATTTAAGTACAAGTGGAGTACAAACATATTAATCATCCACGTAAAGAATGATGGAAATATTGATAGGAAATAGGGGTTCTATATGAGAATTTTGCACAGGCAGTGGGTAAGAAGTTTACTCTTAGTATTTGTTTTAGCTTTTCTATTAATCTGGGACAGGGTTGTTTTATTTATTCTAGGGTTATTACTATTGGGCTTAATAGAGATGGTGGTTCATAAAAGTAAAAAGACCTCTTATTAGCGAAATTTTCACCTAGGGAAATTTTTCGTTTAAACATTATACATCGATCGTTATTGGCATTCTAGCATATAGAAGAATGTAGGTTGTAAGTAAGAAGAGGTAAACTATCTTGTTTACGAGGAAAGATATCTCTTATACAACATTGAAGTGATGTGGAGGTTCAGCAACTGTTATTGATGTATCTTTAGGGGGGGGAATGACCAGGTGTTGAAATGCAAGATGTTCTTCATTATGACTGCTCTAACTCTTACTTTGATAGGTTGTTTTCAGGTTGAAGAAGGGACGTTTATTAATGGGGAAATAACAGAAATCAACAAAGAAAGTGGGGATATGGAAATTGATATCCAAGCTTGGACAACAGTTAGCGATGCAGAATCCTCGACAGAGTCATATCAATTTGAAGACAAACCAGATTCACCTACTATACGAGTTTCCAATCCTGAAAAATATGATGAGGGGCAAAGAGTAGAGGTGAAAGTGATCAAAAATTATGAAGAAGATGTCTGGGATTTAGATCGATTAAAGTTTGAAGTGGAAGAGGTGAATTAGATATTTAACCTATTAAATGCGTTAATTAAAAATTGAGATCGAGTCTTCAGTCATCTCGGAGCTTATTCGTATATGAATAGGCTTTTTCTAATGTTAAATAAAAGATTGAGAAATGTGTATTAGTTTGAAATAATTGGTAGTAAGGTTTTTGGCAGAAAGGACGGGTTTTTATTGTATGGGATTGATCAGGGATTTTGGCTGAAGTTATTGATCTTAATTACAATCTTAGGGCTATTAATCTTTTCTTTTCATGCAATTATGAGAAGGTTGCTAAAGGTTGAAAAGAAGAAATTCTTTTCCAACCACCATCTCAATGAAACGCATAAGAAAGTGGATCGGAGTATTAGAGTCATCGTGATCGGCTTGCTGATGATTGGTTATGTTTATAATGTCACTAGACCGTCTACCGAATGGGTATGGTATTTGGAACCGTGGTTCTTAATGTGTCTCATGGTCGTTACTACTGAATCATCTACAGCATTGATGGAATGGAAATACGCAACAAATCGAAAGGATTATCTATTAACGATTAGTCAATTACTCTTTTTTATCATATTAATGGTGTCAATGTTTTCTAGCAATTTTTTTGGATTAATGTAACGCATTCTATTAGTTTTATAGCAGAAGCAAATTGCGATCAGAAAGATCTAGTTGAATACGAAAAGACTGGATTTGGTTATGGTCGCAACCATACCCATCGCTGATTTAACTTACCTTATTTTGGCTTGATACCGGACCTTGTCCTATTCGTTATGTCATTAGCTGCCTTCTTATCAGGAGTATGGGTTTTATCTAGAAACCGTAAGCGGCAAGGGATGACGTGAAACTTATTCACCTTTGTTCTACCTATTCATTTAGTAATTTTTCAAAGTAGTGTTTGCCTATCTGGGAGTTTACTAAGTTAATGAAGGTTTTCGAGTGTTGTATGCCGTCTATGAAGGATCAGTTGCTACCTTATAGGAAAGGGCAGATCCGATTCGATCCAAACCAGGGGGACAAATCATGAGAAAAACACTATTAGTGTTGATAATCATACTCTCACTATCGCTAAATGCTTGTTCAACGAACGAATTAGAAAAGGTAGAAAGCGTAAAAATAAGCTATTGGATTGGTGATGAAAAACAACCAGAAGAAGCATCGTTTTCAGATAAGAATATTAGTAAGTTGTTCGTGAACGCGACTAATCGTGCAGTGGAACTTGATGATCAAAAAGTGATTAAAACACCTCCAGTCTTGACTTACGATCTTATTACGGATGAAAACACTTACCAAACATTTCATTTATGGATGACTGAAACCGGAGAAGGATTCATTCAAAGTCTTTTGTTGGAAGATCGTTTCACTTACCGATTGGAGGAAGGAGCGGTAACCGATTTAACCACCTTTTTGAACAACGAAGGAAATGTTGATCTTAGTACTCATATTGAGTTTGAACAATAAAGAACTTAGAGACATTCCTCTCTAACAAAGCATTTCTCCGAGATGGAGAAGTGCTTTGTTTATGAAGGTAAAGGTTGAGAAGAGGGAGAGTTCGAAACATTCTTTGGTCTATAAACTAGCGAACAGGATGCTTGATGAGCTATCTACAGACCCCAATAGAAATATAAGTTTTCCCTCTTCTGAAATGTGTCCATTTACTTAAAACCTTTCTATGCGCATTGATTTTAATATAGATGTCTATTACTATAAAGATGTATTGAAAATACTTCTTTAAAAACCGGTTCATACACCTGTTCCTTTATCCGGAATCTACTATCACGATTCATTAAGTGATCGATTGATTGAAAAAGCAAGAGAGGTGTATAAGGACTAGAAACATTGCCAACATTAGATCAGAAAGGGGTTATGACATGTTAAACGAAAATACAATTAAGGTCGTCAAATCAACTGCTCCGGTATTGCAGGAGCATAGCCAGGAGATCGGGGAAAGATTCTATGAATTGTTATTCTCGCGCGTTCCAGATCTATATAATATGTTTAACCAAACGAATCAAAAATTAGGTACTCAACAAGGAGCACTTGCGTACGGCGTTTATTTAGCTGGAGCCAATATTGATAATCTAGAAGAAATCGAGTCAATGGTAGAGAGAGTGACTGAAAAACACCGGGCTCTAGGTGTTCAGCCTGAACAATACCCAATTGTAGGGGAAACGTTACTTGAAGCAGTTAAAGATGTTCTGGGCGATACGGCAACAGACGAGATTATCGATGCCTGGGGAGAAGCTTACACAGCTATTGCAGATATTTTCATTAAAACAGAAGCTAAGCTCTACGAACAAACAGATCAGAAACAGGGTGGATGGATCGGAAATCGTTCTTTCTATGTCGATCGTAAGGTGAAAGAAAGCGATGTTATTACTTCATTTTATTTAAAACCAGAGGACGGTGGTCCTATTGCGTCTTATAAACCTGGCCAGTATCTCACGTTAGAAGCCAATATAGAGGGTGAACAATATTCTCATATGAGGCATTATAGTTTGTCAGATGCTCCTAATAAAGATTATTACCGAATTAGCGTTAAACGTGAGGATGCCGTAGACGATGCACCAGCCGGAATAGTATCAAACTATCTTCATCATGATATTTCAGAAGGTGACACACTATCTATTGCAGCACCAGCAGGGGATTTCACCTACACAACTGACGACCAACCTATTGTGTTGATTAGTGGAGGAGTAGGAATTACACCGATGTTGAGCATGCTGAATAGCCTTGTTGAGAACGGTTCGAGTCGTGAAATCACGTTCATTCATGCTGCTCAAAATAGCAATGTACATGCAATAGGGGAGCACGTAGAGAAGTTAGCGAACGAAAATTCAAACGTTTCTTATTATGTGTGTTATTCCGATCCTACTGAACAGGATCGCGCTGAGCTTCGCTTTGATAAAGAAGGGTTGATTGATTTAGATTGGCTTCAATCAGTCTTATCTGATCATCAAAAAGACTTTTACTTTTGTGGTCCCCTTCCCTTCTTGAAATCTATAAATGAATCGCTTAAAGAATGGGGAGTACCAGCAGAGAGACGTCACTATGAGTTGTTCAGTCCTGTTAGTACAATTGAGGAAGAATAGCTCCCTATTAAAGGGGATAGATAAGCCGATCTAATGGGGCACATAGATACGTTGAAGGGAGAGGTATTTATGGAAACGAAAGAAAATGAAAAAGTCCTCCGTTTGCAAACGGTGCTTGAAGAAGCTTTAAAACCGATTACTACAAAATTGGAAACGTTAGAAAGAGATGTAGCATCGGTACAAAAAGCACAAGAAGAATTAAAAAAGATGGTGCAAAAAGAAAAATAAGCTATTACTCCGAACGTAGATACGATAGTTATTCTCGATATAAATAGATAAATAGTGCCTGACTCCCTATGGGTGACAGGCACTATTTATCTATTTGAATAATGGTGAAGAGAAAGAGTTTTTAACATGAAGGTGGAGAAAGGAGGACAGTTCATGAAAATCTATACGATTGGACATTCCAATCATTCCAAGGAATATTTTCTGGACATGTTGCGAGAAGCTGACATTACCTACGTGGCGGACATCCGAGCTTTCCCCGGAAGCCGGAAGCACCCGCAATATAAGAGCGAAAATATGAAGGAATGGCTTCGGGAAGCAAAGATAGAATACGCACACTTTCCTCTTCTCGGTGGGAGACGACGTCAGTCTAGCTCTGTTGGGGCTGAGTTGAATGAAGGCTGGGAAAACCCTTCATTTCACAATTATGCTGATTTTACGTTGACGAACGAATTTATTGAAGGAGTAAAGAAACTAAAGACGCAGGCGAAGAAAATGAACGTGGCCTACATGTGTTCTGAACGTCATCCCGCCAGATGCCACCGTTTGCTCATCAGTAATTGGTTACAGGCAAACAATTGGGAAGTTCTCCACATCATCGACGATTCTAAAAAAACAATAAAGCTCGTTAAGCATGAGCTTGGAAAGTGGGGGGCCATGCCAATAATTGAAAAGGATGGCACCGTTGTGTATCCAAATTTATATGAATAAAGGTTACTCCTGTAAGGTAGTAGGCTCCTTTTCTCTCAGTGAAAGGGAGCCTATCCATAAGATGACCTCTAGACAAAGAAGAAGGATAACAACCCAACTCCATAAGAATATAAAGTGGTGTTGAAACTGATCGATTAAAGCGATCGAATTTTGTCGCTCGGGCAATGCAATTGAAAAAGCGTAAAACATTCCAAACGTAAAGTTCCTCGACCACTGACTCACATCATACGTAAATAACCCCTTTCTCCAACCGTATGCCTGGACTCTCTTGACTGCTCTTATGATTTCGATCGTTTCAACGCTAAGCAAGATAAGAAGAATCGCTATCCACAAAAAGAAAGAGACCGTTGCCGACAAAGCCTGAGTGGACACCAGTGCCAATCCAGTGATCGATAATGCTCCATGAAGAATGCAGTTTGTATTCTTCCAATCGTTCTTCAACGACCAGTTTCTTCCTCGCAAATAACGTAAGCTTAGACACCAAATTCCACAAAGATAGAACAGTCCACCTAAAACCACACCGAACATTAGAACCTCAAGAGGTAAGGCAAACATCTTCGCCCATGTAACGACCAGAGCTTGAGTTGTCACAGTTGATAGCAAAATAATTCCATGTATAGAAGCGGTGGATTGTTCTTTCAAGAGAGAATAAAAATGAATAAGGCTACCGCCTAAGAACAGGAAGCTTAGAAATGTATTTAGAATGACAAGTATTTGAATGACGTAAAATGATTCAGGAAAATACTTTAACGTTACCTGACAAAGAACAAATATCCCCGCAACCCACGTTCCCATCATAAAAAAACGAACGGGATGGTGGAGGACTGTTTCCCTCCATTCTCTACGAGAAAACTGTAGCACTAATGAAGATAATAAGCTCACACTAATTAGCCAAACGCCAATGAGTAACATCCCACCAAAATTCCGTGCAATGAGAGGGAAAGCCTCGACGTCTGCATAGAGGAAAATCCCAAGTGCCATTAGTATCGCGCCCGATGCCGGATGAATTTCTCTTCTCTTTATGTTTGCTTTCATAAAATCACTCGTTTCTTATTAATCACGAGTTCCATGATATAGCTTATTGGTTTATTTAAAAAGACTTTTCTCTTAGGTTTTAATTCGGATCGAGTTGGCTTCAGAAGCTATTAAAGATAATAACAATTTGAATAAGGGTTTCTTTATATGAAAATAGAGATTGAGTAAATGGTTATGGTTTGAAATAATTGGTATTAAAGAAGCGGTAACTAAATGAAAAATTTAGACTAGCCTTTTTTAAACGCAAGGAGAGGGGAATTTGAAGACATTCGCATGGAGCTTATTGCTCATTCATCTAGCTATCTTAATACTGTGGGTGATAAATTCTGGATATCTATTTTCAGTGCTTGGGGTCGTTATTTGGCTTGTTGCTGTGGTGGCAGGGTTTATCGTTCAGAAACGAATGAAAGAACATCTATTAATGAAGCAGCTATTGTTATTATCTAGTTTCTTTATGGCCTTTTTGAGTTTAATTACTGTAGGCATTTATTTAGTGACAAGTGCAATGCCGTAACTGTAAGTAATAAGGGTGGGAATAGGGGGATGGCAGACTAGTTAAATAAATCATCAAAAAGGAATTGATCATTATCGGGTTTTCACTAGTGTTTTCAATGGTTTTAGGAACGATTGCCATTTTGACGTTTATCGTTACTCCAATTAGAGCTGCTAGAAAAAATGAAAAAGGAAAACCACCTCGAAAAATCTCTTATGTTATCGTAGGTTTGTTGGTTTTACACTGGGGTTTTTTCTTATGGAATGGTTACGCATTATTACCTGTGAATATAGCAGATGCCCTATTTATGCCTGTATGGGTAGTGCTTTGCGTCGCAGGTTTGATAATAGCGATCTATGAGTTTAAAAACAACAAAGTTTTTTCAATTCCCGTGGCTGGTTTTACAGCAATCAGCTTATTATTTAGCATCTTCATTAACGGCATATCGAATATGTAAGGAGTTCATTCCAGTGATATAGAAATTTTTATTTTTCGAGAGGTGGATCTAAATATGGATAGTATTATTTTTGATTTAGATGGAACGATTTGGGATCCGATTGATACTGTACTTGATGCGTGGAATGGTTGCATCAAGAAGCATAGTCAAATTAACAGAGAACTAACTCGAACTGATTTTGAAGGAACTATGGGGCTACAAGTGCACGACATTAGTGAAAAATTGTTTCCACATTTGGCAGAGGAAGTACGTGACCAGGTGATGCAAGAGTGTTTAAATACCGAGGAGCATTACTTAAAGAAACAAGGGGGCCGACTTTTCCATAAGGTAGAGGATGTTCTTAGTGTACTTTCAAAGAAATACAAACTCTATATCGTTAGCAACTGCCAGGATGGATACATCGAATCGTTTTATGAGTTTCATAACTTAGGCGAGTATTTTTCGGACTTTGAGAATCCAGGGAGAACCGGGCTATCTAAAGGGGAAAATATTAACTTGATTATCGAAAGGAACAACCTAACTAATCCTATATATATAGGCGATACAGAAGGTGATTTAAAGGCATCAAGATATGCTGGGATACCTTTTGTTTATGCAAAGTATGGGTTTGGAGAGGTAAGTGAATATGATGAGGTTATAGATAGGTTTGAAGAGTTGGTGGAATTATATGGATCTTAAAGGGGCCTTATGAGAAATAGCCTTGTTATTCTCGGGAGTTAAGTTTAAAGATTCTCTCCGGGACAACAAGTATAGCGATGGAGAAAATACGTAAAGTTAATAGTTCAATTAGAAAAACGTACTTTCAAAAATGCGTCTTCTTGAGGAAAGTTGCTTACATTTTAGTCTAGATCGCTCATTTTTATTAGGAAATATCGTGTTCTACAGTTTGAACGGTAGGCACTGCATTTAAGAGATTGCTAATCCTTTAGAACTCTCCAGCTATGGCGACTGGTACCCTCTAGAATCAGGTCATTTTGAACAATCTTACATTTATATATTTCATCTGTTTCCTATAAAGGAATGTCCTAATCCCCACCTTCATAGACTTAGAGAAAAGAAGGGAGGTGGTCTCAATAATTGAGTGGAGTGTTACCCTTGTAGCCATCGCGTTTGTTGTTCTTGTCGTCTATTTGGTTTTGACATTACGAAAAGTTATGACAACATTGGCAGAAACGAAGGAGACGCTGTCGGGCGTTCGGAATTCTGTAAACGGCATTTCAGATGAAGCAGAGGAACTGATTCATAAAGCCAATGAAATTTCGGTTGATGTAAAAGGGAAAATGGAAGCCGTTGACCCCTTAATCGAGTCCGCTCATGATGTGGGCGATATGATACACGATGTAACAAGCTCAATAAAAAGAACGGCACTGCAGAAGAACCGTAAGAAAATCATCCATACACAGGAAAGTAAGCCAGTGCACATTAAATTGAAATAAGGAGAAAGAGGCTGGGTAAACCGGCCTCTTTTTAAATTTATGAACTTCCGAGGCTAGGATTTATCTATATTGTATAGAGACTTTTAGGTTGTTCACTATATCATTAGTTCTGTACAACGGTCATGCAGCTTTAATGAAATGAAAAAGAGCTTGGAAGCATTGTGCTTCTAAGCTCTTTTCTGTGGGGTTTTAGCTTATGAAGTAATTCGTTTATCAAAAGCGTGAATAAAATCAATCCAATTTCATTTTATGTTAGGAATTGATCCGATCAGCGTCCGCCACAACGACCACCGCCTCCACCGCAACGACCGCCACCTCCACATCTTGCGGCACAACCGCCGCATCCAGCGCATCGAGCACAACGCGCGCAGCCGCCGCCGCATCCGGCACACCCCGCACATCCAGCACAACCCGCGCATCCAGCGCAGCCTACACAACCTGCGCATCGGAAGCAGCCATAGCAAACAAACCCGATTAAGCGAGAATCATTTGGATCAACATGTGTATGATAGTTGGCTTGCTCACATGGCACTAAATTTTGGGCATGGTATTCTCCAACATCTAAGTGTTGAAGATCATTTTGAAATTGATTCATTTATGTCACCTCCATCATTATTCTTTTCTAATGAGCTAAATGGAACTGCTTTGTCATGAGTAATTACTTCATGAAACACCTTCTTCAACAAATTATGTGAAGTGGTTGGGTAATGTTACTAGGTAAGGAGTGGAAGAAATCGGTACGAGCGGTCATTAGGATGGCGTCTGGGACGAGTGCTATTCTATCGATCGCACTCCTTTTCTTCATAAGATGGAATCCATTGAACCGGATCGGCCATTCTGAGCCATTTATAAAAGATAGGGGAGTTCCCCTCAGATGATAGGGAAGTTCCCTGATTACCTAAATTTGCTCACCTTTCTATAATAAAAGTAACAAGTAACCTGCGAGGGGGAATTTATATGGCAGAATCTGTACTTCGAAAATCATCCAAATCCATACGGTCATTCCATCATGCATTTGCTTCAAATTTTGCGAAATCTATGTTTTTTACAATAAGTGGCTTAGTTATCCTATCGTTTATTGCAACGAGAATGTTCACACACGTCGATTTAAACCTTTATGGCTACATGGTGGGGACGTTCGTATTCATTGGTGGTTTCTTCTATCGTTTCATTGCTTGGGGGGAAAGGCCTCCAACCAAAATCATTATTAAAAAGGGAATTAAGCTTCTCGGGCGCAAATCAACGTCAAAAACATCTGTTGAACATCTTGGTACATATCAGTTTATCTGGAATAGGGGAATTTACCGATGGACACAACATCTTCTGCTTGGCTGGGGCGTCATATTGTCCTGCTTTGTCACATTTCCACTCGTGTTTGGATGGATGTACTTCACGATGGAGGAAGGCGGTTATTACACTGTTGTAGGCATGGGCATCAACATAATGACAGTTAATGCCGATGGGATTCTTGCTTTCTTCTTTTACAATGCGTTGAACTTCACAGCGATTATGGTGATCGCCGGTGTATGTATGGCGCTTTATCGTCGCTTAAAAAATATGCAGGCTAGAGCGGAACAGAATTTTATGTATGACTTTCTACCACTCTATCTCTTGCTGTTTATTAGTGTAACAGGTCTTCTTTTAACATTTATGAACGTCTTTTTACATGGGCAGGGGCATTACGTTATGTCACTCATCCATCAGTATTCTGTTATCATTACGCTCATTTACTTACCGTTTGGGAAGCTCGCCCATATTCCATTTCGTCCGCTTAGTGTGTTTGCGCGCAATTATCGTGAACATTATGCTGAGCAGTCGAAGAAAGCATGCAAGGTATGTGGGGAAAGTTTTGTTTCTACTGAACAATCAAAAGATGTTATGGATGTGCTGAATACGAATGACATTACGTTCGATATGGAGGAGGGCTTTAATCTTGCTGAATTATGCCTTCCATGTCGAAGAAAATATCGCATCGCACGATTTTCAGGATTTGCAACGCATGAAGTGAAAACGAAGGAGGCTAATCAGAATGCAAAGGGATAAATTTTTTCGAGATATCGAAAATGTCACGCACCCGAATGAGAAATTAGTTAAAACCCACTGTAGCTATTGCGGTATGCAGTGTGGCATGAACTTAAGGGTGAACACGAGTAGTAACAAAATTATCGGTGTCGAACCTCGTTATGATTGGCCGGTTACGGTTGGGAAGATGTGTCCGAAAGGAGTAACCGCTTATCAACAAACGAATCATCCGGACCGAATCCTTCGACCGCTCATCCGCGATGATGCCTCATTAAAAGGAACGAAGGAAGGATTCAGAGAAGCGAGCTGGGAGGAAGCGTATCAGCTTATTGCTAAGAAATTCGGTGAGCTGCAATCGGAATATGGCAAAGACAGTTTATCCGTTTTCAGTGGTGTCTCCATGACAAATGAAAAGTGCTATTTAACTGGAAAGTTTGCAAGGGTTGCGCTTGGAACCCGCTACATTGATTACAATGGTCGGTTCTGTATGTCGAGTGCCGCTGGTGGTTTCTTACGCTCATTCGGAGTAGATCGTGGCTCGACATTACCGTGGACAGATATTCATGAAACAGATTGCTTATTCATTGCTGGAAGTAATACAGCTGAATGTCACCCCACTTCGATGTTCCGCGTATGGAATGTGCAGGAGCGTGGGGGTTACATTATCGTCGTTGATCCTAGAGAAACACCTCTCGCTAGAAGAGCGGATGTGCACCTTGATCTAAAACCAGGAACCGACCTTGCACTGGCGAATGGCATCTTGCACCTTCTTATTGAAAACGGCTATGCAGATGAATCGTTTGTGAACGATCATACGAACGGATTTGAGGAAACAAAGGAAGTTGTGAAAGAGTTCACGCCTGAATATACAAGCATTTTGACAGGTGTCTCGCCAGAAAAAATCATGAAAGCAGCAGAAATTTATGGAAAGGCACCAAATGCCATTGTTATGTTTGCGCGTGGTATCGAGCAACAGCATAAAGGGGTCGATAACGTTTCTGCCTACACAAACATGGCCCTTGTAACTGGTAAAATTGGTCGACCAAAGGCCGGTGTTGCGACGTTCACAGGACAAGGAAACGGTCAGGGCGGACGAGAGCACGGTCAGAAATCGGATCTATTACCTGGCTATCGTAAAATTACGAATCCTGAACACGTTAAAGCCGTTTCGAAAGTGTGGGGAATTAATCCTGAAGAAATGCCAAAGCCGGGAGTATCAGCTTATGAAATGTTTGAATTAATGGAGCAAAAAACGATTCGAGGACTATATCTTCTTTGTTCGAATCCGGCTGTTTCGGCACCGAATTTAAATTTTGTTCGAAAAGCGATGAAGAATCTTGATTTTATGGTTTGCGGTGACTTCTACTTGTCAGAGTCGGCCGAGTTCGCTGATGTGATTCTTCCGTCCGTGACTTGGTCAGAAGATGAAGGGACGGTTACGAACATTGAAGGGCGCATTATTAAAATTAACCAGGCGCAGGAACCAATTGGTGAATCAAAGCCAGATTGGTTAATGCAAGTGGAACTTGCTGAACATCTTGGGAAAGGCAAGTATTTCTCTCATTTGAAAACGGCTCGAGATGTGGCGGATGAGTTCAGATTAGCTACAAAGGGTGGAAACGCTGATTACTACGGTGCGACCTGGGATAAGATCGATCAACAGGATGGGGTGTTCTGGCCATGTAAGGATGAACAGGACAAAGGAACCCCGCACATGTTCCTTGACCAGAAATTCTATCATCCAGATGGAAAAGCGAAGATTTGTGCGCTGCCTTATCGCCCGCCTGCAGAAGAGCCTTGTGAAAAGTATCCGCTTCGCTTAACAACGGGCCGTGTCGTCTATCATTACTTATCTGGAAATCAAACGCGCCGCATTCAGTTCCTTAATGACATGTGTCCAGAGCCATATGTAGAAGTGCATCCAGAAACGGCCCATGAGTACGATCTAGAACATGATGAAAAGATTGTTCTATATACAAGACGAGGAAAAGCCGTTTATAAGGTGAAAGTGACAGAAGCTATTCGAACAGACACGGTATTCGTTCCTTATCACTTTGGTCATGATGAATCGATTAACCTGCTGACAATCGCAGCCCTTGATCCAATATCAAGAATGCCTGAATTCAAAGCATGTGCTGCTCAAATGCAGAAATTACCTAGTAAGAAGGTGTTGTAAATGAAGAAGCGACTGTACATCGAATTAGAAAACTGTATTGGTTGCCGCTCTTGCCTAGCTGCTTGCACGCAATGCGGTGGGCATGAGCAGCGAAATCGGAACTATGTGTATGATGTCAATCCGCATGTGAATAGGCAAACAATGCCTCTCATGTGCTTACACTGTGAAAATCCAGCTTGTGCTAGAAGCTGTCCGGCTCAAGCGATACAAATTCATGAATCAGGTGCTGTTCTTTCGGCATTAGTTGAGAAATGCATCGGATGTCAGAATTGTACAATTGCCTGTCCGTATGGAATTCCGAAGTTTGATGAAGAACAAAATCTTATGTATAAGTGTGATCTTTGTATCGATCGAACGAAAGATGGCATTCCTCCAATGTGTGCGAGCGTCTGTCCTTCCAACACACTTCAGTGGTTAACGGAAGGTGAGATTGAGAAAAAACAGGAGCAGCACAATCTCGATAACGGTAAATGGGTGACAAGCATGCCTTATTTAGAAGGTGCAACGAATGTGAAAGTGAACCTGCCTGGTATTTTACAAGGAACAGAGAAACTCTTTTAGGGAGAGGATGTAGTATGTCAGATCGAAACAATCGTGTGCCATTCGATGAAGATAATTACACACATAATATTAATCGGAACAATGAACGGATGCTCGATCGAAGAGGGTTTATGAAGACACTTGCAGGTGCTGCTGGGGTGTTCGCCATCTCCTCGCTTCCGTGGGGAGCGGTTGCGGCTAAGGAGTTATTAGGGCTAGGGGAAAAAGAGTACCCTCATCAGAAAATCGTGAACGTTAAAGACATCGCGATTGGTGATTCGGTGGATTTCAATTTTCCAAGTGAGCATGACAGTGCGATCTTAATTCGCTTGAGCGATAAACGCTATGTTGCTTATCAGAATGCTTGTACTCACTTGAGATGCCCGGTCTATTGGGTGAAGGAAGAAAAAGAAATGGTTTGCCCTTGTCATCACGGTAAGTTCGATGCAGGAACGGGGGCTCCAACTGCAGGACCGCCGAGACGGCCTCTACCTGGCATTCAAGTAGAAGTGAGTAACGGCGGAGTATATGCCGTCAAGGTGAAGCGATATGAAGCGTAGTTATGTTGGCGTTCTATTACTCTGTACTATCCTACTCTTGAACATTGTTTTCACGCAGTTAATGGTTCACCAGTTTTACTATGAACATTACGCTACTACGCTAGTATACGGCGGGTTGAACATTCTATTATTTCCAATTGCGCTCCTCATTTATCGAAAAGAAAAGCATAAAGGAGGCACTCATGGGCATGAACAATGAAACTTACTTAGATTTCTGTTTTATCCAGCAAGTCACCGGTTCTCTAGCTGATGAAGTGGATCAGATGCTGAAACAAGTTTTTAAGGAACAGTATCTTAACTGGTATCTAGATAAGAAAGTCGAAAATGAAGTAGAGATTGTGGTGGCTGAAGTAAAAGGGATGAGCGAGTGGATGTCTGAAGATGAGGTCATTCAGCATTTAGAAAGATGCGCGGATACGAAATTCTGGGAAACCTTACAAGGCTATCAATTTTTTGTCTATCCTGCCAATAGGGGGTGCAGCTCCTGTGGCACACGTTAGTATGCAAAGTTTAGAATCATATATCGGTCAACCCGTTCGCGTTTGTATTCACGGGGAACGAGGAGAAGAGATGGCCCCTTGGGTGAATAAACGTGTGAGAAAGCTAGAATGGTGTCCTGATCGCACTCATCTTCGCATCTTCTTCGATGATCATTACTTCTTTGCTGTTCCACTTACGAGCGATGTTCGTCTAACGGAAAGCGAATGGAGGGCTTATGATAAACAGGTTGGACTATATTATGTCATGAGAAACGAGGAGAATGAACATGTATAAGAAATGGCAACTTCCATTACAGACGATGAATCTTGTCACAGGTTTCATGGTCTGGGTATTGATCTCATCTTTACTCCCGTTTATAACTGAAGATATCGCTATCGCACCAGAACAAATTGCATGGGTTACAGCAGTACCTGTCATTTTGGGATCATTATTGCGTATACCGATCGGTTACCTTGCGAATCAATTTGGTGCAAGACTATTATTTATGATTAGCTTCATTTTATTGCTTTTCCCCGTTTACTTTTTAAGTGCAGCTGATTCCTTCGCTGATCTTCTAGTTGGAGGCTTATTCCTCGGAATTGGTGGAGCCATTTTTTCTGTTGGTGTCACCTCTCTCCCTAAATATTATGCAAAAGAACGCCACGGATTTGTTAATGGGATATACGGAGCGGGGAACATTGGTACAGCTATTACAGCGTTCGCTGCTCCGGTTGTTGCGGCGAATTACGGCTGGTCATTTACTGTGAAGTTATATATGGTGTTATTAGGCATCTTTATCATCGCTAACTTTTTCTTAGGAGATAAACACGAACCAAGGGTTCAGGTACCTTTAGTGAAACAAATCAAAGGGATTTATAAGAATGAGAAGCTATGGTTATTCTGTTTATTCTATTTTATTACGTTTGGATCTTTTGTAGCTTTTACAGTGTATTTACCCAACTTCTTAGTGGCTAATTTCGGACTTGAAAAAGTAGACGCTGGGGTAAGAACGGCAGGTTTTATTGTAGTGGCAACTTTCCTACGTCCTGTTGGGGGCTTTCTTGCTGACAAGTTCCATTCCCTCATTCTGCTCATGTACGTATTTGGTCTGTTCACAGTTGCGGCACTTATTCTATCATTCGCTCCTTCCATTCAGTTGTACACGGTTGGATGCATTACAATTGCGATGGCAGCCGGAATCGGAAATGGTGTTGTGTTCAAACTTGTGCCAATGTATTTTCAGAAGCAAGCAGGTATTGCCAATGGTATCATTGCAGCAATGGGTGGACTTGGCGGTTTCTTCCCGCCTCTTATTCTTGCATCGCTTTATCAGTTAACAGGACATTATGCAATTGGATTTATGGCGTTATCTCAGTTAGCGCTCGTCAGTCTTGTTCTTGTCATCTGGATGTATTATCAGGATAAACTTATCTTGTCTCATCAAGTGATGGTTACGACGCCGCTCGGGATGATGGTTACGGATAAACAGGGGAAGATCATTGCGGTCAATCCTGCTTTCACGGAACTAACAGGATTCAGTGCAAAAGAATCAATTGGAGAAAATCCGAATATGTTGAAGTCGGGAAAACAATCCGCTGCTTTCTATCATCAGATGTGGGAAACTCTGAAACAGAAAGGATCCTGGCAAGGACAAATATGGAATAAACGAAAAGACGGGAATCACTTCCTAGAATGGCTAACGATCAACGCGATTAAAGATGATTCGGGAGAGGTCATTCAGTATGCCGGTGTGTTCAGCGATATTACCGAAGATAAGCTGAAATTGACGAATGAGTAATGGGGGTTCGAGATGGCGCTAAAAGATGGAAACGAGGCGAGTACTTATATTATTCAATCACAAGAAGAAGAAATTAAACGCATTGCACTCGAGCTTCATGAAGGGATCAGCCAGAACCTGTATAGTCTCTATACAGGTTTGGGGTTTCTTCAGACAGGCATAGAAGATCCACATATGAAAAGCTATGCGAAAGAAATGGCCACGCTAATGGAGCGTACGATTCAAGAAGTGAGATTACTATCTGTCGAGCTCTATCCGAATACACTCACAACGTTAGGACTCATCTCAGCTCTTAAAAGTTATTCGAAACTTTATACATCAACGTTTGGTATTCGAGTTAACTTTGAATCAACTGGTGAGGAGAAAGTGATTTCTGAGCGGAAAAGCATGGCGGTCTTCCGTGTTTGTCAGGAAGCCCTAATCAATATCGCCAAGTATGCGGATGCAACAAATGCTAAGGTTCGGTTTACATGGGAAGATAAATCAGTGAAAATACAAATAGAAGATTATGGAAAGGGTTTCGATGTTACGGATGTTATGAAGCGAAACTATTTTACCGGAATGGCTGCGATGAAGGAAAGGATGGTTCTTGTAGGTGGTGCGTGTCAGGTCACATCTGAGCCTGCAATCGGAACGACGGTTTCGATCAGTCTACCTATTTAGAGAGAGGGGGAATTCAAGTGATAAAAGTTCTTTTAGTAGATGATCATGCAGTTGTGAGAATGGGTTTAAAAATGCTATTAAACTCGCTTAAGGATATGGAAGTTGTAGGGGAAGCGTCTGAAGGCAATGAAGGAATTGAGAAAGCAATGGAAACGAACCCTGATGTGATTTTGATGGATTTAAGTATGCCTCACGGAAAGGACGGGTTATCAGCGACATCTGAGCTGAAAAAGCAATTACCCCATACGGCTATCCTCATTCTTACGATGCACGATGATGAAGAGTATTTATTTCGAGCGATCCAGGCTGGAGCATCTGGTTGCGTTTTGAAGAGTGCGCCACATGATGAACTTGTACAAGCAATCCGATCAGTCTGCAGTGGTAATGCATACCTTCATCCTTCAGCAACAAAGAGGTTGATGGAGGAATACATAGGTAATTTAAAGCAGGATGAAATGGATACTTATCAACTGTTATCCGATCGGGAGAAAGAAGTGCTGACGCTTGTGGCGAAGGGATATTCTAATAAAGAGATCGCCGAAAAACTCGTCATTAGTGTGAAGACGGTTGAAACGCATAAAGGCAATGTCATGGGGAAACTCAAGATTAAAACAAGGCCAGAGCTCGTATCCTTCGCCTTAAAGAAAGGGTTGCTTGGGTATGGCATTCAATAAGGAGGAAAGCTGATGGAACCATTTGATAAGTGGATCTCACCTGAGGGCCAACGCTTAAAGCGAGATCTTTCTTGTGATGTCGTTGCATTAGCGCTACAAAACAGAGCTGGACTCGATATTACGTGGCCATGCGTCATAGGACATCGGAATGAAAAGTACAAATATATCACCGTTCGCTATGGAAAAGGGATCGCAGGGAAAGTTATTTCTAGCGGTCGTCAGATGGAAATAACCTCTTTTCCAAATGGAATCCTAGGCAAATCAATCGATTATCCGATCATGCTAGCTGAACAGCTAATTTCAGCTTATGCTGTGCCACTATTATGTGATGACTCTCCGAAAGGTGCCTTGTTAATTGGTTATCGTGACGTCCATGTTTTTACCGAAGAAGAGAAAAGCCAAGTGATGGAAGTAGCACGTGGTGTGCAGTCAAGCTTATCCACTCATTATGCTACGTATAGGAGGGATCGCTTTTGATTGAAAGAAATAAGAGTCAGCCTTCAGTTGAAACAACAGAAGAAGCCACAATTGTTACTGACGAGAAAGGCAACATTTATTCTCTTAACGAAGAAGCGATTGATCTGTTTGGACTTGTTCGAGATGATGATGTAACAACCGTCCGACAGCTTATACCAAATCTTAATTATTCTCTGTTGGATCAAGGGGTCGTGGTCCAACGCTTTGGTGTGGGGAAAGAAGGGAAGTATTTTCCGGTGTTTTTGCGGAAAAGTTCATTCACACTTAAAGGGGAATCTTATATCCTTCTTGTCATCCATAAAAAGAATGATCGATCGATTGCTGGTTTAGAGCCTCAAAAAGTAGTAAATGAACTCCTTGATATTAAATTTGCACTAGATGAATCGACGATTGTTGCGATCACGGATCATTCAGGAAAAATTGTGTATGTGAATGATCAATTCTGTCAGATCTCAAAGTACTCGCAGGAAGAACTGATCGGAAGAGATCACTCTATTATCAATTCTGGCTATCATTCGAAGGAATTCTTTCGAGACCTCTGGCGAACGATTGCTTCAGGGGAAGTTTGGAAAGGCGAGATTAAAAATAAAGCGAAGGATGGGACTTCCTATTGGGTGGATACTACTATTGTTCCCTTTCTAAATAAAGAAGGAAAGCCTTACCAATACTTAGCGATTCGTTCTGAGGTTACTAAACGAAAAAAGGTTGAAGAAGAATTAAAACAAATGGCAACACGCATGATTGATGTTCAGGAAGAGGAACGCAAAAGACTCTCTCGAAACTTACATGACGGAATTGGTCAGAATTTATATAGTCATCTTATTACGATCAGCCGTATCGATGCAGAATTGGATCATCCTCTTATTGATCAAATGCGTAATGAGGCCACCGCTATAATAGAAGAAGTTCGAGAGATTTCTTGGGAACTACGTCCATCTGTGTTAGATGATCTTGGCTTGATCCCGGCGATTCGCTCCTTCCTAAACAGATACTCAGAAAACTATAAGATTGATGTTTTCTTTGAATGTGTTCTTGAAAATCGTCTTGGAAACCAGTCCGAAACTACAATCTACCGCATCATCCAAGAGGCGTTAACCAACGTGCGGAAATATGCAGGGGTCAAGCGAGCTTCTGTCACAATTCGTGAGTTAAGCGAAGGAGTTAGAGTGATGGTAGAAGATAATGGAATTGGATTTGTCCAAGATCAGCTTGCGAGTGGGGTCGGGTTGTTTAGTATGGAAGAGCGGTCAAAGTCAGTAGGTGGCGAGTTACATATACATAGCGCTCCAGGAAAAGGAACGAAAGTGATTTTAGACATTCCATATTAGAAGGTGAGAATCCCTTATAGTAATGGAAATGAAATTTGATGAATGAAGGGAGGTTTTGTAGTGGGGAACATGAAGAACATATTGAAAAGAACTTCTATTTTTCTTGGATTAGATGATGAAGAAATCGAAGAAATTGAAAAAATCACAAGAAGAAAACACTTTAGTAATCGAAGTTTCGTGTTTATGGAAGGTGATGAACGTGAGGCGGTGTTTTTCATTGAATCCGGTGTCGTTAAGACTCATAAAATCGATGAGGACGGAAATGAACAAGTGTTTTCTTTACTGCAATCAGGTGATATGTTTCCACACGTCGGTTTTTTCGATCAATCTCCGTATCCGGCGAATGCTATGGTGCTACAAGGTGCGGTCCTTCTCATGATTCGAATTGAAGATTTCAATCAACTAATGATGGTGAAACCTCACCTGGCGATTAAAGTGATGGAGGTGATGGGGAAGAAGATTCTTGAGTTACAAGAACGAGTACAGTCGCTCATTTCACAAGACGTTCAGCACCGTTTCGTTCAAACCATGATCAGATTAGCTTACGAAAATGGAAACCAGCGTGATGGGGGAATTGCGATTGATTTCCCGATTACGAACCAGGATCTAGCGAATATAGTCGGCACGTCTCGGGAATCAATCAATCGGCTACTGAATCAATTAAAAAAGGATCAGATATTAAAAAGCGATCGCCATGGTTTATTTATTTATGATCTGAACCGGCTCAAGCATTTGCAATGAAAAAAGGCACATATTGTGCTTTTTTGTCTGTGATAAAGGAGGTGGCGATTACTGATGAACATTCGCTCGTTCGCGTTCGAGTCGGGGGAAAAGGATATTATTCTCGAGATGGATATGCTGAAATAGATCGGATTCGAGTTCTTCTAATTTAAGATACATTAAAGTGTAAGTTGTGCAGGCACCTTCTGGAAGAGTGTAGTCCCTCGTAACAGACCGAAGTTCTTTTAATAAATGACCGGCTTCTTCATGTTCTTCTTCAAGGGCAGCAATGGTTTCAAGAACTTTCGTTAAAGACTCTTGTGAAGGCTCTGCTTCGTACGCCTTGATCTTAGGAAAGACTTTCTCTTCTTCCTGAATCAAGTGTTCTTCTAATTCAAGTTTGAGGCGATGAAACAAACGATGAACCTGACTTAATTCTGGATGTGTACTCCCGTGAACTCGGTAGACTTTTGTTACAAAGCCGTTGAGTTCAGTAAGGACATGATCAAGATACGCGTGGTGTGTATCGAGAATATGGTCGATTAAACGTGAATACCGTTCTAGCTCCCAGTTCACTTCACGTTCCTTCATATCTTTCATTTCTACATAAAGTGTATTCAATCTGGAGAGGATTTCCTCTTCATTAAGATTCTTCTCAGCAATGGCTTCATGTATAGGACGGTTACCTCCACAACAAAAATCAAGGCGATATTCCTTTAGGATCTGGCTTGCTCTCGGAAATTGTGTCACGATCTCCCCGGTTTTGGTAGCCCCATTAAACATCTTTTCCATCGTTATAACCTCCTGAATGATTAACTATTCTTAAGTACACGTTTAATGTAAACCATTTCCCTGTACTAAACTGTGGTGTATATCACACAAGAGGCGGTAACTATGCAGAAGGAACCTTCTTACTAACTATTCATTTGAGAAAAACGAAAAAGGAGTGCTCATCTTCCATTCAGAGAGCAAGCTTACTATCAGATGGTATTAGCACAATCGTTCCGTCGATTCCTGTGTGTTCCCAATCTGCCCATCACTCACTCATTGTCACTTCTTCTAATAGAGCCAAAGCTTCTATACCATTCTTTGATTTGTATGTATGAAATCCAACATCTCGTAAAGTAACTTCTACAAGGTTTAAAATGTGGGGATCGTCATCAATCATTAAAATGGAAATCATTACTTTCACCCTTTCTATACGAACGAAATACTTCATACGTATTTTACAACGTATAGGTGAACAGGAGATGAACGAATGAGAGATACCTAAAAGAATTTTAAATTTCACGATATTCGGGGGATTAGGAATCTTTTATTCCTAGCCTCTATTTTTTGAACGACCTCATTCATTCTCTCTCAAAAATGCTTAGCTCAAGCATTCTTTTTTTAAACGTACAACTACTGTTTTTTGTTACATAAAGAAAAATAAAAACGTCTAAATGAACAATATATATTGCAAAAAGACGTTAATAATATATAATGGTAAAAGAAGGATGAGGAAGAGAATTATAAAATTAAAGGGGGTCACTAGTTGGATAAAATTATTCAATCTCATGAAATGGAATCGTATTTATCAAAAGAATAAAGCATAAATGATCGATTACTAAATAGGAGAGGAAGGGTAATAATGGGGTTTGGATTTAAGGGGAAGCAGAAAGACGAACGATTGACGACTCTTCAAAATAAGATTTACCGGGAAATGTATATTCTTATTGTGGTGATTTGTGCTCTATCAGTTTTGTATAAACAGTTTCTGGTTGAGGGCGGAATACAGCATGTATGGACGGAGATTATTATTTTTAGTGTCAGTTCTGGATATTATCTTATACGATCAGCGATGCTTGGAATCTTTTCAGATGAAGTAGAGATGCACGATCGATCGAGTAAGGTGAGCTTTAGTAAACGGAATTTCTTGATCAGTCTTCTCTTGGGAGTGGGGTTTTCTCTTTTCCTTGCGGTTAGAAACTCTTTGAAGTATGGAGAAGGTGCTGAGGAAACATTTTATTTTTTTCTCAGTATTTTATTAGGGTGCTTAATGATTTACATTCCTGTCTTATTTGTCATAATGGTGGTACCCTATGCGGTAGCGAAGTATAAAAGTGATAAGATAAATGAGCAGGAACTAGAAGAGATGGATGATGAAGATGTGCGGTGATCAATTGTGAAGAATGTGAGACTAAAAATGGCAAGAGTGGAGCACGATCTCTCCCAGCAAGAGCTTGCCAAAAAGGTTGGCGTGTCGAGACAGACGATTGGGCTCATTGAGCTCGGAAAATATAACCCGACGCTGCAGTTGTGCTTGTCCATTTGTTGGGCGTTAAATAAATCGCTTGATGAGCTGTTTTGGATGGATCCTGAATAGAAGAGAAGCTACGTTATTCTACAAGGTGTAGTGTAACGTAGCTTTTTTATTCTTATTTTGTTTTCTTACCGAAATTTTGGGCAAGCGAAATAATGCCTACAAGAAAACAAGGAAAACTGACGAGTAACGCCTCGAACCATGAATTTCCGATTGTACGGTATAAGAGAATGACGAAGATTGCAGCGATAAAGTAAGTAGGTATGAATTTTTTTGATAAAAGTAATTCACTCAGAATGAAACAACTCCTCTAAATCGGAACTATTTTTTCCGTATCCGGTTATTTTATCAGAAATGCCACCTCATAATATAGTAAAGTTAATCTATCGAAAAGGAAATCGATTGATCATGGAGGTCAAACAAATGCGACAGCGTCTTGTTGGTATTTTACTGTTTAATGAAGTAGAAGTCTTGGATTTTGCGGGTCCCTTTGAAGTCTTTTCGATTACAACTACATTAGAGTCGAACGTAAAGCCTTTTGTGGTTAAAACGATCTCAGAAAATGGGGAAATGGTTACGGCGCGTAATGGATTAAACGTGCAACCCGATTATGGTTTCGACGACCACCCTTCGTTTGATATCGTTATTATTCCTGGTGGGTATGGCGCTGAACAGATTGAAATCAACAATCCTCGGATAATTGCATGGATTCAAGATCAGAAGTCAAAAGTGGAGTTGATGACATCGGTTTGTACAGGAGCTTTGCTGCTGGCGAAAGCAGGTGTGCTTGATGGAAGAAAAGCGACAACTCATTGGATGGATCTTGATCGATTAGATGAGGAATTTCCAGAGGTCTCCGTTCAACGGCATGTCAAATTCGTTGATGAAGGTTCGATTTTAACATCAGGGGGCATTTCTGCAGGAATCAATTTGTCGTTCCATATGATCGCTCGGCTACATGGTAAGGAAGTCGCATTAAAGACAGCGAAACAAATGGAATATGATATTACGATTGAGTGATTTGTTTATCATGAAAAGCGAGCAATGTACCGGTAAAGGAGTGAATTCAGTGGAGATTAAAGTAGATGATTTAAACGGACCTGAAGTGGCTGAATTATTGAATGACCATATCCAAAGTATGCAAAAGTATTCTCCACCGGAAAGTAAGCATGCGCTGGATCTAGAGGGGTTACGGAAGCCTGAGATTACGTTTTGGAGTGCGTGGGAAGCGGGTGACTTAGTCGGATGCGTGGCGCTTCAAAGATTGAATAGTCTCCACGCCGAGATTAAGTCCATGAAAACAGCATCTGCTCATCTAAGAAAGGGTGTCGCGAAAAGACTTCTTCAACATATTATTGATGAAGCGAGAGCGCGTGGATACGAACGGTTGAGTCTTGAAACGGGTTCAATGGATGTCTTTCAGCCAGCCAGGCGCTTGTATGCAAGCTTTGGATTTCACGAGTGTCAGCCGTTTGCAGGGTATAGGGAAGACCCGAATAGTGTGTTTATGAGTTTGGAGTTGTAAGATTGTTTTCTATGATGCGTCATTTAGAGAGAAGTAAAAGGAGTGCTACTCGTTCGGTCGATTAGCACTTCTTTTCGTTATGTGGGAAATTTTGAATTGACTTCATATAGTTTTCCTCTTTAGGAAATAAGGAAAAGCGTTCATCGATAAGAGTATCGTTCAAAATAAGGCCAGCCTGTATGGAAGGCTGGAGTTTCTTTAATGTTTTTATACTCTTCATGATGGAAACAATAAAATCCAGATTAGTTTACTTATTTGCGGGGTAGTTAGTAGAAGTGTTCAAAACTCTGAAGAATAGAATGGTGATTAAATGGGGTTCTTTTACTATATAAAGAAATATTTAAAGATGTCGAGACGTCAGCGGAAAAGTGAGTTGAAATCAACCATTTGGTTTATGCCATTTTGGTATATCGTTGGCGCGGTCGGTTTATCTGCTTTTACCTATTATCTCGATTATGTCGTGGATGTTAGCTTATATCTCCCAGTAGGAATTGGCTTCAGTGGCCAGACGTTACAGGTTCTATTGAGTGCGCTCGTAGGAGGGGTGCTGACACTAAGTGCCTTTACACTAAACTCCTTGCTTGTTGCGTTGACGACGTTTAGCGGTCAATTCTCTTCCAAAATGCTTGTCAACTTCGTTAGTGACCGAGCGACCCAGCACGTACTCGGTATTTTTAACGGAAGTTTTATTTACGTGCTTTTAAACTTCTTATACGTGACGCACGGAGAAGAGGAGTATGTAGTTGCGACACCTGTTTTATCCATTCTGACAGCTATTACAGCTGCCATCACTTTTATTTATTTTATCAACCATACTGCCACATGGATGCAAGTTCATAACATCAGCTTTAATATGAATGCCAAGTCAAAATTAGTGCAGGCTTCTCTTGAAGAAGAATTAAAGCCTTACCATCTTAATAAGGAAGTACAGAAGGAAGACATTCCCTCAGATCCTGATGGGAAAGTTATCAAAACCAACCAATCTGGTTATCTTCAAGTCGCTGACTTTTCAAGATTGATTAAACAGGCGAATAGAGACGACGTTCTCCTCAGGTTCGATGTTAGAATTGGAGAATTCGTCATAGCAGGCACACCACTGCTTACTTATTGGGAACATGGACAAGTGATGAATCCGGACCGCTACTTGAAAGCCATTGAAATCGGGGTCAAACAAACAGAGATTCAAGATCTAGAGTATGGACTAATTAAGCTTGCGGAAGTAGCTATTAAAGCTTTAGGTCATAATGATCCGCTTACGGTCACGAATACCATTCATCAGATTGCTGATTTGCTGAATAGTATTGGCAAATCTAAGAATTTCTCACCCTATCTTTTTGATCAGGAAAAGAAGCTTCGGATTATCTTAAATCAAAAAGATTTTAGTTACTACCTTCACAAAGGATTTGCTTCCATTCGTGAGTATGCCAACCAAAACACAACAATTATAACGGCGCTTTTAACGATGGTAGCCCAGCTAAGTAAAACTATGAATAAGGAAGCACACAAAGATCTATGGGAATTTGCCCGCCAGACGATTTTAGGATTTGATAACTACAGCCTGTACGAAAATGATTGTCTGCACATTTTAGAGCCATTATCCGTGCTTGCTAAAAATACGGGTAATGAAAAGGATTATCTGTTCCTGCTTGAATATATGCTGGAGCGGGTTAGTTCGAAGAGTGCTTCTAAGATGTCTTCTTCAAATTAAGCTATCATGAAAAGGAACAACCAAGTTAAAGGTAGTTTATTTCCTGGTTGGCATTGAAAAAACGATAAAAGACATCCTGCCGTTTTTCTTCGCAGGTATTGTGATTGTATTGCTTGTTACCTATATTCCATCTCTAACGCTTTGGTTGCCTGAGCTGTTTGAGTAAAGGAAATTGTTGGTTACAAATGAGAAAAGGACTTATTCGTAGGAGCCGATGAGTCCTTTCTCATTTGTTTTGAAAGTACTGCCTTCCTCACTTTCTGGCCATACTGAGGCTATTCGTTAAAAAGAGGTGGGTCTTATGGATATATTCATGGATGCCTTGAAGGTTATCTTCCGAATAGCAACGATTCTTCCATTCATGCTAGCCATCGGACTTTATATGGGGAAGCGGTCTATTGGAGAGCTTCCTGTATTTGATTTTCTCGTCGTTCTAGTGTTTGGAGCTGTGGTAGGAGCGGATATCGCTGACCCAGAGATTGAACATATTCACACGGTTATTGCGATGATTGCGATCGGATTGCTACAGAAGTTGATTTCAAGGATAAAGATAAAGCATCAGAAGTTAGGAAAGCTTCTTACGTTCGAGCCTACCGTTGTCATGTACAATGGAAAATTCCTTAAAGATAACATGAAGCAGATTCAATATTCGATCGATAATGTCCTTCAGATGCTTCGAGAAAAGGACGTTTTCCATACAGAAGATGTCGAGCTTGCGATTGTAGAGGCTAATGGAAGACTTAGTGTGAAACTATATCCAAGTAAAGAGAGCGTTGTTCGTGAAGATATGGCGATCGATAAGCAGGCGAATGATGTTGAGATTCCTGTTATTTTGGATGGGCGAGTACAGAAGGATATACTGCAGCACTTAGGGCTTACTGAAGCATGGTTAATGAATCAGCTTGAAAAAAGAGGGGAGCCTTCTGCATCTTCGTTATTTTACGCCGGAGTTAATGCAAAGCATGAGTTAGTTATTTCTAGGAAGGATCAAGCGTCAAATCATGTTCCGCCTTTTCGACACTGAATAGAGGGAGCGGCGACTATTACAAGAGGTTTGGATAGAAGCTACATAAAGAAACTCAGGCGTTAGCCTGAGTTTCTTTATGATTTCCGCTTTGATTTGGTTTCTGCAGGTCGACCAGCTTGTTCATCTTGAGAAGGAGCCAGATCGGCTTCATTCGTGTACGATTTCTTACTAGCAAAAGGTTGATTAGCATATTGTTTCTTGTTAAGTTTCATTTGAATCACCCCTGGTTGTTAGAATGCCTAATAGGAGCGAAACTATACAAGTAGCTTATTCGACAAGTAATGACATGAATCGGGTGGTGACAGGCACTCGCGCACTTGCGCGAATTCGCCAAAACCCGTGCATCCTGAAATGGAAAAAGTTATGATGATAGTGGAGCGTTTGATTTCAGTGAGAACGATACAACAACATCGAGTGAATAAGATAGGAGATGGAGAAATGATCGAAGTGATCGTACAGAACAGAGAAGAAGCGATCGAGGCTGAAGATTTCGGAGCAGGTCGAGTTGAGCTTGTAACCGGTATTGAAGCTGGAGGTTTAACGCCGAGCTATGGAACGATAAAATCGGTATTAAACAGTGTTACGATTCCTGTTCAGGTGATGATTCGACCTAACGGGTATAGCCACTGCTACAGCGATAAGGAGAAAGAGGTTATTCTTGAAGATATCCGCATCTTAAGTGAACTCGGAGGCAAGAGGATTGTTATCGGAGGAATTACGAAGGAGCATACCATTGACGAAGAGTTACTTGAAACGATCATTCAGCAGCAGCCGGATATCGACATCACCTTTCATCGAGCGTTCGAAGAACTCTCTTCTCAAAAAGAAGGGTATAAAACCCTCGCTCAATACCCAAATGTGAAGCGAATTCTTACATCCGGTGCCAATCAGGAAGGGCAAGAACGGATCTCTCAGCTTCAAGAGCTTGTGCGCTACTCGGAAGAAAGTGGACCAACGATCATGCCAGGATCAGGACTTTCACTCGCTACTATTGAGAGCATCCACCAAGCGGTGCAAGCAGAAGAATATCATTTTGGTAAAGGCGTAAGAGTGGGAGAAGATTTTTCAAATCACTTTAGTGAAAAATCGATTAAATCGATTGAACAGGTGCTAAACAAAAGGAAGTAATCGTGGTTCATTAAATGCAATAAGGGGTTCTTACATATGCTTCTCAGCAAATTCAAAACGGCACTGCTGACCGCTCTAATAACGTGGTTATTCGGCATTGTTTTAACAACGGTAGGGGGTCTCATCTATCTACTGAGCGGGGGAGACGGGGATATTTCTGTCGCTATTGGTGGTGCTTTTTTAATGATTATTTATCTGCTACCGTTCCTATTAGTAGTAGGAATTGCGATTTCAATCGCCTCTGATGAGCTCACACGCGAAAGTAATCGCCGGAAGCGATATGCCTATTTTGTCCACGTCGGACTCGGAATGATGTTATTCTCGTTTATCTTTCCGATTACAAAAGTAGTAACGGACTTAGGTTATTTCATAAGTACGCTTCCCTGGCTGTTAACCGTGATTTTTACCGTTTCAGTCTTTTGGAAATTTGATGAAAAGGCAAAGGGAACGTTAGCGCATACTTCTTTCGAGGTTTCGTAAACTCAATACAACATGTCAAGGAAAGGTGATGAGCAAATGGATGACGCAAAACGGAAAGAGAAAGAACAATGGAATGTGACGGTGCTTGTGGTTTTAGTCTTCCTATCATTCCTTTTTCAAGTCTCGATCGTTTATGGCTTCTCAAGCTATGCTATCTATTTGTTCATCAGCTACTTTTTCTTTTATAAACCAATACGAATGTGGGATGTTGTTTTCTATTTGGGGATGGTTATTGCTTTATTTATTGCACTTAAATTAACCACTTAGCGCTGCCAATGTAAACAGCGACCCTCTCTCTAAAACAACTGTAGCAAAAGGATTCATCGTTCCAATCAGAATTCGACGATCGACGCTTTAAGTTTCAATTTTCTAAAAATCTTTAAGAAACCGGTTTACAAATTTTTAGAATAATGTTGCTTTTCTAACGATATACTCTTATAATCAGTTTATGAAAACGCTTTACTTTGATGTGAATCGTTCATTTTTTTATCTATTTAGGAAACCGGTTTCCAAGCGTTTTTAAAAATCGCATGAGGGGGAAGTAACGGTGAAAAACAAAAGCAAAAAGAAGTGGCTGGGGTTAGGACTGGCGTCGATGCTTGTATTTTCTTTAGCAGCTTGTAATGGAAATGACAGTACGTCTGGCGATGGCGGTGATGAAGAGGTTACGTTGAATTTCTGGGCATTTGGTGCAACGAATTATGAAGAGCTTGCGAAGGAATACGAAAAGGAACATCCGAACGTGACGATTAAAGTGAGATCTGCAGAATCAGCCGAGCATCATGATGCGCTTTTTACAGCTTTGTCTGCTGGTAGTGGGGCACCTGATATTGCGGCTTTGGAAGTGGATCAATTGGATCGATTCAAAGAAGCGCAGGGACGTTTTGAGAATTTATATGATCTTGGTGCGAAGGATGTGCAGGATCAATACTTAGATTGGAAATGGGAAGCCGGCGCGAATCAAGAAGGCGATTTCCTAATTGGTCTACCGACGGATATTGGCCCGAAGGCACTGTATTACCGCACAGATCTCTTTGAAGAAGCTGGACTTCCAACAGAGCCAGCGGAAGTAGAATCCCTTATTAATTCCCCTGAAGCGTTTAAAGAAGCGGGAATGAAGCTGAAGGAAGAAACAGGAAAACCATTCGTGGATAGTATCGAAATGGCTTATCGCGCTTATTTAGATGCTTCTGAAAAAACTTACTTAAATCCTGATGGTGAACTATTGCTAGGTGAAGAAGGAAACGACGTGAAGAAGGCATATGACTATGCTGTTGAGTTAGATGAAGCAGGCATTGTTGGCAAGCTTGAAATGTGGACACCTGAATGGGCGAACGGCGTCAACAAAGGTGAATTCGCAGCAGAGCTTGGAGCAGGATGGTTGAAGGGATGGATGGAAGGAAATGCACCTGACGCTGTAGGAAAATGGCGCGTGGCAACACTTCCAACTGAATTCGCAGCGAACTGGGGAGGCTCTTATATTTCCATTCCAAGTGAAACAGATCATCCACAGGAAGCATATGACTTTGTCGAGTGGCTTGTATCCCCTGATAATCAGCTGCAATCATTCCAGAGCAAAGGCTTATTCCCTTCGGCTACTTCTGTCTATGACATGGAAGAGTTCAAAACGAATGAAGATGAGTTCTTTGGTGGTCAAGTAACATCGACTGTTTTTGCAGAAGCGGCACAAGATATTGATGGCGCTGTCTTCAAAGGCGTGAAATACTTCCCAGTTCATCAAGAAGTATTAAATGCGCTTCATAACGTTCAAGAAGGTGGCGATCCTGAGAAAGAATGGCGTGCTGCGATTAAGCGTGCTGAAGAATTAATAGACCGATAGAAGCAATATTTGTGATGGGATATGGTGGAAACCCACCGTATCCTACTTAATCACCGGAAGTGGGGAGAAATCGTGATTTCAATGAGTGGACAGGAAAGAGGGGTTAAGAAGCGATATCGATCTGAGAAGAAAAAGGATATGATTTCAGGCTATTTGTACGTAGCCCCTTTTTTCATTATTTTTGGAGTGATTGGTCTTTATCCCGCTATATTCAGCGTTTATCTTGCGTTTCAGAAATGGAACGGATTAAGTCCAATGAGCTTTGTTGGGCTCGATAATTTTCGGATCGTTTTAGAGGATCCTCTTTTTTGGAAGTCAGTTTACAATACGATCATCATGGGATTAATGGGAACGGCGCCACAAATAGTCGTCGGCATTGTGTTGGCGTTTCTATTAAATCTTACATTCCTTCGATTTAAAAATTTCTTTCGAATTACGATTTTTATGCCGTATATCACCTCGATGGTGGCGGTTGCCCTTATATTCAGTGTGTTATTTAGTAATCACGAGTCATCACTCGCCAACTACATGCTAGGCGTCTTCGGATTTGATCCGGTGAATTGGTCCACTTCTGAATGGGGAACGAAAATCGCGATTTCCATTATGGTGTTCTGGCGCTGGGTTGGATACAATACGATCATTTACTTAGCCGGGATCCAAAGCATCTCAAATGATTTATATGAAGCCGCAACGATTGATGGCGCGAATAAGTTTCAGCAGCTTCTTTATATTACGATGCCTTTGCTGAAACCGTTTATCATCTTAACGGTGTTCTTCTCAACGGTTGGGGCACTACAGCTCTTCTCTGAGCCGACGATTTTCTTAGGCGCTGGGGCATTTACACGAGACGAAGCACTAACGGTCGTTATGTACTTGTACCGAGATGCCTTTAAGCTTCAATCCTTTGGTACGGCCTCTGCGACAGCGATTATCCTGCTTGTGATCATTCTTTTCTTTGCAACAATCAATACGCTCATCACATCAGGCAATGGCCGTAAGAAGAAGGGGGTAAGGTAATGGCGAATCGAAAGGAACGAAAAAAAGTCTCTTTCAGTAAAGTGCTCATCTATCTGTTTCTAGGAATCGCGTCACTCTTATCCTTGTTCCCGTTCTACTGGATGTTTGTGATGGCAACGCGTCCGAGTGCAGCATATAATTCAATCCCGCCTACGATCACGCCAGGCGGCATGCTAGTCGAGAACTTCCAGAAAGTCCTGAATCAAATTGATTTCTTTCAAGCGATGTGGAACTCCTTTCTTATCTGTTCCATCGTTACGCTAGTTGTGCTTTTTATTAGCTCGCTAGCAGGATTTGCGTTCGCAAAATTCAAATTCCCGGGCAAGAACGGATTGTTTATTGCGATTTTATTAACAATGATCATTCCCCCTCAATTGGGACTGATTCCACAGTATTTTCTCGTATCGAAAGCTGGCCTTCTCGATACGCTTGCTGGGGTTATGGTTGTGTTCTTCCTTAATCCGCTCGGGATCTTCCTCATGAGACAATATGTGAGCGAATCGGTACCCGATGAGCTGATTGAGGCAGCGAAGCTCGATGGCTGTTCGAACTTTAAAATTTATCGAAGCATCGTTGTCCCGATTATTCTTCCGGCATTTGCAACGCTTGGCATCATTGTTTTTACAGCGGTGTGGGGAGAATTCTTATGGCAATTTACGGTCTTAAGGGACCCGGAGAATTATACAATCCAGGTTGCATTAGCTTCCTTAAGTAACACGTTTAATATTGATTTCGGAATGATCCTCTCAGGCGTGTTCTGGGCAACGATTCCATTGCTCATTATTTTCTTATTGTTTAACCGCCTGTTTATTTCGAGTATTACAGAAGGATCTGTAAAATAGAGGCTCAGCCGATATAGAAATTGCTTCACATAGCGTTTCTTAGTAAGCTATCAGTATAAATTCTATTATGATGTCAGAAGGGATAGCGATGAGCCTAACGATTAAAGATATTGCACAAATGGCAGGAGTATCAAGAGCGACCGTTTCGAAAATTATTAACAATTACGGTGGCATTAGTGAAGGAACGAAGAAAAAGGTTCTTAAAGTGATAGAAGAAACAGGCTTTCAGCCAAGCTTTTCAGCCAAAGCGCTAGCGACAAAGAAATCGAATCTCATTGGCCTGATCTATGCTGGCCGAGTGAACGTTGATTTTACACATCCTTTCTTTATGGAAGTGGTAACAGCATTTAAGAAAACAGTCGGGTTACTAGGATATGACATCTTAATGTTCTCGAACGAACAGTTTTATCAGGATAATGGAAGCTACCTTGCAAGGTGCAGGCATTTTCATGTGGATGGCTGTTTGATCATTACAGGTGAGGAAATTGAAGATGCCATTTATGAACTAGTGGAAAGCGACATTCCTTGTATGGGCATCGATCTAGAGCTCGATGGCCCTAGCTCAAGCTATGTGATGACAGACAACATTAACTTGTCTACGAAAGTGATTCAGCATCTGTATCTTAATTCGGTAAAAGATATTGCTTTCATCGGTGGGGGATCAGACTCTGCGATTTCTAACTTGCGAGAGAAGGGATTCCTACAATCGATGAATCAATTTGGTCTAGAAGTGAGAAAAGAGTGGATTCAGTACGGTGATTTTCATGAAGAGAGCGGTTACGAAGCAATGAATCGAATCCTCCAGGGAGAAGCTAGACCTGAGGCGGTATTTGCGGCTTCCGACATGATGGCCTTTGGTGCGCTTAGAGCGATTAAAGAAGCAGGACTCTCGGTTCCTGAAGATATCCGCCTAGTCGGGTGTGATGATATCGATGCCTGTCGCTACAGTGCTCCGCAGCTCACGACTGTAAGGCAGAATAAAGAGCTGCTCGGTAAGCTTGCTGCTCATATGCTTCATGATTTAACAAATGGTAAAACAGAATTGAAACCCGTTTTTATTGATTCAGAATTGATCGTGAGAGAATCTTGTGGAAGTAAAGTATAACGAAACAGTTACTGACGTGATAATGGAGGGAAGACAATGGCAATTATACAATTTCCAAATGATATGAAGTGGGGCGCGGCAACCGCAGCCTATCAAATCGAAGGGGCCGTAGATGAAGGTGGACGAGGCCAATCGATTTGGGACACCTTTTCGCATACGCCTGGAAATGTGAAGAACGGAGATAACGGAGATGTCGCTTGTGATAGCTACCACCGTTATGAAGAAGATATTGCATTGATGAAGGAGCTCGGCATTGAAATGTATCGCTTCTCCGTCTCCTGGCCGCGTATTTTTCCGAATGGCACAGGGAAGGTCAATGAAGAAGGCCTTCAGTATTACCACCGTTTTGTTGACGCCCTACTCGATCAGGGCATTGAACCTATGTGTACACTTTATCACTGGGATTTGCCGCAGGCCCTTCAGGACAAGGGTGGATGGGCAAGTAGAGAAACGACGGATGCGTTTGCTGATTATGCCGAGCTTATGTTTAACGAATTTAATGGGAAAATAAAGCACTGGATTACGATCAATGAACCATGGTGCGTGTCTTTCTTATCAAACTTCATCGGCGTTCACGCACCAGGCAATCAGGATCTCCAGCTTGCGAGTACTATTTCACATCATCTTCTATTAGCGCACGGAAAAGCGGTTACGAGATTCAGAGAGTTAGAAATGGAAGGTAACATCGGGTATGCCCCAAACCTCGAATGGAATGAGCCATACAGCAATAAGCAGGAGGACATTGACGCCTGCAATCGTGGGATGGGCTGGTTTATCGAATGGTTCTTTGATCCAGTCTTTAAAGGACGCTATCCGGAATTTATGCTGAACTGGTTTGAGAAAAAAGGAGTTTCCCTTACGATTGAAGATGGCGACCTTGACGTTATTAGTCAGCCTATCGACTTTGTTGGGATCAATTACTACACAGGAAGCGTCGGGAGGTATAAAGAAAACGAGGAATTATTTGATTTAGAGAAAATCGATATCGGCTATAATAAAACGGATATTGGCTGGAACGTATACGGAGAAGGCTTCTATAAGGTCCTTAGCAAATTAAAGGATCAATATGGTGATGTTCCGATCTACATTACCGAAAACGGTGCCTGCTATAACGACGGCGTTGAAGATGGTCAAGTTAAAGATGAGCGCCGGATTGAGTATTTAAAGCAGCATCTTACTTCATTAAGTCGGAGTATAGAAGCAGGCGTGAACATTAAAGGCTACTTAACATGGTCTCTGCTTGATAACTTCGAGTGGGCAGAAGGCTATGATAAACGCTTCGGGCTCGTCCACGTTAATTTCCGTACGCTAGAACGAACGAAGAAGGATAGCTATTATTGGTACAAGCAGACGATTGATAATGGTTGGTTTGATATGGAGTAGGATAGTTCCCCTCACCGTGTGGCGGTGGGGGATTTTGATTTACCGTAGAGTCTCATACTCTATATTAGACGAATGATGGAGAAATAGAGGAGGACACTTAAAAGAACTCGAAATAGCAAGATGGAGGGGGATTGAATATGAACTATGCCGTATCGGTAACAGATACAACAAAAACAAACGAAATTGAAAAGAGCGGACTGCAGCTATTAGCATTTCTTGATACATATAAGAGTGCACTGCATGAAATTACGACCGTTGAGGAGCCGCCAAGAGGGATTGTTTTCCACGATTTAGAATCAGCCACAAAGCTGTATTCGACGATTCCATTGCCTGCCTACACTTCGAGAGACTTGATCCACTTAACCCCTTTACTAGACACGTGGAAAGATATTTATCTATCCACGGTAAAAGATGTGAAAGAGGCAGCGGATTATTATGAAAACCTTGAAATGGTCGATGTAGCAGAGCTTGTTGCCCATGAATTCACGCACCACGCTGACTTCTTCCATTCAGAATTTGATGATTGGGAAGAAGAGAATGCGAATGATATGTGGTTCGAAGAAGGCATCTGCTTCTACTTACCTCGAAAACTCTTAATGTCAGAAGAGCGATTTGAAAAAGTGATGAAGGTGGAGCGATTGTTAATTGACGCTCATAAAGAAAAGTATGGGGAATACACGCTAGACGCATTTGGAGAAGCGGGATATCGAGGTGGAGACGACTTCTCTTATTCGGCTGCGTTTTATGATTATTGGAGAAGTACGAATACAGTTGCTGAGCTAATTGAAGGCTACTGCGAAGGCAATGTACGTGAGCTTATTCGCTTATATCGTGAGTGGGTAGAAGGCGGAGAAAAAGGCCGCCTTCAGGATTACTTTATTAATAGGTTTGGACTTTCGGATGAAGTGGCAAGAGGGCTTTGGTTGAGGTGAGGTAGGGTAGTAGTTTGGTTCGACATATTATGACGTAAAGCGGGTGGTGCCTGGCACCATCCGCTTCCTGTTTGCAATCATCTACTAAAGTAATAGACTACATCTCCTTTTACTTTGGAACAAACTGTATTATAATTAATGTGTTGCAAAATGCAAATTGTTTGTTGGTAGATTATCTAAAGAGTTAATTTCGATGGACTTATTTTGCAACGTTTTTTTACGAATATTTGTAAGCGGTTTCATAGTTATCGAGTCGAAGTGAAGAACTCAGTGATTCAATGATGGAATACATAAGGAGTGAGGTCATCATGTTAAGCGACAAATATCAAAAGTTGCAAGAAATAGTGCAAGAGATGCAAAGTATTGTGGTCGCGTTTTCTGGAGGCGTAGACAGTACTTTATTATTAAAAGTTGCGGTTGATGTTCTTGGGAAAGAAAATGTTCTTGCGGTCACGGCTGATTCGGAAACGTACCCGAGCAGTGAATTAGAAGAAGCGAAGCAGCTCGCTTCATTAATTGGTGCGCATCATCAAGTGATTAAGACGTCTGAGCTTGCGATTCCTGGGTATACAGAGAATGATGAAAACCGCTGTTACTTTTGCAAAAATGGCTTGTTTGAAGAGGTTGTTCCGATTATGCGGGAGAAAGGATTTCAAAATGTTGTATATGGCTTAATTGCAGATGACATGAGCGAGCACAGACCGGGAGTCCGGGCTGCAATAGAGCATGATGTACGCGGACCGCTTCAAGAAGCAGAACTTTATAAAGATGAAATTCGCACGCTCTCGAAGGAGTTAAACCTTCCTACATGGGAAAAGCCTTCGTTTGCTTGTTTATCTTCGCGAATTGCGTATGGAGAGGAAATTACACAGGAGAAGTTAACGAAAGTCGATAAGTCTGAGGCTTACTTAAAGAGCCTCCGAATTCGACAGGTTCGTGTGCGAACACACGGTGATATGGCTCGGATCGAAGTCGAACCACAGGATATGCCGCTTGTAATGACGAACCATAGAAGCATTTCGAAGAAGCTGCAGTCCTTTGGGTATCAATACGTTACGATTGATTTGGATGGCTACAAGAGCGGAAGCATGAACAAAGTCTTAGCAGGAACCGATTAAGAGGGGGAAGACAGCATGGGAGCAGCAAGCTTAGAAGATGTTCTAAATCAGGTGAAAGAAGGTAGCCTGGATGTAAAGGAAGCGAAGACGTTGCTATCGTCTTTTGAAGATATCGGGTTTGCGAAAGTCGATCATCAGCGGGAAGACCGAACTGGATTTCCGGAAGTAATCTATGGCGAGGGAAAGACTGTTGAGCAAATGATCGATATTATCCAGTCTTTAAAGAAGAACACGAACCGTGTTCTCGCGACAAGGATTACGGAAGAAAAAGCGGCTAAAATCATGAACATAGTAGCTGATCTTGATTATAATGAGTCAGCTCGGACGCTATTTTGGAAGCATCCTGAAGAACCAGCTCTTCTCTATAATGGCTATATTGCGGTGTTGTGTGCAGGCACGTCGGATTTACCTGTTGCAGAGGAAGCGGCAGTAACAGCAGAAGCGTTCGGAGCTTCAGTTAAGCGAATGTATGATGTTGGAGTAGCGGGGATTCATCGTTTGTTTCATCACCTGGAGGAGATCGAAAATGCTACGGTAGCGATTACGGTAGCCGGGATGGAAGGCGCACTGACGAGTGTTGTCGGAGGTTTGATTAGTAATCCGATTGTAGCAGTGCCAACGAGTATTGGCTATGGCGCAAATTTCCAGGGGCTGTCGTCGTTACTATCCATGCTTAATGCATGCTCACCAGGCATTAGTGTGATGAATATCGACAATGGGTTTGGTGCAGGTTACTATGCAACATTGATTCATAAAAATCATCGCAAAACGATAGTCGAATAGAGGGTGGATGAGAATGAGAACATTATATCTTGATTGTTTTTCTGGCATAAGCGGGGATATGACAATTGGTGCGCTACTTGATCTTGGAGGAGATTCAGCTCTCCTTGAGAGAGAAATTGCCAAATTAGACATTGAATCGGAATACAAGCTAGAAACGTATAAAGTAGTAAAAAAAGGCGTGTCTGCTACAAAGTTTGATGTGGTCCTAACGGAGCATGAAGGGGGTCATCACCACCGTAATTATTCTGATATTGTCACGATGATCACCAAAGCGGATTTAAATGAAAACGTGACAGCGATGGCTCTTTCTATTTTCGAAAAGATTGGGAGAGCGGAAGCTAAAATACATAACATGGCGTTTGAAAAGGTTCACTTTCACGAAGTTGGGGCAGTGGACTCTATTGTAGATATTGTAGGGGCTAGTATTTTGATTGATTCATTGGATATATCAAGAATCATCTCATCCCCTGTGCCGGTTGGAAATGGGCGGATTCGCATTGCTCATGGGTTATATCCTGTACCTGCACCTGCAACGTTAGAGTTGCTGAAGGGGATCCCGATTCAACGCACGGAAATTAAAGGTGAATTAACAACGCCAACGGGTGGTGGGATCTTAGCAGCCCTTGTGAACGAATTTGGACCAATGCCTTCTTTTACAATCGAAGCAATCGGTTATGGTGCAGGAACGAAGGATTTCTCGGATCATCCAAATGTGCTTCGAGCAATACTCGGAAGAGATGAGCGGTAAGGGAGGAGAGAGGATGTCACAGCGATTTCCCCATGGTGAAGAACATATTGATCAGGAGATGATCAAGGTGGAGGTCAACCTTGATGATATGCCTGGCGAGTGGCTAGGGTATGTAATGGAAAAACTATTCGATTGTGGTGCGAATGATGTGTTTTATTCGTCCATTTACATGAAGAAAAACCGCCCAGGCGTGTTGCTTCAGCTCTTATGCGATCAAACGAAATTAGATGATATTAAGGCTGTTTTGTTCTCTGAGACGACAACGCTTGGTATTCGCTATTTCCCGATATCTGTTCACCGCTTAGCAAGAACGTTCTATCAAGTGGAAACCGTCTGGGGGAATGTCACGATTAAACAGGGAATTCATGAAGGGAAAGTCGTTGAGAACGCCCCGGAGTATGAAGACTGTCGAGTTATCGCAGAGCAAAATAGTATTCCAATAAAAGAAGTTTATAAACATGTGTGGGAAAAAATACCAGAAAACAAGTAGATATCTCCTTCTAACACAGCAACTTGGATCAGGAGGTAAACAGGAATGATAAAAGCACTAGTCATTGCTCCTTATGAAGGGTTAATTGAAATCATGAGAGAGATTTCTGAGGAAGTGGATGATTTTGAACTACATACGGAACTAGGTAACTTGTATGAAGGAGTCGAAGTTGCCCGCCGTTCTGAAACTAATGGCTTCGATTTGATCATTAGCCGGGGTGGAACTGCTTCATTAGTTAAGGAAGTCGTTTCCATACCCGTTATTGATATACAAGTGTCTGGTTATGATATTCTTCGTCTTCTAACGCTAGTTAAAGGGTTTTCGGGTAAGGCTGCGATTGTTGGGTTTCCGAACATCTCTCAAGGAGCGGCGACGATCTGTAACTTATTAGATCTCGACATTAATACGATCACTATTATGAAAGATGTAGAAGTAGAAGGTCGCTTGAAGGGATTGAGAGCTGAAGGCTATGAAGTTGTCATCGGTGATGTTTTCACGGTGGAAGCGGCTAAACAGTTAGGTATGAATGGGGTTCTGATCACTTCAGGAAAAGAAGCAGTCATGGAGTCGCTGGATGAAGCAAGGAGAGTGTATCAGCTATTCTCGAAATTGCATGAGGAAGTTTCAGTCTATCAATCCATTATTGACGTAGATGAACGAATGATTGGTGTCATGAATATGGAAGGGAAGGTTAAGTGTGCCAATCAACACTTTAACGCTGAATTCTCCAATGCAATGATTGAAAACCTTCCTGAGATGAAAGAGATCATTCAGAGCGTTTACAAAACTAGGACCAAACAACAGAACATGCTGACTCTTCATAATCAGCTATGGAATGTCTCAGCTTCTCTGAATGAACAATATGTTATTTTATATTTCGAGAAAGCTTTTTCGAATCAAACGCAAAGGCAGTCTGAAGAGGGCAAACAGTATGCGGTTGATGTGCAAACGACCGTTCCGCATGTTCTTATGACGGGTAAAAGTAAGCAAATCCAGGAAGTCATGAAACAAGTTGATCAGTATAGTCAAATGGATGAACCACTATGGATCATTGGGGAGACTGGTAACGGGAAAGACGCCGTCGCGCAATCCATCTATTTGAAAAGCAAGCGAAACAATGAACCGTTTATTACGATTCATTGTGAGTTATTGAAAGAAGGACAGTTAACGGAGTTACTGAATGAGGACTTCTTTAGGTACCATACGAATGGAATCGTTTATTTAAAAAGAATGGATCGGTTAGACACTTACTCACAAAAAGAATTGTATCAGTATATCAATACAAGCACTGGAAAAATGCCAAGGTGGATTGTTTCATCTAAAGATGAAATTGCCATTCATGAACGTGATGGTACGATCGATCACGATTTATTTACCCTCTTAGGCCGTTTGATTATTTATATCCCGCCGCTTAGAGAGCGCGTGCAGGATATTGAGGATCTCATTCCTGTGTTTATCTCAGAATTTCATTCGAAATATAGCAAACAAATTGTTGGTATTCGACAAGAGGCGATGAAAGAACTAATCGATTACGAATGGCCACGTAATGTCGATCAACTGAAACAAGTGATTGAACAGCTTGTTTTACATTCTCATTCCTATTACTTAGAGAAAGAAGAAGTATCATCGTTCATGACGTTGTTAAAACAGCGCATGGAAGTAAATGATGTTGCAAGTAATCAAATCGAAGTAAGCGGTACACTAAAGGAGATTGAGAAACAAGTGATTACTAAAGTTCTAGAAGAGGAAGAAATGAATCAATCGAAGGCAGCCAAACGACTCGGTATCAATCGTTCAACATTATGGCGCAAGCTTAAATCCTAAGCTTGCGTCTCTTTTTTTGCGAATATGATGAGCCATTTTCATGTTAAAAGAAAATTAAGTTATCAGTGTGCAACGTAGTAGACGTACGACTTGGAGAGGCGATAACGCTAGCTTATGTGGAAAGAAGGCATATCCTAAAACGATATAAGGTTTAATTTCGGAACGAACGCTTCTGAATATCTACCAGTTTATCGGAAACAAGTTAAAGTGAAAGGTAGATTCGGACATAAGGCGACTCATTGCGCTAAAAAGCGTAAAACCCCTGGCATTGCTGAAGTAGCCAAGGAAAATTGTAAACAAAGGATCTCATTACTTCACTGTTCAAAGGATTAATTTTTAGAAAAATTAGATTAATTTAATATAAGTTGTTGTAATAGTTAGAAATTTGTGATTATAATACTTGTAGGACGACCGACGTAGGAGGTTGATCCAATTCACAAAAAGTGGTGATCTTGATGAAATTGGCAACCAGATCCTTGTATCTACAGGCCAGAGATATGATTTATGAATTGATCAACGACAACTTAGAACCGATGGACAAAATTCCATCTGAACAGAAGCTATCCAAAGAGCTAGGAGTAAGTAGAAATACGATTCGTGAGGCGATTCGCACGTTAGAACAAGAGGGATTTCTATTTAGTAGGCAAGGAGTTGGAACTTTCGTCATCGGTTCGAAAAACAGCTTAAAAACAAACATTTCAACATTGGAGAGCTCGACAAACATCATTAAAGCTCACGGGTACAACCCAGGAACTGTGAATGTACACTCTTCTGTACAAGCCGTTTCATCAGAAATGAAAAAGACCCTTTCATTAGAAGAGGATGAAGATGAAATTTTCTATATCGAACGGGTTCGGACGGCAAATGATGATCCTGTCGTTTATGTAGAAGATTACGTTCCTTATCGCTTAGGAATGGAGCATGAATATCAAGAAATTTATTACGAGTCTCTACTCGATTTCCTCGAGAATTTCGACCTTAGTGTCTCATTCTCTGTCTGTTCAATCAAAGCGGTCATCAGTGATGAAAAAGTGGCCAACAAGCTTAAACTTACCGAACAATGCGCTCTTCTATTATTGAAACAGACGCACTACTCCAATACTGGAAAACCTGTCTTATATTCAGACAGTTACTATTTAAGTGATAATTTTGAGTTCAATGCCATTCGAAAAAGAGGTTAAAGGGAGGTGCACTACATAAACCGTCGGATATGCTTAGGGGGCACATTTGGGTTTAAAAAGGGGAGGAAACTTAAATGAGTAAAGTGGTACAAGCAGTTTCTAAAAGCAGAAAAATGAAAGGGCTTACAACGGTTGATATCGTGCTTATGGCAATTCTCGCGATCGTTAACGGTGTAGCGATGACGTACATTGCGATGTTAAATCAGCTGCTTACTGCACTCGGTGGACCGATCCTGACTTCGGTCACATTAGGGCTTTATAGTATCTCAGGAGTACTTGCTGCTTATATTATCCGCAAGCCTGGAGCGGCTTTCTTCACACTGACGCTAGCTGGAGTTGTGCAAATCATCTCTGGAAATCCGAACGGGTTAATCTCCATGACGGCAGCTGCTACTGATGGGCTAGGGGTCGAATTAGGATTTATGTTGTTCCGTTATAAACGTTGGGATTGGTTGAGTACAAGTGTAGCTGGACTTTTTGCTGTTCCGCTATGGTTCATCATCGCCGCCTTCTGGTTCGGTTATTACAAATGGGGCATGTCTATTCTTCTCATAGCATTCGTTGTTCGTTGCTTTAGTGGCATCCTGTTATCAGGTTGGTTAAGTAAATTAATCGGGGACCTGCTCGTACGTACTGATATTTTGAAAGGATTCAACATTCATAAGCAACATAAGAAAGGGGTGAATGTCAGTGAAACCCATCATTCAGCTTAAAAATGTCACTTACATTTATGAAGATGAAACGGAACCCGTCTTAAAAGACTGTTCTCTTGAGATCAATGAAGGTGAGTTCGTTCTTATCGTAGGGCCGAGTGGGTGTGGGAAAAGCACGCTATGTCAGACATTCAATGGGATTATCCCGAACGTAATGGAAGGGGAAATTGGTGGAGACATTATCGTTGATGATAAGAATGTTCTGGAATTAGATTTAAAAGATTTATCAACAAGTATGGGCCTTGTCTTCCAAGACCCTGATGCTCAGCTTTGTAATATTTATGTAGAAGATGAAGTTGCTTTCGCACCGGAGAACTTAAAGGTTGATCCAGTAGAGATTCGGGGGCGCATTCAGAATTGTCTCGAAAAAGTTGGGATGACGGGTTTTGAGCATAGGAAAGTATTCGAGCTCTCAGGTGGTCAAAAGCAAAAGGTCGGAATTGCATCGGTACTAGCGATGGAGCCTCAGATCCTTGTACTGGATAATGCGACAGCCAACCTTGATCCACAGGCGACGAAGGACATATTCGACCTGCTGCAAGTTCTTCATAAGGAGTTCGGTCACACGATCATCGTTGTCGAGAATAAAATCGATGACATCATGCATCTAGTTGATCGAGTGATTGTGATGGAAGATGGGACGATCATTCAATCAGGAACACCACAAGACGTATTGGAAAGCTCAATCGATACTTTGACAGAGATGGGAGTATGGGTACCGGAAATTTCTGAGCTAGCAATTCAGCTTAAGGAAAGAGGCATGAGCTTCGAGCGCTTTCCAATTTCGGTTCAGGATGCTGTTCTCGAGCTGAAGGGTAAGTGGAGGTCAGAAAGTCCGGCCAAAGTGAGTTCGGGAGCGATTCCGGAAGTTCGTCCAGAAGCGCTAAGTGTGAAAGGGCTAAACTATCACTATCCGAACGGTACGCAAGCATTGAATGATGTTAGCTTTTCTATCAAAAAAGGAGACTTCGTTACGATTCTTGGTACGAATGGGTCTGGAAAAACAACGCTGGTCAAGCATTTGATGGGCATCATCCGCCCACCAAAAGGCAAGGTGTTTCTGAAAGAAGAAGATACTTTCAAGCGGGATCTGCTTTCGATGACAGATGATATTGGATATGTGTTTCAAAATCCAGAACATCAATTTGTGTCCGACAACGTTTTTGAGGAAGCGATTTATAGCTTGAAGGTGAAGCACGGCATCGAAAGCGATGATCCACTTCCAGAAGAAATCAAAGAGCAGGGCGTGCAAGCATTGATGGAAATCAACCTCTACGACCAAAAAGATAAGCACCCATTCATGCTGAGTGGAGGTGAAAAACGTCGTTTGAGTGTCATTTCTTCTCTAATTCTTGGTCAGGATATCGTCATTCTAGATGAACCTACTACAGGTCAAGATTATGCGAGTGCAACGAAATTATTAGAGTTATGTAAGAACCTTCAGAAGCAAGGGAAGACGGTGATCATGATTACACATGATATCCGCTTAGTTTGTAAATGGGCTGATTCAGCTCTCGTGATGCACCAGGGAGAACTAATCTATGATGGTGACGTCAAGAAGCTGTTCATGAACGAAGAGGTGTTGAAGAAAGCATCCTTGATCGAACCGCCGATCTCGCAGCTAGCGAAGCAACTGGTTCCATCAATGGTAGATGAAGCAGTGATCACCATCGACGAATTCCTACAAACAGAAGAGAGGGTGAAACAAGTCCTATGAGCTTAGCCTTCCAGTTTTATGAGAAGAAATCATTTATGCATTCACTTGACCCAGTTACAAAGCTTATTTGGATGGTGTGTATCTCGATACTCGTCTTCATCTATGAGACGGCCGTTCCGCAGTTGATGCTGTTTGTTGCCATCATTACCGTCGCGCTGCTATTTGCGAAACTGAGTATTGGTTTCGTTTTTCGCGGAATATGGATCATGCTTTTGTTCAGTATCGGTTTCTTTATCTTACAAGTTGTACTTGTACCTGGAGAAACCTTGTTGTTCGATGTTGGACCGTTCCATATCTATTCTGAATCGGTCGATTTCGCACTAGCAATCACGATAAGGATCCTGACGATCTTTACAACATCGCTCATCTTCGTTGCAACGAGTGATCCTCGGGATATTGTTATCTCATTAACACAAAAAATGAAGGTTCCTTATCGCTATGCTTATTCTATCTTCGTCGCTCTAAGGTTTGTTCCAACGCTTGAACAAGAAGCAAAAATCATTGAAGCGGCACAAACGATTAGAGGTGTAGGAAAGCAGAAAGGATTGAAGAACAAAGCTGAGAACCTGAAGCGATTCACGCTACCTCTACTAATGGGAGCGATTCGCCGGGTGAGAACGACCGCGAACACGATGGAAGCGAAAGGATACGGTGCTTACCACGACCGTACCTACATTAGGACCATCAATTACAATGCAAAAGGAATTGTATTCGGATCTGCATGGTGCGCTCTTACCGTTTTCTTATTATTCACTAAACTAATTTGAAGGGGGAGATATATGGATGGAAGAACTGAAGTTTGAAGTCGCTTACATGCCGAAGGAAGTGAAGAAAGATCTTCCGCAGGTGTGTGTGCTAGTGGATGTATTAAGAGCTACAACCGCCATGATTACGATGCTTGATAAAGGATGCTCTGAAATCATTTTGACGGATGACGAACAAAAGACGTTAGAGGAAGTAGAAAACACAGTTGACCAGGAAACGCTCGTGTGTGCAGAAGATGCATATGGGAATGTGTCTGAACATGCTCAGTTCAGCCCTTCATTGATTTCGATCAATAATATGGATCTAAAGGACAAGCGAATCGTCCTAAAAACGACGAATGGGACACTTGCCGGATTCACATTGTGGAACTCTGGTAAAGATCATGTCCTCGTCGGATCCTTACGCAATGCAAAGGCGGTCATGGACAAAGCGGTTAGGATGGCGGATGAGCTCGGAATGGGCGTGGTTATCGTCTGCGCCGGCCGTGAAAACGGTGAGATCGCTGCCTTAGATGACGCTTATACAGCCGGAATCTTACTAGATTATGGTAAGGAAGCGGCGGCGGCATTGAACAGAGTGCCTCTTTTTAAGGATTCAGCGAAGATCAGTACCCATCTATTAGAAAGTTACCCAGACACTGTTCAAGCATTCGAAGATTCAGGTAGTGGTGAAACGATGAGAAGGATCGGGTGTAAGGAAGATATTAAGCTTTGTTCAGTAGAAAATCTATCAGACTTAGCGCCTGACCTTCAATTCACAGCAAATGGCAGTATCGTAGTAAAAAATATGAAAAAGGTGGTCTACAAATGACAAATTGGAAATCAAACGCATCGAAACCGGTAATGGACGAAGGATTACAATATCACATCCGTTGTAAAGAGGGCGACGTTGAGAAATATGTTTTGCTTCCAGGAGATCCGGATCGAGTAGATATGATTGGTGGAGAGTGGACGGAATCTAGAAAAATCTCAAACTATCGCGAGCATCGTACGTACAGTGGAAAAGTAGGAGAAGTTGGGATCACAGCATGTTCCACAGGTGCTGGTGGCGGTTCGACGGCAAGTGCTTTTGAGGAGTTGGCTGCACTAGGTGGCGATACATTCTTACGAGTGGGAACGACAGCAGCGATTCAAGAACATATCGATCCAGGTGATGTCATCATTTCATCCGGAGCTGTCCGCCATGATGGGACAAGTCAGTTCTACGTTGATGATCGATACCCAGCAAGCGCACATTACGAAGTGACTTCAGCACTTGTAGAAGCAGCAGAGCGCCTTGGTTATACATACCATGTCGGTGTTTCATGCTCGACGGCATCCTGGTATTGCGGACAAGGACGAACAGGCTTCCAGGGATATGAGCAATCGTTCTTTAAAGATAAACTACAAGATTTAAATAAAGCAGGCGTTATGAATTTCGAAATGGAAGCGGCAACAATCTTCACGCTTGCTGGATTATATGGTTTAAGAGCTGGATCTGTGTGTACAGTTGTTGCTAACCGAATCCGTGACGAATTCTCATATGGCGGTGTAGAAAAAAGTATCCGCGTAGCGAATCTAGCAGTTCAGATTCTAGCTGAATGGGATCAACTGAAAAAGGAACGTAAGAAAGACTACTGGTTCCCTTCAATGACTGAAAACACAACTGTAAAAGGATAAGGAGGAATGATTCGATGATAAATGTGGATACAACGAAAGGGATGTTCATCAACGGAGAATGGATTCAGTCAGAATCAGGTTCTGTGGTGGAAGTATTCAATCCTGCGACAAGAGATAAAATTACTGAAATTCCTTCTGGAGGCACTAAGGAAGCGAAATTAGCGATCGAATCGGCAGAAAAAGCATTCGAGCCCTGGGCTGAATTGACGGCAAGAGAAAGATCGACTTATTTGTATAAAGCGTATCACCTTATGATCGAACGAAAGGAAAAACTAGCTGCTCTTTTGACAGAAGAGCAGGGAAAACCGTTGAAGGAAGCGCGGGGAGAAATTGAATTCGCCGCAAGTTTCTTGCTCTGGTATGCAGAAGAAGCGAACCGCGTCTATGGTGAGATGATTCCTTCAACGAAAAAGAACAAGCGTCTATGGGTCGTTCCTAAACCGATCGGCGTTGTGGCTGCGATCACGCCGTGGAATTTCCCGGCTGGTATGATCACAAGAAAAGTCGGTCCAGCTCTAGCCGCTGGATGTACGGTCGTCTTAAAACCAGCTGAACAAACGCCACTCACAGCGATCGAAATCGTGAAGATTTTTGAAGAGGTCGGCCTTCCGAAAGGCGTGCTGAATATCGTTGTTGGTAATGCAGCAGAGATTGGTAAAGAAATCATGGATAGCTCAGCTGTTAAGCTGGTTACCTTTACTGGATCGACAGAAGTTGGAAAGCTATTGATGGAAGGAAGCGCCCAAACGGTTAAAAAGCTTGCGCTTGAACTCGGTGGTCATGCACCGCTGATCGTATTCGAGGATGCGGACCTCGATCTTGCAGTTGATCAAGCAATCGCAAGTAAATATCGGAACTGTGGACAAACGTGTATCTGTACGAATCGCCTCTATGTTCATTCAAACGTTAGAGATGAATTCGTAACGAAGCTAGAAGCGAAAGTGAGAGAGCTTCGTGTCGGGAACGGCTCAGATGAATCAGTAGATGTTGGTCCGCTTATCGACGATGGTGGATTGAATAAAGTGAAGGATCAAGTGGAAGATGCGCTTTCTAAAGGAGCGGTGCTCTTGACTGGCGGGAAGCAGTGGGAAGGACCAGGCGGGTATTTCTTTGAACCGACCATCCTTTCGAATGTGACTGACGACATGAAGATTATGACAGAAGAAACGTTCGGACCGGTCGTTCCGATCCAGACGTTTGATAGAGATGAAGACGCAGTTGCAGCAGCTAATAACACGGAATATGGCTTAGCATCCTTCCTCTTTACGAACAACCTTAGCCGAGCGATTAAGGTTATGGAGAAACTTGAATACGGAATCATCGGCATTAATGATGTGTTCCCTGGCACAGCTGAAGCGCCATTCGGCGGGATCAAGGAGTCAGGTCTCGGCAAAGAAGGTGGGCATGAAGGAATCAAGGAATACTTGGAGATGAAATACGTTTCTGTGGCGCTTTCAGATACGCTGTAATAAGGAGGATATCGAATGAAATATCCTGAGGTTGTGAAAGTGAAACAACGCTTTCCTTCTGGAAAAATCGAGAACATTGAGAAACATCTGACAGAGGAGCTGAAGCATCAGCTCCCTGCTGTTCAGAAAGGAGCTTCGATCGCAATTACGGTAGGAAGTCGTGGCATCTCTAATCGAGTCAGTATCGTCAAAACGGTTGTCGATTACTTAAAGGGACAAGGTGCAGCGCCTTTTATCATCGGTGCGATGGGTAGTCACGGTGGTGGTACACCGGAAGGACAGATGGATGTGCTCGAGAGTCTTGGATTTACGGAGGAAGCGATCGGTTGTCCCGTTCGGACGTCGGCAACAGTCGTCGAAGTGGGAACGACAGATATTGGCTTCACTCTCTATTGTGACAAAATGGCATGGGAATCAGATGGCATTATCGTCATGAATCGAGTGAAGTTACATACTTCATTCCGAGGACCGAATGAGAGTGGATTGTTAAAGATGATTACAGTGGGGCTTGGAAAAGCAAAAGGTGCGAATCAATTGCACCGGCAGGGACCACCGAATATGTCGAAGACAGTTCAAGAAGTTGGTCGGGGAATGATCAATACTGGAAAGATTTTAGCTGGAATCGGTATCGTGGAAAACAGCTTTGATGAAACGGCACATCTCGAAGTGATCCACCCCCAATCTATTTTGGAAAGGGAACGAGAATTATTACTGCTTTCGAAAGAATACTTCCCAAGGATTCCGATCGAACAATTGGACTTGTTGATCGTCAAAAAAATGGGGAAAAATTATAGCGGCACCGGAATGGATACGAACGTTCTAGGAAGGACTAAGATCTTTGGCGTACCAGAGCCTCAAACCCCTTCTTTTAAACGGATAGGAGTACTCGATTTAGATGATTCCTCGCACGGAAATGCGACTGGAATTGGATTAGCAGATCTGACAACAGAGCGACTATTTCAAAAGATTGATCGTCAAAAGACGTATTTGAACTGTTTGACGAGTACCTACGTTCAGCGCGCTATGATACCGATGGTACTAGATACTGAACAGGAACTTGTAAATAAAGCGATTGATAGTTTAGCAGTCGAAGATCCAACAGCATTACGAGTCGCAATCATCGAAAACACACTGGATCTGGAAACCCTCTATCTTTCACATAACCTGATTGAAGAAGCAGGTGAACAGATCGATGTTATGTCGGATTCAGAACCGATCGCATTTACTGAAGACGGAGAGTTGAACTATTTCTTAGGAAGCGCAGGTGGGCACTAATGACAAAGTCACAAACATCATACGGAGATGCAGGATTCAGCGAATTTATTAGAATGGCATTCAGCCGTCATCTAGGTCATGACAAGGAAGACTATAACAAACCGGTTATTGGCATTTGTAATACGTTCAGCGAAATCAATCGGTGTCACAGTCATGTGAAGCCGATGGTCGAAGCGATCAAACGAGGGGTTATTATGGAAGGCGGAACACCTCTTGAGTTCCCGACGATATCGGTCGGTGAAATGTTTACGAGTCCAACGACTATGTTATACCGAAATCTCGTTGCGATGGATACGGAAGAAATGATCACAGCGCAGCCGATCGATGGCACCGTTATGATTGGGGGCTGTGACAAAATGGCGCCAGCTCAGCTGATGGGTTCAGCGAGTGCAGACAAACCAGCGATTCTTTTTACAGGTGGACCGATGAACAATGGCCATTACAAAGGCAAGACGCTAGGGGCATGCTCGGACTGTCGTTTCTTCTGGCAGGAATATAAAGCGGGAACTGTTGATGAAGAAGAAATTGCTGAGATTAATGAGCGACTTGCACCAACTGCCGGTCACTGTATGGTGATGGGCTCAGCAAGCACGATTGCGGCTTGTGCAGAAGCGATGGGGATGATGCTTCCAGGTGGGGCAGCAACACCGGCTACTGAAAATGAGCGGATGCGCCTCGCGCAAGAAACGGGACGCGCGATCGTTCGCCTCGTGAAAGCAGGGATCAAGCCTTCCGATATTATGACGAGGGAATCTTTCGATAATGCGATCAAAACGCTGATGGCCGTTGGAGGTTCGACGAATGCTGTTATCCATCTGATCGCGATCGCGAGAAGACTCGGCATTGAATTAACTCTCGCTGATTTTGAAGAGCACAGCAGAACGACGCCGTTTCTTGCGAACATGCGACCTGCTGGAAAATATCAGATGCAGGACCTTTACTATGCGGGTGGAATCTCTGCTGTTCTGAAGGAACTGTCACCACTTCTTCATACGGAAGAACTTACGGTAACTGGAAAGACGCTAGGAGAGAATTTAGCGGATGTTGAAATCGAAAGCGTTTACCGCGATATTATTCGACCGCTCGATGATCCTTTACATAAAGAAGGCGGCATCGCGGTTTTGAAAGGGAATTTAGCGCCAAATGGTGCGATCATCAAGCCGAAAGCGGCAACGAAGGAACTGTTGAAGCATAAAGGACAGGCCGTCGTTTTCACTTCTTTAACAGACATGGCGGAACGTGTGAACGATCCAGATCTAGAAGTGACTCCTGATAGTGTACTCGTTCTTCAAAATGCCGGACCTGTTGGAGCGCCAGGCATGCCGGAAGCTGGGATGATTCCGATCCCGGATAAGCTATTGAAACAAGGTGTCCGCGATATGGTGCGCTTATCTGACTGTCGGATGAGTGGAACGGCTTTTGGTACCGTGCTTTTACACGTAGCGCCTGAAGCAGCTATCGGAGGTCCAATCGGTTTGATCAAGGATGGAGATTGGATCGAGCTAGACGTGGATGAGCGTAAGCTGGAACTATTGGTTTCTGAAGAAGAGCTTTCGGTTCGAAAGAGCCATTGGTCACCGCCAGTTTTCGAAAATTACAACAGGGGTTATCCTCTTTTATATCGTCAACACGTTTTGCAGGCTGATGAGGGATGTGATTTTGATTTCATGCTACCGGTTCCAGATCAAGAAAAGCAGAAAAAGAAACACGAGCCTGTAAATGGAGCGCCCACGACATGAAAGAAATTCTATTAGCACTTTTGAGCGGCGTCCTTATCGGTCTCGTCTTCAAGATGGTCCGTCTCCCGATACCAGCGCCACCTGTACTTGCAGGTGTCGTCGGTATATTTGGGGTATGGCTTGGAGCTTACGGGCTAACGTTTCTGATGGATAAATTGACGAACTGAAGGAGGAAGTTGATGTGAAAGTCGGATTAATCGGTGGTACAGGATTTTACGATTTGTTCGGTGCTTTGGAAGAGAAAGTGATCAAGACGCCATTTGGTACCGTGACTCTGTTCCAGGGCGTTCATGAAGATAAAGAAGTTTACTTTCTGCCAAGACATGGAACGACACACGGCGTTTTAGCACCAGATGTGAATTACAAAGCGAACATGAGTGCTTTGAAAATAAGCGGAGTTGAACGTGTTCTGGCAGTGTCGGCGGTTGGCTCGATCAACCCTGATATTCCAGTTGGAAGTGTTTCCCTACTCGATCAATTCGTCGATATGACGAGACGAAGGGACCAAACCTTTGGTGCGTTTTCGGCTGATATGACGGAACCCTTTTGCCAAGAAATAAAATCGTCCATCCTTAGTGCTTCTAAGACGCTTGGGTTATCGATCTATGAGGATGTCACATTAGTAGGTGTTGACGGTCCGATCTATGAAACGCGTCAAGAACTCCAGTTGTTTCGGACGTGGGGAATGGACGTTGTCGGTATGACGAACACGACTGAAGCAGCGTTGGCTCGTGAACTCGGTCTTTGTTTTTCTGTGATCACGTTATCAACTGATATGGCGACAGGGTTCGCAGAAACGCCACCGAATCTTGAAGCACATCGGAAAGTAGCAGAAGAGAATAAAGGGAAGATGAAAAACCTTGTCTTACAAACGCTGAGCAATCTGGAATCAAATACTGATTGTTCTTGTACTGTTCCATACCAAAACGCGCAGAATGCTGCGATTTAATTCAAAGGGGGCTAATCATTTATGAAGATCGGGATCATCGGTGGGACTGGATTTTATAATTTGCTGGACGATATGCAAGAAAAAACAGTTTATACGGAATATGGAGAAGTGACGGTTTTTCAAGCGTACTACGAAGGAAAGGAAGTAACGTTCCTACCCCGACACGGGAAGTATCATGACACACTCGCTCCGTTTGTTAATTACCGGGCGAACATGATGGCATTGAAAGAATTAGGCATCCAGCGAATTCTAGCATTCTCAGCAGTCGGTGCGATCAATCCTGATATCCAGGTAGGGAGTCTATCACTACTGGATCAATTCGTCGATTTCACGACTAGAGAGAAAACGTATGGTAAATTCTCAGTCGATATTACTGAGCCGTTCTGTCCAGAACTTCAGGAAACTTATCGGAATTCTGCTGAATTGATTGATGAACCTCTTCGCGTTGGAACAAAACTAATCTGTGTAGACGGTCCTCGTTATGAGACGAAAGCAGAAGTTCAGCTATTCGGGAAATGGGGGATGGACGTTGTTGGGATGACGAATGCAACAGAAGCTTCGCTCGCTCGAGAGCTCGGAATCTGTTATGCGGTAGTGACTCTTGCGACGAATATGGCACCAGGCGTCACGGAAACGAAACCTTCGCTGAAGGCTCATAAAGCGGTAAGTGAGAGTAAGAAAGAAAAAGTGAAAGAATTGATGCTTGAAGCGATTAAACAAGCAGGCGAAAGACAGAAATGTTCATGTCCAGAAGCTTATGAGCGTGCTGTGTTAGCAAATTCTTAATTGATGCTAGAGAAAATACTCATCGAAAACCCGTTCATTGTTTCCAATGATGCGTCGTTCGGGAATCAAAAAGGCTCTGTTTTCATTGAAGGTGAAACGATTACGCGGGTCATAATGGAATGCGAGACGAATGTACTAGAAGAACTTAGGATAGAAGCAGATGAAGTGATCGATGCTGAAAACTATATATTAATGCCGGGTATGATCAATAGTCATTATCATTCTTATACCAATTTATTTAAAGGGACCGTAAACGATCTTCCGCTAGAATTATGGACGCTATATACGGTTGCTTACGGGCATGCCCTCGAAGACGAAGATGTGTATTATGCCGTATTACTTGGCTGCATCGAAATGATGAAGGCCGGCGTGACGAGCTGCTTAGATCACTTTCCTCATATAGGAAGGTCAGCTGCTGCGCTTTCAGCATATGAGAAATCCGGCATGAGGGTCGCGTTTGCACCGATGATGCATGATGTACCAGATGAAGTCTTTTTTGGATTGAATTTGCCTGAATCACTTCGTACTGAGAGCAAAGCGAAATCGCCAGATGAAATGAGAAGCTTCTATCAAACACTCTTATCGAACTGGCACAATAGAGAGGGAAGAATCGAGATTCAACTCGGGCCGAATGCCCCTCAGCGTTGTTCGCCAGGGATGCTTAAAGTATGCAAAGAACTTAGTGTAACAGAGAATCTACGTGTCCATACCCATCTGTTAGAAACGAATGCTCAACGTCTTCAAGGTGAGAAGCAATTCGAAGGCGGGCTCATCGCCTACCTTGATCAAGTGGGGTTATTGAATGAGAAGTTATCTGTTGCACATGCGATCTGGTTGAACTGCGAGGAAATCGATCGATTAATAGAACAGAATGTCTCGATCGTCCATAATCCAGCTAGTAATCTATTACTCGGAAGTGGGGTCGCCTCCATCCCTTCCTTTATAAAAAAAGACGCATGCGTAGCAATAGGAACCGATGGATCGAACTGTGGGACGAATCAGAACTTATTCGAAGCGATGCGGTTGACCACGCTGATCCATCGAGTGAATGAACCCGATTATCAAAACTGGATGAAAGCAGAAGATGTGCTTCGAATGACGACGCATTCAGGTGCAAACGTGTTAGGAAAAGAAGGGGAATTAGGGGAAATAGCGACGGACCATAAAGCAGACTTAGTGTTATTGGATGCAAATACGAGTCTCATGTCACCACTTAACGATCCGGTCTCACAGCTCGTACATCAAGAGAACGGGCAGTCGGTTCATTCCGTAATGGTGAACGGAAAATGGACTGTAAGAGAAGGTCAGCTCGTGACTATCAACGAAGAACAAGTTTTGGCAGAAGTGAGAAAGCGCCAAGCGAGTATGCTAGAGAAATGTAGAGAACCGTTAGGTCGAGCAGATAAATTAAGACCATATTTCGAACAGATCATTTCCAAATAAGAATTTCGTTGAGAGGGGATCACATATGAATGAGATGTTGTTGAAAAAGGAACTGGCTTACATTTCTCACAAAGTTTATGAACGAGGTTTGACTCAAGCGACGGGCGGTAATGTTAGCGTTCGCTTACCGAACCGTGATGCGATTTTGATCAAACGATCCGGCGTCAGTCTTGGGGAAGTGACGGCAGAAGATGCCCTAATCGTATCGATGGATGGAGAAGTGATTGAAGGTTCTGGAACGCCTTCAAAAGAATTTCGCTTCCACCTAGGTATCTATCGAACTCGCCCTGATGTAAATGCCGTTGTTCACTGTCATCCGAATTATGCTATTGGCTATGCGTGCCTCGGTAAAGAATTGCCGCTTCCAACGGTAACAGCACGGAAGATTCTCGAGCATGTACCTGTTGCGGCCTCCGCACCATCCGGTTCGCTTGATTTAGCTCAAAATGTGACCCGTGTATTTGAGACGTACCCAGTTATCAAAGCATGTTTGATGGCCGAGCATGGTGTCTGCGCCGTTGGAGATTCACTTGAAAAAGCCTATAACATTGCAACGCTTGTAGAAGATACCGCTAAACAATCCTTCATCGTCCAACAGCTGAAAGCCACTATGCCACAAGTCGTCACAAATTCCTAATAAAGGGTGAGCGATATGAAACGTATCCATGAATTAGTTCGATCCTTTCAAGAGCAGGAACTATTACTACCAATCTGGTTTGAAGAAGATAAACTCCATTTCATCGATCAGAAGAAGCTGCCGTTCGAATCTCGCATCGAAGCGATCACAGAGGTAGATGAGCTTGCGACGGCTATTAAAGATATGACGATCCGTGGTTCAGGAGCGATCGGAACATGTGGGGCATGGGGACTATATCTAGCTGCGCTTAGGTCACATGGGAATCCGGAAGCGATCATTCAAGCGGGGGCGCTTCTGAAGCAAACGCGTCCAACAGCTGTGAATTTGATGAAAACGGTCGATGAAATTATTGGGATCGTGCAAGGTAAAGGATCTGACCTCATTGAAAGAATCGAGCAGAAGACGATTGAAATCCTTGAACGTCAGTTAGCGTTCGAGCATCAACTCGGAAGTCATGGTGCAGAGATGATCGATGAAGGTGATGCCATCTTAACGCACTGCCATTCTGGTGCCCTAGCAGGGTCTGGCTATGGAGGACGAGCGCTATCTGTTATTCGAAAAGCTCACGAACAAGGGAAAAACATCCACGTGTATACGTGTGAAACAAGACCGTACTTGCAAGGAGCGAGGATTACAGCATATGAACTAAAGAAATTTGGCATCCCACATACACTTCTGACAGATAACATGTCCGGATACTGTATGAGTCAGGGAATGGTACAAAAAGTTGTCGTGGGCTCTGACAGAGTTGCGTCGAATGGGGACTTAGCGAATAAAATCGGAACTTATATGCATGCGCTGGCTGCGAAAGCGAATGGCGTTCCATTTTATACGGCGACTTCTAGCCATACGATTGATCTTGCTGTTGCTGCTGGTCGTGACATCGAAGTTGAGTTCCGAGATGCGTCAGAGGTTACCTCGTTTCAAAAAAGAGCGATCGCACCAGAAGGCACGAACGCGCTTTATCCATCCTTCGATATCACACCGAACGAATTGATTTCAGGAATCATTACAGAAAAAGGTGTTATGCAGGCTCCTTATCCATCATCTTTACGAAGCTTGCAATCAACCGTTGAATCTGGAGTCTAACTAACAGAGAAACTCAATCACTATCTAACTGGTGAATTAGGCAAGCGCGTTTCCGTATTCTTCACCATCAGTGGCTCCAAAAAGGTTCAGCTCCTACCGAAATGAGGTAGGAGCTGAACCTTTTTGGAGTCTATTTAATTCGCCAAGCTTTGATCTGTCACGATTTCCTCTTGTTTCCTCTGTCGCTTCGATTTCTTGAAATGAAGCAACTCATAGAAAACTGGAACGATCACAAGGGTTAGAACGGTGGCCCCAGATAGACCGCCGATCACAACGACTGCGAGAGATTGCGAGACAAGACTACCATCTTCTGAATGTCCAAATAGAAGAGGAAGCATCGCACAAATTGTCGCGATCGCTGTCATCACAACAGGGCGAAGACGAGTACCGCACGCCTCGATAATGGCATCTCTGATGATCATCGTTTCTTCGTTTTGCTTGACGCGATCAATGAGGACAATCGCATTCGTTACGACGATTCCGATTAACATGAGGGCACCAATTAATGCCGTTGCATCAGCTGGTACGCCTGCGATTAGTAGACCGAGGACAGCTCCTATTGAGGCGAGCGGAAGCGTCATAAGTATCGCAAGTGGCGCACGTAACGTCTTAAATGTTAGTACCATAATTAGGTAAACGATGAGAATCGAAGCTAACATAGTGATGCCAAGATCTTTAAAATCATTTGCCTGTTGTTCTGAGGCACCGCCTGAATCGAGTGAAATACCACCTGGTAAATCAACGTTGTTCACTTTCTTATCAATGTTCTGGGCAATGACCGAGAGTTCTTCCGGTGTTACTTCAGCAGTAATGCGCGCATACAAATCACCATCTTTATGAAGGACGGTACTTGGCTTTTCTTCTTGTGTAATCGATGCTACTTCTGAAAGCGGGACGACACCTGTGTTTGTCGCAAGTGTTAAGTCGTTCAGATCAGCCAGGGAATCAGGATCTATTCCGGCATTAAGGAAAACCGGCGTTTGCTGATCATCGAGACTCATTGCACCGATTGGCTGCGGATTCAACAGGCTGCGGATTTGCATGGCAGCTTGCTGTGCGTTCGCTTTTTTAGTGTTCACTTTGACAGTATAGATAGGAGACGTTTTATCAAGGTTACTAGATACCTTCTGTACACCGTCAACCTCTTTCATCTCATCGATGAGCTTGTTGGACGTTGTAATGATTTCGTTCGTATTATTTCCAACTACGTCATACGTGATGGTTGAATTCGCTGAACCACCAAAGAGAGAGGAAGGATAGGCTTCAATCACGACGCCTTTTTCGTTCTCTTTCGCTTTATTTACTTCATCAATAAATGCTTCAGCATCCGCGTCTTCAGTCATGATCATTGTATACATAACCGTATCTGGATCGCTTACTTGCCCATACTGAGCATCTGCTTCACTTGAGCCATATTGTGTAATCATATAATCATATCCATCAAACCTAGATAGCGTCTTCTCAAAATCAACCATACGTTCTTTCTTTTTGTCTTCTGGTGTTGCGCTCGGAAACTCCATATTAATGGAAACAATCGAAGCGTCGTTTGCACCTGTGGCTGCTTTAGGCATTGTCATGTAAAGAGCAATAGAGCCTCCGAATACAAGTACGGCTAATAAAATCGGAACGAACTTATGATTAAGCGACCAGCGTAACACTTTTAAATAACTTTTCGGGGGATGATGAGCAGGCAAAGTTGTATTCTTCAACATAGCTCGGCTTAAGATTGGTACAACCGTTAAGGCAACTAGAAGAGAAGCAAGCAGGGAATACGTAACCGTCAAGCCGAATGGCAATAGGAACGCTTTAAGCGACCCATTCACAAGGCCCATCGGAAGGAATACGGCAACCGTAATGAGTGTGGATGACGTAATGGCCCGTGATACTTCCTTCGTTGCTTCAAGTACAGTTTGTTTGGACAACTTTTCATTCTGACTACGTCTGAAGATGTTCTCAACAACAACGATACTATCATCGACGAGACGACCAACAGCGACGGCCACTCCTCCAAGGGTCAAGATATTAAGTGTCACTCCGGACACCCAGAGAAGAAGAAGCGTAATCGCGAGTGACAGTGGAATCGAGATGGCTGTAATTATTGTTGGCTTTAATTTCTTAAGGAATAACAAAATGACTAGCGTTGCGAAAAGAGCCCCAAGTCCGACTTCTTGAATCATGCTCGTAACAGAATTCTTTACCATGTCACCAGTAGTGAATAGAGTGGTTGCTTCAACACCCGCATATTCATCATTAATTTTCTGCACGATGTCTTCGACTTCGTTCCCAGCTGTTACCGCGCTAGCATCACCTTCTTTAAAAAGAACGACAGCTGCGGCTTCTTTCCCGTTAACGCGTGCAATAATATCTGCTGACTTAACCTGTTCAACCATTGCTATGTCCTTAAGGTAAACAGGAGGCGCATCTGGAACTTGAATGGGAATTGGTAGGTTTTCAAGGGCATCGATTGACGTTAGGTTATCCGTCACGTTAATCGTGCTCTTCTGACCGTCAATTGTGCTATTCCCAGCCGTCACAGACACGTTTTGCCCTTGTAGAACACCCATAATCGCATTCACAGGGATTTGTAGCTTTTCAAGCTTCTCACGGTCCAAATTAATCTGGACACGATTGCCACCTCCGCCTACAATACTCGCTTGTGACAGAGCTTTCTGGTTCTCAAAAAGAGGTTTGAATTTCTCATTCATTTGCTCGATGTTATCTTTTGTCAAACCATCATCGAACGTAATGGAAACCTGTCCGACAGGAATCATTGATGTATTCAGCTGTGATACTTGCGGCTTCCCGATGCCTTCAGGGAGAGCGATCGAACTAATCGCATCTTCCACGTTGTTCTTCGCTTCCTTCATATCGGTCTTTGAATCAAAATTAATCGAAATCTGTGAAAAGCCTTCCCCTGTAGTAGAAAGTACGGATGTTTTTCCAGTGACCGAAGACACTGCTTGTTCGACAGGTTCTGTTACGGAAGAGGTCATGGATCCTGCATCATAACCATGACCAAGCGTGACGACGGTTACCTGCGGATTATCCGCTTCCGGTAAAAATTCCATAGGTAAAAGAAAATAACTAACAATACCGACTAACATTGTGATGATAATAAATAATGTCATTGCTGCCTTGTTACGAAAAGCCCAATTTGTTAATGATTGCATACAATTCCCCCGGTTTCTTTTGAATTGTTGTCGTGCTGTGAAGCTCTGTTTCACCTCTCTTTAAAGCTACTGCAATTCCTTCAGGTCAACAGCGGTCTACAGTCCAAATTCTCTATAGGTCTCTAGACGTAGATCACGAACGTCATGCTCCAAATGACATTGCAAGACTGAGAACACTAACCTATTCTTATGAGATCGTGAAGGGTGTAAATATCGTGGTGGGTCATTCCGTGTGTCATCTTCAAATAGGTCATGTTTGAAAATTAAGTAAATAATCATTAAGAGTATATACCATTTCATACCAGTCGAATAGACTACGAAAATAGTTACAGTTCAGTGGAAAGTTGAATTGAAATGTTTGGATTCGAATATCTTTATACGGCAGGTGAAGGAGGTTCAGTCTTGAAGTAAAACGTGTCAGGGAAATTGAAAAGTTGATTTCCATTTAAAGTACCGATAACAAATAGTAAAGCATTTCAAACAGAAGGGGGAAATGAAGTGAAATGGATAATGGGGGTTTTAGTGAGTTTGATTGTCATCGGATGTGGAGGCTTTTTCTTCCTTCAAAGCGATCAGTCTAAGGAAGCAGTGACCGAACAGATAGAAGGCGTGGAAGAGAGTGGAGAACACAAAAACTTAGTTGACGAGCAGGCTTTGGTACAGAAAAGTGATCATGCTGAGATAGAATGGATCGGTGAATGGGCACGTAACCTACTCAACTATACGGGACAATTAGAAATCACAAATGTCACTCAAAGTTCCTTTTACTTTACACTTGGAGTCAATGCTGGAGCCAATGTGGGAATGATCGAGGGAGAAACTGATCGAGATGGTGAGCAAGCAGTATGGACTGATTTGGAATCAGGTTGTGAGCTAAGCTTTCAATTATCCGAAAACCAGATTGAAATCGAACAAAATGATGCCTGTCAGCACTGGGGTGGAGCAGGAACCTTTTTTGATGGAGAATATGAAAAAGGTGAAGTTGCAATTGAAACCGATTTAGTAGAGCAGGGAGTGTTAGAAGAACCAGAAGATGCTTTATTTAGAACAGTTGTTGGGAAGCACTACGATCTCTATTTACAGAACATTAGTTCATACTCAGATCAACAAGATCAAGACGGACTAGAGACAAGGGTGGTTTCTGGTTTTATAAGGGGCATTGCTCCTTCGAATGGAGGAATAATTATGGTAAATCAGAAGTATGTGTACGCAGCCGTAACCGATTCCGGAAACAGTGTCATTCTCTATCATACGAACGATCCAAACGATCATCAGAAGCTTCCAAAAACGATTGAAGATTGGAAAGAAGGAATGTTGTTTGATGAAGTGGTGTTTGAGTGATGAACTTTAATGAAAATAATGTGAGGGTCGTGTGTACTCTTCTTTCAGCTGGTTCACGGTATGACTGAATTTAGTAGGAAGCCTCATATGCGTTGTGCCTCATTTAAAATTCGAATTTATGCTTTCTTATTAGATTATCTCATCATTATTGCATACGGCATTTTTGTGGTTGGTACTATATCTATTGTTTTTCGATCGTACATGAATTCTTTCTTTTCCGTTTCCCCAATTACAGCCGAACTGACGGGTTTTTTTATGATGACCCTGCCTGTTTCTTTATACTTTATATTAAGTGAATCTTCTAAATGGCAAGGGACATGGGGCAAAAGAAGAATGAACATCCGTGTTGTTGACAATGAAGGGGACCGTATTAGAATTGGACGGTCTTTTATTCGAACGGCTGTTAAATTTATCCCCTGGGAAGTTGCTCACTTCGGTATCTGGCGATTAATGCTTCCTACTGAGTTTCCTGAAATAACAATCTACATCATGTTATGTGCTGTTAATCTTACAATTCTTCTTTATCTCATCATTCCATTCACAAATAAAAGAAAGAAAAGTATATATGATTGGGCAGCAGGAACAGTCGTTGTGAACTGAAGTTTGGCACATACGAATGTGCCAGCGAGGTATCAACAATATAAGCTAATACCGATTTAGAGTTAAAAGGAGTGGATATGAAATGTTTCAAACGATAACTTGGGTGCTAGCTATCATGATTCTGTTCACATATGTAGCTCGTTCTAAGTACAAACAATTACAAAAGTTAAGAAGAGAATCGGAGGATAGTAGTTCTATAGAACGTTCCAGATCAACTGAAAAGCAACGCCAAAATGAAAATAAATATCGGAATACGAACGGGAGATCTGGATGGATGTAGGGTGTGTAGTATTCATTTAAAGAAACATAGATATCGGAGCATATATGGAGAGGGAGGGTTCAGGGAGGGACCTGACCCCTTCTTTTTATTTTTGAAAATAAATTTCATCATAATTCAGAAAAAAAGGGACTGTCACGAGTATTAAAACATGTTTTTCATGATTTTATGAAGGTTAAGGTGACTTTGCTACAATCAAATGCGGCTGTTTTCCCTTGTTATACAATAATTCTTTCTGATTTGAAGGTCATTTGAACGTGGTGAGAATAATATTTCTAATGAAATCCCTTTTGAATAAATATTTTTTCTTAAAACTGTTGTATTAAAAATATATTCATGTATAATCAGATTTACAGAATAAATATTTCAGTAAAGAGTCCTTACAGGGGGGATTGAAAGGGCGTCTGGTTCAGCAAAGCGTTAAAATCGCTGTTTTTTTTACTAAGTGTATGAAAGCGGTTACTGAGATTTGCTGGATTAATTGGAATTTGTCACTTGTCGCAGGGGTCTTATGAAAATGAGGGATGGAAGACGAATGCTCTCGCTGTTCTAATTCGGTCGACATTAAAGTAGGTCGCCGGGGAACTTTAAAATCACACTACATAAAGGGGATTGAGTATTTTGAAAAAATTAGCAATGGTACTATCTACTATTCTATTAATTGCAATGCTTGCAGCTTGTGGAAATAGTGGGGAAAAAGCAAGTAGTAATGGCGGAGATGAAAGCGCTTCAAATGGTGGAGAGTCGAAAGTAATTAAAGCAGGTATTGGACTAAACGATCAGCATCCACAGTACAAAGGGTTGTTGAAGTTTAAGGAAATCGTTGAAGAAAAAACAGACGGCGCGATTACAGTTGAAACTTACCACAGTGGTCAGCTAGGCGATGACCGTTCGATGACAGAAGCACTTCAGCTTGGTACTCAGGAAGTAACTGTTCCATCAACAGCACCACTTGCAAACTTTGTTCCAGAATTTAGCGTATTCGATATTCCGTTCCTTTTCCCGAATGAAGAAGTAGCAGATACAGTACTTGATGGGGAAGTTGGTCAGGAACTACTTCAAAAGCTAGAAAGCCAGAATCTTGTTGGATTATCTTACTGGGAGAATGGTTTCCGTGACCTAACAAACAGTAAGCGTGCAGTTGCTACAATGGAAGATTTCGACGGTCTTAAGATCCGTACGATGGAAAATGATCTTCACCTTGACGCTTTTAAAGCACTTGGAGCAAACCCGACACCGATGGCATTTACTGAGCTTTTCACTGCATTGCAACAAGGTACAGTTGATGGCCAGGAAAATCCTTACGCTACAATCTATCTTCAAAAGTTCTATGAAGTACAAAACCATGTTTCAAACACGCACCACATTTACAGCCCGTTCGTATTCTTGATGAGCAAGTCATTTTACGATGGATTGACAGAAGATCAGCAGAAAATCATGAAAGAAGCTGCGGTTGAAGCTGGTAAGTATGAGCGTAAATTGAACCGTGAAGCAAATGATAAATATCTTCAATCTCTTCAAGATGAAGGCATGGAATACACTGAAATTACACCTGAAGCACGTGAAGAAATGGTGAAAGCTGTAGCACCAGTTATTGATGAATATAAAGGGCAAATTGGTGAAGAAACAGTTGATAAAGTTTACAAAGCAATCGAAGAAGCACAAAAGTAAGTCAATATTGTCAGAGTATACGTTGTCGAGTAACGACGACGTATACTCTTTCTATCTAATTCATTCGTTAAATTGAGAATCTGTTGAGGTGAAAGTATGAATATCATTCGAGCTATAGATCGTAGACTGGAAGAATTCCTGCTCGTAGTCTTTTCAACGTTGATGGTGAGTGTTATTTTCCTGCAAGTTGTGATGCGGGTCACTGGGAACTCCCTATCATGGTCAGAAGAGCTCGGGCGATACAGCTTTATTTGGTTAGTGTACATAGGAATTAGCTACGGTGTGAAGAAGCAGCGACATATTAAAGTGGAAGTCATGCTTCTTTTACTGAAGGAAAAAGGAAAGTTAATCGTCGCAATGATTGCGAATATTTTATTCTTCGTTTTTTGTCTTTACGTTGTTTTCTATGGCTACGATATCGCAAACCAATTGTTAAGCTTTGGCCAGAAGTCGCCAGCCTTACATATTCCGATGGGGGCCGTGTATATGGCAACGCCGATTGGTTTTGGGTTATCTGCCATTCGGTTATTACAAAATCTCTATGTTCAGTTCAAAATGCTAACAGGTAAGCAGGAAGTTCAAGTTGAAGACGAGCGTGATCGCATGATGAAACAGGAAGGAGACGATGAGTCATGACAACATTGATACTATTTGGTTCATTTGCCCTTCTCCTGTTCCTAAGTGTACCGATCGGAATTGCGCTTGGCCTTTCAACACTCGTTACAATTTTGTATACAGGAGCCATCCCGATTCCTTTCTTAATGAAGGAACTCGTTACTTCCGTTGATTCATTCCCATTAATGGCTGTGCCATTCTTCATCTTAGCAGGTGAAATTATGGGGAAAGGCGGAATCTCGGAGCGACTCTTTAACTTCGCGAATGCGCTTGTAGGAAACAAAACGGGTGGTTTTGCCATGGCGACGATCGTAACGTGTATGTTCTTCGCTGCCATTTCTGGTTCAGGTCCCGCAACGGTTGCGGCGATCGGTGGAATTATGATTCCAGCGATGGTGAAGCAGGGATATGATAAGAAATTTGCGACTGCAACAGTTGCAGCTGCTGGTTCGATTGGGGTTATTATTCCTCCAAGTATTCCGATGGTTATCTATGGTGTCGTAGGTGGCGCTTCTATTGGTGACATGTTTATTGCTGGAATTATTCCAGGACTACTAGTGGGACTTTCGCTAATGATATGGGCCTATGTGTATTCGAAGAAACATAATTATCGTGGCTCTGATCAAAAGACAACACTTGCTAACATTTGGAAAACGTTCTGGGAAGCGAAATGGGCTCTTGTGATTCCAGTCATTATTCTTGGTGGGATCTACGGTGGTATCTTTACTCCGACAGAAGCTGCTGTTATTGCAGTTGTGTACGGCATTATCGCAGGGTTGTTCTTATACCGCGAGTTAGCATTTAAAGACTTGCCGAAGTTATTAGCAGACGCTTCCTTAACAACGGCAACAGTTCTTATTATCGTAGGATCTGCAACAGCTTTCGGACGTTTGCTAACGATTGAGCAAATTCCAACGCAAGTGGCAAACTTCTTACTATCAATCTCTGATAGCGAGATCGTTATTATTCTATTAATTACTGTTCTCCTTCTATTAGTAGGTTGTTTCATGGATACGTTAGCAGCAATCATTATTTTAACGCCGATTCTACTCCCAATTGCCGTTAATATTGGGTTCGATCCGATTCACTTCGGTATCATCATGGTTGTTAACTTAGCAATTGGATTTATCACGCCTCCTCTAGGAGTGAACCTTTTCGTTGGTTCAGGTATTTCCGGGCTATCCATTGAACAGTTATCAAAGGCCATTATTCCATATTTCTTCGCGATGGTATTCTCGCTCTTAATGATTACGTTTATACCGGAATTGTCTCTATGGCTGATTAGTTTTGGAGAGTAGCGAGGCATAGTTCTCATTTATTTCATAAATCCCTTGCTTTCGTGCAAGGGGTTTTTGTTACATAGTAAAGTCGAAAATCGGAAAAGAGTGGTGATTCCCTTGAAGTCACTGGATGTTGTGACGTTAGGTGAAACAATGGTGTTATTTAGTACGACAGATCAGGTATCTCTTGAGTATGCTCATCACGTGACGAAGCAAATCGCTGGGGCAGAATCCAATGTCGCAATCGGTTTGTCACGTTTAGGTGTGCAAACGGGATGGATTAGTAAGCTTGGAGAAGACCCTTTTGGTCGCTATGTTCATAAAATCATTCGTGGTGAAGGAGTGGACACAAGTGAGGTTCTGTTTACAGATGAAGCGAATACCTCCGTCTTTTTTAAAGAAAAGGTGTCTGCAGAGAATGTGAATGTGTATTACTATCGGAAAGATTCGGCGGCAAGTCTGCTCAAGAAATCTGATCTGAATGAAGACTACCTGTCATCCGCACGATTTTTACATGTGACAGGCATTACTCCAGCTCTCAGTGAGTCGTGTAAAGAAGCTGTTCTACATGCAATCTGTCTCGCGAGATCAAATGGGTTAACGGTTGTGTTTGATCCGAATATCCGCTACAAGCTTTGGAAAGATCAAGAGGAAGCTCGTCGCGTTCTCCTCGAGATTGCGTCTCTCTCAGACTATATCCTGCCAGGGGTTGATGAGGCACTTTTTCTAACTGGTGAGCATGACTACAAAAAGGCCGCAAATGCTCTATTAACGCGAGATGATCAAACGGTCATTATGAAACTTGGAGCAGAGGGCGCTTATTATTCTTCCAAACACGAATCGGGTGAAGTGTCAGGTTATCCGGTTAAGCGTGTTGTAGATCCTGTTGGAGCTGGTGATGGCTTCGCTGCAGGTGTGATTAGTAGTTTAGTAGAAGGGTGCACAATTCCAGAAGCTGTGGAACGCGGCAATGCGGTTGGCTCATTCGTCGTTCAAATGAACGGTGATGTGGAAGGGCTTCCAACTATGAAGCAACTTGAACAATTTATGACTTCGGGAAAACGTCATGCAGACGTTGAACGGTAGAAAAGGTGGCGTGTAAATTGCAAAAAGCGAAGAAGCTGATGCAAATTCAATCTTCAGGGGTCGTTGCGGTAATTAGAAGGCAGCGTCCGGAAGATGTTGTACCTCTGGCTGAAGCCCTCGTTAAGGGTGGAGTAACAACACTTGAGATCACAGTGGATAGTGAACAGTCTTACCAATTAATTGAAGAGGTTAAAAAACGTCTAGGTTCAACAGCGCTCGTAGGATCCGGGACCGTGCTTGATGCAGAAACAGCCCGTACCGCTATTCAAGCGGGAGCTGATTTTATTTTCTCTCCAACATATAACGCTAGTCTAATTGAAATGGCAAAACGATACGGAGTCATCTCCATTCCTGGTGTTCTAACGCCGAGTGAAATGGTGGAAGCTTATCAAGCAGGAGCTGATATTGTCAAAGTATTTCCGGCTTCCGCTTTTGGTCCATCTTATATTAAGGATCTACAAGGGCCACTTGGACACATCCCGATGATTCCGACGGGCGGGGTCAATGTTGAAAATATCGGAACTTATATAGCGAATGGAGCAATAGCGACAGGCGTTGGTGGATCACTAGTGAATCAATCGTTCATCGACAATCAGGATTTTGGAAGCATTACAACTCTTGCTGAACAATTTGCGGAAGCTGTTAAAGAAGCTAGAACGGAGAGTGAATCATGAAAATCATGAGTATCGAAACATATGTCGTGCCGCCAAGATGGCTGTTTCTAAAGATCACGACAGACGAAGGCATTGTTGGATGGGGAGAACCTGTGATTGAGGGACGCGCGGCAACGGTTGAAGCTGCCGTTCATGAGCTGAAGGATTATCTGATTGGAAAAGACCCGCTTCCTATCGAAGATCATTGGAATGTGATGTATCGTTCTGGTTTTTACCGAGGTGGACCGATTCATATGAGTGCGATCGCTGGGATAGATCAAGCGCTCTGGGACATTAAGGGGAAATTCTACAATGCGCCGATTTCGGAGCTAATGGGCGGCAAGTGTCGCGATTCGATCGACGTGTATTCTTGGATAGGAGGAGACCGTCCTTCAGACGTAGGCCGTGCAGCGCAAGAAGCTGCAGAGAAAGGGTTTCGCGCGATTAAGATGAACGGTACCGAAGAATTGCAGTACATTGATTCTTATAAAAAGGTTGATGAAACGCTTGAGAGAGTGGATGCGGTACGTAAAGCTGTTGGAAAAGATGTAGGAATCGGCATTGATTTCCACGGTCGTGTACATAAGCCGATGGCGAAGATTCTCGCGAAGGAGCTTGAAGCGTACCGCCCGATGTTTATCGAGGAACCCGTTTTACCAGAAAATAATGAAGCTCTGAAGGAAATTGCTTCCCACACGTCCATTCCGATTGCGACGGGAGAGCGGATGTATTCACGCTGGGATTTCAAGAAGGTACTTGCTGACGGGTATGTCGATATTATTCAGCCTGATTTATCTCATGCTGGCGGAATTACGGAGTGTAAGAAGATCGCAACGATGGCGGAGGCTTATGATGTAGGACTCGCACCACACTGTCCGCTTGGACCGATTGCATTAGCAGCTTGCCTGCAAGTTGATGCCACGTGTCACAATGCGTTTATTCAGGAGCAAAGCCTTGGTATTCATTACAACCAGGGAAGCGATCTGCTCGATTATATTACTGATTCGTCTGTTTTTTCTTACGAGAATGGCAAGGTTTCGATGCTGACTGGACCTGGTCTTGGCATTGAAATTAATGAAGAGAAAGTCGTTGAGATGGCTCGAGTTGGTCATCGCTGGCGCAATCCTGTCTGGAGGCATTCAGATGGTAGCGTTGCCGAGTGGTAAGCAGAGATGACGGTATTTATTCAGGTTGTATTGCCAGTCCTACTTGTGTTTGGTGCAGGTTATTTACTTCAAAAATTAGCTAAATTAGATCTTAAATCTGTTTCGACAGTAGCGCTCTACATCATGCTTCCGTGTCTTGTGTTTAAGACGTTCTATAACGCAGACTTAAACGGTGAATACGTCATGATGCTCGTATTTTCTGCCCTTCTTCTTGTGAGTATTTTAGTCATTAATAAAGTGGTGGCCAAAGTAAAAGGCTATGATGCATCAATGGAGAGCGGCTTAATTTTATCAACGGCATTTATGAACTCGGGTAATTACGGCGCACCGATTATTCTTTTTGCTTTCGGTGAAGCAGGGTTTGTCTATTCCGTATCCTTTCTCGTTCTGCAAGCGATCATTATGAATTTCTTTGGCGTGTATTATGCTGCGAGAGGAAAATCAGGGCTCAGGATGGCGATTGTTTCTGTTTTGAAGATGCCACCGACCTATGCGGTGATTGTGGCACTAATTATGAACCTTGGTTCTATAAAAATGCCTGGGAATCTTATGTCGAGCGTAGATCTACTTGCAAATGCCTCCATTCCAATGGTTATGGTCGTTCTTGGTATGCAGCTTGCGGGTATTTCTATCAAGAATATGGATTGGTCGAAAGCTTCCTATGCTTCCGTCGTGCGATTGATTGCATCACCAGCCATCGCGTTTGTGTTAACACTCCTTTTACCAATGAGTGATTTAATGGCGAGCGTGCTCATTGTCTCTGCTGCTATGCCATCTGCTGCAACGACAACTATTTATGCTGTGCAGTTTGATTCAAAACCAGAGCTAGTATCAAGTATTACCTTAATGACAACGTTGCTTAGTGTGATCACGATTCCGCTTCTATTGATGATGTACATCTAGCGAAGCGATCTGTTATTTGAAAAGAAGATGCAGCATGTTTTGCTGACATCATAAATGAAAGGGTGAAGAAATAATGGAGAATAAAGTAGAAAAGAAAATTCCTGTTTATATGACAGAATCTCAAACGATCATCGAATTGAGCCAAATTATTCAGCAATACGACGCAGAAATTATTCTTAAGAAGAATGTGAATGGCAGCATAATTGAAGCGAACTTAAAGAGCTTTCTAGGATTAATTAATCTTCGTTTACATGACGGCGATGAAATCGTCGTGGAATGTGTGGGGAAAGATGCTACGGAAGCGCTTAGTGAAGTGGAATTGTTTTTGAGTAAGGGATGATGAGGACGGATGGGGGACAGGTGCGTACCTGTCCCCCATCCCGTTTATGCATTACCCCGCTATTACATTAAATACAAAAAGGAGCGATCGGATCATGGGAATGAATTTATTTGACTTAAGTGGCAAGGTGGCAGCTATTTCAGGTGCTACAAGAGGAATCGGTAAATCAATGGCGATTGCATTAGCGGAGGCAGGAGCGGATATTGCTCTCCTTCAGCGGAATACAGAACAAACGGATGTAAAAGAAGAGATTGAGAAACTGGGAAGAACTTGCGCAATCATTCCGTGTGATTTAGAAAAAACAGACGAAGTGAAGGCAGCTATACCAGCGGTAGTCTCTCGCTTCGGAACGATTGATATTCTCGTGAATAATGCAGGGATACAGCGAAGATCACCTTCAGTTGATTTCTCTGAAACTGATTGGGACGATGTTATGGATATTAACTTAAAAACGGTATGGTTATTATGCCAAGAAGCTGGCCGTCACATGGTTCCGAGAGGACAGGGGAAAATTATTAATGTTGCTTCGTTGCTTTCTTTCCAAGGTGGCATTAATGTTCCAGCTTATGCCGCTGCAAAGGGTGGAGTAGCGCAATTAACAAAAGCACTATCGAATGAATGGGCTAAGCATCATGTAAATGTGAATGCCATCGTCCCAGGATATATTGCAACAGATATGAATACAGCCATACTTGAAGACGAGAAGCGGAACGCTCAAATACTTGACCGTATTCCAGCGGATCGTTGGGGGAACCCTGATGATTTCAAGGGAACTGCTGTGTATTTATCCTCAGCTGCCTCTAACTATGTTCACGGACATCTTGTAGCAGTTGATGGTGGATGGCTTGGACGATAATCGAATAGTGAATTGAGAGGGAGAGGCATACGATCTTATCTCACATGAATAAGAAAGCGGCTGACAAATTATTTGTCAGCCGCTTTTCATTTAAACGACAAATAGTGACATAAACCGGGTGGTGACAGGCACTCTCGACTAGCGTATCCTTAAAAAGGATGAAAATAGGAATTGGGGGAGTACGATGAGTTGGTTCAATCGAAATAAGAATGACATTAAATGGACAGAGCTTGATGAAGAAACACGTGAAGAGATGCTGGCATTTACGGGTAAAAGAGATAAGTTTTATAAAAAGAAGTGGGAAAAGTTATCGACTAAGAAGTCACCTATTTCGTGGAACTGGGCAGTATTTTTCTTAAGCTTGTTTTGGTTTACATACCGTAAAATGAACGTATTTGCATACTTGTTCCTCGGTATTATTGTCGTAGTGGACGTTTTATCGATTGTGTTTTTTAAGAAAGCACTACCCGGTTCAACGATTGCGCCTGCTTATATTGTTTTGGCTCTGTTTGGAAATAAGCTCTATTTTGATTTTGCGTTAAATAAAGTAAAGAAGCTGAAGGACATTTATCCTGATCGTGACGAGCTTCTTGCCGTGATTAAAAAGCGTGGAGGCGTAAGTTGGTTATATGCGCTTCTATTTGTAGTCGTCATGATGATCTACGGTTTGGGAAGTGCGGCTCTAGAAGAGGAAGTTTACTATTCCTACATGGAACCTAAATTTACAGAAGCTGCCGAATTACAGGATTCAGGTAAATTAGATGAAGCGATGGGCATTTACAATGATATCGAAAATGACAACATACCTGTACCATCCATTCACTTTAACAAGGCGCTTATTTATGAAGAGCAAGGGGAGTTCGAAAAAGCGTTAAGTGAGATGAATACATACATTGGGTTAGAGCCTGAGGATGAAGAAGCAATGGAGATTAAAGAAGAGATTACGGCTAAAATGGAATAGAGGAAAGGAGAGAGGGGGTCAGGTGCGTACCTGACCCCCTTCGCGTACATTTGTCTTTTTCATTTACATACTTCTCCTCTTTTAATCAATAATAAGAAAAAAACCGGATGATTAAAGGAGTGGGTATTATGGATGAAATAAACCAGCAAGTGTTACGAGAAGCCCATCAGGCATGCGGAGATATTGAAACCATTCGTCAGCAGTTGATAGATGCGAGGCAACGAGGAGAACTGGCGTTAGCGCAACGATTTGAAGAAGAATTAATTCGAGCAGAGCAAGTCGCCAGAGAGTGCCAGAGGAAGCTTCAACAAACTACAGCAGGAAGTTTTGAGGGTGAGCAAATTCTCCAGCAGATCACTCATGACTTAACGACGTGTGGTCAAACATTGCGTCAACAATAAGAATGAATAATCCATAGAAAAAGGGGCTGACATGAGAATGTCAGTCCCTTTTTGAGATTTTGCTACGGACGCTGCTCTAAATCTTTCGCCGTCTGACTCATTTGTACATCCTTTTCATTTTTTAATGTGCCAAACAGCACATCGACAAACGGAGTAGAAACACCGTACCAATAATTTTCGTTTTTATAATGATGTAAAATGTGCGTTTTCTTGATCCACTGCCCAAACCTTGTTTTAGGCTTAAATGGTCGATGCGCAATGTAATGTTTCCATTCGTAGACGAAGAACATAGCGAGCAATCCTGTGCTAAAGGAAAGTGTGAAAAGTAGAGATCCAGACAGGACATAGAAGATCAAACAAAGGAGCAGCAAATTCGGAAAGCTATACCAAATCGGTAGGAATAATAATTTGAGATCATTCGGTATTTTGTGATGGTCGTAGTGCAACCGTTTAATAAGCTTAAGAAGTAATGGATTGTTAGGTGTTTTAATGTGAAACAAAAAGCGGTGTGTGAGGTATTCACTAAACATGTAGGTGACAATCCCAATGATGATAAACACAGGGACAAGAGGAGAGAGGGTCATTGTCAGTAAGAAGCCAAGAACGATGAGAAACAGGATAAACATGATCAAGATATCAAAGTGGAAGAAAAAATCACGATACAATCCTTTTGCTTTCAAGTTATATGCCCCCGTTCATTTTCGTTTTCCAGAGTTCCAGGCTCGTAGACATCATCTCTTTCGTCAGAAACTCTGCGTGATCAAGATCTCCTTTTAACGTAGCTTCGAGAAACTGCTCATAATAGTGCTTTGATGCTTGACGATGAGAAGATTCTAGAAAGTATTTCTCAGCCATTTTGCCATAGATGTCTTGAAAACTATTAAGAATCAGAAGAAAGATGGGATTATGTGAGAGCTCAGCAATGTTTTTCTGTAGATTCCAATCAAAATTAGCGTATGATTTCGGATCGTCTGTTAGCTCTTCAAGTGGGATGAAAAGCGAAATGATTTGGAGTCTGTGATGAAGAAGAGCATCCCGAACATAAGCTGGTGTTAACGTAATACGTAGCTCGAGCATGTAAACGATAAACTCATCAGGTATATCTTCGTGGTGCTGGAGGATGTTCACGATCGTCATTAAATTGCCATGCTTCCAGTAATCATTTACAATCGCTGGCGCACCTTTACGAATCGTTATCCATCCATCACGCTCTAGTCTCTGTAAGGCTTCACGAATGGTAGGGCGACCTACTTGATAGTGAGAGGCAAGTTCTCGTTCAGGAGGGAGCGGATCATTTGCCGCCCATTCTTGTTCTAAAATAGAGTGTATGAGCTGTTTAGTGATTTTTTCGGACGATCGTTCTTTCATTGAGTGTGATCACCTCGATTCTGGTAAGACCAGAGTTTTTGTTGGTAATACCATTATAGTATAAAGAGTGGAAGATGGGTGGTATTTGTTTGAAGATTCTTTCTTTTGAAGAGGTGGGAGCGGGAAGGAATTAAAAGTTAGCAATAAAAACACTCTGCAGATGAGGCTTTTGCAGAGTGTTTATGTTCTGGGATATAAAGAATAGAGATCTCCTACGGAAAAAATAATTTAATATAAACAAAAAATTAAACAACCACTTATTTATCATTAGGGAATTTTAATACGATTGTTTTTTTACTTTATTTACGTTCCTCTAGAAACTGAAGAACCTCATCTATGTTTGTGGAATACAAAAGAGTATATTCAAAGTCAAACATAGTTAGTTGATTTACTACTAGATATTCATCCGCCGGTATTGCGTTAATAAACCTCTTCCACTTATATTTCTTTTCCATCTTCAATATTTCTTGATCGATTCGCTCCTGATCTATTTTTAATACAGCGAAACTTTCAGTAACGATTTTTTTGTTTGGAAATTTCCTTTCCAAAATCTCAATAAATTTGGGTATGAGATTAGCGTCAGTTACAACATCCACATTACCAACTAGATCAATTTTATCAAACATTTCATCATGGAATCGATCGTCATTGCAAGTAGGATTAGTAAAAATAGCTACACAAAAACGATCTTTTTTTCCTTTTGGTTTATTAGATACCATGGGTTTTCTCCTTGTTAACTTTTGGTGGTACTTTAACTCTTTCCATTACACTAAGAATCTCCTGTAGTAGATTTGTTCCTGAAGATTGTTTTGCCTCAAGCCACTCACATCCATCTTGATTAATCATTTTTAGGGTCCAGTTATATGAAGGAGAAGAGAGGACGTGTACACCCTCAATATTCCATACATCATCTTGTTTATAATATATGATCAAGCGATTAGAGTAATGATAGCGTTGAATAGCGCGTTTGAATTGAGAAAGTAGCATGCTGTTTTTATTCAATTGGTTATTTTGTATAACTTCATCAACATTATGTATCCTTCGCTTTATTATATACTGATTATAATCAATTGGATCCAAGAGGAGTTCTTGGTTAAGTCTATCTGGTAAATGTTCTAAGCCCATTAACATACGAGGCACTATAACTTGTCTCCATGTAACGTCTGGAGATGAATGAACGTATACTTGAAATTTGCAGTTATCGAGTTTTTTACACTCAATAATATGATCATCACCGAAATAGAATAAGCTCTGTCCTTTTAGGTCAGTTGTGATTTCTACAATGAGATTTGTTTTTGCCAAGACCCACATGGCTTGGATAAATGATTCTTCAAATTTCAATTCTTCATCTGTATAATTCACAAGATTTTTGGCATAAAGCTTTTTAAATGTCTCTTCCCAAGCATGCTTCATTTCATTGGGATTATCAAAAGGTGAAGAGATGCCAATTAAGACTTTTCCTCCAAGAAATTTTACTATTAAATAGATTTCTTTTTTGGATAGGGTCCATGTTTTCATAGCTTATCTCCTTTTAGTATATAAAGTCCTTACCTCATGTTCTTAATATAATTTTCCCTTTCACTTTTCGAAAGATTAAAGTCCGGACGTAATTTTTTAACAGTATCATAATTCTGCTTGATGAAAATATATTTCTGGATCCATGTTGATAAGAACGATGTTAACACTGTAAATATTGCTAATATTAATATAAGTACTATCAGTTGAAGAGAATCAGTGACAAACGAAGACATTAACAACTGTGCAATGATATACCCGAAGCTGGACATAACTACGATAGGTGCAACATTAATTTTAATTCCTTGTTTTTGATTTTTTTGGAAAGTCCGTTTCTTTAACATCTTCCTATAATAAATGTGAAAGAATAATAGCAACGAAATAATAGCTACAAGCCCAATATAAAAGTAGTAGTTTTGTTTTACACCAATATTAAAGAATAGGAACTTTTGAATAACTAGAAAGTAAATATAGGTTGTTACTAATCCAAGAACGCCAAAAAATAAGTAGAAAGCATGTTCAAATTTATAGGGAGCAATAAAGCAGACAAGTCCCCAAAGGTTAATTGCTATGATAGGAATAATGCCAGCCCAAAATAATTGGATAGAAAAAGGAGCACTTATCAAGGGGATAATCCCCATAATATCTAAGTAAATAAACAAGAACCCAAAAATATAATGCCGATTATTTTTGGGTAGTTGTAGTTTACTAATATAGGAAAATGTGAACTCGTCGATGTCTTTACTTTTTTTCAAATGTCGTCACCTCATTTGTTATAGATTAAAATTTGATTAATCAAACCAAGGCACAATAGAATTAATACCTTCTCCAATATCATCTAATAATGCAGTTGTACCTTTCTTAATAGCATCACCGATGGAGTCCAATTCTCCATCATTATCAACATCCATGAATTTAAGATCACTCAAAGCAGTAGTAATGAAGATTCCTGCTAACGCACCAGCTAATGCTCCGACTGCAAGTCCAACTGGACCTCCAATAACGCCTCCCGCAAGAGCACCAGCATATGCTGAAGCTACTATTGATGACCCAGCAATTACAACATCCCCTGCTACATTGCCGGCGATTTCGCTGGCTGTTTTTTCTTGTTGAATGCCATGAATAATATCACCAGTTACAGTGGCTGCTACTCCCACAACACCAATTCTATTTCCTGCCCATTTAAAGGATGCTTTAATGTTTGTCATAGGATCAACTAACTTATAAAGTTTTGGATAATTGGTAGCGTTAGTACCAGAATAAGTTTTCTTATTGAATCCCATTAATTCAGGATTCGTCACATGAATTCTTGTTTTAGTAGCACCTTGGGCAGTTAGGTAGAATTCCCTTTTAACCCCAAAGCCTTTAAAATTTTTATTAATACTCTTTGCGGTAGTGTAACCGGTAGCGGTCGCTACACCAAGATTCGTAGCCGCATTAATAGAATTCTCTCGCCAAGATTCAAAATTTAAACCTAGAGTAGGAGAAGGGTCCCAATTCATCTCGTTGTTGAAATCGGAAATACCTACACCATTTGATATGACTCTAGGGTGTTTCGTAATAGAAGAAAAAGCATCGGTAGATATAATTGGTTTTTCGGAAATTTGATTATAATCATTATTCGATTGATATGTATCAACTGATAATTGTCCACTTTCAAAAAGTTCGTGGATTTGATTAATATATTTATTCATTAACTGGATATCTTGATCAACTTTATCTAGAGAGGTCCATTGATTTTGGTCAAATTGAAATAACTTTTCTACTGTTTCATCTTTATGTTGCTTTGCCGATCTAAGTTGTTGATGGAATCTATTATCATCTAAAGGTGGTATTGAGATGATGTCATTTACACTATGAATCGTTTGATTTGCATCATTGGTAATATCGATTACCGTATCTTTTGCATATGTTAATCCAGTCTCTAAATCTTGTCCTAGAAAGCTTTCTCTTATTAATCCATTCGAAGATGGTTCGTAAGATTCCATCTCATTCTTTAAATCGTCCAAAGTTGATTCATATGTTTCTATTACCTGGTTATAAAATTCTAGAAATGAATGGTGTGCATCGTTATAGAAAGCTCTTATTGATTGGCCTCCTTTTCCTTTGAAGGACGCTTCAGTAGAAATAAAGTCTTGAATAGCAGATTGGATATTACTTATTTGATCTTTTTGCTGTTTAAGATCTCCTTTTATTTCAATTAGTCCATTTTCAATTGATTTGACATCCAACGTTTTCATTATAGCATTCATCTCCTAACGTAATTGGATAGAGGAGGAGAGCTGTTTGTCCGCGTTCTCTAATTGTTGAACAGATTCTCGTACGGTCTGGTTGTTTTCGGTAAGAATCTGTTTGTAGGCATTTCCGACCTCTGTTAGCATGTGATTTAACTCATTTAATCGGTTTACGACGTCTAGCGTATTTCCTTCTCCGGTGTTCTTTGGTAGCTCTGCGTTAAAGGCGCTTAAGCTTTTCTCAATGCGACTGATCGATTGTTCAACTTCACTGAACGTTACTAGCAATTCGTTACTCAATTTGCATTTCTCCTTTCCCTCGCTTCTTCTTCTAAACGATGTGTTTCCTGGGTTATGTTTAATTCCAATGCTTGTATTTCACGACGAAGATAATCTGCTTTATTTTCCATTGTCGTAAGTGCGAAGTTTAACTGATTGATCGATAAATCTTGATAAGCCATCTTCATATCTTCGCGTATATTTTGGAACGAGTTCGCTAATTCCCCGGCCCATGTAGCGGGGGAGAGCTCAGGTTGATCGACAAGCTGTTTATTTTGGAGAAATTCACTCTGTAACCCATCTAGCTTCGTTAAACTAGCTTGAAGGCGGATGAGCTGAGCTCGTTTTTCCGCTACTTTAGTTTGTAAATAAGATAAATAGGACATTTGCGCTATCCCCTTTGTATGGTTGATAAGAAAAATCATACTCAAGCAGTAGTATATGGTACCAAATGGAAGGATTCTGGTAAATAGGTTGTTCTACCTGTTCGTGAGACTGACGTACGGGGTACTTGTACCTATACCCGTTTCCTGATTTTTAGTAACCATATTTTTGTAAAAATGGTAATAGTGTTAATCGGTGGTTTTTTATAGCTTCATAGAGTTTACGTAGCCTTCACTAACAGGTTTAATTATGAAAAGGAGTTAGATGTTAAATGGTTAGGGTGTTCGTTTATCGGGAAAGTACGGAGTAGACTCTGTTAAAGAATGTTCATACTTTTGCCATAACAAAAACGAGATTGGCGCTGTTATACTTAGGATAGAAGTCATGAATCAGTTCACCTAGAAAAGGAAAGAAGGAAAAATGATGAGCACAGAATCTGAATCTAAACTATTGTTTTCATTGAGCATTGTGCAGTTTATCCTATCTGCGTTAATACTTTTACTTCCGATTATGTATCTGATTACTCCTGAAGAGGAGAATTTACTACTATACGGTATTATGGGATTTGGCGTAATTAATTTACTTGCTGGTATTTCGAAACGTATCAAAGGGGAACACCGTTCTGGTATGTTTTACTCCATCGCGGGAGTTGTGCTGTTTGCGATTGGTGTAAGCATGTTGATGTTTTAATAGATTCTTATAGTAGACAGACCTATTCTCATGTGAGAGTAGGTCTGTTTTTGTATGGAGTAGGGAGAACGTTTGGCTGCATCTCTTAATTAAGCGTAGGTGATTCGACATGAAGTTACATAAAGCGGGTGGTGACAGGCACTCGTGGGTCTTATCTACCAAAAAAAGTATTTGAATATTTCGGAATATTATCTATAATCAAGGTGAAGGGTGGAAATATTTACAAGGATATAAAAGGGCGATTTGAAGGCATGTAGTTTATGCTTTTGAGGAGGTGATGAAGAAAGTGAATGGATACATAAAAGCCCCAGAATGTTTTGTCTTGGTGGACACATTCTGGGGCAGTTGTTGGCTTGCAAACCAACATTGATTTTAGTATACCCTGTATTAAAGCAGAGGGGAACCGTAATGGTGAATGCGAATGAATCTTATACCCGATTTAAAGGGACGGAAGGGAAAAGTAGGCATGGTCAATAACGAAGTAGAAATCTTAAATGACTATGAAATTAGTAAAACGACCAGGGCGATTGTAGTGGCGAAAGAGGTTGGGTTTAGTTCGAGAATTTATGATCGATGCGGTATCTATTTATCAACAACAAATCCAGTAGATTTAATAAGGCAGGCTTGTCTCGAAGCAGGGGTTACGTATGAAGGGCGAAGAAAGGCGGTTATCTATCATTTGAAGTACGAACAGCAGACGCCCATCATCGTTTCCAATTGGAATGCGATTTCGGTTTTTCCAACAGAGTCACCTGAAAGCATCGATTGTTGCTGGGTATTTTACCAGCATGTTAGAGACGTGTATGCGATCACGAAGAGTACTACGATGATTTTGTTTCAGGATGGTTTTGAGCTACTGGTTCCTGTCTCAAAGGGCAGACTACAAAAGCAAATGGAGCGAATGGGGCGCTGGATTAGTCATTATTCGAATAATCCTGTTTATTGTTGAGAGCGTTGGAGGGGTCAGGCACGTGCCTTACCCCTTATTTCTGTTAAACTATAGAATAATAGGATTTAATTGGAAGGTTGAGAATGCATGGGCAATCCAAAAATATCTGATAAAGAGATGTTAGCCTATTTAAGATTTAGAACTCCAGAAGAAAATCAGGTTGGGATTTTTTTCTTGGTTTTAATTATCATTGATTTCTTAGGATTTTTCCCTTACATGATCGGTCCGTTTTCAAGACCGTTCTTAATAGCTGCGCTAGTCCCAGCTATCGTTCTTAACCTGTGGATGATCGTCTATGTAGTCGCGCCTTATAAACTAGAAAAAGCATATTATCTTTTGGTAGGAGTTTTTTCGATTGTTAGTGCTTATTTGTATTGGTTAGGGAGCGAAAAGATCATTTATATCAATCTAGGCGTTGAGGGATACGCTGCTTTTATTGTTGGGTTGTTTATTCTGATTCTTCTCATCACGTTCTTCTATTTCTATACACGTTATCAAAGTCGTAAAGGGAAATATACGCGTAGCAAACAGAATCGGCAGCATCGAAGTGGATTTGGCATTTTGGTGACGATAGTGTTTATATTAGGCTCATCTCAGTTGGGGAATATCATAAACACTACGAAAGTGATGGATTTGTACGTTATTTTAGGGATGCTTTGTTTGCTGTCGTTCTTTATGTTAATTATGATCGGAAGTCTTCATCAATATCGCTTTATTCATAACCACCTACCAACCGTTCGAAAGCTTTATCCTGACTTTGGTAAAAGGAAGAAAGATAGAAAAGTATATCATCACTACAGTCTAGCCGTTATAAAAGAAGATGAATTAACAGAAGAAGAGATGAAAACGATGACGGATGAATTAGGTGAATTTATTTCTTTTCTTCCAGTGAAAAAGGTAGCAGTAGATGGTTTTGATCAGGAGGGTTTGCTTGATGTGTTTCCCGGAGGAGGTTGTGGTCCTTTATGGATCGCGGTGATGAGAGTTAATCAGGAACACCTTGATGAGGATATAAAGAAAATGGTGAGAACGAAGCGTTGGAAGTATTTCTTCAAAGGTATTCCTGAGGAAGAGTATGAAAAAGTGGAGGATGTCGTTCACTTTGACCCGAAAGAGGCAGTCCTTCAATCAGGGGATCTATCAGAAGTGAGAGCTTTTCTGCAGAAAAAAATGAGATAGAAGTACGTACCAACCCCATTACCAATTACTTGAAGGAATGAAACAAGTAAAACGAGAAGTAGTTAGTGTGATAGACCATGGTGTTGGAGGTGGAGGTAGATGGAAGATACAGCGTTCTGGATTATGATCGGCGGTGGTTTACTGTCCCTCATTGCCTGGGGATGGTATTATGCGTCTCTTGGAAAACGAATTGCGAAGGAAGAAGAAAAGGCAGGACGAGATCTCACGTATGAAATCAATCCGTATACGGGCAGTTCGCACGGTGTTGATTCGAAAAAGAAGCAGGATCGTAAATAAGGTGATACTCTGCTAAGTGCTTGGAGCTATGCTAATGAAGAATGAACGTAACTCTGCTAAGATGTTTTATCTAGCTATTGGGATCATAGGGCTAGTCTTGATTGCGGTGGTATTTTTACGTATGCAAATAATGTTTGATAATCAACCTGGAGCTTTTGGTTTGATGATAAGCTTTTTCTTAATCCTCACCTATATTGAATTCCTGGAAAAGAAGGCGGGGTTAAGTAGGAAATACAGGTGGACGAGAGCGATGGGATCGATGGTGTTATTGACTTGTCTCACCATCTATATTTACCTGTAATAGACGGAGGGAGTGAAAAGCTGCGTTGAAGCGCAGCTTTTTTTCTGTCGATTATTTTCATGTGGAAAGGGTGAACGGGGAGTGGATTTGAAGCTCATATTGGAACAATTGGATGTGAACGATAGGCAAGTAGATCTTGATCACCTTATTAATAATATGCTTCAGCAAATCGGTAGTACAGATCCTGTTTTAAGAGACGATCTCATTTATTCGACGTTTAGCAAACTGGTTATGATGGATTTCTTAAATAAAGAACAATTGACTCATCTATTGAACGTTTGTCTTGATCAAGAACATCTTTTTTATCAAATTGGAGAGCGAGAGACAGACTCGGTTTTCACACGTTCTTTTTCGGTTCTGGTAGTTGCACTTGTAGTCGAAAAAGATCGCTCCAGTCGTTTCCTGAAGAAAGAACAAATCGAAGCTTCGATAGAAGGAATTATACGTTATTTACAAGAAGAGCAGGATACGCGCGGGTTTGTAGCATCAAAGGGATGGGCGCATAGTATCGCTCACGGAGCTGATGCTCTTGCGGAATTAATCAGACATCCGTTTTTTGATAGGGAGAAAACGGTTGAGTGTCTTGATGCGATTCAAGAGTGCCTTTTCAAAGAAGGTACATATGTGGACGATGAGGACGAACGGCTTTTGTTTGCGATCGAAGCACTTTTGGAGAAGGGAATGAAGGAGGAGCGGCTGAGTAATTGGGTGACGTCACTTAGTGACAATCTTGAATCCCTTTTTGAAGTGGAAAGGTATAGTGTGGCATTCTTTCATAAGAAGGGGAACGTCTTAAGTTTCCTGAAAAGCTGTTATTTTAGGCTGTTGATCAGGGATACGTGTTCTGATGCGAGGAGTGTAATTGAAGACGTCGTGGAGAAATGGACGAGGAAGATTTATTTAGGAGATTGAGCGTGGTACATAAGAAGCGGTGTTACAACGATCTAAGCATTATGGAATAAACCCTTAGAAAGGAGTAGTCTCAGTACCAAAATTATTACCAGGAAAGCTAGTCTTGTTTGTACTAGGAGTATTTGTTGTTCAGATCATAGTTTTTGTATGAATCAACACTTGGGAGGTAAAAGAATGATGGGAATCGGATTAACTATAGTCATGTTTATTGTCAGTCTGTTTATTCTATATGTCGTAATCGAATCAGCCGTTAGAAGAGGGATTAATAGTTCCGTTATTGGTAAGTATGTCGAGGAAAAGCATGGAATGAAAGAAGAGCATAAACCTTCTTTTTTAGATCATGATCTGGATAGTGATGAGTGAGAGTTCGTTCAGAAAGTAGAAGTAAGCAAAACAATAGCACAAAGGAAAAAGGAGGTGTTTCTCTCGATGAGAAACACCTCCTTTCTACTTAATGCTTAAATTTCAATAATCTGAGTGCATTTAAGATAACGATTAAGGCTGCGCCGGTATCGCTTAATACAGCAATCCAAAGTGTGAGCCAGCCAGGGAAGATGAGGGCAAGCGCGATCACTTTAATAATGATCGAGAACCAGATGTTTTGTTTAATAATTCTTAATGCTTTTTGGCTTAACTTCATTGTATGTGGAAGTTGATCAAGGTTATCAGCCATAAGAATAATATCGGCTGTCTCCATCGCTGTGTCAGTTCCAGCGCCACCCATCGCAATCCCTAGGTCGGCAGTTGCGAGTGCAGGAGCGTCATTGATACCATCTCCAACCATAGCTACCTTGTACCCTTCTTGTTGTAGCTTCTTAATGGCGTCTACTTTATCTTCAGGAAATAGCTCCGCAAAATAACGATTCACAATTGCTTCTGAAGCAATTGTTTTGGCCGTTCCTTCATTATCTCCTGTTAGCATGACCGTTTGTTTGATGCCGTTTTGTTGTAATGCGTGTAAAGCCACGGCAGATGTATTTCGGATTGTATCAGAGACGGCAATCGTCCCAAGAATTCCTTGGTGTGTTCCGATAATGACGACGGTTTTACCGTTACGCTGCATTTCTTGCACATCTTTTTCTATATCTGTTAAAGGAACAGATAGTTCATCGAATAATTTTGGATTCCCAGCGTAATAGATCGTGCCATTGATTGTGGCTTGAACGCCTTTTCCGACGATCGTTCGAAACAACTCACCATGCTGTGGTTGTATGCCTTTATTGTTTGCATAGTTTACAATCGATTTTGCAATCGGGTGAGTGGAATGATTTTCTAATGTTAAGGCAATGGATAGTAATTCTTGTTCTGATCCGTTTGACGCCTTAATGTCAGATACTTTCGGTTTACCTTCTGTTAATGTTCCTGTTTTATCAAATGCAACAGCGGTGATCGCACCTGCTTTTTCTAAAAACGTACCGCCTTTAATTAACACGCCGTTCTTAGCAGCATTTCCAATTGCTGACACGATCGCAACAGGTGTTGAAATAACGAGTGCACATGGACAAGCGATAACGAGTAATTCAAGCCCTCGATAAAACCATTCTCCCCATGTTCCAATGCTGAGTAATGGTGGTAAAACCATTACGACTAAGGCGAGCACGAACACGATCGGTGTATAAATTGCTGCGAATTTATCGATGAAGGCTTCTGTTGGCGCTTTCTGTTCCTGTGCTTCTTCAACGAGATGAATAATTTTGGCGATCGTCGTATCGTCAGCTAACTTCGTAACTTTAATCTCAAGAGAGCCGTGTTCATTAATGGATCCAGCATAGACGGTATCGCCGATTCCTTTATCAACAGGAATTGATTCACCTGTAATCGGAGCCTGATTTACGCTCGATTCTCCTTGAATGATTTTCCCGTCCAATGGTAGTTTATCACCTGGTTTAACGACGATAGTTTCACCAACAGTAATACGCTCTACAGGTTTCTTCACCATTTCTGAACCAGCTTTAACCCAAGCTTCTGGAGGAGCTAGATCCATCAAGTTACGAATCGAATTTCTCGTTTGTTCAATGGATTTTGTTTGCAGGTAGTTTCCGATAGCAAACAGCCAAACCACGACAGCCCCTTCAAGCCATTCTCCGATTAACGCAGCGCCAATCGCAGCGGCAGACATGAGAACGTTCATGTCGAGTGAGCGACTTTTGATTGCATAGAAGGCACTTCTAACTGGTTTAATTCCACTGATCACAATCGCAATGGCGTATAAAATGATTGAGACGATTGAAGGGATGATCGTAAAGGAACTTATGAACCCTAGCGCTATTAAACTACCAGAAACGATCACTGAAGCATTTTCATTTTTCTTCTTAGGCTGTGTTGGTTTTTTAGTATCTGGAACCGCTTTGAATCCAATTTTGGAAACTTCTTTCATAATGCTTTCCTCATGAGTAGAAGCGTCAATCTTCATTTTCCCCGTGGAAAAATTAACGCTCACATCATTAACGGTTGGCAAGGTGTTAAGGTGATTTTCGATACTTTTGGCACAGCTGCCGCAGTCCATTCCTTCAATATGAAAAGTTCTATAATTCTTTTTCTGATTGATCAGTTCAACGGAATACCCGAGTTTTTTGATCTCTGCCTCAACCGGAGTAAAGGCATCTACAGAACTTGCGGCTACTTGCAGTTTTGCTGTACTGTAATTGACCTTTACCTCAGTTAAATTCTTTAATTTACTTAACGTTTTTTCAATGGTTTTCGCACAGGCAGGGCAATCCATTCCATGAACTTGATAAGTCTTTTTCTCATCAGAAGTTTCGGGGGAATGAGCGTCTGTTTTCTCTAGAGTCTGTTGTTCGCTACTGCAACAGCTTGTTTTTTCTGACTTGGTGTCTTCAGTTACATCAGTGTTACTACTGCAACACTGATCCGCTTCTTGCTTGTATTCATTTTGAAGAGCAGAACTGCAACAGCTTGTTTTTTCGATAGAAGAATCACTGCTACATTCGTTTTTTTCTTCATTTTTATTGTTACAACATTTATCTGCCAAAGAAAGTCCTCCTAATCAACGTGACGTTCACAGCAAGCTACATCATTTTCAACATCATCTAGTATGAGATCGAACATAGTGAGTAGATCTCGAATTTGTTGGTTTCTTAAACTGTAGTAGCAATACTTTCCTTCATTTCGACCTACTATAATCCCGCAACCTTTCAAACAAGCAAGATGCTGTGAAATGTTTGACTGGTTTCCATTTACTTCTTGAACAATCTCAGAAACGGTTTTTTCAACATCCTTTATGCTCTCAAGAATTTGAATTCGTGTTTTATTAGAAAACCCGTGAATAAGCTTTACTTTCATATCAATATCAACAATTTGCATATGTGCCCTCCTGACATATTAGTAAAAACGAATATGTATGTTCTCTATCATATTAGCAATCTCTAATATGTGTGTCAAACTAGTGTGAATTTTTTCGAAGTTAGACAGTGAAGGTGCAATAGGTGATGTCTATATGAAATAAGAGATTGAGATATTTGTATGATTTTGGAATAATTAAAAATGGAAGTCATTGCGAGGTAAAATGACATTTCATAAAAAGATGATAGTGTGAAGGAGTCATATGACCGATGAGGTTGCTTACATCAAAAAAGGTGGCAGAGTTTGAACTTATTCAACAGGCTTTAATCAATGAAGGCTTACCAAAGTTATCAGATGACGCAAGAATCAAGAGGTTAGGAGAAGGTGCCTGGCACTGTGCGTATTTGATTGAGCGGGAGGGGCTTGTTCTTCGCATACCGAAGAAAATAGCTTACGAGCGAGAGGTGATTTTCAATCGTAAGGAGTTAATAGCGGAGTATGCTGCGACAAAAGCTTTTTACGCGCACGCCAATAAAGCAAAGAACGACATTTGCCCTAACTATTTTAAGTACAGCGTTAATGAAGAATTAACGTACACGCTTGAAACTTATGTAGGAAAATCAATTGATCTTAGCACCCAGACGATAGAAGATTCGAAAAGATATGGAAGAGAGCTAGGAGAGTTCTACCTTGCTCTTGAATCATTCACTCCACCATTTAATGGAATCGGATATTTGCATCTTGACGAAAAAGAAGAATTAACAGGCGCGTATGATCTAACTGTAAGTGAATTTCTACTTGAAGAAACAGAAGAATATTGCGAGGAGTTACATACGCTGATCGCAAGTCCCTATCAATTTGATAAAGAGAAAGTAAAGGAAAACGGGGGAGCGTTTATTTCTAATCGCTCGATTGATCGCGAATCTATTATTCTCACAAATCAAGATGCTTCACCAGAGAATCTCATTTTCACGAAAAGTGGAGTTAAAGTGATTGATCCTTATCCTCTTCTAGCTACTGGAACGTCACTTGCAGCTAATTATGTTTTCAACTATGAGACGTTATTTCCTACGTTTTATAACACAGAAAGGTATCGGAAAGGGAATTACCATCAACATGTTTCAAAGCTAATTGCGAATGCAGAAGGGTTTAGGGAAGGGTATATCAGTAACTTGGACCAGAAGCATGAAGCCCTACATGTTGAGGTGTTTTTAAAACTTCTGACAATGACGCATGATCATCTTCTTTTGCTGCAGAAAGAATCTCTCACTCGTGAAGAAGTGATTCGTTATGGGACGAAGAGGCAAGTGGAGGAACGATTCTTGCTTTATTTGAAGGAGCTTGAGAAATATCCTTACTTATAGGTGAGTTAATCAAAAGAGGTCAGACGATTCATTAGATGAATCGTCTGACCTTTTTGATTGAATGGTTATTTCGATTTCTCTTCGTTCTCATCCATGTTCCATGAATATCCCGATTTTCCCATATAGTAGAGAAAACCAGCAGACGATAGGATCGTTAGAATCGCCATGATAAGTCCGATAAAGAGCCCTCCTTTGAATAATGGTCCTTAATTTCTTTGTGCAATAATCGAGTTTGCGATTTCTACCATATCTTCCTTCGTGAATGGAGATTCTTCCCCTGATGGCGTGAATCCAGTCACTTTGTATAGAGCATTTTCGTTTTTACTTAGCCACGTAATCGTTAAGAGGTGACCCTCTTCAGCTTCGGTGTATGCGCCACTTACATCTTGATCAAGTTCCTCGTTCGTTTCCCCAATAGAGGCATCGATTCCCTTTTGATCCTTGATCATAACGTTTAGGCGTTTATCATCTTCTCCATAATAAAAATCCATTCCATATGGCTCTAATTCCGTTTCGGCTACAGCTTCCACATCATTTACTTCTAATGGGATTTTCTCCATATTAGGTACGGTAATTTCGCTTCTAGAATCTTCAGGAAGTTTCTCCACTTCAGTCTTAACCTCAGGGTAATTCTCTTGAAGGGAGTCTAGATGATTTTCAGTAGACCCTTCTTCCTGTCCACCGCAGGCTGCGAGGATAAGTATTAATCCGAATAGAACTGATGCTAATTTCAATTTCATATGTATCCCTCCTATTCTGTACTACGAAATACGCTGGGAAAAGTTTCAGATTAATGCCATTTGTTAGGTTTAATGGTATTAAATTGGGATTTTTATAAATAGAAGAAAAGATCTCTTCACTACAAAAACCTCGCTCATCTTTTCATGATAGCGAGGTTTTTTAGTACACATTAGTCTCTTATTCTTTTAAGCCAATAAACGCTCATAAATAACTTCTTTCGTCTCTAAGTCGATAGCGTCTACTTTAATTTTCACTACCTGGTTATCATCATTCTTCTTAGCACCCCAAAGACGTATGTAGTTGTTACTATTATGATCCAGGAAATTCACCTGAACAGTTCTAACATCCCCGATTTCTACTTGTTTGTCCTCAATCCAACACTCTTGAAATACCATTGTTTCTTTCGGTTGGCTTAATAGGTAGTCATGCATGAACTTCTCAAACTCAGGAAAATTCATCTTTTGATCCTCAATACAAACCTTGTTAAATTCATCGCGATCCGTAATATGGTAATTTGCTTTTGATTCGTTATTCATTGTAATTCCTCCTCGTAAACACGGTTGATAGATAGTTATTTCCCCGAAAAAGATCTAGGTAAAACATCGAGAAAAAGGAAAGCTTCTGATCGGTTGGGAAGAGAAGATTACATCCGGGTTTGCGAATGTCAACCAGCGAAGCATATGTACAGTTGTGTTCATTAGTCGGTTAGAATAATATGAATTTTTCTGTGGCGGAAAAGGAGGTTCATCAATCTACTTATGCAACGGCGGTATCCTATGGAGATAAAGTTATTGGCATGGCTCGTATCGTTGGTGATGGAGTGATGTATTTTTATATTCAGGATTTCGTCGTTCACCCTCTGCATCAGGGAATGGGAGTAGGGAAACTGTTAATGAACCAGCTTTTCTACTATTTGAAGGAATATGCTCCTACGCAAGCCTTCATCGGTCTTTTTGCAACAGAGGAGGGAAGTCACTTATATAAGCAGTTTGGCTTTGAACAACCGGGTGATATGAATGGAATGTTTCGCTTAACCCCTATTGAATCATAATGCGTCTGGAAGATGGCGGTGTCTTAGTTAAGAGGATATCGTCACTTTTTTATGGTAATATTTGAAACTATTTGGGATCTTCACACGTAAATAAACAAAAGGGAGGAATGGAAATGACAGCATTTATTGTAATATTACTCGTTATTGCATTTATCGCATCTGGCTTTTCAAAATCGTCGTCGACGCGACGTTCTCCAGGTGGAACGGATCATTCAAGCTATTATAGTGGTGGCCATCAAAGCTCCGGCTGCGATAGTTTCGGTGGAGATGGCGGAGGCTGTGGCGGTGGCGAGTAATGCGGAAGAATAGTTGTTGAGGTGAGAGAATGTTGAAAGGAATCAAACGTATATTGGCGCTCATAACGCTAGCTTTAGCGGTAGCTGCTTTCGTGAAGGGTAGTGTTGCAATGCTTGCCCCTATGCTCCTTTCTCTGGGTCTTTTTATGGCTGTTTTAGGGATTGAAGAGCGTGGAGAAAGGCGAAGAAAGAAAGCTGGAGTGATTTTTTTCATGTCTGCTCTGATTATTCTGACTTCTGTTTATATTCTTTAATGATTTGCGAAAAGGTCATTTCAAAAGGAGGGATTGCCATGAGTTCTCATTTTCGTGTAAAGCCTAGTAAAGTTAGTTCCATGATCGGAATGATTGCTGGCTTTCTTTTTGTAATTATCGGTATTGCATTTGTTTCGCAAATAGGCGCATTCGGTATTGTTTGGACTGTGTTTGCGATCTTTATCACGGGATACCATGCCCTGAATGTTTTTAGTAAAAATGGTGTTTCAACGTATCAAGCTGATGTTGATCGTGACGATGATAAGGGTGCGTCTTCCGATCAAGACTACGAGTCGAAAATACGTCAGCTTCATCGTTTGAAGGAAGATCACATCATTACGGACGAAGAGTACCAAAAAAAGAAAGCAGAACTCTTGAATCGTAAGTGGTAGAATAAGAGTAGCGAATTAAATACATAAGAGACATGAAGGTTGCTTGCCATGTTGAAAGGAGCACCATGTGAAGACAGAGATCATAAAGTTAACGAAACCAACTGCTCAATTTGTTGAAGTGCTGAATCGATGGGAAAATGATCGAGAATTGATTCCGCTGATTCGCCCGAATAAAAGCAGGGAGGAATTAGAGCGGCGCGAGACGATCACTCTTGAGGGAGTAAGGGAGCGTCTTACGTATCAGCAAATATTCCAGATCTTTGTGAATCATGAGATGATCGGAGAAATGAATTACATGGTGGATCCTCCTCACCTTTTCAAGCAAGAACCAGGAACGGCGTGGATTGGCATTACGATTGGCGAACCTGAAGGAAGAGGAAAGGGGATTGGCTATGCAGCGATCCAACATTTAGAAGAGCAAATTTACCAGCAGGGTTTTAATCGGATTGAATTAGGCGTGTTCGAATTCAATACGAACGCGCAAAAGCTCTATCGAAAGCTTGGGTACGAAGAGATTGGTAGATTAGAAGATTTCACTTACTGGCAAGGGAAAATGTGGTCAGATATTCGAATGGAAAAATATTTGTAAGAAAGCGCCGATCCAACCGTGATCGGCGCTTTTATGATTCGCTGTGGCGGGGGCCAGGTACGTACCTGACCCCGTCCTGCTTATAATATAACCACACCAATGATGATAAACGCTATAGAAAGAAATTTTCTTCTTGTGGCTTTTTCGTTGAATAAAATGAGGCCGGCAATGGTTGTGCCGGCGATAGAACCGCCGGACCAGATCGCGTAGGCCAGGCCAATTTCAATGGATTGCACAGAAAGAGTGAGAAAGTAGATGCATAGCCCGAATAAAACAAATGAGGATATGCCTGGAATTTTGCGTGTGAATCCAGCTGATAGCTTCACGGTAATACTACCTATTATGGAAAAGGCGAGAGCTAAAATTAAAAAAATCATATCGTTTCCTCTCCTTTTTCTCTATAGCGAGACTTTGTATTTAAGCCAACGATGCCAAACACAATGAGGAAAATAGCGAGAAATTTTGAGAGTGACGTAGACTCTTGAAAGAGGACGATCCCAGCCACGGCAATGATCACCGTACCGCCCCCAGACCAAAGTGCGTTAATGATGCCCAATTCGTGATCTTTCGTTAGAAAAATATAAAAAAGGAGCGCGATAGCATAACTTAAGATCACGACTAAGCTTGGTCCCCACTGGGTAAATCCATTACTGTATTTCATGAATGTCGCCCCGATTACTTCAAATGCAATAGCGATACTAAGCCAAGTATAAACGCTTTTCATTGTTATCCCATCCCCCAGTTCTTGATCATATTCTTTCTCTAGAATAACGTGTGATCGAGGAGAGTGGGTAATATCAATAAATGATGGTTCGATAACTTCAGGTTATAATATAGGGGAGAATCATATGAAAGAGGAGAGTGTTAATCTTGCTACCCAAGTTAACATACTTTATTAAAATTGCTGACGAGAGAAGTTTCACTCGCGCAGCAAAAGCTTTATTTGTTTCACAGCCGGCTCTTAGTAAGCAGATGAAGAACCTTGAAGAGGAGCTTGGTTTTACTCTTTTTAATCGATCAGTGAAAGGAGTAGAGCTGACTACTAAAGGTCAAGCTTTTTACGAAGATATTAAACCGCTGTTTACGCAGATTAATCAGACGGTCGATCGCTATAAGAAATTTGATCAGATACGATTTGGCTCGACGCCGATTTTAAGTACTTACTTTTTGCCTGGATATTATGAGCAGCTTCAGTATTCGAATGTTCACGTTACAGCTATTCGAGAAGATAGTTTGGATTTGGTTCCTCAGTTAACTTCCCATGAAATTGATGCCGCAATCGTTCAGAATACTCCAGTGATTGAAGGGATGTATTCTACATTTCTATTTTCTGAACCTTTTGTTGCGGCTGTACCTGCTTCTCTTTCATTAGCGAAAAAGAAAGAGGTGACCTTAGTAGAATGTTTTCGGTATACGCAAATAATCCCTCCTACCGGATATCTTTCTGAGCGGGTAAGAGGGATATTGAATGACCATTTATTTGAGGGAGACGTATTAGAAACGCACTATCTCGGTATGGGTGGACTTGTTGCGCTTGGAATCGGCATCGCTTATCTTCCGAAAATGATGGCTGATTCGATCGAACAAAAAGGCGTTGTTTTTCTTCCGATAAAAGGAGAGCCATTAGGTAGAGAAATGTATCTTCATACGAACAGTCATGCTCTTCTTTCTCTATTATCAGCATCTTTCGATCATCGTTAACGTTCGATCGGCAATGAAATGGTGACAACGGTTCCTTCGCCAACAGAGCTATCAAATTCAATGGTCCCCTTGTGTTCGTGAATGATTTTATAACAGACGACTAGTCCAAGCCCGGTACCAGTATCTTTATTCGAGAAGAACGGCTCACCAAGTCGTTCTAATCGTTCTTTCGGGATACCTACGCCTTTATCAGCAATTTTAATAAAGAGGTGCGTGTCTGTATTGCACGTCTTGATGGAGAGTAATCCGCCATCTGGCATCGATTCAATACCGTTTTTGATAATGTTCATGAGAACCTGAGTGATTTGGTTTTTCTCGCAGTTCATTATGAGCGATGGTGTGTGGAAATCTGTCTCGACGTCGACTTTGTTTAATAAAAGCTCTGGCTCCATGAGTGAGACGACGTTACGGGTCAGCGTCATAATATCGGTTTGTTGGTACGTAACGGCCTGGGGTCGCGCGAGTGATAAGAATTCATTAATAATCGATTCGATCCGGTCCATTTCAGATAACATCAGCTGCAATATATCACTATGGATCCGATCTTTGTATAGCTGAATAAATCCTTTTACAGAAGTTAATGGATTCCGAACTTCATGAGCGACCGCTGCTGCAAGCTGTCCGATTGCGGAGAGCTTTTCTGAACGAAGGAGAAGCTCTTCGGTTCTCTTACGATCGCGTATATCTCTTGTTATGGCAGACATCGCCGTAATGTTTCCCTCGTGATCTTTGATTGGTGAGTAGGTAATGCTTACATCAATTAGCGTTCCGTCTTTTGTCTTCCTTACTGTATCGAAATCAACGACACCGTCACCATCAATAACGGCTTTCATGATCCGATTGGCTTCATCTTTATTGTCATTTGGGTAGATGTCAAACAGATGATTAATCATGTCATCATCCGTATAGCCGTAAAGTCGCTGGAAGGCTGGGTTTACTTTAATAACTTCTTTATCCAAGTTACTAACCGAAATAGCATCGGCATTATTTGTGAAAATAGAGGCAATGAGCTCCTGTGTTTCAACAAGTTCCTTTTCCACTTCTCTACGTGCTGAAATGTCTCTTCCTATGGCAATTAAATATTTCCGATCTCCATCAGCGTTATATGTTGGAGCTTTAATAATTTCGAATGTACCTATCTCTCCACTAGCAAGTTCAAGCTCGTATTCATATTCCACCTTTGTTTCTTGTTCCCACGCGATTCGATCGGTTTTTGCATTGTTTCTAAGAAGATGTTGAGCATCGATGTTACTACAGTACAACTCCTCACACGTTTTTCCTTTGTATTTTCCTTCTTCAATTCCAAATATTAATTTCGCATACGCATTCATTTCAAGAATACTGCCGTGTTTATCTTTGAAAATAATGAATTCAGGTATGGAGTCAATGAGCGAGCGTAATTGTGCTGCTTGATCAATTGTGTCGAGCTGAGCATTTTTGAATTCAGTAATATCTTTTACGATTTTATAAGCTCCGCGGAAGTGTCCATTCGTATGAATAGGAATAGTTTTAATGAGTAGGTGAACCTTATTGCGATAAATGTCATACGCCTCAATTTCGTAAGAGCGCTGATCGCCGTATAAGGCTAATTCGAAATGCCTGCTAATTTTGGAAATCGCTTCCTCGTTTACCACATGCTGAGGTGTTTTGATCAGGTCTTCCAATGAATAGCCAAGCATTCTGTGAAGGGCTTGATTGATTAGGGTTAGCTTTAAGTGTTGATCAACAAAAGCAATCCCATCAGGGTTTTCATCAATTAATGAGTGAAACCGCTGTTCGAGCTCTTCGGTAGGAATGTTTTCATTGTTATCTGAAGGTTCACGGGTAACTTCCTTGTAGAGAGCCTCTTTATCCTCAACAATAACGAGTGTCACATGGTTCGAATCTATTGGAGAGAAACGAATCGCTTCCTTCGTAAAAGGGAGGGGGAGTTCGATGAATACTCCCGGCTCCATTGTAAAAGCTCGATCGAGATGGGCTTGGATTTGATTCTGTTCGATCGATAGAATGCTTTCCAAGCATTGTATTGATCCTGCTTTTTGATAGGATGAGAATCTTGAAATAGCATACTCATTAACATGGACGATCCCCCCGTTCCGATCAAGAACAACGAGGGGAAGAGGAATGGCATCGTAATGGGCGTAATAGGCAGCAGTATTCATAAATGTAACCCTCCAGATCTCGTAAACTATTTTACTATTATAACAAATGAAAAGAGGAGGGGGGTCAGGTACGTACCTGCCCCCCTCCTCTTTATTAAAATATTATCAGATTCACATTGCTGTTTATCACATAACACTGTATGATACATAGTATATATAGTGTACGACACACAGTAAGGAAGTTGGTGAGGGTGTGACGTTATTAAATTCATTTATAACGGAGCTCAGAAGAGGCACGTTAACGCTCGCGGTTCTAAGTCAATTAAGAACTCCTCAATATGGTTATTCTCTCGTTCAGTCGCTTGAGAAATCAGGAATATCCATTGAACAGAGCACGCTGTACCCACTGCTTCGGAGGTTAGAGAAGCAGGAGCTGGTGACGAGCAGTTGGGATACAACGGAAAGCAGACCGCGTAAGTATTATGTATTAAGTAAGTATGGAAGAGAAATTTTCGAACAGCTGAAAGTAGAGTGGGAGAAAACGTCGAGCGAATTAGCTACCTTATTGAAGGGGGAGGACGAACGTGAATCTGATTGAGGTTTACATTGGTGAAGTGACGAGACGACTTCCTGAATCCAATCGGGAGGACATTGCGCTTGAATTAAGATCAACAATTGGGGATATGTTGCCGGACGATCCTTCAGAAGAAGACGTGAAGAGCGCCCTTAATGAACTTGGGAGCCCGGTACAAATGGCAAACGGATTTCGGGATTGGCCTATGCACCTCATTGGTCCTCAATATTTTGAGCTTTACATGAAGATTATCAAGATGGTGCTACCTATTTCGCTCGTTGTCACATTTATCACATTTATGACGATTAATGTGATCGACTACAATGGCACTGGGTCGCTTGGAGACGTCTTTTTTAATCTGATGGGTGATGCTATTGGAGGCCTATGGAATACCGCAATCCAAACGTTGTTTTGGATTACCCTCATTTTTGTGATTTTGGAACGGACCGATATAAATATAAACCGAGCGCTAAAGGGATGGTCAGCGGATGAATTAGAGAAAGTAACCTCTGTGCCCAAAAAGAAGAAAGTTTCGAAATCGGAGCTATTCGCCGATCTTCTCTTTGCGGCAGTTTGGGCAACCCTTTATTTTAACGCAGACAACTTACTTGGCATCATTCGAAACGGTAAGGTGGATGTGCCTTTCTTTAATAATGATGTGCTTTTATCTTACTGGCCATTTGTAATTCTGACTCTTCTAACGGCGGTGCTGCTTGCTTTATATAAAGTGATTGTTGGTTATTGGACGAAGCGTTTAGCAGTTGCTAATGCTGTTCATCAAGTCTTTACGACGACAGTGATCGTGATCATGTTATTAAATGATCAGCTGATTCATCCAGATTTAACGAACTTATTGTCTCTATCAGAAACGAATCAAAACATGATTCTTGCAGCGATTGGGTTATTCTTTATATTGAGTGCCGTCATGGATATTGTAAAAGGATTTTGGAAAGCGAAGTTGTAAGTTTAGTGCTTTTTTTTCGTGGATTATTTAAAAATAGTGCTAGAAATGCAAGTGATTAATTAACTGAAAAAAATAAATTTTAATAGAATCGCAGAAATTGCGATTCTATTTTTCATGATGTAAACCCTTTATTATCAAGGGTTTATAGGATTTTTCTATCAAATAGAACCGTCTGTTTCATAATTAACAGAAAAAATTTTTAAACGTTTCCATTGATTTATGAAATAATAATTCCTATAATGAAGAAAGTTGGAAGGGTTTTCAATGGTATTAATGTAAACCCTTTATTTTAGAAGAGGTGGGAGTTATCATGGAAATCTACTTATTAGCAATAACACTCATATCAATTGCAATCGTAATTGTAGGAGTTTCTGTATTTCAGTGGCATGCTTTCATTGGTTTAACTGTAGCGGCTTTATTCCTGGCGGTCATGTCGGGGATGGAATGGGTCGATATTATAGGTTCATATGAAGCAGGTGTTGGTGGCGTACTTGGTCACTTAGTTGGTATTCTGGCACTTGGTACGATTCTAGGAAAACTGCTTTCTGAATCCGGTGCAGGGTTGCAGATTGCGAATTTCTTTATTCGCGTCTTTGGAGAGAAAAAGTTGCCATGGGCGATGTTCTTCTCAGGATTTATTATCGGAATTCCAGTATTCTTTGAAGTTGGTATTTTAATTCTATTACCACTCGTTATTTCAATTCAAAAGGCAACGAAGAAAAACATTTTATTGATTGCGCTACCAGCTGTAGCAGGTTTGTCGATTGTGCACGGATTGATTCCGCCGCATCCGGGTGCCGTTGCTGCGATTGGTATTTATGAAGCGGATCTTGGTAAAGTTCTATTGTATTCACTAGTTATAGCGCTACCAGCTGGTATTCTTGGTGGTCCGGTATTTGCCAAATGGATTAACAAGCGCGTAGTTCCTGTAGGTGAGCCTGATTTGATCAAAGTGGAAGATCAGCAGGATCCATCTAAACTACCTGGTACAGGCATTTCATTTACAACAATCATTATGCCAGTGTTTTTACTTGTTCTAGGTACGTTCGCTCCGTTCCTACCGTTACCAGGAAGTGCGGAAGGGATTTTAGAATTTATCGGTAGCCCACTTGTGGCACTGTTATTATCTTGTTTCTTTGCATTCTATTTCCTTGGCTTCCGTCAGGGATTAGACAAAAAACAAATTAAAAAATACGTAGAAGAATGTATTCTACCTGTTGGATCAATCATCTTGATCATCGGTGCAGGTGGTGGCTTTAAACAGATTTTGATCGATAGCGGAATTGGAACGATTATCGGGAATCTTTCTCAAGATCTTTCGTTATCACCGCTCGTTCTTGCCTTTATGATTGCAGGTCTTATTCGAATTGCTACAGGTTCCGCAACTGTTGCTTTAACAACAGCGGCTGGAATTGTGTCACCGATCATCGCAACGATGTCAGGTGTGAATCTAGAACTGCTCGTTATTGTAACAGGTGCAGGTTCACTTATGTTCTCGCATGTTAACGACGCTGGTTTCTGGATGGTTAAAGAATATCTAGGCTTAACCGTTAAAGAAACGTTTAAAACGTGGACTGTGCTGGAAACCGTGCTTTCCTTTGCAGCATTTGGCGGAGCATTAATTTTGAACATGTTTGTATAAAAGCGAGAGGGGGTCAGGCCCGTGCCTGACCCCCTCTTTCTTCATTCCAGCATAAAACGCTCCTATTTAGGAAATGTTAACCATATCAAATACGATTTGGTACGTGATGGGATGTTGAATGTAGTGAAGAATAAGATGATTGAACTTCATACTTCAATCGAAAAATTAAATGATGGATATACCACCCTATGGAAAGAAGAAATGTTTCTTGCCTGGCAATGGTGGTTGAACGTTTTGCTCCTTTTAGGACCGTGGGTTATTTGGCTGATTCTACGAAAAAAGGAAAGCACTAACCGTTTATTATTAGCAGGATTATTCGTTTATGTGATTACGTCAACGCTTGATTCGATGGGTGTTGCTTATGGTCTATGGTTTTATTTGTATACACCGCTTCCTTACATACATACATTTTTTATGCCATGGGATTTAAGTTCTTTTCCAGTCATGGTTATGTTGCTTATTCAATACAAGCCAAACTTCAGTCCATTATTGAAGGCGGTGTTCTTTTCGCTAATTTGTGCGTTTGTATTCGAGCCGTTATTTATTAAATTAGATGTATATGTGCCTCTTAAATGGGAGTTGTATTACGGGGTGCCGGTCTACATCATTATTTATCTTATTGCCCATCGTGTTAGTAGGAGAGGGAATTTCCACGAGTTAGAATAGAAAAAGGGGGGCAGGTACGAACCTGCCCCCCTTTTTTATATTCTATTATTCGTTACAGTTATTTTCTTGGTCTTTAATTTCTGATGTTTCACATTCGATTTGAATAGTGGTGTGCGTGAGTTCAAATTGATCATGTAGCTTTTGCCCAGCGATCTTAAGCATTTGATCTCGATTTACCCCCTCGTTAACCACAAGGTGACAGGTGAAAGATGGAAAGTCGGAGGTGATGTTCCAAATGTGCAAATCATGGATAGAATTAACACCATCGATTTCAACTAGCGCTTCCTTCACTTTTTGAAGATCGATATTAGATGGCGTTCCTTCCATTAATACATGGAAAGAGTCTTTTGTGACGCGGATCCCGCTAATTAAAACGAGAATAGCGACAATCGCACTCGCAATTGGGTCGGCGTAATTCCAGCCTATGAACATGATGAGCAATGCGGCAATGATGGCGCCGATTGATCCAAGCAAATCACCTAATACATGGAGAAAAGCACTTCGTAAATTGAGATTCTCAGAAGTGTCTCCTTTCATAAGGATCCAGGCTACTAGGATGTTGACGATCAAGCCAATGGCAGCGATAACGAGCATACCTGTACTTGCTACGTCAGGTGGATCGATAAAACGATTAATGGATTCCCATAAGATATAGAATGAAATCGCAATAAGCGCAATCCCGTTTAAGAACGCAGCAAGAATCTCAAATCGCTTGTATCCATATGTTTTCTCGGTATCAGATTTCTTTTCACCGAGTTTAAAAGCAAGTAAGCTCATACCCAGTGCAACGGCATCGCTAAGCATATGTCCTGCATCTGATAAGAGTGCAAGACTGTTAGTAATAATCCCACCAACAACCTCTAAAATCATAAAAGTGAAGATTAGTATAAAACTAATGAGTAGTGCTTTTTTGTTTGCTGAATGAGTATGTCCGTGATCATGGGAATGATTATGCCCCATCGTCATGCCTCCAATCGATTACCAATAAAACGTTATACATGAGTATGTGTTCATATATTAATTATACCACTAATGACTGTGGTTTTAAACGTCTTTTGAAGGGGTCAGGCTCGGGCCTGACCCCTTCAAAAGACAACTGTCTCTATTATGCGGATTTTCGTTCTATTAGTATGTATCAAATGATCAAAATAGGGGACTTTAATGTGATAGAGGAGCGTGGTGATGGTGTCAAAGGACAAGGGAATTCTTTATTTGATTTGGATAGTGACTGCAGGACTTTTATTTAAATATATCCCTAGAAATAAAATTCGACACGGTCTTGTGATTATGCTCTTTAAGCATGTTGTGACATGGTTTTTTGGTTTACTTGTCGTAGAGAAAGGGTTAATTCAGTATCCAGTGCGATTCTTTCGAAAGGCAAATCGCACAAGTTTTACGTTCGAATACTTTGTTTATCCTGCTTTTTGTGCCATTTTCAATTTGAATTACCCGGAGAGCAGAAATAAATTCATACAGCTTCTCTATTATCTTTTTCACGTTGGTATTATTACCACAGGAGAAGTGATCGCGGAGAAATATACGAATCTGATAAAGTACGTTAAGTGGAAGTGGTACTGGAGTTTCATCACGCTTTCGCTAACGAATTTTAGTTCTCGCGTGTTCTATCGCTGGTTTTATAAAGATGAGTTTAAGGTAAAGGAATCAAATTAAATAATCATTTTCGGCTTCCTCATTTTGGAGGCTTTTTTTGTGCACAAAAATGAAGATAAAAATCATATTAGCATTAATTTTGAGAAAGAGTTTGTACATACTTTTTCTCAAAAAGACAGGCTTATATTTACTGTCTCTCATATGGTATCTTTCTTATGACCAATCTGAAGTAAGAAGGGTGTTACGATGAGCAAAAACATAAAACTAGAACGTCCAAAGATTCCGGCTATCCTTGAAGAAGGTCATTTTCGTGCGATTTATAATGATGAAGACTTAACGCTAATGAATTGCGAGATCATAGGTGAAGCGGTGGACGATGTTGAGCTTGACCGTGTGATCCTATCGAAAGTGGTGTTCAGAAACGTTACATTTTCAAACGCCACGTTTCCTCAAATTGACATGATTGATGTTATATTCGATAATTGTAACCTTTCCAATGTGAATTTCACTGAAGGCATTATTCATCGCGTGAAGTTCACGGACTGCAAGTTAATAGGAGCGGATTTCTCGGAAGCGAACCTTGGAAACGTTACATTTGAGAATTGTATGGCAAATTTCAGTAGTTATGTGGATACCAGGCTGAAACAAGTAAAATTTGAAGATACGTCTTTGCAAAGCGCGAACTATCATGGCTCTCAGTTTACAAAGACAATTTTCAACAGGTGTGACGCAAACGACGTGAATTTCGTACAAACGCTTTTAAAGGGGGTCGATCTAAGCACATGTACGTTTGAACGCCTTCATGTTGATTTGGAAAGCCTTGATGGATGTGTAGTGTCACAGGATCAGGCGATTGGATTTGCGAAGTTGTTAGGATTGAAGGTTGTTGAATAGCGGGAGGGGGGACAGGCACATGCCTGTCCCCCCTTTGCGTTACTTCATAAAAGAAGTGATTGAGGAATGTACGGATGTTTGAAATAATTGTTAGTGGATATAACCTGCGATAGAATATAGAGGTTTACATATAGAAATAGGTGATTCCAGACAAGCTGCTAAGATTGGAGGGTTTTATGAACATTCGTCATGTGAAGCAATCAGATTACTATGTGATTTCTCCACTGATCAATGAATGGTGGAATGGAGGACAAATGATCGACAAGCTTCCTAAAATGTTCTTTGATCATTTTACGAATACGAGCTTTATTGCAGAAGAGAACGGTGAGATTGCCGGGTTTCTTATTGGTTTTCTTTCACAAACTCATTTAGAAGAAGGGTATATTCACATTGCTGGTGTTCACCCTTCTTATCGAGGTGGTCACATTGGACGTCAACTTTATGAGTCGTTCTTTCAAACAATGAAAGCTTATGGCAGAAGCTTAGTGAGGTGCGTCACCTCGCCGGATAATAAGAATTCGATTGCTTACCACTTTAGAATGGGTTTTGAGATTGAAGGAGGCAACCGCGTCGTAAATGGAATTGCGGTTCACTCAAACTATGACGGGCCAGGGCGTGAGCGTGTGGTGTTTGTGAAGCGCGTATAAATGTCCGCGGCGGGGGTCAGGTCCGAACCTGACCCCCCGCATTTCAATACGCCTAAGTCATGCAAAAGCGCATTTGTTTTCACAAGTGCGTTTTTTTGATAAATACTGAGTTAGGTCATATAAGTTCCTCCCATTCACAATCTCGAAATCTTATAGTATAGCGGGAGAGGTATGAGTTGATTCTTTGTAAAAACATGAAACTAATTCTCGTTCGTTTCGTATGTAGTAATACGCAGAAAACTTATTCAGCCTATATTCTCTAATCGTTTCACTCTAAAAAATACGTCAGGCTTGGAGGAGAATTTATGGCAGAGGGAATGTTTTTGCTTATAATTGTGTTTATTACGGTTTTTGTCATTGGAAAAAAGAAGAAAAAATGATCTGTAGGTTTGATTCTTTTCTTAGGGGAGTGTTTGCTAAGTTTATCGCAAACGCTCCTTTTAGTCGTTAGATCATTTACATAGAACAATAGTAAAACTTTATTCTGAGGAAGGGTTGATTCAATGAAGATCGAAAGCAAATTGTATGACGAAGCAGTAAAGTTAATCGAGTCTCGTTACCCTTCTGGTTGGGGAGGGGCGGCAGCGATGTATACAAGCGGGGGTTCTATTCTAACGAGCGTTTCTCCAGAGAACATTAATGCTTCTGCAGAGCTTTGTATTGAAACGGGGGCTATTCTAGAAGCCCATAAATTAAACACAGAAATCACGCACTCCATTTGCGTCGTACGTGATGATGAGAATTCTCACTATAAGATATTAACTCCGTGTGGTATTTGTCAGGAACGACTGTTTTATTGGGGGGCAAATGTTAAAGCAGCCGTATTTACGGAAGACGGTGCGCTTAACTTTAAAACGTTGAAAGAAATACAACCTTATCACTGGAATGAAGCATATGAGGGAGAGTAATGAGATAAGAAGTAGAGGAGCGGTAATCTCAGAAACCAGTTCCATTTTCATGAGCTCAAAGCAAAGTGTTCATCCGTATAGGGCTAATCTTAAGGATGTGAGAATTTCAAGTTTCCTTAGAAGGGATTTATTCCCTTTTATAGAAATGTAGTGATGATAAGTAAACCCTGGAAATGGGGGATGGCGATGATTGAGACGCTCTGCTTTTTTTGTAAAAAGAAATTTCATATTAAGCCCTCTGATTCACAGTTTTGGAAGTTGAAGCAGAACCCTGGTGCGAGCTATGTGTGTAAGGCGTGTAACCAATCGATGCAGCGAGAAGCACAGCAAAGCACGGGAATTTATCCAGACCAAATTGATCAGTATGATAAATTATTCCGTTAAAATGACCGGAGGGAGTGAAGATGTATGAAAAGATGGCTTGCATACTTGCTCGTTCTTCTCATTCTTCTCACTAGTTGTAATGGAAATGATCATGTGACGAAACAGGTTGTTCAAAAAGAAAATCAAGCAGAAGTAAGTAACACTTTCACATCAGGCTCTTATAAGATGATTGGTGAAGAAGAGCGGATCGGCTTTATATATGATGATGCGTCAGCATTCAAAGCTGGTGAACCTAATAAGTACATGTGGCACTTGTGGGGAGATGAAGACGAACTAAATGGTTCTCTTAAAGTAATCGGAACACATCAGGAGACAAATGAGGAGATCGTGGTTTTTGAATCAGATGAGTTGGCGGGTCCGCACAACGGGGCGGATGCTCACGTCCCTTCAACGATGCAACTTCCTTCAACAGGTGTTTGGGAGCTAGATGCTTATGTTGGGGAAGAATTTTTTGGAACCATTGTAGTGGAGGTCATGTAATTGCCTTACTTTCATCAAGAAATAGGTGTACAAAAAGAAGCGTTGGAACACATTCTTTATCAGAATCCAGCCATTGAAAAGGCTCTCGGTGTACTAAGGGAAGAGTTCGATCATGCATACATCGGAGCAGGGTGTATTGTGCAAACGGTTTGGAATGACTTAACGAATCGGCCGTTGGATTACGGTATCCATGACCTCGATGTTGTGTATTACGATGATCAGGATTTGAGCTTAGAAAAAGAGGTCGAGATAGAAGAGCATCTTCGGAAGTTGCTTTCCGACATTCCTTATAAAATTGACGCCAAAAACGAAGCGCGCGTTCATCTCTGGTATGAAGAGAAATTCGGTCAGCGTATCGCCCCTTATTCTTCAGTAGAAGATGCCATCAATAGCTGGCCTACTACTGCAACATCAATCGGTGTCAAAGTAGGAGAGGATGGTGCGTTTCAGGTATATGCGCCATACGGATTAAGTGATTTGTTTGGGTTAATTGTGCGTGCAAACAAGTTGTTGATTACCCGCGATGTCTATGAAGCGAAAGTGGAAAAATGGACGCGGAAATGGCCAGAGCTTGAGGTGATCGCTTGGGACAAGTGATGAAGGTGCAAAAATAGAGTACTTTAAGAACTCATAGTGGTTTCTTATCTACTGTTTGGAGGCAATAATGGAAGCAAAAAAGTTCTTATCTTTACTAGGGTGGGTGATGCTTGGATCGTGGCTCATTCATTTTTTTATTTACTATTTAATCGATTTAGATCGAGAAATCTATTCTGTAGAAAAGATCGTCTCAGGGATTGTGTTTATTCTTATCGCAGTACCAATCTATTTTACTAGTGTTCACCTGTATTATAAATTTAGCGAGGAGCGTTCATAAGATGAAAAGTGGTTGGAGAAGATCTGGTTTACATAAAGCGGGAATTATAAAAGGAAACCGATGTAGTATGGCGCATTTTGATTTAGAAAAGATACTACCAAAACCCCCGCTAAAGGAACCCTTTCTACTTGGAATCGATGGGTTAAGTCGGTCAGGTAAAACCACGTTCGTCTCCGAGTTAGAGCACTTACTTGAAATGTCAGGGTATCGCTCTGTTACATTTCATATAGATGATTACATAGAGCCAGAGCAAAAGCGGTATAACACAGGCCACGAAGAGTGGTACGAATACTATTTTTTGCAGTGGGACGTCGCTAAGCTAAAAGAGCATCTTTTTGACAGCATAATGGAACGAATACCGCCCGAAAATTTGAAGGCAGATGTGGTGTTGATCGAAGGGGTTTTTCTGCAAAGAGACGAATGGCGTTCTGCGTTCGATTGCGTGCTTTTCTTAGAATGTGCAAGAGATGTGCGGTTTGGACGAGAGAACGAAGAGACACAGAAAAATCTAAAGAAATTTCAAGAGCGATATTGGAAAGCAGAAGATTATTATATGGATACCGTTAAGCCTTTGGAGAGAGCGGATTTTGTGATTGAGTCATGAACGGATGAGCATTCCTTCAGTAGGCTTATTCTTGCAACTGTTCCTTGTTTTATTTGTCACTGCGCTAAACGGTTTACGAACTTCACTGATAAATCATTTTTCGATTTATCCAGTTGCGCTTATGGAGCTAACGATTGGCGTCATCAGCTTATGTTTTGGTGTCTACGGGCTCATTCAATCAAAGTATTCCGCTCTTTCATGGATCGTTGTCATGATCGGTGCAATGACGTTCTTTCTATTTGTTTTTGTGTATCTACTTCCAGAGGCGGGTAGCCCACCGCTCATCCGATGGTTATGAGGTCAGTGAATCCAACGATCGAATGTTTGTGGAGCCTAAAAAGATAGCTGATTATGACATTGAGTGGAACGATGTGTATCAAGAAATAGTAGAAGCTGCATTAAAATTGGAGGAAAAATAGTGAAAATGAAAGTTCTGGCTCCTTTCATTCTATTAGGAACGTTACTGCTATCAAGCTGTGCGAGTAATGAGCATAAAACGGCTGAGATTAAGCCTATGCCTGATTCGGATTATGTAAAAACCTTCGAAGAGTTGAATCTTGGTAATCTATTCGATTTTGAATTCGAATTGGAGAATGCAGATAAACGCTGGGTAAGGCTTTGGGTGGAGCGGTATCAAGATGGGGAGAAAGATCGTGAGCCTATCACGGAACTTATGTATGGTCAGAGTCCGATTCCTGATGAAACGTCCAAAGGGCATGTAGGATTTGGGATCATTCAGTCTAATGAAGGTGAACCGTCTTATTTTCTTTATGCACCTGGCCATAGCTCAGCTCCTAATAAAAGCGTTGAAAAAACGAAGTCAGAAACATCAATGACAACGTGGGATTATGCGTTTCCAGATGAAAAGGTGGATTTACAATTAAACGAAGAGAAAGTGCTAGCGGCGTATCGAAGCACATCTTCCAACGAAATGAGAACCTATGATTTAGGGAACAAAGATGATGTTAAAAAAATGATTCAAGAGGATACTGAGGTTTTATTGTTGAAAATCTTGATTGAAGAGAGTGATGAGGAAAATTAATGATTTCTGATGTGTCAGTTATATGGTCGGATGATCTTAATATGTGGAAACTATAGAGCGAACTAAACGAAATAAGGGCGTTTTTATGGGTGATGTATTTCTTTTGGAGGGCTAGGATTATTATTTATAGCTGCTATGTTTCTTGTAACATGGAGCGTCACTGTACTATATAAATTAATGGCAAAGTGAAGAATGAAATGCCGCCTTTCGTTATAAGGGAGTTTTATTAATAAAGTGAAGAACAGAGCTTGGAATGGCTTATACGCCTCCAAGCTCTATTTTTATGTGATTTTCCGTTTTCAACTTTGAAAAAGAATGATTTTATTTTCCAATAAGTGGTTGCCTAATATATCATTACCTGATATATTACAATTATTGATATATCATTAAACGATATAAGATTGGAGGAAGCGAATGCCAAGAAATGATTCTCTTGAAGTGGGAGAGCTAACAGATACATCTTATTACATTCTCCTATCACTGATGGAGCCTAAACACGGATATTTAATAATGAAAACAATTGAGGAAATGACAGATCACACGGTCGTAGTCGGACCGGCGTCTATGTATACCACGATCAAAAAGCTACTTAGAGCAGAACTGATAAAGCTGCATGATAAGAGTGATAAGAAAAAGGTGTATGTAACCACAGAAAAAGGTGTTCAGCTAGTAAAGAAAGAAATTGAACGAAAACGCCTAATGATTCAGCACGGGGAAGAAATCCTCGCAAATAAAGGAGAGTGAGTGTATTGGGGAAAGAGAAATATGTGATGAGCAGCGGTTTAGCTTTCTTTGAAGCGAAAGAGATGGAGCGACTCGGTAAGTTTGCGCGAAGGGGATGGTTTCTAGAGAAATTTGCGTTCTCCGGTTTTGTGTTACGGAAAGGAAAACCAGAGGAAGTGATTTATTCACTAGACTATCAGTCGGAGGCCGATGACGAGTATTTTAGTTACTTTGAAGAAGCAGGATGGAAGCATGTTTGTACTGGAGCGGGTGTCATGCACATCTTTTCGGCAGCACCAGGCACTACCCCAATCTATTCAGAACAGGCTACCATCAAAGAGAAGTATGAAAAGGAAAGCCAATCTATGAAAAAGGTTGCCCTGCCAGCATTTCTAATCGCTATTATGCTAGTCGTGTTGTTGTTTAGTAGTGAGAATGGATTTCTCCCTACAGTTGTTGGGGATATTAGTGAATATGCGAGTTACGCGACTTTTATTGTGTTGATCTTCACAGGGATGCCTTATCTTTCGTATCAATATAAGTTGAGGAAGTTGGAGAAGCGTAATGTTTAATAAGGGAAAGATACAACTATAATCATAGAACTGTTCATCGTGATGGGACGAATGTTTGTAATGGGGTCAGGTACGCACCTGACCCCCATTACGTTTGACACTCATTTTCTCTGCCTCCCAATCAACAGCGACACTTGCGCCATTGTGAAAGGAAGGGACGATTTCTTTCGATAGGCAAGGTACTTGCGTTCCCAGGTGTGGGCGTATTTCCCTTTGAACTTTCGTAGGCCCTGGAAATGATAGAAGATATGACCGTGAAGAAAGATTTGGGCGGCGATTCGCTCACTTAGGAAAGAGAACTTGGATTGACCCACATTTGAAAGTGGAGCCATTCCTAGATTAAAGCGCTCGTAGCCTTCAGTTTTAGCCCATTCAAATAAAGAGAGAAACATCACGTCCATTGTGCCTGAAGGGGCATCGTGCAGAAAACGCATTAAATCCACAGATACCGTTTTGTTGTTATCGTAGACAGGCATAAGACTAGTAAACGCGATGATCCTGTCGTGTTCTTTCATAATGGCGATCTCTGATTTGTTTAGATAATCGACATGATAGAATCCGAGCGAAAATCCTTTCTCATTTCTTCCCTGTAGCCATTCGTCAGATACGTTTTTTAGCTTCTGCAAAAGCTCTTCACTGTGCGGAGGCTTTACTATTTCAACTTGAAAATTCTCTCGTTCGAATTTATTTTTAACAGCACGCAATGCTTTCATTCTCTTACCAGATAGCGTGAACTGATCTAAATCTACGAATGCTTCTTCACCGAGCTTAAAGAAACCAAAGCCTTTTTCATGGAGAATGGGAAGCAGGCTGTTACTAACTTCATAGAACACTGGGGTATAACCCTGGATATCTGCCAGGTGCTGAAACTCTTCGATGGCTTCAGGAAATGCTTCTTTCTGTCCGATCGGATCGCCGAGAACGACGAGCTTATCCGAAGATTTTTGGAAGCAGATTAAGACTGTTTTTTTGGAGTTCCAAAAGATTGATTTATCGTGCAGGAAAATTAAATGAGCTAACGTATTTCCACCGTAGGTTACAAGGTGCTCTTGTATTTCATTATCATTTTCAGGTGATGATTCCTTGATTGGGTTTCTCGGTTTAATCACGGCGGTCCCTATCACAAAAACAATCAGCGCAATCATTAAGCCGATTAAAGCACTATAAAACAGCGTGTGGTAATCCGTAATAACATATGGCAAGACTTGTGGCGGAATAACGCCGTTTGATGAAGGCAAGCTTAAATATCCAATTAACACATACATCGACGTGATGAATAGGATCACTAGCCCATCAATAATGGTTTTGCTCCACGTTAATACATAGCTCTCGCGATAGAAGCGCGTTCTTGACATATAGAGAATGAAGGCAACGAGTAAGAGAAAGATCGCTTCCTCATAATCGATCCCTTTAGAAAAGGTAAAGGCAGCTGCTGCGAAAAGGACGACGATGGTGAGATAATATGCTCTTTTCACCTTGTACTCAATTCCTCTTGATAACCCGAGTAAAGCAAAACCAGCTCCAACGGAAAGCTGATGAGAAAGGTTAACAAGAAACGGTAGTGAATGCATTTCTTCTAGAATTTTTAACCGATCGATAATGCCAGGTAAGGCCGCAGACAATAGTAAAATTAAGCCGGAGATAAACACGAGCAGCGTAAGCATCACATGACTTAGCCTTTGAATAAGGGCAAGTGGGAGGCTATCCCAGTTTGCATTCCACTTCTCCCAATAGTCTCTTACAAAAAGAATCGCAGCGAGTAAGAATGGGAAGAAAAAGTAACCGACTCGATAGAGAATGAGTAGAAAAAAGACTTTCTCGTCTTGGACACCGACAAGCTGGGTTCCCCAAATGAAAATCAAATCAAATGAACCGAGTCCGCCGGGGATCATACTGACAATCCCAACGCATGAAGCGACGACAAAGATGGGGAATAACTCGTGAAAAGAAATGTTGAGTTCAAGTATGTTTGCTAGTAACCAGACTGCAAGGAACGCAAATGTCCACTCAAGGAAAGAGACGGCGATAAGCTGGAATTTTGTTCGTGAACCAAAGAACCGACGAGAGCTTTTATCGTGATGACGAACGAATTGAAAAATCAGCATAGGAAGATACAGTCCAACCGCTATAACAACGACAAAAAGCCATAGAAATTTTTCTAAAAGAAGGCTATCTCTATAAGCAAAAAGAATCATGAGTGCAAGTAGAGATAGACCAGTCAGATAAAAATACGAAATGTTTCCAATGGTTTTAGATAGTTTCTGCTTATCTACCTCATAAGTTTGATAAAAGTACTTTCTAAGCATCCCGCTAATAATTCCGCCAGATCCAATCAGGTTAGAGAATGCATTGACGATAAACGATTGCTTAAGTAGCTGTTTTTTCGGAAATGTTTTCTGCAATGATTTTAAGAGCAATGAGTCGTATAAGAACATCGGGCTAACGGCTCCCATAGAAATCAATAAAACGAGAACAAGTTTGCCTATGTTAAACTGATTAACTTCATTTCGAAGCAGCTCCGGGTTGATGCTAGACATGAAAGGGGTGATTTCAATCACTGCTAGCACAAAAAGAAAAAGAGGTAAGATGAATTTCAAATAATGAAATAGATATTTGTAAATAGTCGTTTTCATAGTTCACTCCTTTATCTTGATTTTACATGATTCAGAGAAAGTTCAGTCAATGAATTTGAAAAAGGTGAAAACTTTTGCCTTTGGGAAGAAAACCATCAACCAACACTTTATAAAAGATATGTATCGAAAAATGTAGTATAGCAAGAACGATTCACTTACACAAAAAAACGTTCAGAGGATTTCCTCTGAACGTTTTTTACTTACATTTCTTCCTGTGCTTTTTTCTTGCCTCTAAATCGATACAAAACAAGGTAAAGCATCGGAACCATAATCAGCGTTAAAACAGCTGAGAAAAGGATACCTGATATGATTGTTACGGCAAGAGGCGTAAAGAGTGCATCGCCACTTACGGCAACTGGGATAAGGGCAACAATTGATGTAATTGCGGTAAGGAGGATTGGGCGTAAGCGTACACGACCAGACTCAATAACTGCGTCTTTTACATCCATGCCTTTTTTCAGTGCTTGTTCGATAAATTCAATTAATACTACTGAGTTTCTCACTACGATACCGGTGAGGGATACCATTCCCATAACACCAAGGAAACTAATTGGCGTTTGGGTAACGAATAGTCCAAGAATCGCACCCGCGATTGCGAGGTATACGGCAACGAGAACTAGGAACGGAAGTGAAAGTGAATTAAATTGCAGGGCAATCAATAGGTACACTAGGAAGAGTACGATGATGAAGAGTACGGTAATTTCAGCAAAGAAATCACTTTGGGCTTCGTTTTCACCGCCAAGTGTAATGCTGTAATCAGCATCGTCAAGCTGATCGCGCTGATCTTCCACAATTTCTGTTACGTTTGCTTCATAATTCTCCTCGTCCTTAGGGAAGGCACGAAGCGTAATCGAGCGTTCACCATCAATGTGAGGAATCTTTTGGATTTGTTCACTTTGTTCTGTTGTCACAAGCTCATCTAATGAGATGAGTTCAGGTGGTCCACCTGTTGATGCGGCTGGAAGCTCAAGGCTTGAAAGATCGACTTCATCTTTGCTACCTTCTAGCACGATATTCATATCACGCTTTACAACGCCATTATCAAATGCTTTTAGTGGAATACCTGCCGTTGCAAGTCGAATTTGCTGGCTGATCTGATTGACCGTAATGCCATTTTCTTCGAGTGCATCACGATCTGGTATATATTCGAGCGAAGGTTCGAAGTCACCTACGTTATCAACGACAAGGTCTGTTTCAAGTCCTTCGATCTCTTTAGTTAACTCATCTCTAAGGTCGATAAGCTTATCGATTTCTGGTCCTGAGACGGTAACGGTCACAGGTGCTCCTGCAGGAGGTCCCTGCTGGATCGTTTCCATGAAAATCTCAGCATCCGGGTAATCATTTCTGAGCTTATCTGTCCAGTCGTCAATGAGTCCTTGCGTTGTCTGGTTTTCTCGATCGACTCTGGCAACGATTTGGCCAGTATTTTCACCAGTGCTCGTTAGCGAGCTGTTGAAGAGACCAGGAGTACCAGTGCCTGTGAAGACGCTTGTTTCATATACGCCGTCATCTGTTTTCAGTTTTTCTTCAATCTCTTGAAGCGTATCGTGTGTGTCTTCGATCGGCGTTCCGATTGGAAGCGTGATGTCGACCGTTACTTCTTCCTTATCAGCAGGTGGGAAGAATTCAAACGGTGTTAAGACGACTAATCCGAAGATCGCTGTCGTGAGCACAAGACCAAGAATAGAAATAAGAATTGGTTTTTTTGAAAATTTCTTTAGAAGCTTGTCGGCATAAACATCAGCAAGCTTATTTAACGGTTTGCCCAGAAGTCCTGGTGCATCTGACATCGGCTTCTTCGATCGACGGCTTAAGAAGTAGCGCAAAATCGGTACGAAAATGAGTGCCACTAATGTTGATGCAATAATTGTTGTAATGAGCACTGTTGGCAACGCGCGTATAAATGCTCCATTACCACCTGAAAGGAAAATCAGTGGCAGGAAGGTAAAGACGATCGCTAGAGAGGAGGTCACGATGGACACCCAAATCTCTTTCACGCCATTAACGGCTCCCATTAAACCTTTATCGCCGAGCTTATATCTTCGTTGTATGTTGTCGTTTATGACGATCGAGTCATCAACAATAATCCCGAGTGCGATGATTAACCCAATGACGGAGATCTGGTTTAGATCCACATCAGCAAAAGGTAGTGGAATAAAGCCCATTAGAACGGAAATCGGAACAGCAAGTGCTACGACGAGCGCACCCGATCCGGATAGTCCGAGAGATGTTGCCACAATAACGGCAAGTACAGAAATCGCTAGAGATAGGAATAGGCCATCAAAAATGTCCGTAACGATGGAAGCTTGAGAGTAATAAGGCTCCAGTTCTACGTTCGAAGGCAGGCTTTCTGAAAGCTCATCCACTTTATCGCTCACACGCTCATCGACAGTTGGGATATCTTCCCCAGACTTTACGTAAGCGGTGAAGGAAACAGATGGCTTTCCTTCAAAAGTGATAATATCTTCAACGTCTTTTGGACTAACTTCAACGCTTGCAATGTCTTTTAAGTAAACCGCGTCTCCATCAGGGTTTTTACCTACAAATAACTCTTCCATTTCATCGAGTGAATCGTAGTTTTCAACAGAAAGCTGAACAACTTCCTCATCCATTTTCTGTTTTCCTAGAGGAGTTGGGTAGTATTCATTATTAATGGCACTTTGAACATCGGTAACGTTCAAGCCGGAATCTTTTAATTCCTCTTGTTTTAATTCAATTAAAATTTGTTCTTCAGGCAGTCCTTTGATCGTAACGCCAGAAACGCCTGATAATTCTTCGACTTCCTCTTTCCATCGATTTAATTCTTCTTCAAGAGAGAGGAGGTTGTCGCGGTTATCGCTTGTAAGATGGTAGGAAACAATCGGCATTTTTGCCGTTGATTCATTTACATCTGGTTCGAAAGCTTCGTCAGGAAAAGAAGTCGAGGCATCGGAAACGGCCTGTCGTACGTCACCAAACACTTCCTTCTTACTTTCTCCTTCCGCTACTTCGATCACAATGTTCGAAAAGCCTGCTGCTGAAGAAGATGTCACTTCAGCGATGCCATCGATCGAACTGAGCGATGACTCAATTGGGTTCGTAATTGATCGTTCAACTGTGTCCACCGTTGCACCAGGATAAACGGTGCTAATCGTTCCGATATTTACTGTTGTTTCCGGAATTTCACGCTGTGGAAGTTGAATGAATGTAAACACTCCAACGATGACAAATAATAAAATAAATATCATAAAGAGCTTGGACCGTTGTAAAATCCATTTCAACATATGAGAGCCTCCTCTGTTCGTTTTCGACTGTTCGGTCAATCTGATGTCATTTATACCCCATATTTGTTGAAATATAAAGTTTTAATGTGCTTGACTCAATAGTCATTTTTACTGAGATCAGCTTGGAAGTCAAGAAATGAGTGTGCTAGAAAACTTATTCAAAAAGGTAAAGGGTTGTCAGATATGATAAAGTAAAACTCTTATTTAAGGTTTGGCTGAGCGTGAATGGGTTACTTGTTATAACTATCATTTCACTAATCAAGTAGTGTATTCTGATGGAGAAGACATCGAGGTGAACGATATGGATAAAAGAAAAGCAATATTAGAGGCGGCCGTTGAATTGATCGCAGAAAAAGGGTACACGCATACATCGATGCAGCAGATCGCTGATAGCGTAGGAGTATCAAAAGGTTCGCTTTACTCATTTTTTCCATCAAAGGAAGATTTGATTATTTCGATTTATGAACACTATCAACAGCTCGTTTTTGAACATGCTTTTGTTGTCGGATTAGACGGTAATCTACCACCTTATGAGCGGTTTGCGAAACAATTCCAGGTCCAATTCGAAGGGATATTGGAATATAAATCTTATATGAAAATGCATATGCGCGGAGAATCCGCTCAAAGCAGTGAAAAGCTTGAAGGAATGGGCCATCGTATGAGGGGGCGACTTTTTAGCTGGCTAGAACGAAATTTGATTGATTTATATGGGGAGAAGATTGCCCCATATAAATGGGATTTGATGTGGATGACGCAATCCATTTATACCTCCTATACAGGTCTTATGATTTCTTCTGAGAGCCTGCTTTCTCCAGAAAAGCTTGGAAAGCACATCGTTAGGCAGATTGATATTCTAGCATCGGATTTTCTAGCAGGAAATAGCGCGCCTCTTCTAGATGATGAAATGATGCGTCCTTTTTCCGTAGGGATGGATCGAGAAGGTGCTTTTACATCGTTTGAGAAAAGAGAGAATGCCTGGAAGGCGCTCTATAATAATATCCATGAATTAAAGCAGCCTCAATACTATCTAGAGGTAACGGATCGCATATCGGAAGAATCTAGAAAGTCAAAGCCTGATGAGATTGTGATGAGAGGGCTGTTTCATTTATTGAAAGAGGAAGATGTTCTGAAAGAAAATGCACAAGCACTAGAGGCACAAATCCTTCCGGCGACAGAACATTAGGATGGTTATTTTCCATTTTTTTCGGGTAAATAGGGTGTAGAGAGATGGTTATCACCAAAGGAGAGAGAGACATATGTCAGAGAAACCTTCATCAATCAATGGAAGCAGTACCTTTATTGCAATTGTTTCCATTGTAGCGGGCTGTCTTGCTGCCATCGTTGCAGGAAGCTTCCTATCCGGAGCTATTGAACTAGCAACAATTGAAATCTTCCCTATATTCTTCCCCATCATTATTTGCGCTGTCGGCATTTTTCTAGGAGTGGTTGCTTTTCGCATTTCAAAAAGAAGACTTGCAGTAATGGGGATTGCCTTAAATGCTGTTGTTCTTTTATTACCATTAGGCTTTTTAGTCGTGAAGTTATAGAGGAATTATCAAGTTTTGAAAATTTAATAATAATGCTAGAAGCGAAGACTTAAAGAGGGTGTCACTAAAGTTATACTTTGGGACACTCTTTTTTTGGTCAAATCGAAATGCTTTTTTCTAGTTGAAGGTGAGGTATGGGTACGTACTTCCAACTCATTGCAAAGTTCAAGATAGAAGTGTGAGTTCTCTAGTACTCTCTGTTTATTAAACACTTATTAACTTAACGATTTTCTTCTTTCAATCTCCTCCCATTCACGGTTATACTAATGCAAGAGTATTGGATCAACTATGGGACGCAACATCCCTTATACAGAGAGGATTTAACAGCATGCTTGATTATAAGCTTTACAAAAGTAAGAAGGCGAACTGCAGTGAAACGATCGTGTTGATTCACGGTCTTGGTGGGAACTATGGGATATTCTGTAATCAAATCTCCACATATAAAAAAGAGTATGATGTGCTTGCTATCAACCTACCGGGGCATGGGAAATCACCTAGTACTGACAGTTATAACATGCCTTTCAATAGAGAATTAGTCGCAGACGAAGTGATTCTGCTTCTAGATGAGTTGAAGATTTCTAAAGCACATTTAGTAGGTATTTCACTAGGCTCTGTTGCCGTGCATCATTTGCTTCAACGAGTTCCGGAACGCATTCAGAGTGCTGTACTAGGAGGCGCAATCACACGATATTCACCTCTAGCTACCTTCATGCTTCGCGCTGGAAATGCAGTGAAAGCGTTTGTACCATATATGTGGTTGTATAAAATGTTTGCTTATATTATGATGCCTAAAGCAAATCACGCTAGCTCTAGAAAGCTATTTATCAGAGAAGCTCTTAAAATGAATCGAAGAGACTTTCTAGCTTGGTATGCGTTAACACCTCAAGTAAATGCAGCATATGCGAACGTTCAACAATATAGCCAAAACATCCCGAAGCTCTACATTTCTGGGGAACAGGATCATCTCTTTTTGGATCCTTTATTAGAAGATACGAAAAGCGATGAACAGGCACAGCATTTGATCTTAGAGCAATGCGGTCATGTTTGTAACGTGGAAAAACCAAGGGAGTTTAACGATGCTTCGCTTGCATTTTTTAATCAGCATAGCTCAACCCAGTCTTCCATATCATCCGCTTTATAAAGGCTTTGAGTGCCTGTCACTAAGCGAATTTAGACCTATTTGTAACCTTTTCACCGTTTAACTCGTTTAGATAGAAAAGGCGGAGCGAATGGAGGGGTTCATGGTGAAGATCAAGCTTCTACCGATTCTAGTGGGAACCTTATTACTCGTAGGTATAGCTGGCTGTGGAAATAATGAAGCTCAAACCGTAAATACATCAAAGGATGACGTGGGGGAAGAGACGGCAGTTCCAGCTACATCAGAAAATGAATTCTCTCAAGAAGCAAGAATGATGGCGAATGATGAGAAACTCATTGAGATGCTAAAGTCTACAGGAGTGATCAAGGAAGATGCGACGCCAAGTGAGATACAGAAGGCGCTAGAAGAGTACTTGAAGGAGAAAGCAGAAGGGATAGACCAGGGCGCAAAATCAAGTGAGAAATATATCGAGGATTTGAAGAAACAAATTCAACAAGATTTAGAAAAAGAAGGTTCGAAAGAGTAATCTTAGACGAGAGCTTTGGTTCTAACAGTTCAGAAAAGGCGTGCATTGAATGCCCTCCTTTTTTGAACTTTTTTTGTTCATTTTAAGAAGTAAAGAACATGAAGCTTGGAACGAAAAGTTAACTGGTAAATATATGATATTATGAAAGTAGTATAGTACTAGATGGGAATGAGTGAAGTTGAATAAACCTGTGGTCATTTGCCTTCTCCTTTTTAGCGCACTGTTTTTAAATTTTCAAGAAAGCGCATTAAGTACAATGATCTATAATTGGTTTTTAACGATGCTGCTGATGTTCTACATATATACAATTCATGGTGAGGAAATAGATGAATATTGATCAGTTACAATCTAGAAAAAGCCCTGCAAACGGATTCTCTTATTTGTAGGGCTTTTGCTATTTTTTACTTAATTTAACGTGTTGAAGCGTTATTGCAAAAAAACAAATTAGTGATGAGGAAATGGTGCTTTTGATCTGATTTATTTGTGTGAAAAATAGCTCACTACTTGAAAAAATAGTCATAAAAAGGAGGGTTTTAGGAAATATTGAGACTTTTGTATCATTCAAATTTTTCTGAAAAAGGATTATAGTATGATTATTGTAAAACTATTGTAAAAAACATTTTTTTTAGGGGGAATGAGATTTTGAAGGGGAAAAATGTACTGTCAATGGCGATGATTGCTGCGCTAACGCTAAGTGCTTTCACAGCACCTGGAGCAAGTAGTCAAGCTAGTGTAGACACGCCGCAAGTGAAGCAAGAAGTGAAGGAAGAAGTTGTACATAAGCAAGGTCCATTTGATCTAGCTATTGCAAATGAAGAAAAGCTAATTGAGATGCTGAAAGAGAGTGGGAAAATCTCTAAAAATGCATCTGCCAAAGAAGCAGAACAAGCATTGGATGTGTTTTTGCAAGAAAAGTCTGAGTCGCTTATGGAAAAAGACACGACCGGGGAATTAGAAGATGAAAAGCTTGAAGTTGAAGCTGACATTAAAGAAAAGTTAAAGAATGATAACAAAGGTAAGGGAAATGACAACGGGAAAAAAGGCGGCAAGAAACTTGATAAAGTCGTTGAAGAAGACTACCACGGTGATGTTCGTTCTGATAACGTCCTAGTGCTTTTAGTCGAATTCCCTGATTTTCCACATAACAGTATTAAGCCAGATGAATCTGATATGTATTATGAAGATTACGTGAAGGAACACTATCAAGATATGATTTTCGGTGAAGATGGGTATGAAGGTCCGAATGGTGAAGATCTTATCTCTATGAAACAATATTATGAAGAACAATCAAATGGCGCTTACACGGTAGATGGCGCTGTTGCTGGTTGGTATATGGCATCCAAAAATGCAGCTGAATACGGTGGGAACTATCCGACAGAAGATGATAGCGACAAGAATGCGCGTGGTCTTGTGAAAGAAGCTTTGAATGCAGCGGCTGCTGATCCTTCTGTCAATCTAGCAGAATATGATCAAGAAGATCGCTATGATCTTGACGGTGACGGTAATTTCCGTGAGCCAGATGGTCTTGTTGATCACTTGATGGTTGTTCACTCAGCAGTTGGAGAAGAAGCTGGTGGTGGACAATTAGGATCTGATGCGATTTGGTCTCACCGCTGGAACCTTGGTAGTATTTTCCCAATCGAAGGATCACCAGAACCAGAGGAGGATTACTTTGGTGCAGGTTCCATGTATGCATATGACTATACTATTGAACCAGCTGACGGAGCAGCAGGAGTGTTCGCTCATGAATATGGTCACGATTTAGGTTTGCCAGATGAGTACGATACACAATATTCTGGGGCTGGTGAAGCGGTATCTTACTGGTCAATCATGGCGAGCGGAAGCTGGGCTGGTGCACTTCCTGGAACAGAACCTACTGGTTTCAGCGCATGGTCTAAAGAATTTCTTCAGGCTGCTCAAGGTGGAAATTGGTTGAAGTATGATGAAGTTGATTTAGATGAGATTGACAAAAAAGGTTTGGAAGTTTATTTGGATCAAGCGAACACGAAAGGGATAAACCTTGACGCGCTTCGTATCAACCTTCCAGACAAAGAAACAGAAATTAATACGCCATTTAGCGGCGAATTCGAGTATTTCAGTGGAAGTGACAATGATTTAGATAATTCCGCTGTGATGAATGTAGATCTTTCAAATGCGTCATCAGCCGAATTGACGTTTAAGACATGGTATGACATTGAAGAGGACTGGGATTACGGTTCGATTCAAGTAAGTGAAGATGGTGAGAACTGGACAGCGATCCAGGGAAATATCACGACAGAAACTAATCCGTATGATAATAATCCTGGACACGGCATTACTGGTCTATCCAATGGTTGGATTGATGCTACATTTGATTTGAGCGCTTATGCAGGAAAAGATGTACAAGTGAAAATGAACTACTGGACAGATGGAGCTGCGATTAATCCTGGCTTCTATGTTGATGATATTCGCGTAACAGCGGATGGGAACGAGCTTCTCTTTGACGATGCAGAAGGCGAGCCTAAAGTGGAGTTAGATGGTTTCACAAAGAATAAAGGAGTGAAGGTTTCAGAGCACTACTACCTTCTTGAATGGAGAAATCATCAAGGTGTCGATGAAGGACTTGATCACATTCGTCGTGGCGCTAGCTTGATGTCTTATGATCCTGGTTTAGTTGTTTGGTACGTGGATAACAAGTATTCTGATAACTGGACAGGCGTTCACCCTGGCGAAGGATTCCTTGGGGTTGTTGATGCGGATCAGCACGAATTGTTCTGGAGTGACGGAACGGTTGCCCAAACACGTTACCAAATTCATGATGCGGCATTCAGCCTTCGTAAAGATGAGAAGATGTTCATTGACTACAGCGAGCTTCTTGGTCGCACAATGACAGATAAGAAAAATCAATTTGTGAAAGAATTTAACGATAAGGAAAGTTATTTGAATGAAGCTATCCCTGATGCAGGACGTAACGTTCCTCAATATGGCTTGGAATTCAAAGTAACAGGTGAAGCAACGGATCGTTCGGTTGGACGTGTGTTGATTACAAAAAAATAAGAAATGAGGGAACGCTTAGAGATAAGCGTTCCTTTTTTCGTTTAAAGGGGGAGGTAGGCCTGACCCCGTTCTAAATAATTGATATAGTATGCTTGACTAGGTGGTGTACCCCGCAGTTTATGATGAAGGGGGAGGAGACATGTATAAAATAAGCCAATTTGCTCAGTTAACAGGGTTAAGTAAAGAAACGCTTCGCTATTACGCAGAAGTTAAGCTATTAGAGCCAGCCTATATCGATCCGAACAGCCGTTATAAATACTACGATGATGGCAGTTATTTTCTAGCGCTATTATTAGCAAAGCTAAGGCGGTTTGGATTTACCATTCAGGAAATGAAGTCTGTGATGGAAGATGAGTCATTCGCTCATTTAGAAGATCTTTTGAGTCAAAAGAAATTGCGTATAGAAGAACAAATAAACGATTTGCAACTTCAACTTCAAGACATTGATGAGTTTCTTAAATCAGGGAGGGAAAAGAATGATTAGCTGGAAAGAGGAGAAGGTGATTCGTGTGCCGATCGAAACGGTTTGGGATTTGTTTAGAGACGAAAATATTCAAACGATCATGCCAAAAGTTGAGGAGCATGTATTAATGGAATTGGAAGAGGATCAAGTCGGAGCGAAGCATCGTCAAACGTATCGGGAAGGAAAAAGACTTGAAACTTACATGGTTGAGACGATCGCCTACGAGGATCGAGAAGAATATAAAGAGAAACGGATTAGTTTTGTGTTAGGAAAGGCGTTTGAAATATCGCTTGGTTTTATACTAGAAAAAGTGAGTGAAAGCGAAACAAAATTCATTTACGAAGGTCAAAATAAAGGCGTGAATTTTGTGGGGCGCGCCATGCTTAAGCTAAGCCGTCAAAAGGATCAAATGAATGTTGTTCAGGAATTTATGGACCGAGTGGAAAGTGAAGCGATTAAACGAAATGAGGTCCAGATTTAATCCGGGTAGTAATTATTGAGACCTTTTATTCAATTTGATACTAAGTGGAAGAGGAGAATGGAGTAAAATCGGCATAATTTTAATCTTTGTACTATCGTAAAGAAGTCAGTTAGTATGAAAGCCGCCAAGGCAAACTGGGCGGCTTTTTTCAATGGTATTGGTGCTCATTATGTGTTTGAACGTTCGCAAGCTTCAGCCACTCTCACAAAATACCCTTTTACTAATTCATCGAGCGTAGCAACGGATTTTTGGTCAAGCGTTTGATCGTCCCTCAATGAACAAAGAACGCTTTCAATGAGAAATTCTCGTGACTTCTTAGAATGAAGAAACTCATCCTGGATAAAATCTAGAAGTTCTATTGATTTTGTGTGTTTCTCGTTCAAGCCCCTCTTCAGGCTTGCGATTGTTTGCTGAAGTTTTTCTTTAAAATCTTCATCGGAATTCGTCGCATTTGGTAGCCAGGTACTCATTTGTTCAGGTTTGTTCAGCTGTTCTCCTGCAGCAGCGGCATCGTTAACGATACTAACGATACGTTGGACGCTATAGTGTACTACTGGGGAAATGTCTACGCTCGGACCGTTTGCAATGGAATAGTACTTAACATTGTGGTGAAGTATGCCCAGAAACATGATCGCCCCATCAAGTAGATATGGTCGCTTATCTTCTCCGAATAGCTCAAGAAAACGAGTGAATACCCACTGAATCATTCTCTTTTGTCCTTCTTTTAGGAAATCCTTCAAATCCTCATCATTCGAGACAAACACTTCTTCAAAAAGTGTAATCAGCTTGTTTTTCTTATTCGTATTCATTTGCAGTTCAATTTGTTTAATAAAGATAGTAAGATCAGCACGATCCTGGCCGATCATCAATTCATCTCGGCTTGTTTCCATTGAGCCATAAAGGGCCTTGAAAAGAGCGATTAATAACTCATTTTTCGATGAGAAGTAATTGTAGAACGTGCCTTTTGAAATGCCACTATATTCTAGGATGTCTTGAATGGATGTTGCCTGAAAGCCTCTTTCAATAAAAAGCTGATGCGCCATCTTAATAACGTGCTGTTTGCGATCGTTCATTCTATCACCTTTTACTTCGTTTTATTTAAATGAAACTTATTATTGTACTGCCGGTATAAAACTGATCATACCTTATTTCTTGATTAGAAACAAATCCTTTCAAATTGGGAAGAAATAATGATTGCAAAAGTTGAACTCATGGTATATGATATTAGAGATTTGAACCGATGGTATAAATAATTGAACTAAAGGTATATGGGGGAATGATGATGAGTCAATCAGTGAAAGAGACGCCAAAACCAAAGTACGGCATTCTTGCGATTCTGATTGTTGGTGCTTTTATTGCGTTTTTAAATAATACATTGCTTAATATTGCGTTGCCATCGATTATGGCAGATTTACAAATTGAAACGGCTACGGTTCAGTGGCTTACAACAGGATTTATGCTTGTGAACGGTATTATGATTCCGGCAACGGCATTTCTTATTGAAAAATATTCCGTGCGTCGTTTATTTCTTGTTGCGATTGGATTATTTACAATTGGTACAGTTGTTGCGGGGATGGCGGAGATCTTCCCGGTTCTACTTGGAGGAAGAATGCTTCAAGCTTCAGGTTCAGCGATTATGATGCCGCTCTTGATGAATGTCATGCTCGTTAGCTTTCCAATTGAAAAAAGAGGGGCGGCAATGGGTGTTTTCGGTTTAATTCTCATGGCGGCGCCAGCAATCGGTCCTACTCTCTCTGGTTGGATTATTGAAAATTACGATTGGAGAATGCTTTTCCATTTCGTGACTCCAATTGCTATTACGATTTTCCTACTTGGTTTCTTCTTGTTGAAGGATAAGAAAGAAAAAGTAAACATTCGTCTGGATTTATTTTCTCTAATCTTATCAAGTATTGGTTTTGGAGGTATTCTTTACGGCTTTAGTTCTGCAGGGAATAAAGGATGGGATAGCCCACAAGTTTATTTAACGATTGGAATTGGGGTTATTTCTCTGACGACGTTTATTATTAGACAGTCGAAACAAGAACGACCAATGTTGAATTTTTCGATTTTCAAATATCCAATGTTCGCTCTTTCGTCATCCATTACTATGGTTTTAAATATGGCGATGTTTTCAGGGATGCTGTTGCTCCCGATTTACGTGCAAACCATTCGGGGCATTTCACCACTTGATGCAGGATTGATGATGCTTCCGGGTGCACTTGTGATGGCATTTATGTCTCCGATCACAGGACGCTTATTTGATAAAATTGGCGGTCGCATTCTAGCGACAACGGGCCTTGCTATTACAGTTGTCACAACATACCTGTTTAGTACATTGTCTATGGATACGACGTATAACTACATTATGATTCTTCATGCTGTGCGCATGTTCGGAATGTCAATGGTTATGATGCCTGTATCAACGAATGGATTAAATCAGCTACCAGCTCGTTTCTATCCACACGGTACAGCGATGAACAATACGTTAAACCAGGTAGCAGGCGCCATTGGTACTGCGCTTCTCGTAACGATTATGTCTAACCGAACAGAATCAGCTGCAGCTGACCTCGCGAGGGAAGCTGCGACAAGCGGAGCAGTAGATCCTACGATGCAGCAACAAATCGCCATGCAGGCGATGCTTGAAGGAATTAACTTCGCCTTCTTTGTTGCTACATTTATTGCAGGTCTTGCATTTGTGCTTTCATTCTTCATTAAGCGCGCTGGTCGTGAAGAAGTGAAGCAGCCGATTGTGCCAGAATCCAAGCCAGTTGAGCTTGTGACAAATTCATAATAGATAAGCTACAAAAAAGGATGAGATCCCTAGTGATCTCATCCTTTTTTTATTCGTTAGAAGAAGCAGTTTTCGTTTTATTATGATAATGCTTTTTGGCTTTTGTCCGATTTCCGCAAACCTCCATCGAGCACCATTTGCGCTTTCCCTTCTTGTTGACGAAAAAGGCCAGGCAATTTTCACTTTCGCATGCTTTTACTTTATCCAATACACCACTCGCTTCATGATCAAGCATCTGATAGGCAATGAGTGAGAGTAAACCTTTCGTTCCACCCTCAATAGGGATCGGGGTAAGGGACTTTTCATCGATCGTAAAAGAAAGTGGGGTCGCTTTTGTCACATTACTTAGCAATTCGAAAAAATCGACTTGAGAAAGGTTTGAAGCGAAGTATTCACGACATTGATTCCGAAAGTGTTGAATGTCATTTTTATAAATAGGATCCTTCTTAATGAATTCTACTTGTTTCTTGTTTAACAACCCCTTGTTTTCCATTAATGTGATCCACTGAACGACGTTCTCTTCCGTTAATAGCAGATCGATAGGGTTTTGATTTTGTATTTTTAATGTGTTCATTAAGTTAATAAATAGGAAATTAGAAAAATGGGAAAAACTCGTTTCGAGTATCATGTTGAAACACACCTTTTGCTTTATCGTTGACATCGATTATAACATAATGTAGTATTCTAACCACTAAATTAGTTTTTAGTAGTTATAAAAATAAGGTAACAGGAGAGATATAATGGCAGTACAAAAAGTAACGGACCAAAACTTCGAAGAAGAAACAAATCAAGGACTCGTTCTAGCAGATCTAGGAGCGCCATGGTGTGGCCCATGTAAAATGATCGCGCCAGTGTTGGATGAACTAGATGAGGAACTAGGCGAGCAATTAAAAATTGTCCAACTTGATGTGGATTCAAATCCAGAAACAGCAAGAAAGTACGACGTGATGAGCATTCCAACATTGCTTTTCTTTAAAGATGGCGAACTTGTTGAGAATGCGGTTGGATTTCGAACAAAAGAAGAATTAGCAGGTATTGCTAAAAATCACGGCTAACTTTCCAATAAATAAAGCAGCGCTTCTTAATTAAGAGCGCTGCTTTATTTATTGATTACGTATGAAGTTGATTGGCTCTCATTAATTAATATCCTGAGTCCCATAACCTGTTATGGTGAGATTCACGTCTACATTAACAGGAAGGGAAGGGAAAATGCTTTCCCAATTTTTCTCGTGTTCCTTCCAGTACCTAGGTTGTTTGATTTTTACCCATGTGCCAATTTCCAGAAAATCGAGTTGCTGTTCTTTCTGTGCGATGGAAAGAACGCGTTCAATATCTTTCTTGACGACTTGTTGTCCCTTTTCTTGGAGTGGCGTTTCCCATCCTTCTTTGAAAACGTCGCGTTCTATATCCCAGTCCTCCGCAAGTCGTAAAGAACTTTCTACAATAAGGTCGACGGTTAGCTTTCCGTTTTCTACATTTGGCTTAACGATTGTGTTCGATTTCATTATTTCTAGGACAACTTGATCTTCTCTAGACTCTCCCGCTTCAATGGTTACGAGCCCACCCTGAACTTCATCTGTCACCCATTTGAATCCTCCAATTTCTTCTGGTGAAAGCCAGCCAACTAATTTTTCGTTTTTATTTGATATAATCCCGCCCCCAAGCAACCGCAGTCTATTATCGTGAATTCCTACTTCAGGAATGACGAAGCTTGCATCTTCTGTAATCCTATTGGAGGCTTCTCCGAATTTAAGATTATCCAATACATAAAGACTCCGCTCTTTGTTTTGAGTGAGTTCCTTCAACTGCACAGCAGGAAACATTTCTTTTGTTGGTTCGACATTCAGTATCGAAGCGGCAGGCTCCCTTGAAATAAATAAGGAAACGGTTCTCCTAAATTCATGATCACGCAAAAAGAAGCTGATTAGTTGCTTGATCGGTTCTTTTCGTAGAAGTTCTTCCGAGAGAACCATGGATTTGAGGTGGGTATAGTTAGGTGGCCGGTCGGTTTCAAGTGAATTTTCTCGAATCACTTCAAAGAAATTATTCCCATTTAAAGTAATGTTCTGATAGGGCTGCTCTCCAGTCGTCCCAGTCTCTGTTCCCTGGATGTTATTTGGAACGACGTATTGGTTTGTTAAGGCAAACACTTCCTCTTTGTCTTCATGGTAATCAAGTCCAATCCCCATGATCATGCCGAGATCTTCAATTTCATTACTATCCCAGCACGCCGTTAGCAAGATGAGTTGAAGGGCAGCTAGAAATAAGAAAATTCTCTTCATTAAGCAGTCCCCTTCCTAAACGAAAGCGCTAGAAGCAATAGGGGGAGCGCGATGAGAGAGGTGTAGGATAAATAATTCACGTATGTCCCGTAAGAAAATAGTTCAGTAATGCCTGACGGTAATAACGAGAGCATCAGAATGATGAACCCAATCATGATATTCATAGGGAGGGTGTTTTTTACCTGAAACGTTTTCCTCATTCCAAGTACTGCCGAATAGTAATAGGCGGCTAAAGTCGTGAAGATCGTAATGATCCATCCGAATAGGAAGAGAAGTTCGAATCGCTCAAAGAAGAATCCCTGAAATTCGATTGCTTTTGCCATTTCAATTGTTGGAAATGTAATCACCTTCAGTTCCTCGATACTAAGGACCCCGATGTTAAGAATGAAGAAGAGGACATAAATCACACAAACGCTCCCAATACTGATGCTGAAAATTGTGAGCATTGGTTTCCATTTCGTAAACGTAAATTTACCAGACAACACCATAATCAGTTCATATCCAACAAATGAAAAAAAGGTTGTGTGAGCTCCTTTTAATATTTCGATTCCATCAAAATAGAAGATGGGGCGTAAGTGGGTTGGTTCAATATTTTTGATACTAAGAAGAGTTAAGACAAAAAACATGAATAAGATGATTGGAAAGTACAGTTGAAAAAAAAGAATAATATTGGAAAGGCCGCTAGATACAAGATACATACATGAAACGACGAGTACGAGTAAGACGACGAACTTCGGCGTATTATCGAGCAGGTAGTAATTCACGATCTCGGCCATTGTTCGAATGATGTAGGATGAGATGGCGATCATGTAAGCAACAAAAATGAGATTAATCCCTTTCCCGAACCATTTTCCAGTTAGTTCTGTGCCTATATCAAACACTGTTTTCATAGGAAATCGTTTAATGAGCATAAATAGAAAAATCGCATTTATAAACGCAATGCCGGCTCCTAGAATAACGCTCATCCACATATTTGGTTGACCGACGACTGCTGCGGTTTGTCTTGGCAACGTTACAATTCCAACACCGACGATCGTTGATATGATGAAAATGATGATTGGAAGGGAGGTATGGTTATTTTTCATGTAGTTTCCTATCCTTCTTTCCCACACGATAATAAAGACGTACAAACGAATCTTTCCAGCTTTTCAGCTGGATAGGCGCAAATGGCTCCATGTATGGCGTTCCGAAGCTTCTAAGTTTGATTAAATGAGTTGTTACGATGAAAATGGCGATTAGCAAACCATATACACCAAGTATGGCTGCAGAGAACAGGAAGAAGAAGCGAATTGTTCTTAACGCCAGGCTGAGCTGATAATTCGGAATTGCGAATGAACAAATCGCTGTGAATGAAATGACCATCACCATCATTGGACTAACGATACCTGAGCTGACCGCCGTTTCACCGATAACAATAGCCCCTACAATACTAACGGTAGACCCGATTGGTTTTGGTAACCTTACACCTGCTTCCCGTAAAATCTCGATCGTAAGCTCCATAATAAAAGCTTCAATAACCGATGGGAAAGGTACACCTTCTCTTGTTTTAGATAAAGAAACGGCCAGGCTAGTGGGAATAAGCCCGTGGTGAAACGAGACTAAAGCAATGTAAGTTGCAGGCAATAGTACAGAAATAAGTGCAGTAAAATAGCTTAATAATCGAATTAATGAAGCGGGAATCCATTTAAAGTAGTAGTCGTCAGGTGTTTGAAGAAGCATGTTAAGCGTTGTAGGCGCAATAAGGACAGTGGGAGAGCCGTCTGTCATTATGGCAACGCGTCCTTCAAGTAAGGCGTTTGCTACCTTCGTTGGATGCTGGGTTGATGTTAATTCGGGAAAGACTGATAACGGATTACGCTCAAGGAGCTGTTCAAGTATCCCTGCATCAGTTATATAATCTGCATTAATTTCATTTATTCGTTCTCTGATTTCTTCAATTAATTTTCGATCGGCTTTTCCTTGCAAATACGTTAAAGAGATGTATTTCACAACGTCTTTTCCAATTAGATGTTGTTCAAATAAAAGGTCGCTTGTTTTTAAGTGCGCACGTAATAATGCTTTGTTGTCTTGAAGGCATTCTATAAAACCATCTCGTGGACCGCTAATCGTCGGTTCATTGACCGGTTCATCAGGTGAACGCTTCACAGAATAGGTTGTTTTCACAGCGTAAACAGTGTCAATGTCTTCCTCGCGAGCAATAATAACGGTGCATCCATCCATGAGGTGCCTTGAAATGAGGCTATTATCTTCAATGTTGTTAATCGCAGCCATAGGAATAAGATCAGGAAGATCAGCTGCGCTTATTTTTGTTTGATCGTCTGAAACGGTAAGAAGTGGGCTAATGATCGTCTTTTGAATCACCATACGATCAGAAATATCGTCAAGATACACAAGTGTAAGCGTGAGGCCATCGAGCTTAACGGTTTTAAGCTTGAGGTCTTCGGTGTTATGAAACTCCTGTCTTATTTGATCCTCCAGCAAAGAAGAGGATCGTGCAAAACGCCTTCTTTTCATATCGCCATCACTCCGAAAGTTATCTCCTTTTATCATTAACGGAATTGGAGAAACTATCCGTTCATTCCTTCATCTATTGAAAACTCTGTTAGGATATATCACCAATTTGTTATTTTCAATTTTCAAACATGGTACGATTTTGCATATTGATGCAGCTCAGAAAGAAGGGGATAGTGTGAAGAAACGACTTGTCGTGATCGGAAACGGCCTTGCTGGTATTCAATTTCTTGAGCGCTTGCTATCGAGAAAACCGTCAAGTTTTGAAGTAACCGTCATTGGAAAGGAGCCTGCTTATAAGCGATATCTTTTATCGCGCGTTCTCCAAAAGGAACTACCCTTTGAAGATGTCAAATTAGAGGATGATGGTTGGTATCTAAAGCGTGGGGTTCGTTTATTTAAGAATGAAACCGTTGTGACAGTTGATCCGCTCGTACGGCATGTGAAAACCGATCGAGGTCGAAAAATGGCTTATGATCTTCTCGTATTTGCAACAGGTAGTAATCCGCATCTTCTTCCCGTCAAAGGAGCTGGGAAGGAGGGCGTCATGACCTTTCGAACGATTGAAGACTGTATGACATTAATGAACGCTCCAAATCATTACCAAAAAGCAGCGGTCATTGGAGCGGGCATCCTTGGGTTAGAAACGGCGATGGGACTTGTTCAGCGCGGAATAAAAACAACCGTAGTCCATCATCAGCCGAATGTGATGAACAGGCAGCTCGACCGGCTTGCGTCTGAAATGCTTCAGGAAGATTTAGAACGTATGGGTATTCACTTTTCATTAAGTAAGCGAGCGAAAGAGATCATCGGAACGTCGCATGTAGAAGGAGTTCGATTCTCTGATGGAACGAGTCTTACAGCGGATCTTGTACTCATGTCTGTTGGAGTAAAACCAAATATTGAACTTGCTAAGAAAAGTGGGTTGGACGTTCACCGTGGCATTCTTGTGGATGATTTTCTCCAAACGAGTGATCCTTCGATTTACGCCATCGGGGAATGTGCAGAGCATCGTGATATGACATACGGTCTCACTGAACCGATTCTTGAGCAAGCTGAACATCTTGCAAGAACGCTTGCAGGATATCCAGAGCCGTATACAGGCTCAATCATGTCCACGACCTTAAATATTGACAGCGTTAACGTATTCTCAGCAGGGCATGTTCTTGAAACTGAGGAGACAAGAACGTTTCAATGGATTGACCCGATTCGACACATTTACAAAAAAATTGTGACCTTACATGGACGAGTGATTGGAGCTATTCTTTATGGTGATACTTCAGAGGCAGCTTTATTAGCAAAGCTTGTGAATAGCCTTGCTCCCGTTTCTGAAATCCCATCCAATCAGCTATTTCCAGAACAAAAAGTAACGCGCAATACATTAGCCCTTGTCCCTAAAGATGAGAGATCATCTAAAACGGCTCAAAGCTAATAATGAATTTGTAAAAAACATTGCTTGGGAGGATGTTTCTGATGCCGGTTCATGCCGTAAAGATCCACGTTGGAAGAACGCGTGATTTTACCCCTGGTTCTAGTCGTGCGATTGATTTACTCCAGCTTTCGATCGCCGTTATTTGCTTGTCGGATGGAACTTTCCATGCTATTCACAATCGTTGTCCATATGGTGGAACGGTTGTGAGTGGGAAGATCAGCGATCATTCTATCATATGTACAAACCATGACTGCCGAATTGATGTTAGGACAGGTAAACTACTTTCCTCGCATATTGGCGAGGTAGAGACATTTCCTATTGAAATAGAAGATGGTTTGATCTACGTTACGCTTGAGTGATTTGTGGTTGATCATCTCATTGAGGTGCTGTACGCTCTATTTACGTATAAGTGAAGGAGATGGTACAGTCGTGGGCTTAATGAACAAAACCATAGCGGTTACCGGCGGACGAAAAGGGGAAGAAATGCGCGCACTTATCGAAAAACAAGGTGGAAAAGCGCTCATTCGACCTGCACAGGGGACTGTTTTTACGAATGAAGAGCATGTCGTTCATTCTTTACGAGAAATCATTGAAAATCCTCCAGATTTGTTAATTTATACGACTGGTATGGGAGAAAAAAGAATGGCTGAGCTTGCGGAATCAGCTGGGCTAGAAAAAGAATACGATCACTTGCTTTGCTCGATTCCAATAGCCGTTCGCGGTACGAAAACGCTCCAGCATTTTAAACAAAAGGGAATTACCCCCCAAACGGTGGCGGATCGTGGGACGATGAATCAATTGGAGAATGCACTAACGATCGAGAATCAATCGGTTGTTCTCCAAATGCATGGGGAAAATGTGCCTGGGTTTATTGAGTCGCTTGAAGCTGCTAACAATGTTGTTACGACGATTTATCCATACGAGCATACACCTCCAGAGCGAGCGGTGCTTCAGCAGTTAATTGAGGAGATAGAAAACGGACAGCTTGATGCGGTGGCGTTCACAAGCGCCATCCAGGTACGGTACTTTTTTGAATATGTTGATAGGGTTAAGAAAAGAGAAAGGATTCTATCTTCTTTAACAGAAACGATTCTTCCTGTAGCTGTCGGAGAAGTAACAGAAGAGCATCTAAAGGCTCAAGGAATCGAGTATGTTCTCACACCAACCACGCCACGTATGGGCGCGATGGTGATGGAAATGGCTAAGTATTATAGAAATCTAGAATCATCATAAAAAACGCCGCCATCCTTTAAATAAGGGTGGCGGCGTTTTACGATTTAGTCATTTAGTTCGTTTGATCTGCTAGCTTAACGAGAACGTGTGCCATATGCTTACGTTCTTCTTCGTTTGCTACGTTCCAGAGCTCGTTGAGTACTTTTTGTTCACGGTTACGCGGATCTTCATGCTTGGCAAGATAATCTCCAACGCGCTTAGCACCTTTTGATAGTCCTTCTTCACCAAGACCGAGCTTCTCACCTTTGTTTACTTGATCACCAAGATAGTCTTTGAACGATTGGAAGTTCTGCATGATGTCTTCTTTCTTATCCTCGCTCATGTTAGCTACTGCTTGTTTTGGATCTTTCTCTGCCATTTTCATTCATCTCCTTAGTAGTGTTTAGATTCTGTCTTACGAATGTTCTTTTAGAAACTATGCTTTTTTCCAGTATGCTGATTCATTACTTGATCGAAGTGGAGGAAAGGTTTCTCCACTTTCAAGACTAATGTGTTTTTCGTCCTCTGTAGGGTTACTCGATTTGTTCCCATTCGTTAAACCATCGAATTCATATTTTCCATTCTCAGGGGCTTTTTCACCTGTTTTGTAACGGTCTGCCATTTCTCTCATCTCCTTTTTGTTAAGTACATAGGGTATGTAACCGGAATTGAGAGGTAATAAACCCATTAAATGGTTTGTGAGCACATTGGATGTGCTGACATGTTTTTAGTGCATATCCAGAGAACTGTCAAGCTGGAGGTTGAAAGAAAAAGGCTATGTAAATGAACGTTGTTGATTTTTGGCTCATTCGAGTGAGATAAAGACTTCACTCGAATGAGCCAAAAATCGAGAATTCACAGCATAAGCAAACATAGCTAAGAAAAAAGAAGAGTGGTATTCACTCTTCATTCATCATCTATATATTCCAGTAAATCTCCAGGTTGGCAATCCAGAGCCTGACATAGCGCATCTAAAGTCGTAAACCGAATGGCTTTTCCCTTTTCATTTTTTAGAACCGACAAATTCGCTGGTGTAATCCCAACCAGTTCAGACAATCGGTTCAGCGACATTTTCCGCTCTGCCATCATGACATCTAGTTTTATTCGAATCATCGTAAATCGCCTGCTTTATTGTTAGATTGTTTGTTTATTTTCTTCCACTGCGCTAACTGCAAATTTAAGAGCAGAAGCGATGAGAAGGAGAACGACGCCGCCTATGATGGTGTCGAGATAGGCACCAGTAGATAGACTAATTTGAGCGTTGGTTATTTTCAGTAGATCGAGAACTTTTAAAGCTAACTGTTCTTCAGTATAAGTTGATAAGGTCCCCAAGAATAAGATTGTATATCCCAATTTTGATATAAGAGAGACATTCTCGTATAGAAAGAGATTTTCTTTGTAAATATTCATTAATAGTTTTTGAAGAAACCATAGAAATAGCAACAATAAGCTACAAAAAGCAGTTGTTGAAACAAACGATAAAATTAAGAAAGAACTATTATTGAACAGCTCTGGTTGCTTATTAAAGGAAAGATCAAAGTAAGTAAATATAGGCTCATATACACCGAATGATTTTTCAAAACTACTACCAGAAAACCAAATTCTTGTTATATGTTCCATAGTGGTAAAAAGAGTTAAAAAAGCAATTAGGTAAAACAAAATCAAACAAATCCTAGACAATAGCTTAAAACCATATTTCCATTTCATCGTAAAACTCCTTTATAAATTATTTCAGTGTGGCTTATCTAAGATCTTACTATAAAAACATCTCTTTTTCGATATTTTTTTATCGAAAAACAATAAAAATATGTTGAAAATAGATAGTTTAACTGTTATCTTTGGTTTAGGAAATATAAGGAATATAACTTAAATGATGGAATGTGAGATTGTGTCAATTTCCAATTGAGGAGGTGAAAATGTGACGAGTGTGAAACGAAACGAACTTGTGGATGCATTAAGAGGATGGAGTCTTTTCGGGATATTGTTAGCAAATCTATTAATATTTCAATATGGGATATTTGGAAAAGAGGAGATCTCATTTTTTAACCTGTCACCAGTAGATTATGGTGGCTATTTTGCCATTAAAGTCCTTATAGAAAATTCATTTATGCCGATCTTTACATTTCTATTTGGGTATTCTTTGATATTGATGAGAGATCGTTTGGGGCAAAGAGAGCGACGAGTAAAATGGCATTTATTTCGGAGGTTTTTGGTTTTAATTGGTTTTGGTGTTTTACATAGTAGTTTTCTATGGGAAGGCGATATTCTTTTTCTTTATGGGATGATGGGAATACTGCTTCTTTTCTTTGTTAATCGAAAGCGGAAAACGATTCTTGTCTGGTGTGTGATCCTGTTCTCAATCGTAACGTTTGTTAGTTATTTAGGGGGCGGGGAAGAAGTGCCTCTGATGAGTGAAGCGAAGAGGACTGCTTACATGAACGATATGGTGAACATCTATAGCAGTGGAACTTATCAAGAGATCAAGAATTACAGGCTCAACGTTGATCCAATGGAGTTAAGCGCGGGAGAAGAAATTGCTATGATGCTCTTCGTTCCTATTCTCCTTCTTCCTATGATGCTTTTGGGGATGTATGCGGCACATGCTCGTTGGCTCGATCCAAGTAAGTTAAAACGGTTTTGGTACGTGTCAGTTCTTTTTATTCCGCTTGGTCTTCTCTTAAAAGCCTCATTGTATTTATCGAAGGAGATTAGCGGGGTACCGGATATGAGTTTAATAGGAGGAAGTGTAATGGCAATTGGATACATCGGTTTATTTGGGTACATATACTGCCGTACTCAAGGAAGTCAATGGATGAGAGGATTTGAAAGTCTTGGGAAGCTATCTCTGTCCAATTACATCTTACAAACGATAATTTCCACAACGATTTTTTATGGCTATGGGATTGGTTTATTTGGAAAGATGGGCGTGGTGTTTTCAATTTTATTTGGAATCATTCTATTTATCTTCCAAGTAATAGGAAGTACGTTCTACTTGAAACGCTTTAAACAGGGGCCGCTCGAGAAAGTGATGCGTTTGTTTGTTTATTTGGAGAATCCTTTTCGAAGGAATCAAAAGCGTCCGATGAATGATGAAATCAAAGTAAGTTAGAGGAGTGGCAGTATGTCGACAGAAATTTGCAATCCAAACCGCCAGTTAGCGAAGGAGGCTGTGCGTGTATGGACGATAAATGCAATCATTGGAAACAGTATTGGTTTTCTTGTCTTGGGTATTCTTTTTTATCTTGATAATCGGTTCACCTGGTGGGGATGGGTAAGGTGGCTTTTAATGATTGCATTGATTATTATGATTGTCATGACGGTGTGGGATGTTTTTATTTATCCTAAGTTGAAATATAAGTACTGGCGATATGAAGCAGATGAAGAGTACTTGAAGCTTAGACATGGGGCAATCAATGAAGAGCATCAGCTTGTGCCAATGAGTAAAATTCAAGCGGTTGCAACTAGTCAGGGACCAATATTAAGAAGGTATCAGTTGTATGCGCTATCGATTGAAACGATGGGTTCATCACACATGATTCCTGCGTTACCAAAAGAAGAAGCTTTTCAGTTGCGGAATGAAATTGCCCGATACGCGAAGGTGAAGGAGGAGGGAGAATGAGATCTTTTCAAAGGTATTCCCCATGGCTACTCTTATTTGATACGTGGAAACTTGGAAAGAGCGCTATTTTCTTTCTAGTCTATTTTTTTCTGATCAAAGGTGGTTCAGATTCCTTTTTCTTTGAATACGGACGCCCCGCGGTCCTTATTCTACTTGGATTATCGCTCATTCGGATTGCACTGAAATGGTTAACGAAAAAATATCGTCTTGATGACGCATTCCATCTTCATGAGGGGATCTTTACGAAATCAAAACGAACGATTCCGTTCTCGAAAATTGAAAACATAAACGAGCACACGTCCTTCTTTCATCGCTTAACTGGGACCACCTCCTTGACCTTTGAAACGGGTATGAGGGGAGATGAGGCAGCGGTAGAATTTGATGTTGTTTCACGAATCCATGCCGAGGAGTTGAAACGGTTTGTTTCACTCCAATCAATAGAAGAATCTGAAGCAGAGCCAATGATTGAATCAGTATCGGAAGGAAAGGAAGACAAACAGCAACCAGATCGGATTATTCATTTTCGGGCTCAAAAAAAAGATTTGGTTAAAGCTTCGTTTACATCTTTAAGTTTTCTTTTCCTTATCCCTGTAGTTGGAGGCTTTTATTCTAAACTTGACGATATTTTCGGTGTGGAAAAGGATGCGGGAGGTTTGATTGCCTTCCTTCTTCAGTCAGGTTGGCTGATTGGCACCATCGCCTTCGCTGCTGTGATCATATCCATTGGCTTTGGGCTAACTCGTACGTTTCTGAAGTACGGTGGTTTTGAAATTTTATCAGATAACGAGCGGATCTACATTCAAAAAGGGGTTCTTGACACTACGAAATTTTCGATATCAAAACATTGCGTTCAGGCGATCGAAATTAATCAAACATTTCTCAAACGTTTGTTGGGCCTTGCGGAGGTGAAGTTAACGAGCGTTGGTGAGTCACGAGCGGAAGAGGAAAAGCTTGAAAGCAACTCACTCTACCCCTTTCTACCTGTTCAACGAGCTTATGAGATGGTCGAAGAACTATTGCCAACGTATCAGGTAACTGAAAAGATGAATCGATTGCCACGATCTGCCCTCTGGATTCGCGAACTACGACCAAGTTTTCTGTGGATGATTGGAACGGGAGTATTGTGGTATTTTAAGCAGGATGTTCTGAATGTCCCCTGGTGGATTTTCTCAGTATTGCTTCTTATGATCGTCAGTCTTGTTAGATACTTCGATTATCGAAATACGAAATATACTTTAAATGCTTCATTCGTTCAATTCAAAACGGGCGGGTTGTCCACTTCTTTATTTGTATCAAAAAGAAGTAAAGTGATTGAAGTTAATGTAACACGAGGCTTTATTCAGAAAATAGCTGGACTTGCATCAGTTGGGATGATTAACCGATCAAAGCCTGTTCATCATTCGGGAATTGATGATGTGCCGCTTGAAATAGCCGGTTCTTTTTATAAATGGTATCTAGCTAGAAGAGATGAAATAGATTTGGTTAACAGATAGAGGGGAGAACCAATGGATGGATTTCAGTAGTTTACTAGTTCCTATTGAGGTAAACGTTGATTAAAATTACTACTTCTTCAAAGTGGGAGTAAAATGGGTACATGGGTACAAAATATATTTATAACATTGAAAGCGCTGTAGCAAAAAGTCTAAATATTACCTTTTCCTTTACCTGAATGATAGGATAGCAGTATCAATTAAACGAGGTGATTGCTTTGAAAAAGATTAAGCTAGGTACAAGTGATTTAGAAGTTGGCGAGATTTCACTAGGTTGTATGCGCATGAACGAACTTAGTGAGAAGGATGCAGCTTACGTGATTGAGAATGCGATGGACCATGGAGTGGATTTGTTTGATCATGCTGACATTTATGGTGGCGGGAAATCGGAGGAAGTATTCGCAAATGCGATCTCTGCAAACGATGATCTTCGTGAGAGAATGAAGCTCCAAACGAAGTGCGGTATTCGTAAAGGCTTTTTTGATTTTTCCAAAGATCATATTCTTGAATCGGTGGATGGAAGCCTAAGTCGACTAAAGACAGACTATGTTGATACTTTGCTTCTTCATCGCCCGGACGCCCTATTTGAGCCTGAGGAAGTAGCCGAGGCCTTCTCTCGTTTGAAAGAAAGCGGAAAGGTTCGTCACTTTGGCGTGAGTAATCAAAATCCAATGCAAATGGAACTGCTGAAGAAGTATTTGAAGGATGACTTAATCATCAATCAGCTTCAATTGAGTATTGTACATACGCCAATGATTGATGCTGGATTTAATGTGAACATGCAGAATGATCCAGCTGTCGTTCGCGATAGCAACATTCTTGAGTACTGTCGTTTGAACGATGTTACGATTCAAGCGTGGTCTCCATTTCAGCACGGCATGATTGAAGGACCATTCGTTGGAAACAACGCCTTTCCAGAAGTAAATGCAAAACTTCAGGAGCTTGCAGAGAAATACAATGTGACTGATTCAACGATTGCGATCGCATGGATTTTACGTCATCCTGCCAACATTCAGCCTGTTGTAGGCACGATGAACACAGAACGATTAAAGGATATTTCAAGAGCTTCTGATATGGAGCTTACGAGAGAAGAGTGGTATGAGCTTTATCGTGCTGCAGGGAATAAGCTTCCATAAGATAAAATGATTGTTCGTTTTAGAGCGTCATTCTGATGATAAGGAAATGCGCATTTCTAGGTTTTCTATGTTTCTTAACAGAAAGAGGAGAGTTAATGATCACGGGAATTACTTTTGAGGTTCCGAATAAACAGGGTTACCTTCTGAGGGATATATTGATTCCGATCGATGTATCAGCTTTTAATTGGCTGGTCAAGGATGAAGAGGCTTACTATGTAGTTGATGGTGAGTTAGGTGAGCCGCTGTTTAATCACAAAACCTTGCATTTGGAAGGTCAGCTTCTTCAAAAGAAAATAGAAGAACAGCTCTCCTATGTGATTTTTGCTAATCTAAAAGCTTTTCCGAAAGGTTCGGTACCTAAGGAATTAGAGATTTATAAGGATTTTAAGGAAAGCGATTGCGAGTTTGTTTTACTTATAGTTGATGGCACTTTTGTTACCGTATATTGTAAAGATAACGTACTAAGTGAAACGTTATTCTATCATGCTAAAAGAAAGGGATACCTGGAAGTAGCCTATCTAACTGATGAAAATGATGAGAGGACAGGACTTTCTGTATGGTAAGAACGAAAGCGTAATACAAATTAACGATAAACAAGCTAGAATTCCTTTAGTAAAAGGCGTTCTGGCTTGTTTTTATATGGAATTTTATTTATGGACGAGTATCTCGACCGGACATCTGCCATGGAGAGTCAAAGGTACATTTTAGGATTTTAGCTTCAAAAACCTATCCCTTTTGACGCGAAATGAATATAACTATACAAGGTGGGACATGCAAGAGCTTTTTACTAGATTAAGAAAGGCGGCTAGATATGTCATTAGGCATAGGAATACCCATATTTGTGTTCGTCGTAACAATGATGGTCATATTTTGGAGACCGGGCGGGATAAATGAAGCATGGCCAGCCTCGATCGGAGCCCTCATCATCTTAGTAACTGGAACTGTATCCCTTGGAGATATAGCTGATATCCTAAGTAAAATAAGTGGCGCATCCATTACGATAATGGCGACGATTGTCATGGCTGTTATATTAGAAAGTTTTGGCTTCTTTCACTGGGCAGCTGCAAGACTAGCTGTTCTTTCGAAGGGATCGGGCTATCGTTTATATTGGTACATTCAGTTGCTTTGTTTCTTAATGACTCTACTATTTAATAACGATGGAAGCATTTTAATTACAACTCCAATCTTAATATTGCTACTGAAAAACCTTCGTTTAAAGCCACATCAAATGATTCCTTATTTGTTAAGTGGTGCACTCATCGCGACAGCTTCCAGTGCTCCGATCGGTGTGAGTAACATTGTTAATCTGATCGCTTTAGAAATTGTCCATATGACGCTTTATATGCATACGGCGATGATGTTTGTGCCTGCAACTTTAGGATTGATCTTTATGTCATCATTTATGTTTTTCGTCCTGAAAAAGAAACTTCCTAAAGAACTTCCAGGTGCGGCTTATGACATTGAAGAGATGTTCTTTTCGAAGCATTTTCATCCGTTAAAAGGGAAGATTTCCGTAGAAACGAAAAAGAAACGCACGCAGTTTATGATCAAGCTTCTCCTATTTGTTTTTATAATGCGCTGTCTTCTCTTTGTCGCATCTTACTTCGCGATCCCCATTGCACTCGTTGCTGTTCTTGGATCAGCTGTCTTGCTCGTGTGGAGATGGTATGCACTCGGCACAAATCCTATTGATATCATTAAGAAAACGCCGTGGCACATTTTAATATTTGCTTTCTCGATGTACGTGATTATCTACGGACTTCATAATGCAGGGTTAACCGCATTGCTTGTGGACATGTTAAATCCGATCGTCAACCAAGGATTGTTAGCAGCTAGTTTCATTATGGGAGGGTTAGTCTCCGTTCTTTCCAACCTCTTTAATAACCACCCGGCTCTAATGGTTGGAACAATTGCGTTAACGGAAATGGGATTAGACCCGATCACATTAAAAACCATTTACCTTGCTAATATTATCGGAAGCGACATGGGGTCCTTGCTATTGCCAATCGGAACGCTTGCATCCTTGATTTGGATGCATATTTTGAGACAGTATCATATTAAAGTGACGTGGAAAGATTACATGAGCGTATCTTTTATCGTCATTCCTCTAACGACTGTTTTTACACTGTTTCTACTATTCTATTGGGTGCAGCTGATATTTGGGTAAGAATCTTGGAGAGGAGCCTGTTTGAATGGATCGACTAGTTAATTTATTAGGAAAACATGTGGAAGTGAAAATTTCTGGAGGAACAGTGTTTATCGGAATTCTTACGGATATTGGACCAGACATTCTCGTCCTTTTCAACGGGGAAAATTATCTCTACTTACCGCTGCTGCATGTTCATAAACTGTATCGCTATACGAAATCAGATACTGTCGAAAGCCCAAGTGCACCTTCACTTTCGGATAACATCGATTCGATTTCGTATCGGAAAATACTCATGAACGCGAAAGGAATCTTTACTGAAATTTATGCGACTGGAAACTTATCTTTCCATGGATATATTACGAACGTTCTGAGTAATTACATCTCATTTTATTCCCCAGTTTATAAAACAATGTATCTACCCTTAAGTCATATAAAGTGGATAACCCCATACAGCCAAAACAATACACCCTATACGCTTTCAAACGAAAAACTGCCAGTTAATCCGTCTAATATCCCATTGCTTCGATCATTTGAAGAACAGTTAAAGAAAGATGAAGGAAAGCTTGTCGTGTTTGATGCAGGAAGCGATCCAACTAAAATTGGCTTATTAACGAAAGTAGAAAATAATTTCGTTGAACTAGCGAATGCTAGTGGAGAGGCTGTTTATTTAAGATTAAACCATATTAAATCTGTGCAATTGCCTTAATGGGGTCAGGTTCGTACCTGACCTTTTTTTGTGCGTTTAGCAGACAAACTTCCTATGATGGATGGTCTAGTAAGAGGTGAATAAATGGGAATTCACTTCTTACACCTACGAAATAACTAGATAATTTTTCCATAAATGAGTCGTTTGTTTCAAGGTAACCCCTCCTTAAATCCAGAAATTCTTAAGTGAAATAACTAAGGAGGGATTTGTGTGAAGGGAAAGCGAGTGATGAAGCAGCTTCTGCAGGGGGTTGCTGCAGGTAGCTTATTAATGGGGCTTGCGCTACCAGCAAGTGCAGCTGAACCTGATACGAAAGAATTGATGCTTGAGGGGGAGGGGGCTTATGTTCCTACTGATTCGCCTAGCATTCAATTACCGAAGCAGCCGTTTCAGCTTCAAAAACCATCTAAGCAAGAAGGGGTACTTGGCCCAACAAAGCCTTCGTATGTGATGGATGTAGATTATAATGCCACGACGCACAAAGTAAAAGGGACACTTGAAGTAACGTTCAAAAACAACATCAAAAACAATTTAAGTGAGTTATACTTCAATCTTTGGGGAAATGCGGAAACGTTTGAAGAGAATGGCGGAAGTATGGATGTTTCCAAAATCAAAGTAAACGGTAATAAAGCAACGTTTGAGGTAAACGAAACGGCACTACATATTCAAAACCTTTCGCTACCGAAAAATAAGAAATCGACCGTTACGATGAACTTTCAAGTGAGTTTACCAGAACAGCAGGATCGCTTTGGCTGGTATGGTGATACCGTTTCAATGGGCAACTGGTTTCCGATTTTAAGCGTTTACGATGATGAAGGCTGGAATGTCGATCCGTATTATCCGTATGGTGAAGCGTTTTATTCTCTCTCTGGAAAGTATGATGTCACCGTGACGACTGATAAAGAACAAGTCATCGCGGCGACAGGAGAAGAAGTTGGAAAGCCTGTTATTAAAGGAAATCAGGCGACGCATCGCTATAAGGCAAAGGATGTTCGCGACTTTGCGATGGAAATGAACCCAAATTACCGCGTCATCTCTTCGAAAGTGAATGGCATCAAAGTGAATGTCTACTATTCTAGTGAACACGCGAAGTATGCTGCGTCCCTACTCGAGTCTGGTGTAGATAGTCTTGCCCTGTTCAGTGAGAAGTTTGGTAAATACCCGTGGCCGGAACTAGATATCGTGACGATGGAAGGCTGGTTTGGCGGGATGGAATATCCTCAGCTTGTGATGATTAGTCTTGCAGGAGAGCGCCCACTTGATTGGGCGAAGTCAGTAAATGCTCATGAAATTGGACATCAGTGGTTCTACGGAATTATCGGAAACAACGAATATGATGAGCCGTGGCTAGACGAATCATTCGCAAGCTTTGCGGCGGCACTTTATGATGGCGATTTAGATGAGTTAGACGTCGCTCCTCATCCGGATCAAGATTATCACCTATCCAGTCAGATCGCAGACTTCACTGCGCGTGCAGATGAAGGAGGAATTAGCGCTTATTATTATATGATCTATAACTATGGATCAAGTACGATCAACGACCTGCGTCAGGAGCTAGGAGATGAGGCTTTCTATGACACGATGCAGCGTTATTTCAAGCAACAGAAATTCGGTATTTCGACTACAAGAGACTTTATTTCTTCAATGGAAAAATCAACGGATCGTGATTTGATGCCGTTCTTCCGAGATCATCGGGTGTATTTATCCGATCAGGAATAAAGTAGATAAGGAAAACCCTCCCATCAACATGGGAGGGTTTTCGCTATTAGGTAACTCAAGCTTTGTACTAGAATGAATCTGTACGCTTAAAAACTATTGTTGCTGATTGTGAGCTTAGTTTCATCAATAAAGGAGGAGCAAATGAACATTATTTCAGGGCAAGAAATCGAACAAAACCTATCCATGCAAGAAGTAATCGAATCGATTGAAACGCATTACTTAACAGAAGAAGATCAAAATGAGAAGACACCAGAGCGAATGCATGTAGAAGATGGCGACAATACGTTTCTTCTTATGCCCTCATTCTATGGGGGCTATCAGGCTACAAAACTAGCGGGAGTTGCGCCTGATAATTGGAAGCTTGGCAAAGAAACCATTCACGGAATGATGATCTTAAATGATCGCAAGACCCTTGCGCCATTGATGTATTGTGATTTTATGAAAATCACAGCTCTTCGCACAGGAGCATTAGGTGGGCTTGGAATGAAATACTTATCAAGACCAGACGCGACATCACTGGGCATCATTGGCCTCGGTAAGCAAGGATGGAGTCATCTTCAAGCGGCCATGGCGGTTCGACCGATTGAGAAGGTGTACGTGGCAAATCGAAGCAAAGAAAAAGTAGCGTCGTTTATAGAAAAAGCTCAAGAATCGTATCCTCAGTTAATTGTAGAAGAGGCTTCGATTGAAACGTTAGTCAAACAGTCAGACGTTGTCATCACAACGACAACATCAACGAAGCCTGTGCTACCTGATCTTGAAGCTTCAGAGTGGAATGGTAAATTGGTAGTGGCTGTCGGCTCTTTTAAACCAGCTATGCAGGAAATACCTGATTCGTTCCTCCGATTTGCAGACGGTGTGTATGTGGATACGAGAAGAGGCTTTCATGAATCCGGTGATTTAATTCGTGCGCGGGAACTCGGCAGACAGGAGTCTGATTCTCTTGCTTTAGAAGAGATCATTCAACAGAATCATCGACCAGACAATCTGAATGAAAAAGGATTACTCTTTAAAACAGTGGGCATCGCGATTTTTGATTTGATCGTGACGAAGGCGCTTTATGAAAAGATGAATGCAAAGTGAAGATGAGAGCGACAGTGCCTGGAAGGGTACTGTCGCTTTTGTAATAGATTTAAAGTTTTAGAAATTCCCCAATCTTAATTGTATGTTCTTCAATCGATCCTTCCGGTAATTCAAGACTGGACTTTGCCCCTTTAACCGGTGCTATAAAACCCCAGGGTTTAAGACTTTGAACAACCTTTACAACCTCGTTCTCTTCGTTTAGAAAGACAACATCGATCGAAAAGAACATAAAGCACATGTGAATGGAATTGCAAGGCGTGATCAGAAGCGCTTCGTGTTGAAGAGGCGTTTTTCGAAACATTAGTCCTTTTAGTCTTTTTATAAAAGTATCAGCCTTCAGCACTCTCAGTGGAAGTGTTCGATATAGTGTATCATTATTTCTCTCCAACATGACTATTCTCCTAAATTATGACGTTATCTATACTATAATAGATGTCTATTTAATACTCAATAACGAATATATTACTATAAAAATTGTAAAAACAAGAAAAAAAGTTCAAAAAAGGACTTTACAAATTCTCTATAACGAATTATTATGTATTTAAGGTTGTTCGATAAAAAGAACAAGTTAATAATTAATAGACACTATAGTGAACAGAATCTTACCTTAGATAATGTTCGCCGTTTTGAAAGGGGGAACCAGAGGATGAAAAGTTTCAGCTGCTTTCTTAGAGCAAGAGGAGGTTAACTGAAGTCACTTCGCGATCATCTACGTAACTGGTTTCTACTAGTAAACAGTCGATTTGTATTCTGGTATTTATGATTTCTTAAATATAACGATTAAAACAAAAACTCTAAGGGGGAAATAAGAATGTTGAAGAAAATGGGACAGTTCGTAAGAGAAGAAGAAGGACAAGGTATGGCGGAGTATGGATTGATTTTAGCGGGGGTAGCGGTTGTGGCTATTGTAGGGATTAAAGCGTTAGGTATTAAGATTGATGAAGTGATAGACACTGTAACTGGAAAGTTATAAGTAAAATCCTGGCCCCACTTACTCAAGTGGGGCCAAATTTAAAAGCAAAGAGGGACTGCGATGCTATACAGTATCTTGGGCATTGTTTTACTCATTTCATTTATAACAGATGTGCGCAAACGACGCATTTTAAATATCGTTACATTCCCTGCAATGGGAATTGGTTTGTTTTACTACACGTTAACTCTTGGTTGGAAAGGTTTTCTGTTTAGTGGTGCTGGACTTGTTGTTGGATTTGCACTTCTTCTGATTCCATATTTGTTAGGGGGAATGGGAGCGGGAGATGTGAAGTTACTTGCGGCGATTGGCGCCTTAACTGGCACTTCGTTTGTTCTTCACTCTTTTTTTTATACGACTTTAATTGGCGGAGTGATTGGTCTTATTTTAATTATGAAAAGAATAGAGTTTTGGAAGTTCTTTAAATCTCCAACCTATACGCTATATTCTTTGATGAATCTGAAAGGTTTTAAATTCAATAAAGAAAGCAATCTAACCTATCCTTACGGCGTAGCCATTACGTTCGGAACCTTATGTGCGGCTTTTGTAGGAGGGATAACATGAGGTCAGAAAAAGGTCAATCAATGGTAGAGTTTGCGCTTGTCCTTCCAGTTCTTGTAATGCTTTTGTTTGGCATTATCGATTTTGGTCGTATTTTTCATACGTATCTTGCGATTGACCATGCAAGTAGAGAAGCGGCAAGGACGGCAAGCATCGGAGAGAACGATGCAACGATCGTCTCTACGGCAGTTTCGAGCGCCTCCAGTATTCACCTCACTTCTGGTCAGGTAGCGGTTTCACCAGGTGGTGCGAAATCTTCAGGAAGTGATGTGACAGTTACGATCACGTATCCGGTTCGTTTTCTTACACCAGTTGTTTCAAGCGTAACCGGACCGATTACCTTATCCAGCTCAACTGTTATGAGGGTTGAGTGATGAAAAGGACTCGCTTCTTTTTCGCGAATGAAAGAGGGAATGTGGCCGTTATGCTAGCGCTAAGTTTAACCGTTTTACTTGGCGTAACCGCTATGGTCATCGATGTTGGGCGACTATATCACGAGAAAAGAATTCTTCAAAACGCGATGGATGCAGCGGCACTTTCCGGGGCTCAAGGATTGTTAACGAGTGAGGTAAGTGCTGCTTCTATTGCAAAGGAACTTGCTAGTAAAAATACATTTCCAGTCGACGATGGTGATCTAACGATTACAAGTCAGTCGATCAAAGTATCAAAACAGTCGATTGTTCCGATGACGTTTGCACGTGTATTTGGGATCCAAGAAGCTTCAGTCAAAGCTTCAGCCAAAGCTGAGGTCGGTTTGTTGAAGTCTGCTAAGCGCGTTACGCCTATTGCGATCGAACATACCGCTATTCCGAATGAGACAGAGTTAAAATGCGAAAATACTGGAAAGCATCACGGGAACTGTGGGTACCTTGATATCAACAGTAATGGGGCAAGCGGTTTAGCTGAGAATATCATCAACGGTGTAGAGCTTGAAGTTGGGACGAATGTCCAAACAGAACCCGGGCAAAAATGGGGGCCAGTCAAGAACGCGATTGAAACACTCATTAGTAAGGATGCTGGAAAAACAAAATGTCAGGCAGCGGCCACAGCAGATTATTCCTGTGCGCGTATCGTTATCATTCCGCTTATTGATTCATGGGATGGCGTGAATGGAAAGTCGACGGTTAAGGTTGTCGGATTAGCAGCTTACTGGATTGACCGATTAGATGAACCGAAGCGAATTGTTGGCAAATTTAAAAAGGTTGTTACTACTGGAGAAATAGGCGGCTCTGGGCCGGGTAATTTATATGGCGTGAAGCTGGTTGAATAGGTTGAAGAGAAGTGAGGGAGAAGGGTATGAAAACAAAAAGGATTTGGATGTGGTCCATCGTATTTGGAGCATTCGCAACAGTCATTGTGTATGTTGCCCTATTCACGAATTTAACTACGGACGCAGAAACTGAGGTTAAGAAAGTAGAGGAACCTGAGGTTGCGGCAGAGACGACGATTTCGAAGCGAGAAATACCGAATTCAATGGTTGAAGTGAGCGAGGGACATCGAGCAATCTCGCTAAATGTTGAGTTAGCGAGCGGAGTTTCAGGTTATGTGCAGCCGAATGACTTCGTTGATGTCATTGCTTATGAAACAAAGATTGATGAAGAAAAGAAGGAATTCAAATCTGCGGTCCTTATACTGCAAAGTGTAAAAGTCCTAACGTCAGGTAAGGCGCCTGACAGCATGGAAGAAGCTCTCCATTATGAAACAGTCACTCTCGAAGTCACTCCGGAGCAAGGAGTAAGCTTAAGTCTAGCCGCTAAGGATAAGGACGGATTTTACCTCATGTTACGGAATGGTAAAGATGATGGAACAGTGAAAGAAGGACTAAAAGAAACAAGACAGGTTTATAAGGAGAATGAATAACAATGGATCTAAACTGGTATTTTTATTCTGATACAAATGCGCGTGCAGATGAATTAGAAGCGCTACTTATGAAGAAGAGTCATACTTTAAAAAGTTTTCATCTGTTAGAGGATCTTTTTCATCAGCTTGAGCGAATGCCTCATACTATTCTCTTTCTTAAAGCGAATACGGCTTATAACGTATATGATCTTTGTCAGGAAATATCAGTAAAATTCCCTTCCACCTATTTGGTTATTATCGTACCTGAAAATATGGAAAATACGAAAAAAGCTATGCGAGTTGGAGCTTCAAATATGCTAACGTATTCTTCTGATTCAGAAGAGATCAATGAAGTGATTATTCAAGCTCAATCATTTGTGAAACAACGTGCTAACCAGAAGGGAAGCGCTCATCCTCATCTCCAAAAGAAAAACAGCCGAGTGATGGCAGTATGTAGTTCTAAGGGTGGGGTTGGTAAAACGACCTTATCTGTCAATCTAGCAAATGCTTTTGTGAAAGACGGAAAGAGCGTAGTGATTTTAGATGCGAATTTTCAGTTTGGAGATGTTTCGATGTACGTGGATTTGAAGCCGAAAAGGTCGGTTTATGAATGGGTAAAGGAAGGGGTTGAGCGAGAACGCTACGGAATTGAAAATTATTTAACGCACCATTCAAGTGGTGTTGCCATTCTCGCCACCCCTCCTAGACCGGAATTTTTTGAGATCATAACCGAGGATCACCTGGAGCTAGCCGTTAGTGAACTACGTAAAAGCTATGACGTTATTCTGATTGATACCCCGACGTACATTTCCGAGATTCATCTCAAAAGTCTTATGCTCTGTGATGATATTCTCTTAGTCACAACGGGTGATTTACCAGTACTAAGGAATACGAAACTTTACCTGGATATGCTGGAATCCCTGCAACTAAATGAGAAGGTCAAGATTATTTTAAATAGAGACTCCAAGCACCGCGTCATAGAAGTGAAGCGAATGGAAAGCATTCTTCAAGAGCCAGTCTATGTTTCGTTGCCAGATCAAGGAGTACACATAGCTACAACGATTAATGAAGGTCTTCCACTAGTGATGAAAAATGGGCGGAATGCTTTTTCTAAAGGTATGTTCATCCTTGCGCATCAATTAATCCCTGTTAGTAGTGAAGTAGAGAAAAAGCCAAAACGATTCGCTCTGAGTCGATGAAGGGGGAGTTCCGTTGTCACTTTTCAAACGATATGCCGAAGAAGAGTCATCAATAGTTGAAGAGCGAAAAGAAGTGCCGATCGTGAATACGGTTGAATACAAGCAAGTAGAAACGAAATTGCAAACCTTTTTGCTAGATGAACTAAAAAAGCACCAGTTTCAAGCTGAAGAAGAATCGAAGAAAATTCGAGAGTGGGGAAAGCTCTTTTTAGATAACGAAGCTGAAAGGCTTACCTTTGAAGAAAAGAAACGAATTCTTGAATCAGTAGAGCACGAATTGCTCGGATATGGACCAATTACGCCATTACTGGAAGATGACACTGTTTCAGAAGTGATGGTGAACGGCGCAGATGCCATTTATTATGAACAGTATGGAAAATTGAAGAAAAGCTTTCTCACTTTTCGAGATGATGATCATTTAAGTCGTGTGATCGAACGAATTGTTTCTCCTATCGGAAGAAGAATAGATGAAAGCTCTCCGATGGTGGATGCGCGACTTCCTGATGGATCACGTGTAAATGCCGTTATTCCACCCCTTTCCTTGACTGGGCCGTCCCTTACGATAAGAAAATTCTCTGCTACGCCTCTTCAAATGAATGATCTTATCAATTATCAGACTCTAAGTGAAGACATGGCGGAGTTTCTAGAAATTTGTGTTCAATCGAGATTAAATGTCTTTATTAGCGGTGGAACTGGCTCGGGAAAAACATCAACACTTAATGTGCTTTCTTCCTTTATCCCGAACGATGAGCGAATTGTAACGATTGAAGATGCAGCAGAGTTGAACTTATCTCAGGAGCACATTGTTTCATTAGAATCGCGGCCTCCTAATATTGAAGGCAAGGGGGAGATTTCGATTCGAGAGCTTGTCCGGAATGCGCTGAGAATGCGACCTGATCGCATTGTTGTTGGTGAGGTCCGTGGGGCGGAGGCGCTTGATATGCTTCAGGCAATGAATACAGGGCATGACGGCAGTCTTAGTACAGGACATGCCAATTCACCAAGAGATATGTTGTCACGACTTGAAACAATGGTGTTGATGGCTGGGTTTGATTTACCTTTACGAGCGATTCGAGAGCAAATTGCTAATGCACTGGATCTTATTGTTCAACAGGCTAGAATGAAGGATGGATCCAGGAAGATCACCCGTATTACCGAGGTGATTGGTATGGAAGAAAACATCATTGTTCTTCAAGATTTGTTTGTTTATAAGGAAACGGGACGAAACAGCGATGGTAACGTAGAAGGGCATTTTGAAACAACCGGGGTAAGACCGAATGTATCAGAGCTTCTTGAACAAAATGGCTACAAGATTTCATCATCTTGGTTTAAAGAGGTGTGGTGAAATGAATGATTGGGTTCTCCTTCTACTGATTTTTGTTTCAGTGACCTTACTCTTTTATTTGATTTCCAAAGGGGTTATGAGAAAGAAAAAAACCAGTGAGCGAATTAAGCGGTTTATCCCACAAGCCATCGCTGTCACTGAGGTTAAGGAAAAACAGAAGAATGAAACATTTAGAAAATGGATTGGTTCATTTGCGAAAGCATTTTCTGGCATACAGTTTAGCCAAAAAACAAAGAAATCTCTTGAACAATCGGGAAGTTCATTAAAAGCAGAAGAGTTCTTTGTTATTCGCATATTAAGTGCGATGGCAGTGGCTGGATTGCTCTATGTCCTTGGTGTACCATGGTTTGTTAGCATTCTATCGCTTTTGATCGGTTTTATTATTCCTGGTATCTATATCACGATTAAAGCAAGGAAGAGAATCAAACTACTATCCTATCAGCTTGTTGAGGCACTTGGTACGATGTCCAACTCGATGAGGGCAGGGTTTAGCTTCGTACAGACGATGCAACTCATTGGGAAAGAAATGCCAGATCCGATTGGTCCAGAATTTGATCGTACTGTTCGTGAAATTGGAATGGGTATACCTATGGAAACCGTGTTTCAAAGCCTGTTAGAACGTTTACCAAATAAAGAGCTTGAAGTTGTTATACAAGCGATCCTTGCGCAACGTAAAAGCGGTGGGAATCTGGCGCAGCTTATGGATACGATGGAAGATACTATTCGTGGGAGGATCCGGATTCTCGAAGAACTAAAGACGTTGACAGCACAAGGAAAGTTATCATCCTGGATCATTACTGCTCTCCCTCTTGTGATGGGAATCTACCTCTATTTTGTAAGTCCTGAATACATTGAACCAATGCTTACCTATCCATTGGGCTGGTTTCTTCTAGCAACAGGGGCGATTTCACTATTAATCGGCTGGTTTTTAATTCAAAAGATTGTTCGGATTGAGGTGTAACCAATGATTGCTATTCTGTTTATGCTTTGTACGATGGTTTGTTTCGTATTGTTTATTGCTGCCCTTCTTAAAACCGTTTATCGAAAAGAACTTGCTCTTGAATCTCGCGTTGAGCACTATTTTGGCAAGGAAGAAAAAATTCAACGTAAAACCGAAAAAAGAGAAAGTGGATCTTTCCATCCACTACTTCGTAAATATTGGGGAATGGGTATTGAACAGGTGAGTAAAACATTTGCAAGAAAGGATCGAAAGAAGTTAGATATGCTCCTCCATGAGGCTGGATATGGAAACCGTTCGGCAGTTGAATTCCGACTTATTCAACTTCTTCTCAGCATCGGTGGAGGGTTCTTAACTTACTTGCTTATGGCGCCTGTGACGGATGGAAATGCTTCTATGACACTTGTATTAGCACTTGGGGTTGTTTTCTTATTTTATCGATATCCTTTGTTTTACTTAGCGAAGAAAAAAACGCAGCGCGTTAAAATAATAGATATGGAAATGTCCGATTTCTTTGATATGGTAAGTCTACTTCTTGAAGCAGGCGTAGGACTTGAAGGGGCGATCCAAAATGTATGTGCAAGAAAGTCTGGCCCACTTGCGGATGAGTTTACTCAGGCTTTAGATGAGATGAAGCGAGGGAAATCGCGACGAGAAGCATTTTATAATTTAAAAAAACGTGTTCCTTCAGATTATTTTCAAAGTGTGATGATGTCGATTATTCAAGCCGATCATCTTGGGATCGGAATGTCAAAAGTTATTAAAAATATTACGGCACGCATTCGTGAACAGAGACGTGAACGAGCACGCGAGCAAGCGATGAAAGCTCCAGTTAAAATGCTCATACCTATGGTTCTCTTTATTTTTCCACCCCTCTTTATCATTATCCTTGGACCGATGGTAGTGAAGATCGTCGTGGAAGGCTTTGGTTAAGTGAAGACGAAGACCTCCATTTCTACTGCAATGCGAAATATCAATTTTTCTAAACGACGCTTCCATTTGGAGGTGTCGATTTTTGTATGTAGTAGAAAAAATACGAATACATAATTTCAAAATGATAAAATGGAAATAAGAAATTTCATCGAGGTTTGTATTTTAAGGAGGACAATAGATGCAACAGATTAAACAAATTGGCAATCGCTTTTATTACCAAACGCCCGTTTCCGAAACGGACCGACCGATTCTCGGAATGGTGATTGGAGATAGAAAGTCTCTGATGATCGATGCTGGGAATTCAGAGGACCATGCTCGTTATTTTCTAGAAGAGCTATCGGAAAAAGGAATCAAGGAACCAGACATCGTCGCGCTTACTCATTGGCATTGGGATCATATCTTTGGGTTATCAGCGCTTAAAGATGCTGTCTCTTTATCCTCGCATCAGACGAAAGAGGAAATTAGTAAGCTTATTCCATTAGGATGGTCTGATGATGAGTTGGATGAGCGGGTGAAAGAAGGCACTGAAATTGAATTTTGTGCAAATGCGATCAAGAAGGAATTTGTGAATTCTCGAGACATTACGATTACGCTACCAGATATAACGTTTGGAGAGAAAATAGAGATTGATCTTGGCGGTGTCACGTGTATTCTTCAGCCAGTTGGGGGCGATCATGCGGCTGATTCGGTTGTGGTTTATGTGAAGGAAGAGAAAATCCTATTTCTTGGAGACTGCTTTTATCCTGATATTTTTTCGGAAAAAGTCAATTACACTGTTAACACAACAAATCGACTGCTTGATCAGTTAGAAAGCTTTGATGCAGAATGGTTCATCTTATCACACGGGGAGGCAATCTCTAAGGAGGATTTTAAGAACGAAGTGAACCTTTTACGTGCTGTTGCTTCTATTACTGAGGAGTGCAATGGTGATGTTACACGTATGCAAAAGTTGTATGAGCATAACGTTGGCAGAGACTCACGTGAAGAGGAGCTTGTAGTGATTCAAGAATTTGCTAACGGGTATGCGATGTAAAAAGCGCTAGTTGGAATGACTTTCTTCAAAGAACGGAGTGGGATGTATGGCAATCATTCATGTAGAAAATGCTTATTACACACGTGAGAAACAGATGATTTTATCCGATATTTCTTTTTCCGTAGAGAAAGACCAACATCAGGCCATTATCGGATTAAATGGATCAGGTAAAACGACGCTACTTCAGTTAATCCACGGCTCGATCTGGCCACTGCTTCGCTATGATCCCATCGTTGAAGTATTAGGGCAGCGTCTTGGGAAAACTGATTTGAATGAACTTAGAAAATCTATTGGCTGGGTGAGCAACGCTTTCACTGAGCGTATCTCTCCGATGCAGGAAGTAACAGATGTTGTGATTAGCGGGAAGTTTGCCTCAGCTGGACTTTATGAGCAGGTGACGGAACAGGTAGAATCGCAAGCGATGAAGATGATGCAAGAATGGGGGATTGCTCATTTACGCGGTAAACCTTTTCGAATTTGCTCTCAAGGAGAGAAGCAGAAAATCTTGATAGCAAGAGCTTTGATGTCTTCGCCAAAGCTTCTTATTCTAGATGAACCGTGCAACGGACTTGATCTGTATTCACGCGAACAGTTATTAGCTCAGGTTGAACGACTTGGAAAAGAGGAAGATGGTCCAACCATATTGTATATCACTCATCATATTGAGGAGATTTGTCCCGTATTCACTCACGCTATGATTATGGAAAATGGTCGAATTGCAGTGAATGGCAAGAAGAAAGATGTGTTAACAGCTGAACATCTTAGTAAAAGTATGGGCGTCCCTTTAGAAGTGACGTGGAACAGAGAGCGGCCTTGGGTTCAGGTGATTTCAAATGAGATGAACCCAGCTTATCCATCTACATAAGGACCGTGTATCTCAAAAATGCCCAAATTCGTTCATCGCCAAAAGGAGGTATGTAGTGAAGGATTTTAATTCGCTAACGCATAAAGAAATCGCGATTCGATATACGGTATTGACGCTGTTTCTATCGTCTACGATTTTTATAGTGGATTACGACCTTTCACTGTGGTCATATGTCATATGCATGCTTCTATCGATATTTGGTATTGCGGTGAACTTATTGAAATGGAAACGTGGAAAAAAAGTTAACTTTACATCTAAAGATCATGTCATTCGCTCATGCGTTTTTTCTTTCATGGCTTTTCTCTTGTTGGTGCTGCCTTTTGGTTACTCTATTTGGTTGATGGTTCTTATCATTCTATCTCTTGTCATTGCCAATACGATTGGTTTCATGCGCATGCGGAATAGGTTACAAGAGGGGCAACGTCAGGGATAAAAGACCTGAATCATTTGGATTATTTTTCATGAAGATTCCTGGTTTTATCGCCATACAGTTAATTGAATGATGATAATTTTCTAATAATATATTGACTTTTATTCGATCACGAGATAACATTTGAACCAATCATTGTCATTTACAATTTGATAGCAACATTTCTTATCAAGAGAGGTGGAGGGACTGGCCCTATGAAGCTTCGGCAACCGATGAGATGATCCTTCATCTCATACTGTGCCAAATCCAGCAGGTTTATCCTGAAAGATAAGAAGACTGGCTTCGTACTTACAAACCTTTCTTCTTATGTTTTTAGAAGAGAGGTTTTTTGTGTTGAATTGGTTAGGGGGAATGCAGACGAATTTATTTGCTATTAATTCCGAGTAAACTACTTTCATTACATTGAATTAAATTTGAGTATTGTGAGGTGGATTGTATTGCAGTTACAGGTTGTGAATAGCCCTTTTGACAAAGAACAAACGGAGCTTTTAAATCGTCTATTACCAACATTAAATGAGACCCAGAAAATATGGCTGAGCGGATATCTTTCCGTACCAGGAAGCTCTGAAGCTGCGGCAGCTACTGAGACGGTTGCTCAAGGTGTTTCTGCTTCAGAAGCATTCTCTAAACAAGAAGAAAAAACACGTGAGCTCACGATTCTCTATGGCTCACATACTGGCAATTGTCAGTCACTAGCGGAATCGTTCTTTGAGCGATTGGAAAACGAGAAATACAACGTTACCCTTTCATCGCTTGATGATTTTAAGCCAAAGTCGCTTAAAAAAGTAGAAGATTTATTATTGATTACAAGCACCCACGGAGATGGCGATCCTCCTGATAATGCGCTGAGCTTCCATGACTTTGTTCAAAGTAAGAGAGCGCCTGAATTAGACGGTCTCAGATTCTCTGTCTTATCACTTGGTGATAGCTCCTATGAGTTTTTCTGCCAAACCGGGAAAGATTTTGACAAACGCTTTGAAGAATTAGGTGCAACAAGGCTCTATCCTCGTGTAGATTGTGATCTTGATTTCGAAGAGCCGGCAGAAGAGTGGTTCGAAGGCGTGACGGGAGTATTGAAAGAAGATCAGACTACTGGTGAATCGACTTCTCAAACAAAACCTGATGAGACGGATCAGGCGTATTCCAGAACGAATCCATTCAAAGCCGAAATTCTTGAGAATGTTAATTTGAATGGACGTGGGTCCAATAAAGAAACGCGGCACCTTGAGCTTGATCTTGAAGGATCGAATCTTGAGTACGAGCCGGGTGATAGTCTTGGCATCTATCCTGAGAATGATACGACACTTGTCCTTCAGCTAATCGAGGAAATGAACTGGAAGCGAGAAGAACAGGTTACGGTGAACAAACAGGGAGACGTTCACTCACTTGAAGAAGCTTTAACAAAAATATATGAAATGACGAGTCTCACAAAGCCATTGCTCAAGAAGATCGCAGAGCTGACATCAAGTTCTGAGCTTAAGCGCATGGTTGAAGCGGAAGGCGAAGAATTAAGAACATACCTTTACGGTAGAGATTTAATTGATTTGGTGAAGGACTACGGACCGTGGACCGTCTCAGCACAGGAGTTTGTAAACGTTCTGCGCAAAATTCCGGTTCGTCTTTATTCGATCGCAAGCAGTTCAAAGGCAAATCCAGATGAAGTTCATCTCACAATTGGCGCACTAAGGTATGATGCACATGGTCGATCTCGTACGGGCGTATGCTCTGGCCAGTGTGCAGAGCGCTCACAAGCGGGGGATACACTCCCAGTATTTGTGCAGCGAAATCAAAACTTTAGACTTCCGGATCATCCTGACACCCCCATTATTATGATAGGCGCAGGCACTGGCGTAGCGCCGTACCGGGCATTCTTACAAGAGCGAGAAGAAAGTGGCGCAAGTGGAGAAACGTGGCTGTTCTTTGGTGAACAGCATTTTGTGACCGATTTTCTTTATCAAGTCGAATGGCAAAAATGGTTGAAAGATGGTGTGCTTACGCGGATGGATGTCGCTTTTTCACGTGATACAGAGGAGAAAGTTTATGTTCAGCACCGCATGCGCGAGCGAAGTAAAGAACTATACGAGTGGCTGCAACAAGGTGCGCACGTCTACGTATGTGGAGATGAAAAGTATATGGCAAAAGATGTTCACGTGGCACTCGTTAACATCTTAGAACAACAGGGGAATTTCAGTGAGTCAGAAGCAGAAGCTTATCTCGCAGATCTACGTAACGCGAAACGCTACCAGCGCGATGTGTACTAAGCGCATCAGGGAAGGAGATTGATCATGTCGAAAAAGACGGTAACAGAAGACGGCAAACCGAGTGAAATGGAGAAAATCAAAGACGAAAGTGATTACTTACGCGGCTCGCTTGTGAAAAGCTTTGCGGATCCCATCACCGCTTCCATTCCAGACGCAGATACAAAACTATTAAAATTTCATGGGAGCTATATGCAGGACGATCGCGATATTCGTCAGGAGCGAAAACAGCAAAAGCTTGAACCAGCTTATCAGTTTATGGTTCGAGTGCGACTACCTGGTGGAGTAGCTACGCCAGAACAATGGCTAGTAATGGATGATCTTGCGAATCAATACGGAAATGGAACGCTAAAGCTAACAACGCGCCAAACGTTCCAGATGCATGGGATTCTGAAGTGGAATATGAAGAAAAGCATTCAGGCGATGGACCGGGTTCTCATGGATTCTCTTGCGGCATGCGGTGACGTGAATCGGAATGTGATGTGTAATGCCAATCCTTATCAATCTGATATTCATGCCGAGGTGCATGGGTGGGCACGGAAGCTAAGCGATGATCTTCTGCCGAGAACGAGAGCGTATCATGAAATCTGGTTAGACGAAGAAAAAGTGCTCGATCGAAAAGAAGAAGAGATTGAGCCGATGTATGGTCCTCATTACTTGCCGAGAAAGTTTAAGATCGGGGTCGCTGTTCCACCATCAAACGACGTGGATATTTTCTCACAAGATCTTGGTTTTATTGTAATTCTTGAAGATGGCAAGCTTCAGGGATTTAACGTCGCAGTAGGCGGTGGCATGGGTATGACGCATGGGGACACAAGTACGTATCCTCAGCTATCCCGAATCATTGGTTTCTGTACACCTGATAAGATTGTTGATGTTGCTGAGAAAATCATTACGATTCAGCGAGATTATGGCAATCGCTCAGAACGGAAGAACGCTCGCTTCAAATATACAATCGATCGAAGAGGACTGGACTGGGTTCGGAACGAATTGAATAATAGACTGGGCTATGAACTAGAAGAAGCTCGTTCTTATCATTTCGATCATAATGGTGATCGCTATGGATGGATAAAGGGTGACGGCAAATGGCATTTAACGCTCTTTATCCAAAATGGTCGTATTGTTGATTCAGAAGATTATCAGATTATGACAGGGCTACGTGAAATTGCGAAGGTTCATGAAGGTGATTTCAGACTAACGCCGAATCAGAATCTCATCATAGCGAATGTATCAGAGGAGAAGAAAACAGAGATTGATCAACTTGTAGCAACATACGGTATCACAGATGGGAAACAAAATTCAGCTCTGCGCCGTAATTCGATGGCCTGCGTGGCGTTCCCAACATGCGGTCTAGCAATGGCAGAAGCAGAGCGTTATCTACCTTCTCTTATTGATAAGATTGAAGAGATCGTGGATGAAGCGGGACTGAGAGAAGAAGAAATCGTGATCCGCATGTCGGGTTGTCCAAATAGCTGCTCACGTCCGACGCTTGGTGAGATTGCCTTTATTGGAAAAGCGCCTGGTAAGTACAATATGTATATGGGAGCAGGGTTTGTTGGGGATCGTCTCAGCAAGCTTTATAAAGAAAACATTGGTGAAGAAGAAATCCTTGCATCATTAAAACCGATCCTAATGAACTATGCGAAAGAAAAAGAGGAACATGAGCATTTCGGTGATTATGTGATTCGAGCAGAGTATGTTGAAGAAGTGCGATCAGGACTTGATTTTCATAGCTAGTTTTGACGAAATGAAGCCCGAAGTTCATCAGCGTGTGAGCTTTGGGTTTCAACACGTCTTTCATTAAATCGTTGGAGGTGCTTTAATGCCGTACAGTATGGTTTCTCATTTATCATGTCCAAAGTGCAACAAGACTTATGATTCAGATACGATTCAACAGCTTTGTGTTTGTGGTTCACCACTTCTTGTCGAATATGATCTTGATGAGGTGAAAAAGCGTCTTACAAAGGAAATGATTGCCGGACGAGAACAGTCGCTCTGGCGCTATCATGAATTACTTCCTGTTAAAGAAGAAAAGAATAAAGTAAGTTTCGAAGAAGGGATGACCCCTTTCCTGCCGCTACCATCCCTTGGTCAGAAAATGAATCTCTCAAACTTATACATAAAAGACGAGGGAATGGTGCCGACGGGTTCATTTAAAGCTCGGGGAGCGGCAGTCGGCATTTCGAAGGCGAAGGAGCTTGGCGTTCAGAACCTTGCGATGCCGACAAATGGAAATGCAGGAGCTGCCTGGTCACTTTATGCGGCAAAGGCAGGGTTGGAAGCTCATATTGTTATGCCTGTTGATGCACCTGAGATTACGAGAAAAGAAGTGAGTATTTCTGGTGCTCATCTTTATTTAGTCAACGGGTTAATAAGTGACGCTGGTAAAATAGTTGGTGATCTCGTGAAAGAGCAAGGATTTTATGATGCATCTACCCTAAAAGAGCCCTATCGCATTGAAGGTAAAAAAACGATGGGGTATGAAATAGCGGAACAGCTGAATTGGGAGCTTCCTGATGTGATTCTTTATCCAACAGGAGGTGGCGTTGGTCTTATTGGGATCTATAAAGCGTTTCTTGAGCTTCAGAAGCTTGGTTGGATTAAGGATCAAAAGCTTCCAAGGTTAGTTGCTGTGCAATCGGAGGGATGTGCCCCCATTGTGAAGGCATTCGAAGAAGGAAAAAATGAGTCTGAGTTCTGGGGAAATTCAACAACGCATGCGTTTGGTATCAATGTACCTAAAGCGATCGGAGACTTTCTTGTATTGGATGCGATCTATCAAACAGAAGGGTGTGCCGTTGCGGTTTCTGAAGAAGCCATTCGAACATCCCAGCGAGAAGTTGCTGCGTTAGAAGGGCAATTTATTTGTCCTGAAGGCGCGAGTACATTCGCTGCTGCGGAGAGATTAAGGGAACGAAATTGGATCAAAGAAGATGAACAGGTCATTTGTTTAAACACAGGTCTTGGTATTAAATATCCAGATGCTTTTGAAGTAAATGTTCAAATAATGGAGACGAATGAAAGAATCAACGTCTAGCATCATCGTCTAGCCATACCAAAGCTAATGCACCACTCTGAGATTTCTTTAGAGGGGTGCATTTCTATCTAAGCTAAATATTGTTTTGAAGTGAAAAATTCTTCTTCCATTAACACGTACGGGTGAGTTTCCATCAAAATGTTTATGAGGTAATCAGGCATTCTTTCTCCATCGTATGCACAAATAAGAGGGAAGGAAAGGTCGTTTACTGCTTCGTCTACAATTTTTTCGAAGTCTTCTATAAGGTGAAGAGGTTCTTCCATCGAGGCCCATTCCACACGTGCCCATGAGCGGAAGGAGAGGTTAGATTCCACATAAGGTTGAACGGTCTTTTTGAAATATTCATGAATGGCAGGAGGATGATAACTGCCGCTAGAAAAGTAAAAGTCGAAGCTGTTCACTCTGTGGACAAACTTCATTTCGTTAGCGGTTAACCTTGAGGTTAATTCTTTCTCAATCATCGGATACAGACGGTCATTTTCGATTAAGATGACATAATCTCCGTTTGCGACTCCTTTTTCAGTATAACTAACGACTTGTTCGAGGTAATTCTTCATCCCATGGTAGGCATAAAGCACATGAACACTTCTTTGCTCCTCGAACAGCTGGTTCATCTTGCTAGTCAAGTGATCACCCCTTTGTTTTCTTCTACCTTTATTTTACTACAATTATTCGAATAGATATATGGCGTTATGAGTAAGTGTGAGGTTTTCATTTCGATAGGGATAAGAATGATGGTGCGATATGGAAAAAAGCCAGAAGCTGTGTGAGAACAGAATCTGGCTTTTTTCATTTATTTTTAATCAATTGGATCGACGGATTTTCCGTATCGAAGAACATCGAATACCGCCATCCCGTCACTTGGTCTCCCGTTGTCATTTCGGAAAGGCATAAGTGAGAAGAAAATAAAATAGATAGAGAAATATGTGAACTGATAGAAAAATAGCGTAACAGGTATTGTGTTTGAGGTGATCAAGTAGTTAATAATTAGAATCACGATGAGATTGAATAGACTGCCACCTAAATAGATCGCAACGTGTGCCCACGTTTTATTGTAGGTTAATTCTTCGTATTGGCACCAACCTTCCATGAAGTACTTTCTTCTAATTTCCAGCGGTCCTATATGAAACAGTGTACGTCCTGTACCGATGCAAAATTTCACCTTGCCTCCAAACAGCCGCGCTAGGAGCACGTGACCTGCTTCATGAACAAGAGTGACAATTGGTAGAATAATGAAGAAATTCACAAAGAACATTGGGATATCATTTAAAGTAAACATGGTTATACCTCCGAGATGTAAGTATCAACGATAGTTCGGTATGACTATAAAGAGGAACGTTCCCGATTTACCCGTTTCCTAACTGATTTTCGATAAGAAACATGAAACGGTAATAAAAGAAATACTCTTGATACATTTTTACTTATAAGTGCATAGCGCTAATAAGCTTTCGAAGTTTGCGATTGTTGAACAATGGCAAATAAAAAGGAATTAACGAATGAGCGGAGTAGATATAAAGTGAAAGTAATGAAATGGAGGGGGTATATTGATGTATGAGCTGAAAACGAAAGAAACGGATAATAGTGTGATTGAATTCATTGAAAGCGTTGATCATCCAAAGAAGCGGGAGGATGGCTATCGTTTGTTAGATCTTTTTACTGAAACGACAGGGTATGAAGCGAAATTGTGGGGACCAAGTATTATTGGATTTGGAAGTTATCATTATAAATACGCTACGGGACATGAGGGGGATGCACCGCTCGTTGGATTTTCTCCTAGAAAGGCTAAGATTAGTTTGTATCTCGCTCAAGGAGAACCAGAGCGCGAGGAAGCTTTAGCACGATTAGGCAAGCATACAACAGGGAAGGCCTGTGTTTATGTAAATAAGCTTGCGGACATTGATCTTGAAGTGCTTAAAGAGCTAATATGTCAATCGATCGAATATTTGAAAAAGCTGTACCCAGAAAAATAAATAAGTTTTTTGCAAAGTAAAGCGGAAACATAATGGTCTATAAGTGCTAGAGAGGATGGGGGGGTGAGCCAATTTAAGCATAAGGGTCAGGCGCAGATGTGCCTGACCCTTATGCTGATTTTAAAACTTTTAGATTATTGCGCTTGCACGGTTTCAAGCGCTACTGCTTTAATGTCACCTTCTTTTGATTCTGAGACGAAAGAAAGTCTGTATTCACCAGTATGATATACGTGCAAATACTCGTTATCTAGTTCGTTAAAGACGATCTCATCAGGCTCGCCAAATTGACAAACTACATCAGTGTAAGGGATAGCGGGTCCTTCCGATAACGCGTTATAACGTAAATGACTTACCGTTTCGTTTGCAGTTAAGTAAGCGTACTTTTCATCATAGAATCCAGGTGTTCCTTCATAGAAGGTTTCATCATAGGTCATCTCAGGCTTTATCTTCTTTAAGGCCTCTTCGGACATTCCAAGAAAAATGGAGGCATCCTTTAGGTGACCTTGCTCTGCAAAATTCAGTAATTCTGAATGGAACGGAGCTTTTTCACAGGAAGTAGGGGTGTTCTCGGCTGATGTTAATGGTTTTTCATCTGTCATCGTATAATCACCATTAAACCCAACAGCTGCGTCATGGTAACTAAGACAGGCTTCTTCAATAAATGTAATGACGTCATTCGTTCGAATAAACGTACCTGAGCAAGAAGGATCTTCCGTATCCTCAAACGTTGCTTCATCACCGTTTATAGTAGCTGTTCCATTTAATTTCCCAACATCCGATCCACTACTGACGTCGATCGTAAACTGAAAGGATTCCTTTGTTACGTTTGATATGCTTAAGTTCCCCTGATCGAACGCAGGATCAATATAAAGTGCTTCTTTCCATTCAGAAGTACTTTCTTCGTTCGCTGCTTCATTATTCGTATTCGATTCCAGTTCGATTCGAGTATATACGCCTGTAAAAGAGGCGCTATTCTCATTCATTGATTCACATGCTTCACTCGTATCAATGGCTAAGCGGTCCTCTTTCCAACCGAATGAGGCTTTGCAAGCCTCATTATCAGGGTGTGTGAAATGAGCCATTTCTCCGTTAACCTCAGCAGTCCCTGAAAGCTCTCCAACATTTTGACCATCATAGGATTGAAGCATAAATGTAAAGGAAGTAGAAGTTGAATCTGTTACATCAAGCCCCCCGTGGATTTCTCCATCTTTCTCCCACTTGTACGTGCCATCTTGAAATAGAATGTCCTTTTGTACGGCTTCCTCTGAAGGCTTGTCCACCGTTTCTTTCTCCGCTTCTACCTTTTCCGATGAGTCAGAAGTAGTTAAGAAGTTACATGACGTGACGATGAGTAGTAAAGTAAACAACAATACGAGACGAAGCGTTTTCATATGATTCCTCCCTACTGAAGTAAGTTGATGACATCATTATACATAACGTTCCGTAAAAGAATGGGATATTGGTGTCGAGCCGGGAAAAAATTCCTTGTCTAGTTTAAGCGAATTCTTTTGTAATTTAGTTGACCATTTCCGGGGAAATGAATGGAAGAAGTCGAATGAAACATTACTTTTCGTTCCGCTGGGGAAGAATGTGTTGAAAATAGGGAGCAAGGTATAATCTCTAAATCTCCTATTGCCAATTGAGCGAGTGGACGATTATGATGAATTTAAATGAGACAAGTTCGACATATCACAACAACTGGTGGGATGGAATGAAAACCATAACAAAACAGCTCATTCGTTTATTTGAGTCAGTTCATGCAAGTATTTTAAGAAAGTCTGTCATGATTTTTGTTTTCATTCTTGTTATACCAACGTTAATGATCTATCAGCTGATCATTAACTATGCGGAAGATATGATTGAAGAGGACATTATTAGTGAGAATGTCGCGAACACGGAAAGTATCGTGAAGCGTGTAAATAATGAAATTTCCAGTGTTGTTTTGCAGCTGCATTTAATGGCAGGAAATGGAGAAGGAAGCGAAATTAACGCGGAACGTATGTATGAGCGATCCAGACAGGCGATTGCGCAGAGCTCTATTATTCGGTCTATCTATTATTTAGATGACACTAGTAACGTCATATTTGAATCTCCTTTTGCCCCTGAGCTTGAAGGTGTCTCTTATCACTATCCAGAGTTTGATCGAATTCAATGGACGCACAATTATGCTGTTTCTAGTGTTATTCAAAATTTTAGCGGTGAGGATATTGTTTCGGTGGGGATTCCAGTCTTTGATGAAAAAAACGCTTTTCAAGGTGCTTTAATTGCTGAATTTAGTCAGGATTATTTATCTGAAATCGTAAGAAGTATCAGCATGAGTGAAGGACATTTTGGGATGATGGTTGATCTAGAAGGAATTGTCCTGGCTTCTACCAATGAACAATCAATCGGCTCAGCTATTTCAAGTGATTTACCTTCTAAGCAAATATTTGAGGAAGTTTCAGGGGTTGCACGTTCATCTTATGGAGGGAATCAGAGCATCATCGCTTATCAAACACTGCGTGATGAATGGGGTCTAGTTTACGGGGTGTCAGAAGATATTGCCTTTGCCCCTGTTCGAAAACTATCACTAGTGCTTACGTTATCCTTTCTCGGCATTCTCATTCTTTCATTCTTTTTCATCGTTGCCGGTATTCGAAATATTGTTTATCCCATTATTCGATTAACAGATTATGCAAAGGATTATAGGGAGAAGGTTTTTTACCAGGAGCATGATCCATCGCAAAGTGTCCGAAAAGATGAAGTGGGAGAATTGACTCGAACGATCATTTCTGTCGGCAATAGTAATTATGAGAAGCAGCATCAGCTAGAAGAAAGTGAACGCTACTTAAATGACATGATTGAAGGAATCCCTTATGGCATGATTACGATTAATGATCACGCGATCGTAACGCATGTGAACAATCGATTCGAAAACCTCATTGGGTATAGTAGAAATGATCTCGTGGGAAAGTCATTATCAGAACTTCCGATTAAAAGTACCGATGAAGACTTTATGTTGTTAAAAGCCTTAATCTCTGAGGACCCTAGCATCGAATGTGAAAGTTACATTATCGATGCAAATGGAAGGCGTCACATTGTGAATATCGCTACGTCTCGCTTCTATAATGCTCAGAATAAAATTATTGGCAGCATTGCTGTGCTACAGGATATTTCACAAATGAAGATGCTAGAGTCACGTTTGAAACAAAATGATAAGCTTGCATTAATAGGGCAAATTACCACGGGTATTGCTCATGAAATCAAAAACCCGCTTGCGATTTTAACAGGATCTTCTGAGATGTTAAGAGAAGAAGTGGAGGAAGCCAATAGTTCAGAAGAGATTCTTGAATTATCGCGTGATATTGATCAAGTCGTGAAACGAATGAAGCTCATTGTGAATAATTTCTTGAATTTTGCAAAAGTTAACAAAGCCGATGCTCGACCAATCCAGTTAAAGAAAGTGATTGATGAAGTCCTACATCTAGTGAGATTTAAGCTAAAAGAATTAAATATAGAGGTCGTAAAGCACTATGAGACAAGCGGAGACCTCGTCGGTTTCTATGATGAGTTAATTCAAGCCTTTTTAAATATCATTCTTAACGCAATCGATGCAATGAAAGAGGAAGGAACATTAACCGTTACGATTGAAGAGGATGAGAAATATGTTCATGTCGCTATCGGAGACACAGGAACGGGCATTGTTACGAGTAATCTTGAATGGCTTTTTGATCCATTTTTTTCGACTAAGGAAGAAGGGAATGGACTTGGGTTAACGATCGCGAGAGATATCATTAAAGAAAATAATGGCGATCTTACGGTTGAGAGCGTAGAGGGTGAGGGGACAACGATTCATTGTTGGTTCCAACGATAGAAAAGGGGTGGCGTTATGGAGAAAACCGTTTTGATCGTAGATGATGAAATGCAGCTTGCGAAGCTAATCGGCAGGAAGTTAACGAAGGCAGGCCTATCGTCAGTTTTGGCTCATAAGGGAAGTGCTGCTATCGACTTATTTAAAAGAAAAGAAACGGCAGTCGTAATTCTGGATTATATGCTACCAGATATGACAGGTCTTCAAGTATTGGAAGAAATGAAAAGGCTTAAGCCAGATGTGCCGGTCATTATGATGACGGCTTATGGAAATGTCGAGAGTGCTGTCGGGGCAATGAAACTGGGCGCCGTCGATTATTTGAACAAACCGATGGAGCTCGAAGAAGTGAAAGACTTGGTTATGAAACAACTCGATACAAAGGTAGAGCCTCCGCCAAAAGAAAACGATCCATTTGTATTTCAAAGTCCTGAGATGAAGCGTGTGATGGCATTTCTAAATCAGGTGAAGGATACGGATGCAAGTATTTTAGTGCTAGGTGAGAGTGGCGTGGGCAAAACGGCTCTTGCTCATTGGATTCATTCAAATAGTTATCGAGGGGCGGGCCCAATGCTATCGATTAACTGTGCGGCTATACCTGAGCACCTTCTCGAAAGTGAGTTGTTTGGTTATCAGAAGGGAGCATTTACCGGAGCTGTAACAACGAAAATCGGAAAATTCGCTGCTGCAGATAAAGGGACGATTTTTCTAGATGAGATTGGAGAGATTTCTCCTTCCATGCAAGCAAAGCTTCTTCATGTCATTGAAGATAAAAAGGTGATGCAGCTAGGTAGCAATGAATATCGCACAGTAGATGTACGAATCATTACAGCAACGAATAAGGATTTAAAAAAATCCGTTGCGGAAGGTATGTTTCGTGAGGATCTTTACTATCGTCTAAATTTAATCGAAATTGAGATCCCTCCCCTACGTGAAAGGATGGAAGATATCCCCCTTTTCATTCAATCACAAATGAAGAAATTAAATCGAAAGTATAAGAAACAAATTTATATAGCAGAGGAATGCATCAACCTTCTCCTCCGTCATACGTGGCCAGGTAACATTCGCGAGCTACTCAATATGCTTGAACGCATTCATATCGTAAAACGAGAAGGAACAATTATGCCAGAAGATCTTGCGCATGCATCTCTTATGTCGATACCAAAAGATGAACCTGTAGGATCACAGGACTTCAGTGGAAGTCTTTCCGAGGTGCTAGAAGATATAGAGGAAAAGATGATTCGACAAGCGCTTGGAGAAACAAATGGCAACCAGACGAAAGCAGCAGACCGCCTTGGGATTGCCAGGCATACGTTAATTTACAAAATGAAAAAAATCGGCATCAGTCTATGAGAAGGTTTCTTCTAATCATTGGATGCCTTACTTTCCTTATTTCTTGTCAGTCAAAAGAAGAAATAAAGCAGAAAGATGCCACAGAGAGCGCTCATCTGACTATTAAACTTGGATCCAAAGCATTTACTGAACAATACCTTTTAATGAAAATGACTGCCCTTCTTTTGATGGAAGAAGGATTTGATATTGATGAAATGCGCTTTCTTGATAGTCCTTCCATTCGTGATGCATTTGAAAACAAAGTGATTGATTTGTATTGGGAGTACACGAACACCGCTAAAACGATTTATCATAAAAGTGGACCAGGTTATGATTCACTCAAAGCTTATGAATCTGTTAAAAAAGAAGATGAAAAAAACGATATTATTTGGTTAGAGAAAAGTGATTTTAATAGTTCTTGGGGGCTCATCATGAAAGAGTCCTTTGCTAAGCAGCATCAACTTGATTCGGTGAGTGATCTTGTCACGTATATGAGCAATCAGGAACATCCATCATTAAAAATGGCGACAAATGACGAATATTTAATAAGAGAAGACGGTCTCAGTCATTTAGAAGACGTGTATCAATTTTCGGTGAACAAAGATCAGCTCCTTGCGGTTGATTCAGAATTGCTGAGCCTCGCTGTAAAAGAGTCTCGAGTACAGGTAGCTGTTGGAATGATTACGGATAGTCGAATTAAAGACTATCACCTCATTGTATTAGAAGATAATCGCAAGGCGTTTCCACCATATGATGCTGCTCCAGTAGTACAGCGGAAAATGATAGAGCAATATCCAGAGATTCAAGAGCCACTTGAGAAGCTTTCTGCTTCCATTACAAACGAAGAAATGATTGGTCTAAACTATCGAGTGGACGTTTTGCACCAGGATGTAGGAAAAGTCGCGAAGGCTTTTCTACAAGACCAAGGGTTGTTAAGAGTGGAATAGAGGGTAGAGCTTCCAGTGGCTCTTTCATCATCAAAAGACAGCATTTTCCTTCTCTGATGGAAGGCTTACTTTGTGGTAAGCTGTTGTTAGATGTTGATTATGATAGAAAGGTAGTTGAGTGACTCTGGACTTTATATCAAATAATATTGTGTTGCTTGGCATCGCCTGTATTATTATTGCGCTGCTATTAGCGAAATTCACAAAGAAGAAGTAAGGCGCTGTTCAATGGAACAGTGCTTTTTTTGTGTGAAAATGCGACACTGTAGGAATTTTCTACAGTAAAAGTGTAGAATTTTTCTACACTTTTAGTAATTGTGGGGAACAATTCGCACTGTTATAAGGATTTAAAAGTTGGCACAATCCTTGCATTATATAACAGTGAGAAATTCAAGTTAGATTCAAGGAGGATTTAATGTACTTTTAAACATATTGTTCGCGTGAGTGTGAAGGTCCTTAACGTATAGCGAAATGAAAACGCTTTAATTGATTTAGCATAATCATTATTTGTTTCTATCGCATTCAGTCAGTCTCGGGTAGTTCAAACCGCCTATTCGTGAAAGAGGGTTTTCAGATGAGATATGAGCAAGATGAGTTTGGCACTGTCAAGATTCCAAGCGAGGCTCTCTATGGGATCCAGACAGTTAGGAGTACTGCAAATCTAAGCTTTTCAGAAAAAAAGCTTACAGATTATCCCGATTATGTGAAGGCACTAAGCATTGTGAAAAAGGCTGCTACGCTTGCAAATGGTGAGGCGGGAGTGCTACCGAAGCGAATTCAGGATGCCATTGTTACAGCATGTGATGAGCTTATTAGCGGAAAGCACGTAGAACATTTTCCAGTTGATCCATATCACGGAGGAGGTGGTATTGGATCGAACATGAACGTGAATGAAGTTGTATCGAATCGAGCGAATCAAATTCTTGGATACGAGATTGGTAGCTACGAAGAAGTGCAACCCAATGATCATGTGAACGCTTCCCAATCCACTTCGGACGTTTGTCATACGGCGATTCGTCTTACGATTGCAAGGCAACTGGAGAAGCTCCTTGCTGTTGTGAAATCGTTGCAACAAAGCATAAGAGAAAAAGCGAATGAATGGTCGGATGTAATGACCATTTCGCGCACCTGTTTACAGGATGGAATGAGGGTACCGCTCGGAGATTCGATGTCAGGTGTTGAGGCGTTGCTTGATCGCCGCATGGAGTCACTACAAAAAGCTACAGAACAAATGGACCGCATTAATCTAGGAGGAACGGTTATCGGTTCTGGGATTGGAGCGTCTGAGGGATACCGGAAAAACATTTTGCATTATTTAAGGGAAACGACGAGTCGGAACGTCATGTACCGTGACAATTTATTTGATGCAGCTCAGCATCTTGATGACCTTGGAGATGTATCAAACGAGCTGAGGCAGCTAGCTAGTGGTTTGATTAAATTCGGAAAAGATCTACGCATTCGCGCTTCTGGTCCTGAAACAGGTTTTGGAGAACTATCGCTACCGGCAGTACAGGCGGGCTCATCGTTCTTCCCTGGGAAAGTAAATCCAGTAATACCTGAAACGCTCATTCAATGTTGTTTCAAGGTACTTGGGTGTGATCGTACTGTCCAGGCAGCACTAGAACATGGAGAGCTTGATCTTAACGTGTTCGAAGGCGTAGCCGGGATGGCGATAATAGATGCGATCCAAATGTTGACAAATGTGCTGCCAGTTTTCGAAGAACGTTGTGTAAAAGGAATAAGAGTGAATGAAGCAACGTGCAGAGATTATGCAAACACCACAATTCCGCTAGTTGTTGATTTAAAAGAACGCTTTGGTTATGAAGCTGTCTCAAACGCAATGAAAACAGATGGTAAAGATGGGTTACTTCAACTACAAGCAAATGGGGGATATTAATATGAAAAACATTCAAAAGAAGTTTGAAGGCATTAAGCAGCCAAAGTTAGAGTGGGCGAGTCATTGGCTTGAGAAACCAAAAAAGCTTTATATAAATGGACGGTGGGTGGAAAGCAGTAGCGGAGAAACGATTGAATCCATTAATCCTGCGACTGGAAAACGAACTGGTTCAATCCATAGCGCCAAAAAAGAAGATGTCGATCAAGCAGTTTCGGCAGCTAGAGAGGCGTTCGATCATGGCACATGGAAAGAAACAACGCGAAAAGAAAGAGCAAGGATTCTACGCGAGATTAGTGCTCTTATTATTGAACACCAGGATGAGTTAGCAACGCTTGAGTCTCTAGATAATGGAAAGCTTTATACGGAAGCTTATAACGATGATGTTCAAGAAGCATCAGATCTCTTCCAATATTACGCGGGATGGACGGATAAGTATTATGGAGAAAACAATCCGGTGGAAGGAAATTTCTTAAGCTATACAACGCGAGATCCTATCGGCGTTTGTGGTCAAATTGTTCCATTTAATTTTCCAATTGGTATGGCCGTATGGAAGCTATCGCCAGCGCTTGCGATGGGGAATACGGTTGTTTTGAAGCCTTCTAGTACGACATCTTACTCAGCAATTCGTCTTGTTGAAATCATTCATGAAGCGAAGCTATTACCGCCAGGCGTTCTAAATTTAATTCTTGGTAAAGGCTCGATTGGATCTTACATTAGCACGCATTTGGACGTTGATAAAATTTCCTTTACAGGAAGCACGGAAGTTGGGAAAAAGCTCGTTCATGATTCAGCGGATTCCAACTTGAAGCCAGTAACACTAGAGCTAGGAGGCAAGTCACCAAATATTATTTTTGCAGACGCACCAAATCTTGAAGGGGCGATTGGACGTTCATTCTATGGGTTGTTTACCCATAAAGGCGAGAAGTGTTCTGCACCAACACGACTTTTTGTGGAGCGCCCAGTTTATGATGAGGTAGTTGAAAAAATCGGTGAATATGCAAGCGTATACAAGTGTGGTGATCCATTTGATCCTGAAAGTGATCAGGGACCACAGGTTTCAGAGGCTCATATGAACAGTATTCTTCATTACATTGAAAGTGGAAAACAAGAAGGCGCACGGCTTGTCGCCGGAGGAGAGCGTGATATTGAGGGTGAGAAAGCGAATGGATTTTATATTAAGCCAACTATTTTCGCTGACGTGACAAACGGTATGACGATTGCACAGGAAGAGATATTTGGACCTGTCCTTTGCATCCTGCCATTCGATTCGGAAGAAGAGGTTATTCGAATGGCGAATGATACGATTTATGGTCTTGCTGCTGGTCTATGGACGAATGATGTCTCTCGTGCGCATCGCGTAGCGAAAAAGCTTGAAGCTGGTATGGTATTCGTAAACAAATATGGCTGCTACGACTTTGCTAGTCCATTTGGAGGCTGGAAACAAAGTGGTTGGGGCAAAGAATATGCCGTGCACTCGCTTCAATCGTATACAAAAACAAAAGCAATCTGGGTTGCTTACTAAAAGAGCGGAGGAAAGAGTATGAAAATGAAAGCGGCTGTAATGACGGGTCTAGGTGCACCACTTGAAATTCAAGAAGTGGAGTTAGCTTCACCGAAAGCAAATGAAGTCCTTGTAAAAATTGCGGCGACTGGGGTTTGTCATAGTGACCTCAACGCCGTACAAGATCCATCGACCCCGTTCCCAACCATTCTTGGTCATGAAGGCGCTGGTACAGTTGTTGAGGTAGGTCCTAACGTCAAGACGGTTAAACCTGGTGACAAAGTAGCACTAAGCTGGGTTCCCTACTGCGGGACGTGTGAGTTTTGTGTCACTGGTGCTATTCATCTTTGTGAGTCAGCCTTTGGCCCAATGTTTAACGGTACGCTTCTCGATGGAACTTCTCGACTTAGTAAGGATGGTCTTCCGCTTTTTCATAATTCTCTTCTTTCGACATTTGCTGAATATGCCGTCGTTCCTGATATGTCTTGTGTGAAATTACCAGATGCGATGCCGCTGGCTCAAGCATCGCTGATTGGATGTGGCGTTGCCACTGGATATGGTGCAGCGGTCAATGCCGCTAAAGTAACTCCGGGTTCAACCGTTGCTGTGTTTGGCATCGGAGGTGTAGGAGTGAATGCGATTCAAGGTGCGAGAATCGCCGGTGCTTCGAAAATCATTGCCTGTGATATGAAGCCAGCGAACCTTGAAATCGCGAAGCAATTCGGGGCTACACATACTGTGAACGTGAGCGAGGGGGATGCACCTGAAATGATTCGTGCGATAACGAACGGATTTGGTGTTCATTATGCGATCGACTGCTCAGGACATACAGCTGCTACCGCTAACGCCTGGAATGCAACTCGTAAAGGTGGAACGATTGTAGTTGTTGGTGCCTTTCATCCTGAAATGTCACTTAGTCTGCCTGCGGGTGGTTTTCACCGAGTTGGAAAAGTGATCAAAGGAAGCTTCTACGGAGATACCCAGCCATATCGTGATTTTCCTAAAATTGCTGAGCTTTACCTCGATGGTAAGTTTATGCTTGATGAACTTGTGATTAATCGCGTTTCCTTGGATGAAATCAACCAGGCCTTTGACTCATTTCATGATTGCAACTGCGTGAATGTAGGTCGATCTGTGATTGATTTTCAAAGAGAACCGGTGATCAATGGAGAACGTTATACAGAATTGATTTAAGGTGTATAAGGCCGTTCGATTACAATGCGGACTCGTCCAAAGAGAAATATCAAAAAAAGGTGGATGCAGTCAAGAAACAGCAGTTTTACTTGCGGTAACGGTTAATTGAATAATCTCATGGGAGGGGTTCATGTTATGAAAAGTTTTAAGCATCCGGTTTTCTGGCCACCGTTTCTTCTATTACTTGCAGCTGCCATTGTTAGTTTTACAAATAAAGAGGCCTTTATTTCGACGGCAACTAATATGAACAACTGGGTGATTGCCAATCTTGGCTGGCTATTTAGTATCGCAGGGTTATTAATGGTTGTAGCCTGTGTTGCTGTATATTTCTCACCGCTAGGAAATATCCGCATTGGCGGAGCCAAAGCGAAGCCGATGTTGAAACCAATGACGTGGTTTGCCATCACCTTAACGACCACGATTGCGGCAGGTCTGACGTTTTGGGGAATTGTTGAGCCACTATACCATGTATCGGCACCTCCAGAATCGCTTGGCATTGATCCGAATAGTCCAGCAGCAGCCATCTTCTCACTTTCTACAATGTACTTGCATTGGACGATTACACCATATGCGATTTACTGCTTACCAGCGATCGTCTTTGCTTTTGCGTACTATAATATGAAGAAGCCTTTTAGCTTAAGTTCAACATTAGCTCCCCTATTCGGTAATCGCATTTCGGATAAATGGGCGAATGTGATTGATGCTCTTTGCCTTTACACTCTTGCTCTTGGGATGGCAGCTTCGATGGGTACGAGTTTATTGAACCTTGGCGGTGGCGTTAACTATATTAGTGGAATTGCAAGTTCTCCAACCTTATGGGCTGCGATTGCCATTGCGTTAATGGTGACGTTTATTATTTCAGCGTCTACAGGTTTAATGAAAGGGATTCGAGTTCTTTCCAATATCAATATGAGACTTTTTATAGGTATTATCATCTTTATGTTTATCGTGGGACCAACTTCTTACTTATTAAATTTAGGGACGGAATCGGCGGGAAATTATTTTACGAACTTCTTTAACAAAAGTCTCTTCACGGGAGCATCTGCTGGAGATCCTTGGCCCCAATCGTGGACGACGTTCTACTGGGCAAGCTGGTTCTCGTGGGCAGCGATTACGGCTTTATTCCTTGGAAGAATTTCATTTGGCTACAAAGTGAAACACATGATTATCGTCAATTTTGTTTTACCAGCATTTTTCGGAGGATTATGGATGACGATCTTTAGTGGAACAGCAATTAACATGGAGATGACGGGTGCTGGACTTGCTAATATCATGAATACAGTAGGTGCAGAGGCTGCTCTCTATGCGGTATTTGATGCTCTACCACTTGCTGCAATTGTGATTCCGATTTATGTGTTTATCGTCTTTATATCCTTTGTTACTGCAGCTGATTCAAACCTTGCAGCCATGGGTGGTATTTCTTCAACGGGAATTACACCTAGTAGTCCTGAACCAAGCGTGCTCATAAAAGTTGTGTGGGGGATTACAGTAACGCTAGTTGCATGGATCATGATCAGCTATGCGAATATTGATGGAATTAAAATGTTAGCCAATCTCGGTGGTGTTCCGGCTCTCTTCTTATCCCTATTCGTTCTCGGTTCTCTTATGAAAATCATTCGTCATCCTAAGAAATTCGAGAAGTTTGATGATTCAGAAGAAGTTGGAGGGGTAGAAGAACAAAAGCCAAAAGATAAAGCTGTATAAAAGTAAAGAACAGACAAATCGTCTGTTCTTTTTTACTTGAATGGACTACCGTGTGAATGAATCGTGCTAAACTAGTAGAATAAGAAGAGAGGAGTGAAGGCAAGTGGGGAAATGTACAATCAATCACTCGTACGGAGACGTTATGACGAAGCTTGAGAACCAGTCACCTTATATGCCAGATGAACTTGTGCAGGATACATATCGCTTCTTACAACAAACGATTACACAAGAAACATTGAACGAACTGTTTCACCTATTGAAGAAATATGATCTCGCTTCGGAGGAAGTGCGCCAAGAACGGAATGCTGGACTTCAAAAACTGATTAGGTAATAGGTTTAAACTTATATTCGATTTTTCTACAAGAACTTCATTCATTCCGCGCTATTTCAAATAACTTTTTTTTGAGATTGATACAGCGGCTCTCAAATCTGATAAATGATAAGCTAATCAATAGTAACTTATTTACTAGTACAGAAAGAAGTGAAATGCAATGACGACAAAGCTATTTTATGAAGACCCATACATTAAGACATTTACAGCTGAAAAGTGGGAGCAGTTCACAGATGAAGCGAATCGCTCTTACGTTGTTCTAGATCAAACGGCTTTTTATCCAACTGGTGGGGGACAGCCGTATGATCGTGGAACGCTTAATGGTGTTCAGGTTCTTGATGTAGAAGAGGTAGAAGGAGAAGTTCGTCACTATGTTGACGGCAAGCTTCCTGAGGCAGAACATATTCACGGTGATATCAACTGGCCACGCAGGTTTGATCACATGCAGCAGCATGCAGGACAGCACATTCTTTCGGCAGCTTTTGAAGACCAACTTGGATATAGTACGGTGAGCTTTCATCTAGGTCAGGAAGTTTGTACGATCGATCTTAACGTTGCCGCTCTTGATGATGAAGAAGTTAAAACAGCTGAAAAATTTGCGAATAACGTTGTTCAGCGGAACTTGCCGATTGAAACGAAGTGGGTAAGCGAAGAGGAGCTGGCGAACTATACCCTTCGTAAGCAGCTAGCCGTATCGGATGACATTCGTCTTGTGATAATTCCAGACGTTGACTATAGCGGATGCGGAGGGACACATCCTTCTTCGACAGGCCAGGTACAGGCGATATCTATTTTAAAAATAGAAAAGCAAAAAAAACAAACGCGCGTCCATTTTGTCTGTGGCGAGCGAGTAACTGATGAACTTCGAGAGAAACAGGGTATCATGCTTGGACTCACGAACGCTCTTAGCGTTCCTCAATCACATTTAGTAGAAGCGGCAGAACGAGTGCTCCTTCAGTCGAAAGAATATGAAAAAACGATTGAAGAGCTAAATGAAAAACTACTTACCTATGAAGCAAAGGAATTACTTCATGGTGCTGATACCATTCATGACCAAAAAGTCGTACAGATGATTTCCAAACAACATGGAATGAAAGAACTGCAAAAGCTAGCGAAGATGGTGCTAAAAGAAGATCCACATGTGATCGTCTTTTTCATAAGTGAGGGAGAAGATAAGCTGCAAATCGTTTGTGGAAGAGGAGAAGCTTTATCTTATGATATGAACCTTAGTTTAAAAGAAGTTCTTCCATTCATTAATGGAAAAGGTGGAGGAAAGAAAGACTTTGCGCAGGGTGGGGGAGAACCGGTTCGTTCTGCGGAAGAAGTTTTGATTGAACTTGTGAAAGTAACGCTACATTAAAAAAACGAGCGCCCCTAAGCATTGCTGGGGCGTTTCTTCTATTTTGGAAAAATATGAATATAACTCTTGTCATACAAGATAGCTTAGCATATACTACATATATACCTTGCTTTACAAGGTAGCTGAATGATTTCTATAACTCTTGTATAACAAGGGTTATAGGTTGGAAAGATTGGTGAAGCACATGCAAACAACTCAAATGTTAAAAGGAATCATTGATGGCTGTATTTTATCCATTATTAGTGAAGGAGAAGTATACGGATATGAGCTTGCCTCAAAGCTTGATGATTATGGCTTCGAAGCATTTAGTGAAGGGACGATTTACCCGATCCTTATCCGTTTACAGAAAGATCAGCTCATACAGTCAACATTAAAGAAATCAACTGCAGGACCGAAGCGAAAATACTACGCGTTAACGAAGAAGGGAGAAGAAGAATTGAAGGGTTTTAAGAAGCGGTGGATTCATTTAAGCACAACCGTAAATCAGATTTTAAACAAGGAGAGTGAATGAGGAGATGACGAAAGAAAACGAGAAGTTTATTCAAGATATGCGTATTTATCTGATTACGAAAGGAGTAGGTGAAGAGGAAATCGATAGTTTCTTAATGGAAGCAGAAGATCACTTGATGGAGGGGGAGCGCGACGGAAAGACAGCGAAAGATATCTTTGGAAAGGATCCGAAAGCTTACGCAAAAGAACTGATTGATTCGATGGATCAGTCGCCACATGATAATCGGAAATTAATTGCGCGTATGATTGCAGGGGTTTTTGGTATCTTTTTAGTATCACAGTTTATAGATGGGAATACATCATTTTCACTAATTGAAATCATCGGTTATCCTATTTCAACGATCGTATGGTTGGTTGCTCTTATATGGGCCCTTCGGATGACTTCTTTCCATACAGGTGTAAAGAGCTTTCTGATTGTTTATGGCATCGTTATGGTTCCGATGATCTTTACCGTAGGGGTTACGATTCTTCACATAGAATTTGGCAGAGACGTGTTGTTTCTCAGTCAACCGGTTGCTTTAACTGTAGGCGGTATCATTATAATTGGTTTAATTGCTAACTTCAATTCTCTTATTGGTTTGTTATCAAGTCTTGTCTTAATGCTGATTCTTTTTGGAGCTCAACTGCTGTTTAGTCTGCTTCATTTGGAAAGTTTCGCATGGGAGATGTGCGCTTATGTTATTAGCGTCGTTGGGCTTATCGTGATGATGAGTTTTCGGAAGCAATTACCTAAGACGATCATAAAGGGATAGAGTTTGAAGAGATAAGATACATGACACTTCATAAAATGACCAATCATTAGGAAATGACTGGTCATTTTATTTTAGTCGTAAGCTTTTCTATACCGTTTTCTGTTGATCTACTTGTCGATGATCGGGAGGGCTGGATTCGTTCAGCTTTTTAACATTAAAGCTATGAAGAACGATGCCGACAATGATGAGGGCAATGCCAACCCATGCGATGTAAGTAGGAAGTGGGCTCGATAGAAGCAGTCCCTCTCCAGCAATCACAAACAATACCTGAGTTGACTGAGTCGCTTCAACAGAGGCAAGCTTTCCCTGGTGAAGTCTGACGCGGTCTGTTGCGATGAAAAATAATGTTGTGGCAATAACGCCTGAACAGATGGCAACGATCAGCGATTGAGTGAGCTGTTCTCCTGAAGGAATGCCAACCTTATTCCAGGCGATAACACTTAAAATAATCCAGAACGGAGTGCTCCCAAGCGTCATGCCTAACACTCGTTGAAAGGTATCGAGTCGTCCATCACAAAGCTCCATCATCTTTCGGTTTCCGAGTGGATAAGCAATTGCTGCAAAAAGGACAGGAAGAATGCCTATCATCACTTCGTTTACAGTCATTTCATTTGCTTTTTGCCACTGAATTAACATGACACCAGCAAGAATCACGATGGAAATAAGGAGGGCTTTTGTTTGAATGCGGTGCCGTTTTTTTATCGGTCCATTAGACGTTTGAACGGTTGAGTAAAAAAGAGGAGCAACGATAATTCCACCTACGATCGTCATTTGCCATGTTCCTGCCACAAGCCACCCTGCGCCATAAGCTGCAGCATAGGTTAAAGGGGCATAAAATAAAACGAATCCAACAAAACTCCAGAGTAACCACTGAAAAGGGTTCCTTCGCATTTCAGTAAAAACTTGTTTCATATTCCGTCTAACGAGTACAATTAATAGAAGAAAAGGAATCATGAAAAGGAAGCGGAGGGAGGAGCTCCACATCCAGCTTCCTCCGGCTAACTCCATAGAACGATTCAAAATAAATGTAACTGCAAAAAACATTGAGGCGAGAATACCGATTGCAATTTCCCTCATATTACTTAAACACGCCCTTTGTTAAGTATAGTATATTATGTTTTATGTATATTATAATATACTATAGGATGTGGTAGAAATGTACAAGAGAAAGATAATGGAGAGGATCTATTCGTGAATGAAAAAAAGATAACAGATGCAGAAAAGCTTGCTCAGCAGGTTGGTATGACGTTAAGAGGCATTCGGAAAAAACGTGAAATAAGCTTGCAGGAATTAGCAACGTTAACAGACGTGAGTAAGCTTACGTTAGGTAAAATTGAGAGAGGAGAGGCGAATCCTTCTTTAACGGTAATATGGAAAATAGCGAATGGACTTTCCATTCCGATCTCAAGTCTACTAGCAGAAAAGGAAGAAGTCGTCATTTCAAGGAAAAATGAGGGCAATAAAGTACTGAGTTCGAATGAGGCTTTAACGTTAGAACCCATGTTTACAGATAGTGGCTACGGCTCTCTTGAAACGCACCGTGCCTTTTTAGAACCTATGGGGGAGTATTACGCAGATGCTCATCAAGAGGGGGTCATTGAATATGTAACGGTAATGGAAGGAAGGGCAACTGTACAAGTTCAGGAACACACGTATGAATTAAATACGTATGATTCGATTAAGTTTAGAGCGGATCAAAAGCATGGTTACTTAAATCTTCACAGCGAAGGTGCTGTCTTACATTTCGTTATGATCTATACGAACGCATAACATAGAAAAAAGCCACAGCAGTGGCTTTTTTCTTGCGCTTATTTATTATAAACAGCTAAGCGGTCGATAAGCTGTGAACTTTCCTGGTTAACACCAGTCACTTTCACATCGATCTCGTTCTGTCTGAATTTCATGATGGCCTTATCAACGGCACCAACACCTGAGTCATCCCAGACGTGAGCATCTGATAAATCAATCTCGACCGTTTTAATGCCTTCTTCTTTATAATTAAAGCTATTCACAAAGTCAGTAACAGATGCAAAGAACAGCTGACCATGAATGTGATAGATCTTTTTCTCAGCATATTCGTCGATCTTTTCTTCTACGCGTACTTTTGAAATCTTAGAAGCGAAGAATAAAGCACTTAGAATAACACCGGCAAGAACACCTTTTGATAAGTCATGCGTTGTGACAACAGTTATGACGGTGACGACCATCACGGCTGCGTCAGATCGCGGCATTTTATGAAGATTTTTAATGGATGACCAATCGAATGTTCCGATTGATACCATAATCATAACGCCAACTAGAGCTGCCATAGGTATTTTAACGAGTAAATCGTTTAATACTAAGATCAGAATCATTAAGAAAACGCCGGCAACGAAAGTAGATAAGCGTCCACGTCCACCTGATTTCACGTTAATAACGGATTGTCCAATCATCGCACAACCAGCCATTCCTCCGAAAAATCCGGCTACAACGTTCGCCATCCCCTGGCCTTTTGCTTCTTTATTCTTATTGCTGTCTGTATCTGTTAAGTCATCAACGATTTGTGCTGTTAAGAATGTCTCAAGTAAACCAACAACCGCTAGAGCCATTGAATAAGGGAAAATAATTGCTAATGTTTCAAAGTTCAATGGAATACTAGGGATTAAGAACAATGGTAATGCTTGTGTTAATTCACCCATATCACCAACCGTTCGAACGCCGCTACTAGTGGTAATCGCTACAATTGTAATCACAATGATCGCAATGAGTGGTGATGGAACAGCTTTCGTGAAACGTGGGACAATATAAATAATCGCGAGAGCACCTGCTACCATCAAGTACATTGGCCATGATTCACCAACGAAATGCGGCAGTTGAGACGTGAAAATAAGAATCGCAAGTGAGTTCACAAACCCAATCATAACGGAGCGGGGCACAAACTTCATAAAGCGAGCAAGCTTAAACACGCCAAGGAAGAATTGAATAACACCTGTTAAGATCGTTGCTGCAAGTAAATATTGTAGTCCATGATCCGCTACAAGTGTCACCATTAGAAGCGCCATGGCTCCTGTTGCTGCAGAAATCATTCCTGGTCTACCGCCAACAAATGAAATCACTACGGCGATACAAAAGCTCGCGTATAGTCCAACCATCGGATCTACGCCTGCGATAATGGAAAAGGCAATCGCTTCTGGTATTAAGGCAAGTGCGACAACGATTCCGGCGAGGGTATCGTTTTTTACATTGCCAAACCAATCTTGTTTAATAGAAGATAAGTTCAATGTTGCACCTCTTTCTAAATCTAGTATTGTGATGACTCCTAACTCTCATAGAAGTCGGGTCCGTTTACAACAAGATGAAGTTTAGCACAGAATCTATGAAAATGGAAATAAGAATGTAAGCGAAAATCATGCGGTAAAAACTTTGATTTACTCTTATTTACTCTTTAATTCGCATGCATTTAATTTTGATAATTTATTAGTAGCACACTAAAACCAGATGATTTGTTTATCGTTTAATCTAATTTAACCTAATTTGATATAACCTGTTATAATGAGTTATCGTATTAAGAGAGTTTGGGTCCATAAGCGGAAGAACTTTGTTAGAATAGGGTGATAGATTGATAAGGAGCGATAACATGAGTCAGGATAATGAGCATCATGATATTATGACGATCTCTCAAGTGGCGAAATATTTTCAAATTAGTGAGATGACCACATATAAATTAGTTCAGGATGGCAAAATCCCGGCGTTTAAGATTGGCAGTCACTGGCGTATTCAAAAATCTGATCTTACTGAATTAATTAAAAAGCTTAAAAATGGTGAGCGAATATAACGGAGACGTTGCTAACAAAGAAAACCCGCTGATCCAATGTGGATTAGCGGGTTTTCTTTGTTTGTATTAAGTTTAAGCTTTTCCTCGGAGGTCATTTTCAATATCCTCAAGACTTCTTCCTTTGGTTTCTGGTACATATTTCATGACAAAGAAAAAGGCAAGGACACCGATAATGGCAAAGATTACGAATACCCATGCTGTTCCGAGCGCTGAGAGTAGAACAGGAAAGAATAAGGAAACAACTAAATTCGATGCTGATAGCAGAAGTGTTGTAAATCCTGTCGCAGCCCCTCGAGCTTTATTTGGGAAAAGTTCTGGTAGCATAACCCAAACAACCGGCCCCCATGTGGCGGAGAAAAAGATAATAAAGAGCCCAAGAAAGACGACGGTTAGCCAGGCGATTGTCGTTGTAAGTTCTGCTGTAAAGAGAATCGTTGCAAGAATCATTAAGCTTAATGACATCCCGATATTTCCTAGTAGCAACAGCTTTTTTCGACCTAGCTTATCAATCGTAGCGATGGCTACAAGCGTCATCAACACATTCATGATTCCTATTCCAAGCGTTCCGAGGATAGAAGCTGAATCTCCAAGTCCGGCTTTTGTGAAAATGGTTGGTGCGTAGTAAATCACCGCATTAATACCAATAAGCTGCTGGAAGATGGCGATACCGCTTCCGACAAGAAGCATTGGGCGTATCCATTTGGATTTAAGTACATCCCACGTGCTTTCTTCAGTTTCCTCAATTTTTTTCATTTGCTTCATTTCTTCATCTATTTCACTTTGTTCTCGAGTTAATGCCATCACGTTTCTTGCCTCTTCTTCACGGTTGCGCTTAATGAGCCAGCGAGGACTTTCGGGCATAAAGAGAACACCGATCATTAATACGAGCGCTGGAACGGAAGCAAGACCAAGCATCCAACGCCATCCCTCAATTGGTGCAAATGCATAGTTAATGAGGTAAGCGAGCACAATTCCAATCGTTATCATTAACTGATTAAGCGAAGCTAGTGCGCCCCTTGACCTTGTTGGAGCCATTTCTGATAAGTAGACAGGTACAATCGCTGTTGAACCACCAACAGCAAGTCCAAGAATGATGCGGCCTATAATGAGAACGACTGCGTTAGGAGAAAGAGCTAAGACGAGTGATCCAATCATGTATATGAGTGCGATTGCAAAAACGACCCGCCTGCGCCCAAACCTATCAGATACATACCCACTCATTCCTGCACCTACAATAGCACCGCCTAATAATGAGCTAACGACAACCCCTTGTAGAAAGTCGGATAGTGGAATATCTTGTTTAATAAATAATAAGGCACCCGAAATAACTCCTGTGTCATATCCGTACAGTAAGCCTCCGAGAGCCCCGAAGAAAAAAATCCATCCCTTACTAATGTTTCTGTTCATCACAGTAACCACCTTTGCAAAACATTATTCCTAAAAAATAGTTTCCACTCTTTTTTTGAAAGCAAACATTATCATTTAATAGAGTGTGCTACTCATTGCAGGAGAGCTCTTTTCTTGACATGTGACACTGTGTCACATATAGTAGGTTTGGCGATATGACACGGTGTCATAATTTTAGCGGTAGGTGATTCAATGTGCCAAAAGCAACCTTTTTTAATTTGAAAGAAGAGAAAAAGCAAATACTAATTGATGCAGCAAAAAAAGAGTTTTCTAGAGTATCGCTCTATGATGCATCGATTTCAAATATCTTAAAAACTGCGGGTATACCAAGGGGAAGCTTTTATCAATATTTTGAGGATAAGGAAGATGCTTTCTTTTATTTATTAAATGAACATGCGAGAGAACGTCATGAACATTTAATTGCCAATCTAAAGAAGTTTGAAGGAGATCTCTTCAAAGCAATTAGTGAGATCTTTAGATCTACATTGGAGCATTCAGAGGATACTGGTCAGAGGGACTTTATTCGAAATGTACTGCTTAATATGAACTATAAGATTGAGAATACGTTCTCGCAGTATTTAACCGAGGATGTAACAAACCATCGCTATGATGACATTTATGACCTTGTTGATCATGAGAACTTAAATGTTTCAAGTAGGAAAGAGGTGTTTCATATTATGCAGATTTTAACAGCCGTTACGTTTCATAATTTGATTCACAGTATCTCTAATAACTTATCCATTCCAGATGCGATGGCAAAATACCAGACTGAGCTTAGACTTCTTCAATCCGGTCTACTTCGAACACCTTCCTGAAGGACATCAGGAAAATAGAGAATCATTGAGAAAGAAGGGAGAACATGAACGACACTAAACAATCATCAGAAGCAATCGGTTCTTTTAATAAAGTACCGCTCTTAATCGTCCTATTATCAGGTGCGTTTGCAGCGATTCTAAATCAAACGCTGCTTGCAACGGCATTGCCACATATCATGGTCGATCTTGACTTGGAGGCAAGTACAGCACAGTGGCTTACCTCTATTTTCATGCTAGTTAATGGCGTGATGATTCCAATTACAGCTTTTCTAATAGGTAAATTTACAACAAGAACACTATTCTTAACCGCGATGGGGCTATTTGCGGTTGGTACAGCTATTTGCGCCGTTGCCCCGAACTTTCCACTCTTGATGGTAGGGCGTATCATCCAGGCATCTGGTGCCGGGATTATCATTCCGCTTATGCAAACGATCCTCTTTTTAATTTTCCCTGTTGAAAAAAGGGGTACAGCGATGGGGATGTTTGGGCTTGTGATTTCCTTTGCACCAGCGATCGGGCCGACTTTATCAGGCTGGCTTGTGGAGCAATACCCGTGGAGAAGTTTGTTTTATGTGATCCTGCCGATCGTGATTATTGACTTCTTTATTGCGTATTTGATTTTGAAAAACGTGACAGAGCAAACGAATCCGAAGCTAGATATTCTATCGATCGTTCTTTCATCGTTAGGT